>JBLNEW010000073.1:0-5576 GCA_050263095.1 Deltaproteobacteria bacterium | reverse complement strand
GATATCCGCGGGTCCTATACGTATGCGCTGACGGACCTGGGGAGGGAAAGGGCGCGCGAGTTTCTACAACAGTCCGGCTACGTGGGCCCCGCTCCGGTCACGTTGAAGCTGTACAGCGACGTGGCGAGAAGGCAGACGGTCCGAAAAATGGCGGTGACCCGCGACAGGGTCCATCGGGCCTTCGACGGGGTCGTCCTGGAGCCGGGCCTTCTCGACCGCACCGGGCCGGCGGTCAACTCGGGTCGATCGATATTCCTCTACGGTCCCTCGGGGAACGGCAAGACGTTCCTTGCCGAACGGCTGTGCCAGGTCCTGGGCGGGGGCGTATTCATACCTCATGCTGTGGCCGTGGACAACCAGGTGATCCGGGTTTACGATCCCGTGAACCACAGGAAGGTCGACCTCGACGGACGTCCGGATCCGGCGAGGGCGATCCTGGAGGATCGAACTGGCCATGACCGCCGGTGGGTCCCCTGCGAGCGACCCGTGGTGATCGCCGGAGGAGAGCTGACGCTGGCGATGCTCGACCTGAGCTTCGACCAGGTCTCCAGGTTCTACGAAGCGCCGCTGCAGGTCAAGGCCAACGGCGGGGTCTTCATCATCGACGATCTCGGACGCCAACTGGTCCGCCCCTTCGACCTTCTCAACCGGTGGATCGTCCCCCTGGAGAAGGCGCGGGATTACCTGACGCTTCAGAACGGGAAGAAGTTCGAGATCCCGTTCGATCAGATCATCCTGTTCTCCACGAACATCGAGCCGAGGGACCTGGCCGATGAAGCGTTCCTCCGGCGGATCGGTTACAAGATCAAGATCGACTATCTCAAGGAGGGGGAGTACGTGGCGATCTGCCGCCAGGTCTGCGGCCGGCTGGGATTGGAGTTCCGGCAGGAAGCGATCCGATACCTGATGGACGAGGAACACGGGAAGCGCGGGATCCGCTTCAGCGCGTGCCATCCGAACGACATCTTGAGCCGCGTCGTGGAGATCTGCCAGTACGACGGGACCGCGCCCCGGCTCGAGAACGAGCTGATCAAGCGGGCGTGCCGGGATTATTTCACGGAGCTGTGACGGTTGCGATGAACGGGTTATTGGACCCCTACGGAAGGGAAAATAGGCAGGCCAGGCTCATCCGATGGATGATGATCCCGTCGGTCCTGTTGCATGGGGGCGCGATCGTCCTGGGCTCGAGCGTCTCGTCCTATTTCCCGGCCGACGCGATTCCCCCCGTGGTGATTGTCGAGCTCGCCGACGAGCCGATGTCGACCTTCACCGACGAAGAACCGGTTTCGTCCGCGGCCGACGCCAGTGTCCGACCCGAGGCCCCCGACCCCATCGCCCCCGCGCCCCGTCAGGAAACACCTCGGCGCTCTTCCGCGGACCGATGGCTCAAGAAACTCGATTCCGCACTCGCCGAGGCGCCGGACGCTGCCGGGAGCGCGAAAAAGGGGAGAGCGGGGGACATTCCCGTCCGCCAATGGCAGAACGAGGCGTCTCTCCGGCCGGGCGACTTCGCCCCGGCGACTGCCCACGAGGAGGCCACGGCGCTTCGGCGGCAGATGGACGAGCTGGAGAGCAGGCTGCGCCAGGCCGGGCATGCCGGAATCGGGGTCGGCGACGAGATTCAGGCCTCGATGATGTTCGGCGGCGACGGATCGTCCTCGGGCGAGCCGATCCCCCCGTGGATTCGCGAGATGATCCGGAAAAAGGTCCGAGGATACCTCCCGGAGCTGGAGGCTGCGTATTCCGCCTCCATCCGCCGGAACCCCGGATTGAGAGGGAAGATGCTCGTCCGGTTCCGGATCGACCCTTCCGGGAAGGTCCGGGATGCCGAGTCTGTCGAATTCGCTGTCAGTGACAACGCCTTCGTGACGACCATCCTGGAGAAAGTCGGCCGTTGGACTTTCGAACCGACTTCCGGACGCACGGTGGAAGTTCTGTACCCGTTCGTTTTCGTCGCACCCTCCTGAGTATCGAATCCGGACCGGGACGTTTCCCGCGTGAAAGGAGGCCCATGCATTTGGAGGTCAAGAGAGTCAATTTCCTCATCCCCTCCATCGCTCATTTTCTGTTTCTGATCCTGTTTCTTCAACTGTCATTGAACGTCGGGAACAGGCTTCTGGTAGACGGGGACACCGGGATTCACATCAGGATGGGGAGCATCATCCTGGAGGAGCGGGCGCTGCCCTCATTCGACCATTTTTCCTACGGTTCCCCTCCCCACTCGTGGTCGACCCATGAATGGCTGTCACAAGTCATCATGTCGGTGGTCCACGACTCCTTTGGGCTGACAGGCATCGTCATCTTTTTCATAACTCTGATATCTTTCACCTATTCTTTATTTTTTGTCTTCATGCGTCACAATAAAGACAATATATTGATGGATATCTTATTGTTTCTTATCGTTATCCTTTCTTCGCAGATCAGTTGGACTGCGCGACCTCATATATTTTCGATATTATTTTCAACTATTGTCCTGCGCATACTCAATACATTCCAATATAGTGAAAGGAGCCATCTGTATTGGCTGCCACTGATTACTCTATTTTGGGTCAACCTGCACGGCGGTTTTATTGTCAGCATTTTGCTGATATCTATTTTTCTGGTCGGAAATCTGTTTAATGGGTTCATTTCCAAAGGGGTGGAGAAGGAGGTTCATTGGAAAGCCGGAAGATCGCTCTTTCTGACCCTGTTGGCGTGTCTCCTTGCATCCCTTGTAAATCCGAGCGGGTACCACGCTATTACCATTCCCTTTCAGGTCGTTTCGGACCAATTGCTGATGGACAACGTCCAAGAGTTCCTGTCGCCGAATTTTCATAAACCGATCTTCTATAAATACTTATTAATGCTCATGATTGCTGTATTGTCGGTCTCGAGAATGCGGCTGGACGCGATCGAGCTTTCTCTCATCCTTGTTTTTACATACATGTCCTTGTACTCGGCAAGACATATCGCGCTCTTTGCAGTCATCGCCGCGCCGATCATGTCGAAATACATGGATCTGAACAGGAATGAATTCTTGAGAGGTTTGTCGCCCGCGTATTCACGCCGATCCTCGAGCGTCGCCGATATCGACGCACGATCAGGCGGCTATCTATGGCCGGTTGCTGCAGTCCTGGTAATAATTGTCATGGCATCGAGGGGGGATACTTCATTCAAATTCGAGGAAAAGAACCTGAAGCCGATGTCGGCCGTCGAATTCCTGAAGAAAGAACGACTTGAAGGAAACATGTTCAACCTGGATGAGTTCGGCGATTATATGATCTATGCGTTGTACCCACAACACAAGGTCTTCATCGACAGCCGACACGAAATATACATGAGGGAGCGTTTTCAGGATTATCTTGACGTGATCAGCCTGAAGCCGGGATGGGACAAAATATTGGATAAATACGACATCAACTGGATTATTTTTAATAAAGACTCGTTTTTGTCAAGATTTCTGTCGAATTCCGAAGCATGGAAACCGATTTATTCGGACCCGATGGCGAGTATATTCGTCAAGAACAAACCGGAAAATCAGGATCTGATCATGAAATACAGACAAGTTGGCAGAACGTCGAGTCGGGGTTGGGGTCGCGATGTTTAAACGAATAATGGATATTTCAATCTGCAATTGCCGATGAAACCATGGGAAGGCGATCATCCACATGAAAGAAAAGACCAATCTCTCGATCATTGTGCCGATATTCAATGAACAGTCCGTGCTTGCACGCTTTATCGTTCGATTGACAAAAGTGATCGACGGATTGGGTGACAGGTACAAAGTCAAGGTAATTCTTATCGACGACGGCAGTCGGGACGATTCATGGAAGATGATTATCGCCGCGAGCAAAACCGATGATCGTTTTTGCGGCATCAGATTGTCGCGGAATTTCGGTCATCAGGCCGCCCTCACCTGCGGATACGAAGTGGCGCCCGGGGACGCGGTTGTTTCCATCGACGCAGACCTGCAGGATCCCCCGGAAGTCATTCCCGAACTCGTCAAGAGGTGGGAGGCCGGGGACAAGGTCGTCCTGGCGGTTCGCAGGACGAGGCAAGGGGAGACCCGGTTCAAGTTGTGGACGGCCAGACTTTTTTACAGGGTCATTTCGCGTCTGTCCGAAACGGAGGCGCCCGAGGGGAGCGGCGATTTCCGATTGATGGATCGATCCGCCGTGGACGCCTTCAGGCGGTTTTCGGAAAGCCACCGGTACATCCGCGGCCTGGTGGGTTGGCTCGGATTCGAGAAGGGCGTGGTCGAGTACGATCGAGCCCCGCGTCATTCGGGGACCACGAAATACTCCCTCACGAAGATGATGCGCCTGGCCATGGACGGCATCGTATCCCTTTCCTTCTGGCCGTTGCGTGCCGCCTACATCGCGGCGTTTGTCCTGATGATCCCGTTTCTCCTCTACCTCGTCTACAACACCGTGCTCTATTTCTTTTTCGATGTGGCGATGGTCCCGGGCTGGCCGTCTCTCATCCTGGCCACCATCCTGTTCGGCACGTTCAATCTCCTCATACTCGGCATTCTGGGCGAATATACCGGCCGGATCTACACCGAGGTCAAGCGGAGGCCGATTTTCCTTGTCGAGGAATATTGCGGCCTGAATGCCGGCGGGATCCATGCCGACGGGACGGAAGTTGAATCGAACGCGTGACCTCAAGGAACGGGCGTTCCACGATGCGTGGGCGGCCCGGACGTCCTTATCCGAAATCCGCGTTTTCGATGCCTTCGAGAACATCACGGCTCAGGAAAACCGCTTCATCCGGGCGCAGATGGGAGAGATCCGCGACCTTCGCGTCCTCGACGTCGGAGCGGGATTCGGGGAATCGTCCGTCTACTTCGCCTGCCAGGGCGCACGGGTGACGGCGAACGACATTTCGCCCGTCATGCTCGAACGATGTACCGAATTGGCCGAGCAGTACGGCGTGACGGTCTCCCCCCTCCTGTCGCCGCCCGATCGTTTCGATTTCGGAGAGAGCCGCTTCGACGTCGTCTACGGAGCCAATGTCCTGCACCACCTCGACGATATCAGGTCCTTCCTGGTCGCCGTGGAACGGGCCCTGGCCCCCGGGGGGCGGTTCTTCTTCTTCGACCCCCTGGCCTACAATCCCGTCATCAACGTGTATCGGCGCCTCGCCACTGATGTGCGAACGGAAGACGAGCGTCCGCTTCGGTTCGGGCACCTGAAGATATTCGAAGAGGTGTTCGGCGGCGTGTCACATCGAGAGTTCTGGTTGACGACGCTCCTCCTCTTCCTGAAATATTTTCTGATAGAGAGGGTCCATCCCAACGAGGACCGATACTGGAAAAGGATATTGAGGGAGGATCCGGGGCGCATCGCCTGGTGGTTCCGGCCTTTGCTGCGGCTCGACGGTCTCCTGCTGAGGCTCCCGCTCGTCCGCAGACTCGCGTGGAACATCGTTATCTGGGGCCGGAAATCCGCGGGACACGCTCCCGCCCCGTGAGGGGTTCGCCCTTCAGAAGATTCCGGGGATCAGCCGGAATCGCACCCGCTCGCGATAGGCGCGATACGAATCGTCCTCGGCAAGGATTCTCTCCTCGGAGAAGATCCGGGCGACCTGGAAGAAGT
>JBLNEW010000072.1:0-24475 GCA_050263095.1 Deltaproteobacteria bacterium | reverse complement strand
GTCAGGGTTTCCCCCATTGCGCAATATTCCTCACTGCTGCCTCCCGTAGGAGTCTGGACCGTGTTTCAGTTCCAGTGTGGCTGGCCATCCTCTCAGACCAGCTAACGATCGTAGCCTTGGTAGGCCGTTACCCTGCCAACAAGCTAATCGTACGCGGGCCCATCCCCAGGTGACAGCGCCGGCAAGCCGGCGCCGCCTTTGGCCTCAAGGTCCGAAGACCCCGTGGTCTCATGCGGTATTAGCCACCCTTTCGAGTAGTTATCCCCCGCCCGGGGGTAGGTTACCCACGCGTTACTCACCCGTGCGCCGCTCTACTCGGGAGAGTTGCCCCTCCCTTTCGCGCTCGACTTGCATGTGTTAAGCACGCCGCCAGCGTTCGTTCTGAGCCAGGATCAAACTCTCCACTTAAAAACGGAAAAGACAGGATCCTACACGCACCTTCTGCATTCCCTGTTCAGTTTTCAAAGATCCGCCGATTCGCCCGGAGGGGTGCCCTCAAGGCAGACTTGTAACTATACGAAAGAGCAAAAACGGTGTCAAGGGGTAATTCCCAATTTCAGGGAAGAATTCACGCCTTCCCACCATTCATTGTAACGCCGCAGGAATCGGCGCTTCAACTCCCCCGCGGGAGTTGGGAATATAGCCGAACGGCCGGCAGGATGCAAGCGTAAATACGCCCCGTGGGCGAACCTAGCCGAAGGTTACGATCACGAACTCTTTCTTGCCGATTTTCAGGCGTATTTCGCCTTCCGGCACTATCTGCCTGGCGGGATCCGCCGCCTTCTCGCCGTTTACTTCCAGCCCTCCCTGCTCGATGAGCCTTCGCACTGCGGACTTGGAGGTGAACGACGCCGAAACCATCGATACTACCGACGCAAGGTCGGTCTTGCCGGCCAGGGCGCTCCCAGGCACCCTGCGCGCATCCTCGGGGAACTCCTTGCCGGAAAATCTCCTGCGGAACCCTTCTTCCGCATCCCGCGCGGCCTTGCTTCCGTGGAAGCGCGCGACGATCTCCCCCGCGAGCGATACCTTGGCATCCATCGGGTGCCGGCTGCCGTCCCCAAGGCTTCTTTTAAGCTCCTCCAGCCCGCTGACGCTTACGTCGGAGAGCAGCTCGTAATACTTGAGCATAAGGTCGTCGGAGATCGACATCATCTTCCCGAATATGGTTTCCGGCGGCTCGGTTATGCCGACGTAATTGCCGAGGCTCTTGCTCATCTTGTTCACGCCGTCCAGGCCCACGAGCAAAGGCGTCGTCATCACTACCTGCGGCTCCTGCCCGTACACCCGCTGCAGGTCGCGGCCCACGAGGAGGTTGAACTTCTGGTCGGTCCCGCCCAGCTCGACGTCCGCGCGAAGGGCGACCGAGTCGTACCCCTGGAACAGCGGATACAGGAACTCGTGGATCGAAATCGGGCGCTCGCCTTCGTACCGCCTGCGGAAGTCGTCCCGTTCCAGCATCCGCGCCACCGTCATCTGCGCGGCGATCCTGACGAGCTCCTCTATGGGCAGCCCCGATAGCCATTCGGAATTGAACCGCACCTCGGTTCCCGATGGGTCGAGGATCTTGAATATCTGCTCCTTGTAGGTGGCGGCGTTGCGCTCGACGTCCTCGCGCGTCAGCACCTTGCGCGTCTCGGCCTTCCCGGTGGGATCGCCGATCATTCCCGTGAAGTCGCCTATCAGGAAGACCACGCGATGGCCGGCTTCCTGGAAGTGCTTGAGCTTCTGTATGAGGACGGTGTGGCCCAGATGCAGGTCGGGCGCCGTGGGATCGAAGCCCGCCTTGACGCGCAGCGGACGCCCCTCCTTCCCGGATCGGAGAAGCTTGCGCTCGAGCTCCTCCGCCGCTATGACGTCGACGGCGCCGCGCTTCAGGGACTTGAGAATCTCTTCCATTCGTCCGCGCTCCTCATCCGTGATTCCGTCATGACAAAAGACTCGACCGCCCTGCAGACGCCGCTCG
This sequence comes from Deltaproteobacteria bacterium, assembly GCA_050263095.1. Lineage (GTDB taxonomy): Bacteria > Desulfobacterota > Deferrimicrobia > Deferrimicrobiales > Deferrimicrobiaceae > FEB-35. Next base: position 22,509 of record JBLNEW010000072.1, on the reverse strand, counting down.
AGGCGTCGATGTCGAAAAACACCCCCGCGGCCTCCGGCTCCCCGGCGGCCACCTCGAACCGGGTGGGAACCTGCAGGAGGAAGCGGCGCAGCACTCCCTTCGGGTCCATGCCGATCACCGACGGCGAGGAGCCGCACATCCCCGCGTCCGTGACGTACCCCGTTCCCCCCGGCAGCACCTGCGCGTCCACGGTCTGTACGTGCGTGTGCGTGCCGGCGATGGCCGCCACCCTGCCGTCCAGGTGGAACGCCATCGCTCTCTTTTCGGATGTCGCCTCCGCGTGGAAATCCACGATGATCGCGGCCGCCTTCCGCCGGATTCCGGGAAGCTCGGCATCCATCCAGCGGAAGGGGCAGTCGTACTGCCCCATGAACACCCTCCCGATCAGCGAGACGACGGCGTACGGAGCGCCGCTGCGGCCGTTGAAGACGCCCCATCCGCGGCCGTCCGCCCCGGGCGGATAATTCGCCGGTCGCAGGACGCGTCCCTCCCCCTGGAGGAGGGACAGCCCCTCCCGCTTGTCCCAGACGTGGTTGCCGCTGGTCAGAACGTCCACCCCGGCGTCGAAAAGCTCTCGCACGACTGTCTCGGTGACGCCGACTCCTCCCGCGGCGTTTTCCCCGTTCGCGACGACGAGGTCGACGTCCCGGCGCCCGCCCATGCGGGACATGAACTCCCGCACGGCCTTCCGGCCCGGCTTGCCCACGACGTCACCGAAGAAGAGAACCCACATTACTTCGCGTACTCGACCGCCCGGGTTTCCCGGATGACCGTGACCCTGATCTGGCCGGGATAAGACAGCTCGGTCTCGATCTTCTTGGCGATATCCCGCGCCAGGATCGTGGCGGCGTCGTCGCTGATCTTCTGGTTCTCGACGATGATGCGGATCTCCCGCCCGGCCTGTATGGCGTAGGACTTCTCGACGCCCGCGAACGACTTCGCGATCTTCTCCAGGTCCTCCAGCCGCTTGAGGTAGTTCGCAAGCATCTCACGCCGCGCCCCGGGACGGGCGCCGGAAAGGGCGTCCGCCGCCTGGACGAGGATCGGGAGTATGTCGTGCGGCGACTCGTCCTCGTGGTGCGCCGCGATGGCGTGCACGACCCGAACCGGCTCCCCGTACTTCTTCGCCAGGTCCGCCCCGATAAGGGCGTGTGGCCCCTCGATCTCGTGGTCGACCGCCTTGCCGATGTCGTGGAGCAGCCCCGCCCGCTTGGCGATCTTCGTGGAAAGCCCGAGTTCCGAGGCGATCATCCCGCACAGGAACGCCACCTCGAGCGAGTGGGTGTAGATGTTCTGGCCGTACGATGTGCGGTATTTCAGCTTGCCGATCAGCTTGACCAGCTCGGGATGGATCCCGTGCAGCCCGAGGTCGAAGAGCGCCTGCTCCCCGGCCTCCCGGACAAGTTCGTCGACCTCCTTCGTCACCTTCTCCACCGTTTCCTCGATCCTCGCGGGATGTATGCGTCCGTCCTGCACCAGGCGGGTCAGGGAGATGCGGGCCACCTCGCGCCGCACCGGGTTGAATCCCGAGAGGATGACGGCTTCAGGGGTGTCGTCGATGATTATGTCGATCCCGGTCGCGGCCTCGAAAGCGCGTATGTTTCGCCCCTCCCTGCCGATGATCCTTCCCTTCATCTCCTCGGAGGGGAGCGGCACGGCGGTCACAACGTGCTCGGCGACGTAGTCCGCCGCGTACCGCTGGACCGAGAGCGCGATCATCTTCCTGGCCTTCTGGGCGGCTTCCTCCTTGAACTCCTCGTCCATGGCTCGTATCTTTCTCCCCGCCTCCATCCTCGCCTCGTCGGCGACAAGCTCCACCAGCTCGGCCTTCGCCTGCTCGGCGGTCACTCCGGCGATCCGCTCGAGGTTCTCCGCCGCTTTCTGAAGCGCGTCCTTAAGCTCCGACTGCTGCCCCTCCAGCTTTTTCGAGAATTCGGAAAGCTCCTTCTCCTTGCGGCCGAATTCCAGCGCTCTTGCATCGAGCGCCTCGGTCTTGCGGTCGAGCTGGTCCTCCTTCTGCAGGAGCCGTTTTTCGAGCTGGGCGATCTCGTTCTTGCGGTCGCGCGTCTCCCGCTCGAAATCGAGCTTCACCTGGAGCTGGTGGTCCTTCGCCTGGAGCGTAGCCTCCTTCAGAATGTTCTCGGCCTCTTTCCTCGCATTCTGTAAAAGTTCCTCGGCCTTCGCCTCGCTCGCACGCACCCGGTCCTCCGCCGAGCGTTTCTTCGTGAGAAGAACCGCCACGGCCAGGCCGAGCGCGGCCGCGAGAAAGGCCAGCGCAATGACGATCATGTTCGTATCCAAAGGAATCCTCCTCGGTGCCGCATCTATTTTATGTGTCGATCAAGGTGCTCTCGGGGCGCCCGGAGGACCGCGTCCTCCGTCACCACGACGTCCACCGGGACGTCCCGGTCGTCCACCGGGACTTCCGGCAGCAGCTGCATGGAATACGCAAGTCCCACGGTCACGGCCGACCCGGAGAGGCCGGACAGGAACCGGTCGTAATACCCGTACCCTCTTCCCAGGCGCCTGCCCTTGGAGTCGAACGCCATCCCGGGAACGACGACCAGGTCGAATCCGCCGCGCATGCCGGCGACCCCCGGACGGATCAGCGGCTCCAAAAGTCCGTACTTTCCCCGCACCCAGCCGTCGTCGCCCCCGTCGGGGTAAAAGGACAGGTTGCCGTCTTCCATGACCCGCGGGTAATAAAGGATCGCGCCCGCAGAGAGGTATCGGGACCGGATGCACTCCGTCCCCACCTCGCCGTCCACGGCCGCATACAATGCCACCCTTCCGCCCGGGATGGGCGGGAATGCGGCGAGGAACCGGTTCTGGGCCGCGGCGCTTTTCTCCGCGAGCTCTTTCCCGTGCGCGCACAGGCGCACGCGGTTGCGTTCGGTCCGGCGAAGCTGGGCCTTGCGCTCTGCGACAAGCATGAACGACCTACCGGAAAACGGGATAAAGGAGGCAGGCAGGAACCGCGAATAAGGCGAGGTAAGGAAACGCGCGACCTCGCGACGCTACCGAAAGTCCTCTATGGCGAAACGACCGAACCTTATTCGTGGTCGAACGTAGTAAAAACCTTGTCCTGCCGCCCGAATCTATATAAACGCGGGGTCCCGCGGAAAATTACGGGAAAAGCCCCTGCCCTGTGCCGTGTCGGCGTTTGAGTCGAACCTGGTTTTCACCAGGTGGGCTCCCTGGATACGCCGGTTTCAGGCTTCCCCCTTCGGGGCGTGCTCACCGCCGGCGGGAAGGGATCCCTTTCGTCATGTGTTGGCTCAAACTCTCCCGCCAATCACGCGCACTGCAGGGGCCGATCAGCCCCGTCAACCCCTTTCCTTGAGCGCGCTTTCCAACGTGTCGAGCAGGTCCCGGCTCTTGCGCTCGAAACTCCTCTTTTCGTCTTCCCGCTCGCCCCTGAGCTCCAACACCTCGTCTGCCAGCTTCATCGCCGCCAGCATGACCACGTTGAGATAATTCGCGGTCGCGCCCGACTTCTGCACCTCGCGCACCCTCTGGTTGAGCAGTTCGCTGAGGCGCTCCATATGCTCGGCCGACCGTTCCGTCTTCACGGTCAGCGAGTAGCCGGCGATGTTAACGTCGTACCTTCTGCTCATCCCCTTCTACACCCTCATTATACAACCGCAAGGTCACAACTCAATGTTTTCAAGACGCGACAGGATTTTCTCGACCCGCCCCCGGATCTCGTCCCGCTCCCGCGTAAGTTCGGCGACCTTCCGTGCAAGATCCTTGGCTTCCGATCCCTTCTGCCCGAGCTGGGCCGAAAGGGCCGCGTTCTCCTTCTTGAGCGTCGATACCAGCCCCGCAAGGTCGTTGATCTTCTTCTCGATCAGGGCAAACGGTTCATCCGCCATTTTTTTCGGTTCCCCCTGGGCATGCATATGTATTCCCGCGAGCCGGATAGCGCCGCAGAACTCCTTATACCAAGGAGCCCACCGCGAATCAACGCGGAAAGGACCGGCGCCGTCAAACCTTCCTTCCCCGGCTACTCCTCCATCTGGAAGACGTTGTAGGCGATCGCCGTGCAATGGGAGGCGATCACCTTCCATGCGGAAAGAATGTCGAGGTGCGCCGCGCTCGATTCCAGGGACTCGCGCGTGCCCTTCTGCAAGCGGCGTATATGGGCGTGCCGCAGCTCCCGCTCCATCCGGCCGATCTCCTTTTTCCGCTCGATGACGATCTCCGCCGCCTTCCTGTCGCGCGTTACGAACGCCGAGACCGCTTCCCTGTACATCTCCTCAACCTTCGTGAGGAAGCCCGCGAGCTCTTCCGCTCCTTCGTCGGAGAATCGCTGCTTCCTCTCCGCCATCCGGCGCACGTGGTCGCCGAGCGTCTTGTCGATGAAGTCGCCGATGTTCTCCAGGTCGGAAACTATGGCGATATACGCCACCGCCCTGCTCGTCTGCGCGGAATCGAGCGATCCCTCGCCAAGCGCGGATATGAACACCTTGATCTCGCCCGTCAGCCTGTCGACGTCGTCGTCCATCCGCCGGATAAGATCCGCGTGCGATTCGCCGACGTCGCGGATAGCCCGCAAGGCTTCCCCGTGCATATCCTGGATCATGTCGGCCATCCGGACGATTTCCCGGGCGACCTGCCCCAGCGCCGCTCCCGCCACCGGCAGGTGATTCCGGTCCAGGTACACGGGTTTACCCTTCGGTTCCGGAACCTTTTTCTCCGGGACGATGCCCGAAAGGATCGACGCCACGCGGGGGACCAGCGGGAAAAACAGGACCGACAGCGTCAGGTTGAACATGGTGTGCGCGTTGGCGACTATGCGCGACGGGTCCGGCGCCAGTGAAACCAGGAACCCCTGGAGCAGCGGAAAGAACGGAAGGAACAGGAGGGCGCCTGCCGTCTTCATGAGCATGTGTCCCCAAGCGACGCGCCGCCCTTCCGCCGCCAGTCCGGAAGCCGCGACGAACGCGACCGAAGTCCCGCCCACGTTGGCGCCGAGCACCATGGGGAGGACCGCCGGCAACGGAAGCACCCCCTGCTGGCTGAAGGCTATCATCAGTATCATCACGGCGGTCCCGCTCTGGAAAAGCGCGCTCAAGGCGACTCCCCAGGCGAAGGCGACGAGTGGCGCCCCGCCCAGGTCCATCATGAGTGAGCGCAGGCTCTCAACGCGGCCGACCTCGATAGCCGCGTCCGAGAGGAGCTTGAGCGCCAGGAGCATGAAACCCAATCCGACCGCGCCCTGCCCGACCGCCCGGGCCTTGGGCTTCCTGCCCCACAGAAAGAGGATGATCCCCACCGAGAGGACGGGGAGGGCGTACTGGTAGATCCGGAACGAGAGGACCTGCACGGTCAGCGTGCTGCCGAGGTCGGCGCCCAGAACGATCGCAAGGGACTGCGCAAGCGGGAGCGGGGCGATCTCGGCGAAGGAGATGAGGAGGGTGACGACCGCGCCGGAGCTCTGCAGCAGGGAGGTACCGACCATGCCTGCCCCGAACCCTCCCAGCCTGCTGCGGCCCGGAGCGGTCCACCACCCCCGAAGCCTCTCCCCCAGAGCCAGCTCGAATCCCTGGCCCGTGATCCGGACGCCGTAAAGGAGCAGCAGCGCGCCTCCCAGCACCTGGAGGAAGAGCGTATCGATCATGGGGCGGCGGAAATCAGAAAAGGGCCTCGGCGAATGCCTTGGCGTCGAAGGGGCGCAGGTCGTCCACTGATTCCCCGACTCCGATGAACCGGATCGGGGCGCCGATTTCACGCGTCACCGAAAGCACCACGCCTCCCTTGGCCGTGCCGTCCAGCTTGGTCAGCGCCAGCCCCGTCACTCCCGTGAACTCCTGGAAGGTCTTCGCCTGCGCGATCGCGTTGCGGCCGTTGGTGGCGTCAAGCACGAGCAGCACCTCGTGGGGCGCCTCGGGCATCTCCCTGGCGATGACGCGGACCACCTTCCGCATCTCCTCCATCAAGGGCGCCTTCGTGTGAAGGCGTCCAGCGGTGTCGATGAGGACGGCATGCGCTCCCCTGGTCTTCGCGGCGCGCACGGCATCGAACGCCACGGCGGACGAGTCGGAGCCCTCCTTGTGCCTGACGAGGTCGGCGCCTACGCGTTCGGCCCATATCGCAAGCTGTTCGATCGCCGCCGCCCGGAACGTGTCGCCCGCCGCCATCAGGACCGTATGGCCCCCTTCCTTCAGCCAGTGGGCGATTTTCCCTATCGTGGTCGTTTTCCCGACGCCGTTCACGCCGACGACGAGCACTACGAAGGGGTACGGCTCCTTCACCTCAAGCGGCACCATCCGCGGAGCGAGCGTATCCGCTATCATCGCCCGGAGCGCCGCCCGCAGGGCCATGGTGTCGGGAAGCTCCCCGCGGCGCCACTTGGCGCGCAGCTCCCCGACGTATTCGCCCGCAAGCGACGCCCCCGCGTCGGCCAGGATAAGCGCCTCCTCCAGGTCGGACAGGACGCCCTCGTCCACGGGCCCGATCCCGCGCGCGATCGCCTCCACGTTCATGAAGAGCAGTTCGCGGGTCTTCCCGAGACCCGCCTTGAGGCGGGAGAAGAAAGAGTCGGGGGGGTCAGACCGCATTTCTCACCATGCTTCTGCTGCGGCGGCGGATACGGGCATGTCTACTGCGTTGCGCTCGGTCGTGCTCCTCGACGTAGTTTCAACTACGCCTCCGGTGCCCTCCGTCGCGACGCCTTGTAGCCATACCCGTCTCCACCGCCTCGCGACGAACCATGGTGAGAAATGCGGTCTCGTCACGCGTTGAACTTGACGGAGACTACCTTGGAGATTCCCGGCTTTTCCATCGTGATCCCGTAGAGCGAGTCGGCCAGCTCCATCGTCCGCTTGTTGTGGGTGATGAGCAGGAACTGGTGGCTGGATGACATATCCCGGACGAGGGCGTTGAACCGGTCGATGTTGGCCTCGTCCAGCGCAGTGTCGGCCTCGTCCAGCAGGCAGAACGGAGACGGCTTGACCAGGAAGATGGAGAGGATCATGGCGGCCGCTGCCAGCGACTTCTCGCCTCCCGAGAAGGAGTTCAGCGGCAGCAGCTTCTTCCCGGGCGGCTGGATGACGAGCTCGACGCCCGTCTCCAGCAGGTTCTCCTCCTCCAGCAGGGTGAGGAACGCGCGTCCTCCCAGGAACAGCTTCGGGAAAACCACGGCAAGTTTTTCGTTGATCTTCTCGAAGGTCTCGGAGAACCGCTCGCGCGTGGTGCGGTTTATTCGCTGTATCGCCTTGGCCAGATCGTCGAGCGACTTTTCCAGGTCCTCCTTCTGCGAGGAGAGGAAGGAGAACCGCTCGGACAGCTCCCTGTGCTCCTCGAGCGAGGACAGGTTAACGTCGCCGATCGCAGCCATGCGGTCCCTGATCTCCGCGGCGCGGGTTTCCCATCCCGCAAGCTCCGCGCCCTCCGCCTCCGGATCGCCGGTTTCATCCGGGGCGGGCAGATCGGCGGGGTGTGTCTCGTACCGCTGCCACGTCAGCGAATCGAGGATCCCCATGTCCTTCTCCACGCGCTCCACCGCGACCCTCAAGTCCGATATCCTTGAAGCCTCATCCGCCTCCATGCGGCGGGCGTCTTTGGACCTGCCCTCCAGCGAATCCAGCCCGGCATCCACCGCCGCCTTCTCTTCCAGGATGCCGTCTACTTTTCCCTGCAGCCGGGAAAGTTCCGCCGCCCCTTCCTCGACGGCGATCCGTCCCCTCTCGATCGCTTCCGCGAGCGCTGCGGTCCTCTCATCGTACGCGGCCCTTCGCCTGCCCAGTTCTTCGGCCTGCGCCCGCTTCCCGGAAAGCGCGTCCGCCAGCGCGGCGCGGGCCTGCTCCCCCGCCTGGGCTTTTCCGGTCATGCCGGTCAGCTCAACCTCGGCCGAGTGCGACCGCCCCTGGGCATCCTCAGACGCGATCCGCTTCTCTTCGAGCGCCGACAGGAGCTGCCGGACCCGCTCCTCCTCTTCGCCCTTGGCCTGCTCCGAAATCTGCGCGGCTTCCTGCGATGCGCCGAACTCCCCGCGTATCCTCGCAAGCTCGCCCTGCCGGTATTCCCGCTCCCGTTCCAGGCGGTCCACGTTGTCCCGGGCCTGCGCCAGCGCTTCCTCGAGCCGGGCGCGCTGGCGCTCCGACAGGTGCAGGGCGGCGGCGCTTTCCTCGCGGAGGCGGAACGCCTCCTCCTTCCTTGCTTCCAGCGACGCCTTCCTTGCGCGAATCCCGTCCTCTTCCGCCCGGATCCGCGCCAGCTCTTCCGCAAGGCCGGAGATCTCCTTTTCGAGGTCCCGCATCTCGCGCTTGACCGCGAGTATCCCCGCTCCGCCGTCGGCCTGCGCGCCGCCCGCCAGGGCGCCTTCGGCGGTCACCACGTCGCCGTCCAGGGTGACGTATGTGTTCCATACCCCGTTCCGGTTCCACAGGCGCAGCGCGCATTCCATGTCGCGCACGAGGAGCGTTCCGCCGAGCAGTCCCCGAACGAGGTCGCGGCATTCCGAAGGGACCCGGACGATTTCGGCCAAGGGGGCGATCACCCCGTCCTCTCCCGCGTACACGGAGGCGTCGTCGCGCGCGCGCAGCGAAACCGGCACGAACGAACCTCTCCCCTCCCGCGTCTCCTTCAGGAACTTAAGCGCCGTGAGCCCCTCGTCGTGGTCGCGCACCACGATGGACTGCATCCGCTCGCCCAGCACCGCCTCGACGGCCCTCTCGTAGGGGGCGTCCGTTTCCACCAGGTCGCCGATCACGCCGTATACTCCGGTATCGCCGATCGCGCTTCCGACGTCGACCCTGGCGCTGTAATGGCGCAGCACGGCGCGGACCCCCGAGGAGGCCCAGTCCTTCCGTTCGTAGAGCCGGGAAATGGCGTCCAGCCTGGAGGATGACGCCTGCAGCGCCCCCTCGGCCCTCCTGTGGGCGTCCGCCGCGCCGTCGAGCCGCGACGCCGCCTCGGCAAGGAGCTCGCCGGTCTCTTCCCACAGCCTGCCGGCGGCTGACAGCCCTTCCCGGGCGGACGCTTCGGCTTCACGGGCCGCCTCGAGCTCGTCACCGGCTTTTTGCGCCGCGCAGCCGGCCTCCGCCTTCAGCGGGTCAAGGCGCGCCAGCTCCCTCTCCTTGTCCTCTATCATCTTCAGGAAGGAATCCGCGCTGGAGCGGGCGTTGGAATGGAGGTTAACGCGAACGATCAGGTCGGACCTGGCCTGGTCCGAAAGGTCCTTGTGCCGCAGGTAATCCTCCCGCGCGGCCTCCGCATCCCTCTTGAGCTCCGCGTGCCTTGCGGAAGCTGCAGCGACCGATTCACCCAGCCGCTCGACCTCCGCGCCCGATTCCTCGAGGCGCCGTTCGAGCTCGGAAATCTCGTTTTCAACCGCGGCGACGGCGCCGGCCGCCTCGGCGATCATGTCCCCGATATCTTCGGCCTGCTTCCGGTTGCCGAGATATTCGGTCTCGCGGCGCGCGACCTCCTCTTTAAGCCGCCCGTGCGCATCGCGCATCGAGCCCAGGGCGGCTTCCGCCTCCGCCCTGCGCAGCCGGCCCGTCTCGATCTCGGCCTCGAGGCGGGAGAGCTCCGCGCGCACGGAAAGGAGCGAATCCTCGCGCGCGGCAAGATCCGCGCTTACGCGGCCGCCCTCCAGCGACAGGTCCCGGAATCTCATCGCGGCGATCCGCAGGTCGAGTCCGCGCAGCTCTTCCCTGAGCGTTTTGTACCTTTCCGCCTTGCGCACCTGTCGCTCCAGGCTTCCGAGCTGGCGCTTCACCTCATCGAGGATATCGTTCACCCGGGCCAGGTTCGCGCGGGTATTCTCCATCTTCCGCTCGGCTTCCCTCTTCCGGACGCGGAACTTCGCGACGCCCGCGGCCTCCTCGACGATCATCCGCTTCTCCTCGGGGCGGGCGTTTACGATCGTCAGGATCTTTCCCTGCTCAATGATCGCGTAGCCGCGCGCTCCGGCGCCGGTGTCAAGGAAGAGCTCGGCGATGTCCTTCAGGCGGCACGGAACCTTGTTTATGAAGAACTCGCTCTCGCCGTTGCGGAAGGTCCGGCGCGTCACCTGGATCTCGGAATATGACTCGTAGCCCGGGGGCGCCGTGCCGCCGTCGTTCCCGAAAGTGAGCGAAACCTCCGCCATCCCCAGGGGGCCGGCGGCGTCGGAGCCGGCAAAGATCACGTCCTCGAGGGCCTTGCTGCGCAGATAGGAAGGAGCATGCTCCCCGAGCACCCAGCGTATGGCGTCCACGATGTTGGACTTGCCGCAGCCGTTCGGGCCGACGATCGCGGTTATCCCGTCGGAAAAATCGAAAACCGTCTTGTCGTAAAAGGATTTAAAGCCGAAAAGTTCCAGTTTTTTTAGCTTCATCGATCCCTTTTAGCCGCGGTCCCGGAATTTCACGCAAAACAATCAATATAATGTATACACTTGCCCTGTTGGACGCAATATATTGTGTTTTTCGGGAAATGTAAAGCCAAAAAAGGCGGCCCCTCGCGGGGCCGCCATGGCCAAACAGGAGTGAATACTGCTATTTCTTCCCGGCCTTCGCCGCCGCCCGCTCTTTAAGCACGGCTTGCGCCGCCGCCAGGCGGGCGATCGGAACCCGGTATGGCGAACATGAAACGTAGTCCAGCCCCGCGCCGTGGCAGAATTCCACCGACTTGGGATCTCCCCCGTGCTCCCCGCAGATGCCGACCTTCAAGCCCGGCCGCGTGGACCGCCCCTTCTCGACGCCCATGCGTACCAGCTGCCCGACCCCGGTCTGGTCCAGCGTCGCGAACACGTCCGCCTCGAGGATATTCTCGGTCCGCTTCGTATAGGTCACCTTGCAGGAGGCGCAGGAAAGGTTCTTTTCCAGCTTGGAGCCGCACTTGGGGCACTGCTCCGACCTGGACATGTAGGCCTGGATGAACTTGCCCGAGTCGTCCCTCGAGAACCCGAAGGTCGTCTGGGTCAGGTCGTTCGTGCCGAACGAGAAAAACTCGGCCTCGCGCGCGATCTCGTCCGCCGTCACCGCGGCGCGCGGCAGCTCGATCATGGTCCCGACCGTGTACGGGAACTTTTTCTTGTAGCGCTTCATCGTCTCGGTTGCGACCGCGACGATCAGCTCCTTTTGCGCCTTCATCTCCTTGACCATGCTCACCAGCGGGATCATTACCTCCGGCTGCACCCGGATCCCCTCCTTGATCACTTCGCAGGCGGCCTCGAATATCGCGCGCGCCTGCATCCGGCTGATCTCGGGGTACATGATGCCGAGGCGGCAGCCCCGCAGTCCCAGCATCGGGTTGAACTCGTGGAGCTCTTCCACCCGGTCCAGGAGCCTGCGCCTTTCCTCGATGATGGACCGGTCCGCCCGCAGCAGCTCCATCTTGGTGACCTCGACCATCAGCTCCTCGCGCTTGGGAAGGAACTCGTGCAGCGGCGGGTCCAGCAGGCGGATCGTCACCGGGTAACCCTTCATTTCCCGGTACAGCCCCTTGAAGTCCTCGCGCTGCAGCGGCAGCAGCCTCTCGAGAGCTGCCTCCCGCTCCTCCAGCGTTCGGGCCAGGATCATTTCGCGCATGAGCGGGATGCGGTCCTCGGCGAAGAACATGTGCTCGGTCCTGCACAGCCCGATCCCCTGCGCTCCGAATTCGCGCGCAGTGCGGGCGTCGCGGGGAGTGTCCGCGTTCGCCCGGACCTTGAGCCTTCGTATGGCGTCGCCCCACGACATGAGCGTCCCGAACGCGCCCGTCATCTTGGGGGCGATAAGGGGAACCTGGCCCAGTATCACCTCGCCGGTGCTGCCGTTAAGGGAGATGAAATCCCCTTCGCGGATCACGCGGCCCGAAACCATGAAGCGGTTGGTCGACTCGTCCACGTCTATCGCCTCGCACCCGGCGACGCAGGTCTTCCCCATCTGGCGGGCGACCACGGCGGCGTGGGAGGTCATTCCTCCCTTCGCCGTCAGGATTCCGCGCGCCACGTCCATCCCGTGTATGTCGTCGGGGCTCGTCTCCTTGCGGACCAGGATCACCGCCTTTCCTTCCATGGCCCACTCGACCGCCCTTTCCGCGTGGAACACCGCCGCGCCGGACGCCGCGCCCGGCGATGCGGGGAGCCCCTTGGCCAGGACCTCGAGCCTCGCCTTGGGATCTATGACCGGGTGCAGCATCTGGTCTATCTGCTGCGGTTCGAGGCGCATAAGGGCCTCTTCCCGCGTGAGGAGCTTCTCCTTGACCATGTCCACGGCGATTTTTACCGCGGCCCCCGCCGTTCGCTTCCCGTTCCGGGTCTGGAGCATGTACAGCTTCCCGGCCTCCACGGTGAACTCGAAGTCCTGCACGTCCTTGTAATGCTTCTCCAGCTTGGTGGTGATCTTCACCAGCTGATCGAAGACCCGGGGCATTTCCTTCTTCATGTCGGTTATGTGGTGCGGGGTCCTTATGCCGGCGACGACGTCCTCTCCCTGGGCGTTGATGAGGTACTCGCCGTAGAACTCCCTGGCCCCGGTCGCGGGGTTCCGCGTGAAGCCGACGCCGGTCGCGCAGTCGCCGCCCATGTTTCCGAATACCATCGCCTGCACGTTGACCGCCGTGCCGATGTCGTCGGGTATGCCGTTGGCCTTCCTGTAATACTTGGCGCGATCGTTGTTCCACGACCTGAAGACGGCGTCGCGGGCAAGGTCAAGCTGCGCCTGCGGATCCTGGGGGAACTCTTTCTTGAGGCGCGCCTTGACGAGCGCCTTGTACTTGCCGCACAGGTCCATCAGGTCTTCCGCGGTGAGGTCCACGTCGCTGGACACGACGCGCTCGCGCTTCTTCTCGTCGAATATCTCCTCGAAGTGCTCCTTGTCGATCCCCAGCACCACGTCCGAGAACATCATCAGGAAGCGGCGGTAGGAGTCGTATGCGAATCGCGGGTTCTTCGTTTTCTGCGCGACGCCCTCGACGCTCCTGTCGTTCAATCCCAGGTTGAGGATCGTGTCCATCATGCCTGGCATCGAGAACTTCGCCCCCGACCTGACGGATACGAGCAGCGGGTTCTTCGGATCGCCAAGCTTCTTTCCCGCCAGCTTCTCGAGCTTCGCCAGGTTGGCGGCGATCTCCTTCTTCACATCGGGCGGGATCTTCCCGCGGTTCTTGTAGTAGAGGTTGCAGACCTCCGTGCCGACCGTGAAGCCCGGAGGGACCGGAACGCCCAGGTTGGTCATCTCGGCGAGGCCCGCCCCCTTCCCGCCGAGGACGTCCTTCATTCCGCCGTGCCCCTCCGCTTTCCCACCGCCGAAGAAGTAGACGCGTTTGGCAGCCATCCGCTTTCCTCCCGCTTTCCTTTGTTTTATGCCTTCCCCGCGCCGACCCTCGAGAAGTCCGCAACCCCGGCGAACAGGTTGGAGAGGTTCTTCAGAAGCGCCAGGCGGTTGTTCCTGACCTTTTCGTCCTTCGCCATCACCAGCACCTTCTCGAAGAAGGCCGATACCAGCGGCTGGAGCCTGGCCATTTCACCGAACGCCTCCGGATACCTGCCGTCCTTCGCCGCGGAGGCCACCCTTCCCGACACCTCCCCGGCCGCCCTGTGGAGCGCTCTCTCCTCGTCATGCTCGAACAGCGTATCCGAGACGGCCAGCGGCCCGGCGTATGTCTTGGTTATGTTGATGGCGCGCTTGAACACCTCCGCCAGGGGCTCGAACGCCGCCTCCGAGCGGAACGCGACCAGCGCGTCCATCTTCGCGCGCAGGTCCACCATGTCGGTCAGGCCTGCGGAGATGACCGCGTCCGCCAGGTCTCCCGCGGTGCCCTGGGAGGTCCACAGGTTGAACAGCCTGCCGCCGATGAACTCCATCACCTTCCGCTTCACTTCGGCGGGCGGCGACTTGAGCTTGCCGGAAAGGGTGGCAAGCGAGCGGTCCACCAGCCCCTCGATCGGAACCCGCAGCCGCTTCGCCTCGAGTATGGAGAGGATCCCCAGGGTATGGCGGCGCAGGCCGTACGGATCCGCGGTACCCGTCGGGACAAGGCCGACGCCGAAGCATCCGCAGACCATGTCGATCTTGTCGGCGATGGCGACGGAAACCCCGACGTCCGTCGCCGGCAGTTCGTCCGACTGGCCCTTGGGGAGGTAGTGCTCGAACACCGCCTGGGCGACTTCCTCCTTCTCCCCGGTCTTCTGCGCGTAGTGCCGGCCCATGACCCCCTGAAGCTCCGGGAATTCCTTGATCACTCCGGTGGTCAGGTCGGACTTTGTGAGAAACGCGGCCCGCCGGCAGTCCTTCTCCTTGGCGGGGAATCCTATCGAAGCCACGTAGCCGGCGATCTCGGCCATCCGCTCGACCTTCTCCCAGTACATGCCGAGGTCCGCCTGGAACAGGACGTTTTTCAGCGCCTGCGCCCGGTCGAACAGGGACTTCTTCAGGTCGTCCCCGTAGTAGAACTCGGCGTCGGACAACCTGGCCCGGATGACCCTCTCGTTTCCCGCGACCACCACCCCGTAGTCCGGCACGCGCATGTTGGAAACGAAGGCGAAGCCGGGGAAGAGGCCGCCCTTCTCGTCCTCGAAGACGAAATACTTCTGGTTGACCCGCATCGACGTTATCAGGATCTCGCGGGGCAGGGACAGGTACTTCTCCTCGAAGCGGCCCACCAGCACCACAGGGTACTCGACGAGATTCGCCACCGTCTCCACCAGCGGCTCGTCCTCAACCCATTTCCTGCCGATCCTGCCTTCCGCCTCCTTGATGCCGGCGCGTATCTTCGCCTTCCGGACTTCGAGGTCCACGAACACGTCCGCCGCCGACAGCCTGTCGGAATAATCCGCCGTGGAAGCCAGCTCGATCGCGCCAGGCGAGAGGAACCTGTGCCCGTAAGTCGTCCTGCCGGCCGTCACGTTTCCGAACGAGAACGGGATCACCTCGTCCCCGTAAAGCGAAACGATCCAGTGGACCGGGCGGGCGAAACGGACGTCCAGGTCGGCCCATCGCATGGACTTCTTGAAGGGGATCGTGGGGACCCATGAGGAAACCAGCTCCGGAAGCACCTCGCTGATCGGCCTGGCCGCCTGCTTCCTGACAATGCCCAGGTAATCCCCGCGGTCCGTGGCGAAAATCGCAAGTGCCGATACGTCCACGCCCTGGGCCTTCGCGAAACCGAGGGCGGCCTTTGTGGGTTTCCCTTCCTTGTCGTAGGCGACGCTTTTCGGCGGCCCCAGAACCTTCTCCTCCGAGGCCTCCTGCCGGTCCTTCAGTTTCCTCACGACGTAGGCGAGCCTTCGCGGGGTTCCGTAGATGTCGACCCGGTCGAAGGTCAGCCTCGCTTTCTTGAGGACTTCGTCGAACTGCTGCCCCCCGTACCACAGCGCCGGGCCGACGAACCCCGCCGGGATCTCCTCGCATCCGATTTCAAGCAGATAGTCGCGTTCCATATTCCCTCTTCTTAAATGCGGAATGTCAGGCGGTGAACCTCTTCATGAGGGGAAAGCCCATCTCCTCCCGTGACTTCAGGTACCCTTCCGCGCAAAGCCTGGCCAGGTTGCGGACCCTGCCGATGTAGGATGTGCGCTCGGTCACGGATATGGCACCGCGGGCGTCAAGCATGTTGAACGTGTGGGAGCACTTGAGGCAGTAATCGTACGCAGGGAGGATGAGCTTCTTGTCGACAAGCTGGAGACACTCCTTCTCGTACATGGTGAACAGCGAAAACAGCATCGGGATGTCGGCCGCCTCGAAGTTGTACTTCGAGAACTCCACCTCCCCCCTGTGGTGGACGTCGCCGTAGGTCACATTTCCCACCCACTTCAGGTCGAACACGTTCTCCACGTTCTGCAGGTACATCGCTATCCGCTCGATGCCGTACGTTATCTCCCCCGACACCGGCTTCAGGTCGATCCCGCCGCACTGCTGGAAATAGGTGAACTGCGTGATCTCCATTCCGTCCAGCCACACCTCCCACCCCAGCCCCCAGGCGCCCAGGGTCGGGGACTCCCAGTCGTCCTCGACGAACCGTATATCGTGCTTCAGGGGGTCGATGCCGACCGCTCTCAGGGAGTCCAGGTACAGTTCCACGTAGTCGTACGGGCAGGGCTTCATTATGACCTGGTACTGATAATAGTGCTGCAGGCGGTTCGGGTTCTCGCCGTACCTGCCGTCAGTCGGCCTGCGCGACGGCTCGACGTACGCCGTGTTCCAAGGCTCGGGCCCGAGCGCCCTCAAAAACGTCGCCGGGTTGAAGGTGCCGGCGCCGACTTCGATATCGTAGGGCTGGTGGATGACGCACCCTTTATCCGCCCAGAAGCGTTGCAGGGCGAGGACCAGGTCCTGAAAGAGCACAACTCCCTCCTGTTGGGAAAGTGATAGGGTTACATATCACTCGGCGGAACGGGGTGTCAAGAAAAATCACTATAAATACAGGGGGTTTACGTGGTTCCGGGAGATGGGGGCCTTCCCAGGCTGCGCAGCGGCTTCCCCAAGCAGTACTCGAGGTATCTGGGTATAACAAACTGTAATTCCTCATAAATCGATTCCGTTATACGCACCCTGGCGAGGACCTCGGGCGAGGACGCCTGCAGGGCCTTCCATGTTTTTACCGCGCCGAGGGAAATATGCGTACCCCCCCCCGGACAGTTCCCGCACAGTATCCCTCCCTCCGAAAGCACGAATCGCACGGACCGTGCATGAATCTTCGCCGGCAATGCGCCCAGCGCCTGCCCGCATCGCCGGCAGGCGGAAAAGTTCGGGCCCCACCCGCCGAATGCAAGAAATGCCGCCTCGGATTTCCTCGCCAGCGCGGGAGGCGGGTCTCCATGCGCAAGGGAGCGCATCCCGGAAAGAAGCACTCCGAAGGCCTTGGGCTTGGGGCCGGGCTGGGGGAATACCGCCGAGGCCAGTTCGAGAAGGTAGTCGGCATGGCGGACCTTCTCCCAATCCGTCACGATTTCCCAGAAGCTCTCTAGGAGGGAAACGGATTCGAGGACCGGGATCCGCCCCGGGGCCTCGGTCCACGATACGTCCAGGAGGAAGTATTTCTGGAGGTTTCCGCCGAACCGCTTCCGGCTCCTGCGCGCCGCCTTCGCTACCGTCGAGACAAGGCCGTCGGACTCGGTGAAGAACGAAATCCTCCTGTCGGTCTCCCCCGTGTCGACCGACCGTACCAGGAACGCGCGCGCCGACCGGTATGATCGCGGGCCGTGATGCCGGCCGCTATTCGCCAAGCCGTATCTCTTTCACCTGCCCCCGCGAGCCGAAGGGCGGGAGCAGTTTCCCGTTCAACGTTCCGACCACGCCGCCCGCGTTCCCAAGCTTCAGCAGGATCTTCCTGCGCGCCTGTATGCTGATCTTGTCGCCCGGGTAGAGCATGACATCCACGGGCGCATCGTTGTCCATCGTATACATCATCCACGTCATTTCGCTTGCCTCGATGAAAAGCTGGTACGGCGATTTGACCGGCCCGACCCCGCCTATGGAGGCCACGGAGCCTTGGGGAACCGCCGGGGCGACGGCCTGCTGAACCGCCGCGTTGTCTGCGCCCGGTTTCGCCGCCGCAGCCGCGTTGTCCACCCCAGGCTGCGCCGCTGTCGCCGCGTTGTCCGCCGGCGCGGGAGCCGGGGACGGGGCCGGAACCGCCTGCGGCTGGACAGGCAAGGGCCGCGTGGCGGTCCTCGTGCCGTACCAGGCGAGGACCATGCCGATCAGAAGCACAACCGCGGCGGCCAGCGCGTAGGTATTCCTGCGGCTGCCCCGCTGGCGCTCCCGCTCCAGCCACTCCGGCTTTACGTGGGGCGCCGGCTGCTCGACCGTATGCTGCCCCAGCTGATTATAATATTCCGAGAGGACCGGCTCCGGGTCCTGCGACAGGAGCTTCGCGTAGGCCCGGATGTAGCCGGAGGAGAACACCCGCTCCGGCCAGCCCGAATAATTTCCCTCCTCTATGTCCTTCAAATACCTTCGGCTGACGCGGAGCGCGGAAGATGCCTCGTCGAGGCTCATCCCCCTTGCTTCACGCTCGTTCTTCCACGCTTCCCCAGCGCCCATCGTCGCCGGCTACCTCGTTCCCTGTTCCAGTGCGTTGATGTTGTCGGTTGCCTGCTTCCTCAAGGACTGGTCGGATGTATTGGCCAGAACGCTCCGGAACGCCTCCAGCGCATTGCCGCGCCGGCCCATATACCTGTACACCGTCCCGAGGTCCATCCAGGCAGGGGCATAAGCGGGCGACAGCGCGACGCATGCCTCCAGCGTCCTCGCCGCCTCCGCCCATTGCCCGCGGTCGCCCTGGAGGTGCGCAAGCCGTATGTAGGAGTCCGCGAAACGTTCGTTCACCGCGATCGACCGCCGGTACATCTCCTCCGCCTTCCCGATGTCCTTCCGCCGGCGGTATTCCTCGCCCAGGTTGTAATACGCCATCTCCGGCGTCTGGTACAGGACGTTCGATGCGGCGGCCTCGAACTCCAGGATCGCCTCGTCCCCGCGGCCGAGGTGGCTGAGCACTATCCCCAGGTTGTTGTGCGCGTCGGCGTAATCCGGCTTTTTCCGCACGGCGCTCCTGAGATACTTCTCCGCCAGCCCCAAGTCGCCGCGCGACTGGTACGCAAGACCGAGCGACATGTCTATCTCCGGATTCTCCGGGTCGAGCTCGGAGGCGGCGGTAAGCTCCCGCATGGCGGCCGGCGTGTTCCGCTGCTCCAGGTACGTCAATCCCATCTGCATCCGCGCGGACGCCTCTTTTTTCTTCTCGGCCGAAGGCCCCGCGCATCCGGTAGCCAGCAACGCCACCGCCGCCACCAGGGCAAGGATGGCAGGGGGCCTCATAGGTACTTTCCTATAAGCAACGAGAGACTCCTTCTTTTCGCCGCGGGGATCCGCTTTCGGTCGGTGATCACCGCGTACTTGAGGATTTCGCCGCACCCGCAGGATATTTTCCCCGGAATGCGCCTGGCGACCTCGCGGACGATCCGCTTCGAGTTTTCCACGTTCTTGCGGATTATGGCGAGGACGGATTCGATCGAAACGTCCTGCTCGGTTTCGTGCCAGCAGTCGTAATCGGTGGCCAGGGCCAGGGTCGCGTAGCAGAGCTCGGCCTCCCGGGCCAGCTTCGCCTCGGGCATGTTCGTCATCCCGATCACGTCGATGCCCCACTTCCTGTATATCCTGGATTCCGCGCGGGTCGAGAAGGCCGGCCCCTCCATGCACAGATACGTGCCGCCGCGGTGCGTCCGCCTGACCACTTTCTTCGCCGCCGCATACGCGATATCGGCCAGGTTCGGGCATACGGGATCGGCGAACGGGATGTGTCCGACGATTCCGTCCCCGAAAAAAGTGTTGGGACGGAACTTCGTGTGGTCGAAGAACTGGTCGACCACGACGATATCGCCCGGCCGGATGTCCTCCTTCATGCTCCCCACGGCAGAGATGGACAACACCCACTTTACGCCGATTTTCTTGAGAGCGTACAGGTTCGCGCGATAGTTTATCTGCGAGGGAAGCATCCTGTGCCCCCTGCCGTGGCGGGGAAGGAACGCCAGCGTCCTCCCCTCCAGCTCCCCCACAACTATGGAATCCGAAGGATCCCCGAAGGGGGTCTTGACGGAAACGGTTCGTACGTTCGCAAGGCCCTCCATGCCGTACAGGCCGGATCCACCGATGACGCCGAGTATGTCCCCCATGTCCACCTTCCGACTCGAATATTCCGGCCTACCCAATATAGGAAGAACCATCCCGTGGCTCAAGGCCTATTTAGCGGGACGCGCCGCGCAAGCTGCCCGCAGGCCGCCCGTATGTCGGCGCCGCGGCGTTCCCGCGTGATCGCCTGGATCCCGCCTTCGATCAGGACTTCCCGGAACCGGTCCGCGGTCTCCCGGGACGGAGAATCGAATTCGCAGTACTCGTGCGCATTGTAGGGGATCAGGTTGACCTTGACCCTCGCGCCCTTGAGAATGCGCGCGAGGTCGCGGGCGTCCTTTTCCGAATCGTTTTCCCCGGCGAGCAACACGTACTCCGCGGTAACCTTCCGGCCGCTTTGCAGCGGGATCGCTTTCATCGCGGCGACCAGGTCCTTGAGCGGGTATTTCCTGTTTATCGGCATCAGCCTCGACCGGAGTCCGTCATTGGGCGCATTGACGGACACGGCGAAGCTCACGGGGAACTCCTTCGCCATCGCCAGCATCGCCGGGACCACCCCGGCCGTGGAGACCGTCACGCGCTTGCCCGACAGGCCGAACCCGAACTGCGACAGGAGGACCGAGACCGCCCGCGAGACTTCGCGGGGATTTTCCAGCGGCTCCCCCATTCCCATGAATACGACGTTGGTCAGCCGCTCTCCCTTTTGCGAGAGGCGCTTCGCCGCGAAGCAGACCTGGTGGACGAGCTCTGCGGACGTCATGTTCCTTCGGAATCCCGCGGCGCCGGTCGCGCAGAAAACGCACTTGAGGGCGCAACCGGCCTGGGATGAGATGCACAAGGTCCTGCGGTCCTCATCGGGAATGAGAACGCTTTCGACCGTCTCCCCGTCCTCGAGGCGGAACATGTACTTCTCCGCTCCGTCCGAGGAGAGCTCCACCCGTTCAACGGGCGGAGAGGATATGCGGCAATACCTTGAAAGCTCCTCGCGGAAATCCTTCGAAAGATCGGTCATCGCGGAAAAATCATCCGCGAAGCGCCGGTACATCCAGCGGGAAACCTGCCGCGCCCGGTATCGCTCCTTTCCCCAGCGGGAAAAAAACTCCTCGAGTTCCGCCAACGGCATTCCCTTCATGTCGGTGCGATCATCGCCCATGGCATCCATTTTACCAATTGCCGGAAACGAAAACCCCGGCGCGCCGCTTGCCGGCAGGCCGGGGTTCTGTTCCCTAATGATCATGTTACACCTTACGTTACAATCTCCATATCGCCGAAAAAATAACGTATTTCAGTTGCCGCTGTTTCAGGTGCGTCGGAGCCGTGCACGATGTTCTGCTCTATGCTGCCCGCGAAGTCCGCGCGGATCGTCCCCTTGTCGGCCTTCCCGGGATCGGTCGCGCCCATTATCGTCCGGTTCCTTGAAATCACGTCGCTTCCCTCCAGCACCATCACCACGATGGGGCCGGAGGACATGAAGTCGGTAAGCGACGCGAAGAACGGCCGCTCCCTATGGACGGCATAGAACCCCTCCGCCTGCTTCTTCGTGAGATGGAGCATCTTCATCGCGGCGATCCGTATGCCTTCCTTCTCGAACCGGCGGATCACCTCGCCCACGACCCCCTTCTTCACGCCGTCGGGCTTGACGATCGAAAGGGTGCGCTGGATGTTCGCCCCCGCGGAACGCACTAGTTCATCCGCGCCTTGGCCAGCTCGTACCCCGCAAGCAGCGCCTTCTTGTTGAGGTCCTCCGTGCCCTTCGGAACGCGCGACAGGACGGCCTTCTCCACCGCCTCGTATGTCACCTGGCCGGTGATCGCCGCGATCGCCCCGATGGCGACGATGTTGGCGACGAAAGCCTTGCCTATCTCCTCCGATGCCGTGCGGATGATGGGTAGCTTTATCACCTTGAAGCCGCCCTGCGGGATGTCCTTGACGAAGTCCTCGTCGACGAGCAGCGTCCCGGTCTGCTTTACGTCCTTGTAGTATTTGGTGCACGCCTCCTGCGTAAGCGAGAGCTGCAGGTCGATCGCGGTCGCCTTGGGGAAGTCGATCGTCTTGTCGGATATTATCACCTCCGACTTCGAGGCTCCCCCGCGGGCCTCGGGGCCGTACGACTGGCTCTGGACCGCGTTCTTCTTGTCGTAGATCGTCGCAGCCTCGGCGAAGATCACTCCCGCCAGGATAAGGCCCTGGCCCCCGGACCCTGAAAAGCGGATCTCGTATCGGCCCATCGCCTAGGCCCTCCCCTCTTTGGGCGCTTTGAGCTTCTCAACCAGCCCGTAATAGGTGTCGCAGTACTCCGGCGCCTCCTTCTTGAAGAGGACTCCGGTCGGGAACTTGCCCGCCG
This sequence comes from Deltaproteobacteria bacterium, assembly GCA_050263095.1. GTDB lineage: Bacteria > Desulfobacterota > Deferrimicrobia > Deferrimicrobiales > Deferrimicrobiaceae > FEB-35. The sequence continues at coordinate 621 of JBLNEW010000072.1, read as the reverse complement.
TCTTCTCCGGCGGGAGCTTGTCGAACGCCGTGATTGGAAGGGCGTTGTCCTTCATCCACAGGAGCTGGTCGGTCGGACTCTTGAACTTGTTCCGCCGCCCGTGGGTCGTGGGGCATGCGTTGATGATCTCCAGGACCGACAGTCCCTTGTGCTGGATCGCCTCGATGATGAGCTTGTCGAGCGCCGCCGCGTGGTAGGCGGTCCCCCGCCCGACCCAGCTCGCGCCGGCCCCTTTCGCCAGCTCGGGGATGTTGAAGGACGGGTCGATGTTCCCGTAAGGCATCGTAGTGGCCATGTGCCCGGAAGGAGTCGTCGGCGAATACTGGCCCCCGGTCATGCCGTATATGAAGTTGTTGAACACCATGACCGTGATGTCGATGTTGCGGCGGCAGGCGTGTATGAAGTGGTTACCGCCGATGGCGGTGGCGTCGCCGTCGCCGCTGACCACCATTACCTTCTTGTCGGGGCGCGCCATCTTGAGGCCTGTCGCGAAGGGAAGGGCGCGTCCGTGAGTCGTGTGCAGCGTGTTGAAGTCGACGTACCCGGGAAGCCGCGATGCGCAACCGATCCCGGAGACGAGAGCGACGTCGTCCTTGGGTATCTTTAGAGTATCCACGGCCC
>JBLNEW010000071.1:0-108647 GCA_050263095.1 Deltaproteobacteria bacterium | reverse complement strand
AATCGTTGAGGCGCCGTGGGCAGGGCGGCGCCGGGGAGCGGTCGTGAACCCGCCACCCCTCCTGTCGGTGGTCGTCATTTGCCGCAACCAGCGGGAGCGAGTCGTCGCATGCGTCCGATCCGTCCTCGGGGAGAGCTTCATTTCGGGGATCCCGCGGGAGATTCTCGTTGTGGATTCCGCCTCCACGGACGGTACCAGGGAAGCGCTGGCCGGACTGCCGGTCCGGTGGGCGGGGATCGGGGAGAGCCCGCTTCTGTGTGCATCGCTGGGAAGGCGGGTGGGAACGGAGAGGTCGGTCGGGGAATTCATCCTTTTCCTTGATGGGGACATGGAGTTGGCGGAGGGATTCGTTTCCGCGGCGCTCCGCATCCTCGAGGCGGACCGAGAGATTGCCGGCGTTGCGGGACAGGTGATGGAGGAAGACCCTTCCGCTCCCGGAACGATGAGGGACAGGTACAGGATCCTGGAGGAGGGGGAGGCCAAGCGTTTCGGCGGAGCCTGCCTGTTTCGCCGGGACCTTCTTGCCGCGGCGGGAGGGTTCGATCCGTACATATTCAACCGCGAGGAGAACGAGCTGCATTCCCGTCTCAGGCGCTCGGGGTGGACCGTCCGGCAGATTCCGGTCCCGATGGCTTTCCACCGCGACGTACCGCGCTCGCCGGCGGAAAAGCTCCTCCGGGAGATCGTCCCTGGCCGAAACAGGCCGCTCGGGCGGGCCCAGGCGTTCCTCAGGTCCCTGGCGAAGGGGAACGCGCTTCCGTACATCCGGCAGGAATGGCTGTTCTTCTTCTCCCTGGCGACGGACATGCTCTCCGCGTCGGCCTTGTTCTTCCTCCCGCATCCGGCCCGTTGGGGGGTGATGGCCGGCCTCCAGGCCGTCTCCTTCCTTGTCCAGGCGATTGCCTGGTCCCCCGGGCAGTACGTCCTTAACAAGCTGGCCGCCCTCCAGTTCCTCGCCGGGCTGTTCCTCGCCCCGCGCCTTCTGCGCCGGCCGCTCCCCGACGTGACGGAGTCCTGGTGAAAGGGCGCCTTCCGAAATTCTCGATCGTAGTTCCTTCGTTCAACCAGGGAAGGTTCATCGGGGAAACGATCCGGTCCGTCCTGGATCAGGATTACCCGGAGAAGGAGCTGATCGTCGTGGACGGGGGCTCGACCGACGAAACCCTGGACGTGATCCGGAAATACGAGGACCGCATCGCCTACTGGGTGAGCGAGAAGGACCGCGGCCAGGCCCACGCGGTGAACAAGGGATTCGCGGCGGCCACCGGCGACGTCTTCGGCTGGCAGAACTCGGACGACGTCTACCTGCCGGGGGCGTTCCGGAAAGCGGCGGAGGAGCTGGCGATTCATCCGGAGGGGGATATATTCCACGGGCATATCCGGTACATGGACGAATCGGGACGCATGATGGACGAGAACCGCGCAGTACCGGTGCGGCTGTTCAATCTCCTTTACGACGGCAGCCTCGTGCGGAATCAGGCGGCGTTCTTCCGCAGGAACGTTTGGGAGCGGACGGGGGGGCTGGATGAGGGTTTCCGGTTCTGCATGGACCGTGAATTCTTTCTGAGGGCTGCGCACCTCGGCGTGGCCTTCCGCCTCGTACGCGAGTTTCTGGGGGTCTTCCGGGTTCATCCGGACGCAAAGACCAGCACTCTCCGGGATTCCAGGAAAACCGAGGATGAGCGCCTGGTCGAAACGTATCTGGGGAACCCGGGGCGGCTGCGCCTCGGCCTGGGAAAGGCCGTGTCCGTCGGGTTCCGCCTGCTGGCCTACTTGTGGCAGGGCGATGTCGGATACGCGACGGACCGCGTCCTGCGGAACGCAGGTATCCGGAAGGCGCCTCTGCGGACCGGCTAGCCGCGCGCGATCAGCGCCTTGACCGCGAATTTCATCTCCGACGTTGCCACGGCGAAGGCCCAGCGGGGAAGATACTTCCACGGGCAGCAGATCCTCAGGAACCTTATCCAGTGGACGATATTGCTCGGCGACCGGTAGTTGAACAGGTGGTCGCGGATGTCCTGCCACGGCGACCGTGAGCCCGGCCGCACGCGCAGACCGGTCGTGGCGGCATCGAGCCTCGCGGTCACGGCCCTCGACCTGTAGAGCGGCAGCCCCAGCTTCAGGATGCGCAGCGTATATTCCAGGTCGGTGAGGTAGTGGGGCAGGTCTTTCTCCCGCAGCGGCCCCGCGGCGGAGGCGACCGGCACGGGGAGCAGGAGACCCCGTGTCGAGAACGCGTCCGCTTCGCGCGGCGGCCCTTCAGTCGAGTGGGCGGCAACGATCTTCGCCCTCTTCCAGTCCACAACGACGCCGGTGTCGACGTATTCCCCGGTTTCCCCGTCCACGCTCATGGCCGCGATGCCCGCACGTCCCCTCTCGATCGACTCCCCGCACAGGGAGGCCACGAAATTCCCGTCGAAGGAAAGGTCGTTGTTCAGGATGAGCAGGAAGTCCTCCGGGGATGCGCTCCGCAGCGCGAACTCCATTCCGCGGTTCACTCCCCCCGCCCACCAGAGCGTTCCATCCCCGGTGACGACGGATGCCTCGGGATATTCCCGCGGAAGGCGTTCCGCCGTCCCGTCGGTGGAGCCGTCATCGACCACGACCGGTCGGATGCTCCGGAATGTCTGCCTTCGCAGGCAATCCAGGCATCGGCCGGTATGTTCCCACCGGTTGTGGACGGGAAGCACGGCGAATACCCTGGGTTCGGCAAGCATGAACGCGGGCTCCATCTGGAGACGGACTGCAGGTATTATTTCATCAACCCAAGACTACTGATAAGATAATTCGATGCGGGATAGCGCTTCGTCCGAAGTCCCCACGATCCTGCTCCGCAGCGGCAGCGGATCCATCTCCCGGAAGCTGGCGGAGGTCTGGGCGTACCGGGAGCTCCTGTATTTCCTGGTCTGGCGGGACATCAAGGTCCGGTACAGGCAGACGGCGCTCGGCGCCATGTGGGCCGTCCTGCAGCCACTTCTGACGATGGCGGTGTTCACCGTCTTTTTCGGGCATCTCGCGAACGTGGGTTCGGACGGGCTTCCCTATCCCATTTTCTCCTATGCGGCCCTGCTGCCGTGGACCTTCTTTGCACAGGGCGTTTCCCAGTCGGCGAACAGCCTTGTGGGCTCCGCCAACCTGATCCGGAAGGTCTACTTCCCGCGCATGATCATCCCCGCCTCGGCAGTCCTCGCCGGCGCGGTGGATTTCGCCGTCGCGTTCGCCGTTCTGATCGGGATGATGGGATACTACGGCATATGGCCCACGGCTTCCGCGGCCTTCCTTCCGCTCCTGCTCCTGCTCGCCTTCGGAGCCTCCCTCGGCGTCGGGATGTGGCTGTCGGCCCTCAACGTGGAATACCGCGATGTACGGTACGCCGCCCCCTTCTTCGTCCAGCTGTGGCTGTTCGTCACCCCGGTGATCTACCCGGCGGGCAAGGTAGGCGCATTGCTCGGGCGCGCGGGGTTGCCGGTTTGGCTTTACGGGCTCAATCCCATGGCGGGCGTGGTGGAAGGGTTCCGCTGGACGCTCCTTGGGGTCGGCGACGCTCCCGTTGCCGTCTTGGCGGCCAGCTCCGCGGTTACGGCCCTGCTGCTTTTTTCCGGCGCCGCGTACTTCCAGCGGATGGAAAAAACGTTCGCGGATATCGTCTGACCATGCCTGCATTCGCGATCCGCGCGGAACACCTCTCCAAGCGATACCGGATCGGGGGGAGGAAAGAGCCTTACAAGACATTGCGCGACGCTGTTGCGGACGGCTTCAAGACGATTTTCCGTCCGGCGAAGAGTACGGGACGCGCAGCGGCGGATTCTCGTCCGGACACGATCTGGGCCCTCAGGGACATCTCCTTCGAAATACCGCGCGGGGAGGTCGTCGGCGTAGTCGGACGGAACGGCGCGGGAAAAAGCACGCTGCTGAAGATCCTCTCCCGCATCACCGAGCCGACGGAGGGTTTCGCGGAGATCCGCGGACGGATCGGGTCGCTGCTGGAGGTGGGCACGGGGTTCCACCCGGAGCTGACCGGGCGGGAGAACATATACCTGAACGGCGCCATCCTGGGAATGAGGCGGTCCGAGATCGATCGTAAGTTCGACGAGATCGTCGCCTTCGCCGAGGTCGAAAGGTTCATCGACACGCCCGTCAAGCATTATTCAAGCGGCATGTACCTGCGCCTGGCGTTTGCGGTAGCTGCGCACCTGGAGCCGGAAATCCTCCTTGTGGACGAGGTCCTCGCGGTAGGGGACGCGGCTTTCCGGAAGAAATGCCTGGGCAAGATGGGGCAGGTGGCGGGCGAAGGCCGCACCGTGATGCTGGTGAGTCACGACATGGCGGCGGTCGAGGGGATCTGCCGGAGCGCGTTCCTCCTGGACGAAGGGCGGATCGTCAAGGCGGGATCGGCCCGGGAGGTCGTCGAAGCGTACCTTTCCTCCGTTCCTGCGTCGGCGGGGCAGCCGCTCGACCTTCGCAGGGACCGGCAGGGGGACGGCCGGCTTCGGTTCACCGGCGTAACGTTGCGGTCCGCGGAGGCCGTCGCGGAAGCGGCGCGGTGCGGCCAGGACCTGGAGATTGCCGTGCGGTACAGGAGCGACGGGAGCCCGTTGCGGAACGTCGCCGCCGCAGTGGTCGTATATACGATGGGCGGCCAATGCATGATGGTGCTAAGCAGCCAGATGGTCGGGGCCGAATTCGACGGCATCCCCTCCGAGGGGGATTTCATCTGCCGCCTCCGGCGATTCTCGCTGGCGCCGGGGCAGTATACCCTCAACCTCTACTGCGAGATAAACGGGGTCCTTGCCGACTGGGTACAGCAGGCTGTGTGCCTGACCGTGGAGGGGGGGGACTTCTTCGGCACCGGGCGGCTTCCTCCGAGCTCGCACGGCGGTTTTCTCGTCGACCAGGAGTGGCGCGTAGAGAGCGGCGGGGGCGGGGCGGGAAAGGTCGATCCGCGATGAATCCCGGCTGGAAATCCCTTCTCCCCCGCCCGGTCCGGAGGTTCCTGCGGGATATCGCGGATCGCTTGCCCTTTGAAGCGAAGCGGCGGTATCCCAGGTATTCGTCCCCGGAGGAGACGGAACGGTTCCTCTACCAGGAACGATACGTGCGTTTCGACCTGCGCCCCGGTGACAGGGTCGTCGATATCGGAAGCGGGGGGGATCCGTTTCCGCACGCATCCGTTCTGGTGGAACGCTTTCCGGACCCTTCGCGGCACCGGACCGTCGGGCTGAATCGCGCCGGCAAGCCGATGGTGAAGGCGGACATCCACGCCCTGCCCTTCGCGGACAAGAGCTTCGAATTCGTCTACTGCTCCCACGTCCTGGAGCACGTCGATGACCCGATCCGGGCATGCGGCGAAATCATCCGGGTAGGGCGGCGCGGATACGTCGAGACGCCGTCCCCGTGCAAGGATGCCCTGTTCGCATGGGCGAAGGATATGCACCGGTGGCATCTGGCGGCAATCGGAAGCCGCCTGTGCTTCTTCGAATACACGCCGCGCCAGTTGGAGGGAATCCGAAGCTCCGCGTGGCGGGATCTCATATACAGCAAGTGGTATCATCCCCTTCAGGAGGTCCTTTTCGAAAACCAGGACCTTTTCAACGTCATGTTTCCCTGGCGCGGGGCTTTTTCCGTCTACGTGTTCCGGCTGGACGGAACGGTCGAAACCATGAACGCCGGGAACCCCGCGGGGGAGCCATGAAAGCCGTTTTGCCGACGGCGCGAGCGCCGATAGCGCTGTTCGTCTACAACAGGCCCTGGCACGCAGGGAGAACCGTTGAAGCGCTGCGGAGGAACGAATTCGCGGAGGAGAGCGACCTTTTCGTCTTTTCGGACGGCTCCAAATCCTCTGCGGACCGGGACGCTGTCGCGAGCGTCAGGGAGGCGGCCAGGGCGTTTTCCGGCTTCCGGAGCCTGACGCTGGTCGAGAGGGAGAGGAACCTCGGCCTCGCGCAGTCGATCATTACCGGAGTCACGGAATTACTCGGCCGGCGCGACCGGATCATAGTCCTCGAAGACGACATGATCACCTCGCCGCACTTCCTGAGGTTCATGAACGAGGCGCTGGAGTTCTACAAGGATGACGAGAGGGTCGCCGGCATTCACGCCTACGTCTACTCCGTGGGGGAAAAGCTCGCGGACACGTTCTTCCTGCGCGGGGCCGACTGCTGGGGCTGGGCAACGTGGAAGAGAGGGTGGGACCTCTTCGAGCCGGACGGACGGAAACTGCTCGGGGAACTCAGGTCGAGGAATCTCCAAAGGGAATTCGACAAGAACGGGGCGTATCCGTACACGGAAATGCTCGAGGACCAGATCGACGGGAAGAATGACTCCTGGGCCGTGCGGTGGTACGCCTCGACGTTCCTCCGGGACAGGCTCTGCCTGCACCCCGGAAGGTCTCTCGTGAAAAATATCGGCCTGGACGATAGCGGGACTCACTGCGGTCCCGACGACCTCTATGATGTCGAGGCCGCGTCGGAACCGGTCCCGGTCAGGCAGATCCCGGTCGAGGAGAACGCCGGCGCCCTCGAGGCCATCGGCCGATACCTCAAGTCGAGGCGCTCCTCCCGGGCCCGAGGATTCCTGCGCCGGATAGCCCCTGTCAAGCGATGGCTGGAATGAGACAGCGGATCCGGAAGCTCGCCAGGGAGCTGGTCCCGCCCGTCGTGACCCGCCTCCGGAAGGGCCGGGCGTCCGGAAGCGGACTGTGCTTCACGGGCGATTATCCGTCCTGGGAGGCGGCTCGCAGGGCGTCGCACGGGTACGACTCGCCCTGGATAGCGGACAAGGTCAAGGACGCGATGCTGAAGGTCCGCGACGGCGAGGCCGCCTACGAGCGGGACTCGGTCCTCTTCGACAAGGTCCAATACGCCTGGCCGCTGCTGGCGGGGCTCCTGTGGATCGCCTCCCGATGCGGCAACAGGCTCGATCTTGTCGACTTCGGAGGATCCCTGGGCAGCAGCTACTACCAGAACAGGCGGTTCCTGGCTCACCTCGGGCATCTCCGGTGGAGCATCGTAGAGCAGGGGCGCCTGGTGGAATACGGGAAAGAGCAATTCGAGAACCGGCACGTCCGGTTCTACCGGAACCTGGACGAATGCTTCCTGGAGCATGCCCCGGAGGCGATCCTCCTCTCCGGCGTACTTCAATACCTCGAAGACCCGTACGGCCTCCTGGAAAGGATCGATCGGCTGGGCTTCGAATATGTCATCGTCGACAGAACCTCTTTCATGGAAAGGGAGGGCGACAAGCTGGTCGTCCAGAAGGTTCCGCCGCATATCTTCGACGCGAGCTACCCGTGCTGGTTCCTCGACGTCCGCCGGTTCCTGGATGCGATGGGCGCCTCCTTCGATCTCGTCGCGGATTTCGAAAGCTTCGAGCGGGCGGACATCGACGGATCGGCGTTCAAGGGATTCATATTCAGGAGGCGGTCGTGATCCGGGCGCCGTTCAAGACGGTCTACTTCGATGTCATCGGGGCGTGCAACGCCAGGTGCCCTTACTGCATGACGGGAACACGGAAGGAAGGCGGGGCCGGGGCGATCGCTCCGGGGAGGTTCACCGAGATCCTGGGAAAGCTGCTCGAAGCGGGGCTTGTCGATCCGCGGAGCGTGATAAGTCTTTACAACTGGGGCGAGCCCCTTCTGCACCCGGACCTGGGCGGCCTTGTCCGGGCGGTCAACGCGCTGGGTCTCCGGTACGCCCTGAGCACGAACGCGGCGAGGATCCCGACGATCGACCCGGACTTCGTGAAGAACCTCGACCACGTCATTTTTTCGATGTGCGGCTTTTCTCAGCGGTCATACGACAGGATCCAGGGCACCGACTTCGAGAAGGCGAAGGGGAACATCGCCCGGTTCGTCTCCGAGTGCCGGGCGCTGCGTTTCACGGGAAGGTTCGTGATCTCCTACCACGTCTATCGCTTCAACGTCGATGAGATGCGGCCGTGCGAAGCCTTCGCCAACCGCCATGGCATCGTATTCAATCCCTATTACGCCATCCTGAACGATTGGGACGAGCTGTGCCGGCTCGTCGACGGCGCCATGCCCGGCGAAAGGCTGGAGGTCCTTTCGCGGGACCTTTTCGGCCTGGAAGAGGCGAAAAAGGCGGCCGTGCCCGCCCCCCCGGATTATCGTTGCCCCCAGCGCGACCTGCTGGTCGTGACCGAGAACGGGGACGTAATGGCCTGCTGCCAGCATCCCAAAGGCCGTTCCGAGCTCGTGTGCGGCAATATCCTCATTGATGACATCGCAGGGATCATGGAAAGGCGGGAGAGATTGCCGGTCTGCCGAGGCTGCATAGCCTCGGGGCTTGCGGGTTATATAAACAGTTCGATAAGGGCCCCCGGGTTCTACCGGGGAGGGTGGAGCCAGCGCTTCATCCGCATCAAGGGACGATTGGGGAAGCTGGTTTCGGCGTTGTCCAGGCGCTTCGGCGCGGCGTGAACTGGGGGGCGGGAATGCTTGGCAGGAAGATCCGGAGCGCGATCGAGGCGGAGCAGTTCCATCCCGGCGTACTGGGCATGTTCGTGAACCCCTTCTACTTCGCCAGGAAGGGGCTGCATCGGGGTATCGCCCGGTTCGCCGGACGGATACGGGGCGCGACCCTGGACGTGGGGTGCGGGCGGAAGCCATACGAGGGTCTGTTCCACGTCACCCGGTACGTGGGACTGGAGATAGACACGCCCGCGAACCGGTCGTCCAAGAAGGCGGACAGGTTCTACGACGGCAAAGTCTTCCCCTTCGGGGACGGGGAGTTCGACAGCGCCGTAGTCAACGAGGTCTTCGAGCACGTGTTCAATCCGGACGAGTTCCTGAGGGAGTTGAACAGGGTGCTCAAGCCGGGCGGGCTGCTGCTGATGACCGTCCCGTTCGCCTGGGACGAGCATGACATCCCCCACGACTACGCCCGCTACTCCTCGTTCGGTCTCGCCGCGACGCTTGGAAGACACGGGTTCTCCGTCCTGGAACAGGTCAAGAGCATGGGCGACATCCGCGCCGTCGTGCAGATGCTGACCAACTACATCTACGTGAAAACGGCGACCGGCAACGGGTACTTCGACCTGCTGGCGTGCCTTCTGCTCATCGCTCCCTTTAACGTACTGGGAGAGGTTCTCGCGCTCGTTCTTCCCCGGAACGATCGCTTCTATCTGGACAATATCGTCCTTGCCAGGAAGGACGGGCCCGGGGCCTTCGCCGCCGGGTCCGATGCGGGGGGAGGGAAGACTCCTTGAATCGGGGGGTCCTGTCTTGATAGACCGGGTAATGAAGCTTCAGGAGATCTTCGATAGGCCGCCGGTCCTTCTGGACATCGGGGCGGCGGGAGAGATCCATCCGAAATGGCGTCCGATCGCGCGATATTCGGTCTGCATCGCCTTTGACGCGGACGAGCGGGGTCTTGACGGCGTCCGGGAAGAGACCGGGCGGTACCGGAAGCTTCACATCTATAACCGGGTCGCCGTGGCCGACCACTCGGAGAAAGAGGTCGAGTTCCATCTTACCCGCCTGCCCACTTGTTCCAGCTTGCTGCGGCCGAGGACGAAGTCCCTTTCCGGATGGGCCTTCGCGGATTATTTCGAGGTTGAGAGAAGCGTCAGGCTGCGGACCGTCAGGATCGCCGAGGTGCTGGACGAACTGGGGATCGGCAAGATAGATTGGTTCAAGACCGACTCCCAGGGAACGGACCTTCGCCTGTTCCGGGATCTCGGGGAGGAGCGGGTTCGCCGGGTCCTGGCAGCCGAGTTCGAGCCCGGAATCCTCGACGCATACGAGGGGGAAGACAAGTTGTGGGCCGTCCTGTCCTTCATGGAGGGCTATCCCTTCTGGGTCTCGGACATAGTGCTCGGCGGGACGCAGCGGCTGGACCCAGGAATCATCCGCGGCCGTCTTTCCGCCCGGCAGCGCCGGTACCTTCCCCGCGTCCTCCGGCTTTCCCCGGGCTGGGCCGGCATAACCTTTCTGAACCGTTTCGATACCGATGACCGCGTACTGGAGAAGAGGGATTATCTCCTGGGATGGGTCTTCGCGATGCTCGAGAAGCAACCGGGCTTCGCGATCGAGGTCGCTCGGGGCGGGGGAGAACGGTACGGGGATCCTTTTTTCAGGGAGCTGGGGGAGCATGCGTTCTCGATACTGATGCGGGAACTCCGGAAATGGCCCCGGATGATGATCAAGGACCGATTGGCGGGAATCCGCAGGAAGATATTCCCGGGAGCGGGATGAGGGACGTAGCGTGAACAAGATGCGGGAGGAGACCGCGGCCGGCGGGAGCGGCGCTAAACATGGCGATTCGTTCCGTGGGAAACGCGCCCTCATCACGGGCGGCCTCGGGTTCATCGGGTCCAACCTGGCCCACCGGCTCGTGGAACTGGGCGCGCAGGTCCTGCTGGTGGACAGCCTCGTTCCGGAGTACGGGGGCAACCTCTGCAACGTGACCGGGGTCGAAGGCCGGGTGCGGGTCAACATCTCGGACGTGCGCGACGAGCACAGCATGAAGTACCTGATCCGGGACCAGGACTATCTCTTCAACCTTGCCGGGCAGACGAGCCACATCGACTCCATGAACGACCCTTTCACCGATCTGGAGATCAACTGCACGGCGCAGCTCTCCATCCTGGAGGCCTGCCGCAAATACAACCCTGCGGTCCGGATCGTCTTCGCGAGCACCCGGCAGATCTACGGAAAGCCGGATTACCTTCCCGTGGACGAGAAGCACCTCCTGCGCCCCGTGGACGTGAACGGCATCAACAAGATGGCCGGCGAGTGGTACCACATCCTCTACAACAACGTGTACGGAATCCGCGCTTCCGCCCTGCGCCTGACCAACACCTACGGGCCGCGGATGCGGGTCAAGGACGCGCGGCAGACCTTCCTGGGGATCTGGATCAGGCTCCTGGTCCAGGGGAAGCCTTTCGAGGTTTGGGGCGGAGACCAGCTGAGGGACTTCACGTACGTGGACGACGCCGTCGACGCGCTGCTTTCCGCGGCGGGAGGCGGGGCCGCGGACGGCAGGGCGCTCAACCTTGGCGGGGACTGCGTCGTCACGCTCTCGGACCTCGCCGCCCTCCTCGTGGAGGTGGCCGGCGGAGGAGAGTACTCGGTGCGGCAGTTTCCGGAAGACCGCAAGCGGATCGACATCGGGGACTATTACGCCGCCGACCGGCAGGCGCGCGAGCTGCTCGGGTGGTTTCCCCGCGTTACCCTGCGAGAAGGGCTGGCGCGCACGGTCGCCTTCTACCGCGAACGCCTCGATCATTACCTGTAAGGAGCGACGCCCCTCCCCGTGTCCATCTCGATACCGCAGACCGATCCCGGCGCGAATTACCGGGCGCACCGGGAGGAGATCGACGACGCCGTCCGCCGCGTGCTGGCGAGCGGACGGTACGTCCTGGGGCGCGAGGTGGCCGCATTCGAGGAGGAGTTCGCCGCGTTTCTCGGCGCCCCCCGCGCCGTCTCCGTCGCCAGCGGCACGGACGCGCTTTGCCTGGCTTTGCGGGCGTGCGGCGTCGGCAGGGGCGATTGCGTGCTTACCGTTTCCCACACTGCGGTGGCCACTGTTGCGGCGATCGAGCTCTGCGGTGCGGTGCCTGTGTTCGTCGACATCGATCCGAAGAGCTTCACGATGGATCCGGACTGCCTCGATGAGGCGGTACGGCGGCTGCCCGGCCGCCCTTTCAGGGCGGTCGTCCCCGTCCACCTCTACGGCCACCCTGCCGACATGGGAGGCATCGCCAGGATCGCAGGACGTCACGGCCTGCGCATTGTGGAGGATTGCGCCCAGTCGCACGGCGCGCTCTGGGGGGGACGAAGAACCGGGACGTTGGGCGACATCGCGGCATTCAGCTTCTATCCCACGAAGAACCTGGGGGCCCTGGGGGACGGCGGGATGGTGGCGACGGGCGATGCGGGCCTCGCGGAGCGGGTCCGGCTTCTGCGGGAGTACGGCTGGAAAGAGCGGTACGTAAGCAGCATGGCGGGCACCAACAGCCGCCTGGACGAGCTTCAAGCCGCCGTGCTGCGGGTGAAGCTCCGATACCTGGAAGGGGAGAACGAGCGGCGGCGGAAGATTGCGGACCTTTATTCCGCATCGCTCGCGGGCGCGCGGATTTCCCTCCCGGTGGCGGCGCCCGGATCGACCCACGTTTATCACCAGTACGTGATCCGCACCGAAGGCCGGGACGATCTCAAGTCATACCTGGGAAAGAACGGCGTAGGCACGCTCGTCCACTACCCGGTCCCGGTTCACCTGCAGCCGGCTTACCGGGAATATGCGGCCGGAGAAGCCAGGCTGCCGCACACGGAAGTTGCGGCGGGGAAAATCCTGAGCCTGCCGATGTATCCGGAACTGGGCGACGAGCAGGTGCGGGCCGTCGCGCGTCATATCGAGGGCTGGCGGGAAGGCCGTTAGCGCTTGCGCCACTTCTGCACCTACTTCGACCGCAACTACCTCCTGCAGGGGCTGTCCCTGTACCGTTCCCTTGCCGCGCATGCCGGCGACGGGTTCGTGCTCTGGGTCCTGTGCTTCGACGACGGCGCGTACGACGTGTTGAGGCGGCTCGGGATCGACAATCTGCGTCCCGTGTCTCTTTCCGAGCTGGAGCGGGGGGACGAAGCCCTTCAGGCGGCGAAACGCGATCGCAGCCTGGTGGAGTATTACTTCACCTGTTCCCCCTCCTGGCCCCTCTACCTGCTTGATCGTTTCCCGGATATACGGATGGTCACCTACCTGGACGCGGACCTGATGTTCTTCTCGAGCCCGGCGCCGATCTACGAGGAGATGGGCGACAACTCCATCCTGATCGTAGGCCACCGGTTCCCCGCGCACCTGCGGCACCTGGAGAACCGGGGAATCTACAATGTGGGTATCGTCGCGTTCAGGAACGACGGGCGCGGGAGGGCCTGCCTGTCCTGGTGGCGGGAGAGGTGCCTGGAGTGGTGCTTCGAACGGTTGGAGGAAGGGCGCTACGCGGACCAGAAGTACCTGGACGACTGGCCGGCCCGGTTCCCGGGAGTCGCGGTCCTGCAGCACAAGGGGGCGGGCCTTGCCCCGTGGAACTGCATGAACTACAGGCTGGAGGTCGTCGACGGCAGTCTGACCGCGGACGGCTGCCCGCTCGTCTTCTACCATTTTCACGGCGTCAAGATCATCAACCGTTGGATGTATGACCCGTGGGTAATAACCAGTTACGGGGAGATGCCCGACGTGTTCCGCAGGTGGCTTTACCCCCGGTATTTTCGTCTCATCCAATCCACCAGGCGGTGGCTGCGCGAGCGGCTGCCCGGACTGGAGCCGGCCTTCCCCGCCCTTAAGTCCCGATATTACAGTCGGCTGTCCTTCCTGAAGCGTCTGCTGAAGGGGAATATTTCTATCGATTGGGGGCCTGTGGACCGGTAAGGACGGTCACGGTATCCGGTTCCACCGATCGATGAGCGCCGCGACGGTCGTCGTCATCTCCGCGATGCCTTCCACCGGGATCTTCTCGTCCACGCCGTGGATGCGGCCCATGTCCTCCCGCGCCGTCAGGAGCGGCATCAGCCCGTAGGTCTCCACGCCGACAGAACGGAAGAAGCGCGAGTCCGTGAATCCCGTGGACATGTATGGAAGGACGACCGCATCGGGATGGACGGACCGGACGGCGTCCGCAACCGCGTCGAAAAGCGGCCCGCGGGGGGAGCCGGAGGGCTTTTCCGAAAAAACGGTCTCCACCGAGACGTCGAACTCCCGCACCATGTCACGGACATACGCGGCCACGAGCTCCGGCTCCTCGCCGGGGAGGATCCTGCAATCGACGGTCCCTTCCGCGTGCGCCGGGATGACGTTGGGCTTGAAGCCCGCCGAAAGCGTGGTGACGGCGAAGGTGTTGCGAAACAGCGGGTCAGTCTCGGGAAACTTCTTCGCGAACTCGTCGAGCGCCGCCGCATCGCCGGGGCCTCCCTGGAGCGAATCGGGATTCAAACCGATCCGCCCCTGCGCGAAGAGGACGCGCAGCATCTCGCGCACCGGATCCGTCAGGCGGGCAGGGCTTCGGAACGACGCGATCGCAGCCATAGCGCGGGAAAGCCTCGCCGGGGCGTCCCTGCCCGAAGGGCGGCTGCCGTGCCCCGCCCGCCCCGACGCGGACAGTTTCAGCCACAGCGGCCCCTTCTCCCACATGTTGACCAGGAAAAATTTCCCGGGGCCGAAGACGTCCCGCACTCCAACGCCCCCCTCGTTCATCCCGTACGCGCGTCCGAACGTGATCGGAAGGTTCTTTATGAAAAACTCCGCCCCTTCCCCGCCGCCCACTTCTTCGTCGGAGTTTGCGACGAAGTAAAGTTTCCGGCGGAGCCCGCCCGATATTGACGCGCCTATCGACGCGCAAAGGTGCGCCACGCCGAGCCCCTTGGTGTCCAGGGTCCCACGGCCGAACATGTATCCTTCCCGGATCTCCGCTGAGAAAGGCGGGACGCTCCACTCTTCGGCCCGGGCCGGGACGACATCCATGTGGTGTATGAGGACGAGCGCAGGCTCCCCGGTCCCCCCGACGTGGCACAGGACGTTGGGTTTCTCGGGACGGGCGCCGAACGTGACGGGCGCCAGGCCGTTTTCGACGAGGACCCTGCACAGCAGGCCTGCCGCGGCCCGGCAATCGCCGGGAGGGTTTGAAGTGTCTATCCTTATATATTCCTGAAGCAGCGCGACCGGGTCCATCGTTGAATTATCACCCGATACCCGATTAGAATGCACTGACGTCCCTAATATAAGGTATTTTAGAGGATACCGTCATGCCGAAGGCGCTTCTCACCGGGATCACCGGCCAGGACGGCTCGTATCTCGTCGAGCTGCTGCTGGCTAAGGGCTACGAGGTCCACGGGTTGATACGCCGGGCCTCCACCTTCAACACCGGGCGGCTCGGGCACATTTACGTGGACCCTCACTTGCCAGGCGCACGCATGTTCCTGCACTACGGAGACCTCTCCGATTCGGGACAGCTTACGAACCTCATCTATAACGTCCAGCCGGACGAAATCTACCACCTGGGGGCGCAAAGCCACGTCCGGGTCTCCTTCGATATCCCGGAGTATACCGGCGACATCACCGGCCTCGGAACGACCCGGATCCTCGAATCGGTGCGAAGGGCCGGAGTCAAGGCCAGGTACTACCAGGCTTCTTCGAGCGAAATGTTCGGCGCCTCGCCGCCGCCGCAGAGCGAGAAGACCCCCTTCTACCCGCGTTCCCCCTACGGGGCGGCAAAAGTGTATTCCTACTGGATGTCGGTCAATTATCGCGAAGCGTACGGCATGTTCACCAGCAACGGAATACTCTTCAACCACGAGTCGCCGCGGCGGGGGGAGACTTTCGTGACGCGCAAGATCACCCGGGCCATCGCCGCCATCAAGGCGGGGAAGCAGGAGGAGCTTTTCCTCGGAAACCTCGACGCCAGGCGCGACTGGGGCTTCGCGTTCGAGTACGTCGAGGCCATGTGGCGCATCCTCCAGCACGACGGCGGAGACGATTTCGTCGTCGGCACGGGGCAGTCCAACTCGGTTCGGGATTTCGTGGAAGAGGCGTTCGCCTACGCGGGATTGGACTGGAAGCGGCACGTAAGGATCGACAAGAAATATTTCCGGCCGACGGAGGTCGAGAACCTGATAGCCGACGCCTCGAAGGCGCGGAAGCTCCTTGGGTGGGAGCCGAAGGTCGCATTCAGGGAACTGGTGCGCATCATGGTCGACGCCGACATGGAGGACGCGGGCCTGACGTCCCCGGGCGAGGGGCGCAAGGCTCTGGCCGCCAAGGGCATCCCGGTCGGCTCCAGGCTGTAATCGATGGGTTTCTTCGAGGGGAAAAAGATCCTGGTCACCGGCGGGTCGGGGTTCCTCGGGGATCCGGTCGTACGCCGGCTCGTCGAGCGGGGTGCCCGGCGGGAGGACATCTCCATACCGCGGTCGGCCGAATGCGACCTGCGGCTGCAGGAGGCATGCGCAAGGGCGGTTGCGGGGCATGAAATCGTCATCCACCTCGCGGCCAATGCGGGCGGGATCGGCTGGAACCGCGCCCATCCCGGCGCCCTGTTCTTCGACAATGCGACAATGGGAATCCATCTCATGGAGGAGGCCCGAAAGGCCGGAGTCAGGAAGTTCGTCCAGATCGGCACGGTGTGCGCTTACCCCTTCCGGCCGCCGCGGATTCCATTCAAGGAAGACGATCTCTGGGAAGGGTATCCCGAGGCGACCAACGCCCCCTACGGCATCGCCAAGAAGATGCTGTTGGTGATGGGCCGGGCGTACCGGGACGAGTACGGCTTCGGCGTGGTCCATCTCCTGCCGGTCAACCTGTACGGTCCGGGGGACCATTTCTTCGAGCCGGAGAAATCCCATGTAATCCCGGCCCTCATCCGGAAGTTCGTGGACGCGAGAGACTCCGGAGCGGCGCAGGTCGAGGTCTGGGGCAGCGGCTTCCATCAGGGGGTTCCGGTCTCGAGGGAATTCCTTTACGTGGACGATGCCGCCGAAGGTATCGTCCTGGCGACGGAGCGGTACGACAAGCCCGAGCCGGTCAACATAGGCGCGGGGCGGGAGATCGCAATCAACGACCTGATCGAGCTGATTCGCCGGCTGACGGGATTCGAGGGCAGGATCGTGCGCGACCTCGCCAGGCCCGACGGGCAGCCGCGCCGCTTCCTGGACACGGCCCGCGCGAAAGAAGAGTTCGGTTTCGTCGCGCGGACTTCCTTCGAGGAAGGACTGCGCAGGACGATCGATTGGTATGAAAATGCGCGAAGGGAGAGCGCCCTCAAATGAAACGTATCCTTGTTACAGGCGGGGCGGGCTTCATCGGCACTCACCTTTGCGAACGGCTTCTCGCGCGTGGTGTCGAGGTCATGTGCGTCGACAACTTCTTCACCTCGCGCAGGCAGAACATTCTCCACCTGATGGACAACCACATGTTCGAGTTCATGCGCCACGACATAACCTGGCCGCTCTACGTGGAGGTCGACGAGATCTACAACCTCGCCTGTCCCGCCTCCCCCGTCCACTACCAGTTCGACCCCGTGCAGACCACGAAGACCAACGTTCACGGCGCCATCAACATGCTGGGATTGGCCAAGCGGCTCAAGGTGAAGATCCTGCAGGCCTCGACCTCGGAAGTCTACGGCGACCCGTCGGAGCACCCGCAGAAGGAGAGCTACTGGGGGAACGTCAACCCGATCGGCCCGCGTGCATGCTACGACGCCGAGACGGAGATCCTCACCGAACAGGGCTGGATAGCATTCCCTGCGCTGCAGCCGGGCACGGCGGTCGCAACCTTGACCGGGAACGGCGAGGTCGAGTACCACATCCCCGATGAAATCATCGCTTACCCGTATGTGGGCGAGCTGCTGCGCTTTGCCAACTCCAAGTTCGATTTCGCGGTTACCCCCGACCACCGCATGTACGTGCGCGGCAAGACGGGCAAGATGCGGTTCCTGCGCGCGGACGAGCCGCGTTACTGGAATGGATGGCGAGTCCCGACCGGTGCCGCCTTTGGGGGCGAGGAGGTCGAATGGTTCGACCTGGACGCGCCGCCGCGCGATGCAAAAGTCCGAAAGACGCGCATCCGGATGGACGACTGGCTGGAATTCCTCGGTTATTACATATCGGAAGGCTGTGTCCACGTCCGGCGCAGGGTGCGCGAAGTGAGCGGCCGCGATTACGATGTTGCGGACTACAACGTTCTCATCGCGCAGGCGGAGGGCGACGGCCGGGACCGGATGATCGGCTGCCTTAAGCGCCTCGGATTCAACTTTTTCACCTCCGACGACCATCAGCTCCGCATCTGCAGCAAGCAGCTCGCCGAAATACTTGCGCCGCTCGGCAAGGCGGGCGACAAGTACATCCCGCGCGAGCTCCTCGGCCTCTCGCGCCGTCAATCGACGATCCTGCTCGATGCCCTCATCCTCGGCGACGGATCCCGGCGCGGCGACAGTGTGTGCTACTGGACCAAGTCGGAGCGTCTCGCCGATGACGTGCAGGAGCTGGCGCTGCGGTGCGGGTACGCGGCGTCGAAATCGCTCACGCCCGGCCGCGATCTCTACCGCGTCAACCTCCGGCCGCCGGCCGAGGCGAACCTGGTGGAGCCGGAACGGATTCGATACGCGGGCAAAGTCTACTGCGTGGACGTCAAGAATCACGTAATCTGCGTGCGCCGCCACGGGCGGGCCGCATTTTGCGGCAACTGCTACGACGAGGGCAAGCGTTGCGCCGAGACGCTCTTTTTCGACTATTACCGTCAGCACAACCTGCAGATCCGAGTGATCCGCATATTCAACACATACGGTCCGAGGATGCACCCCAACGACGGCAGGGTCGTCTCCAACTTCATACTCCAGGCGCTTCAAAACCAGCCGATAACGCTTTACGGTACGGGCGAGCAGACGCGCTCCTTCTGCTATGTGGACGATCTGGTCACCGCAATGATCGCGATGATGGACCAGGACGAGATGGTGGGCCCGGTGAACCTGGGCAATCCCGCCGAAAACACCATCAGCGAGCTTGCGCTAATGATCAGGGAGCTTGCAGGGTCCTCCTCCGAGATAGTCTACCGCCCCCTGCCGCAGGACGATCCGGTCCGCCGCCGGCCGGACATCTCGCTGGCCAAGGAAAAGCTCGGATGGGAGCCCAAGGTCGCGGTCCGGGACGGCCTTTCCCGCACCATCGATTACTTTCGCGGGCAGAAATAGGGAGGCAAATGAGCCGCTATCGCCCGCGGCGCTCCCTTCGAGGCGCTAAACTGGGATTAAGGTTTATTGCGCACGGTAAGCATTTAGGATAAAATCGGCATACACTTGCGATAAGACACGAGTCTCATCAGAGCTGGGGAATCCGGGGGGATCCTGATGGGCCGTCGTGGCCTCGTGCATGCGGGAGTCCATGAATGGTTCCGAAGTGGTACCTCGTAAAAACCAAGCCATTAAACGAATCCCGCATTTACACGCGACTCACCGAAGCCGGCTTCGAGACGATCTATCCGAAAATACTGAAGAAGGTCAGGGGGAAAAACAGGTTCGACGTACGGCCGCTTTTTCCCACCTATCTTTTTGTCCGTTTCGCCGTCGAGAAGCTTCGCACCGTACGGTACACCCGCGGCGTGGCGCGCGTGGTATCCTTCGGCCCCGACCCGCAGGAGGTGGACACGGAGATCGTCGAAGCGGTCCGCAACCGCATGGACGAATCGGGAATCGTCAAGCTGGTCAAGCCGGCGGTCGAGTGGAAATCGGGCGAAAAGATAAAGATCGGGGAGGGCCCGTTTGCCGGGCTGGATGCGATTTTCCTGGAGGCTCTCCCGGACCGCGAAAGAGTGGTGCTCCTGCTGGAAGCCGTGTCGAGCTTCCGCGTGATACTGAAAAAAGACGCGCTCGAAGGGTAGACGATCGTCGGGGGCGTTGAAAGTTTACTCCTGGCCCGAAAAGGGAATATTGAAAAACGCGACCCGAATCAAGGTAATCGTCGTCCTCATCTCGCTGGCGACAGCCGTGCCTGCGAGCGGGGCAGACCTTTTCCTGAATGACGAGCCCGAGATCTACGCGGCGATCGACAAGCTTAACGCCATGGGATACCTGCCCGGGTTCCTCGCCAACACCCGGCCGTACTCGATCCAGGCGGTGCGTGCCGCCGTGGAGGCCGCATCGCGGCAGTCTCCGCCCGGCGGATTCGACGGGGAATTCCTGCACTGGCTGATATCGTACACCGCCCCGAAGTCCATGGGGCGCTTTACGGCGGCCGTTTCACGCTCCAATTCACGATTCCTTCCACCCAACAACGAGGGAATCCCCACGCCCGAAGGTTGGGGGGGGCTTGCGGCGATATCGGCGCGCGAGGAATCGACGGCCAACGTGTCGGCCCAGCTTCGCGCGGCATTCTTCCGGGGAGAGGGAGACGACGAGGGGAACCGGCTCCTGGACACCCACATCGAGGCGGGATATAAATACGCCTCCGTCCAGGCGGGGAGGATCTCGACGTGGTACGGCCCCGGCCGGAACGGCGCGCTGATCCTTACCAACAACGCCGCGCCCTACCCCGGCGTCCGCATCCGCAATCCCGAGCCTATCCCTCTCGCCGGCTGGTTCTCTTTCCTGGGGAATGTGCAGTACGACGTCTTCGCCGCCCGGATGGAGAAGAAACAGCAATTTTCGCGGTCCATGCTGGTCGGCACGCGGTTGGCCGCCCGTCCGAAGGCCTGGCTGGAGCTCGGTCTCTCCCGGGTCCTGCACTTCGGCGGCGACGGCCGCAGCAACGGAATATCGGAATTTTTTACAACCTACGGTGGGAACAACGATCCCTCCGACCGCAGCAATACGCTGGCCGGTTACGACATAACGTTGACCCTGCCGATCCGCCGCCAGCCATTTCAGGTCTACTGGGACAGGGCCGGCGAGGGGGACAATCGCCTGCTTTCCACAGGATTTCCATGGCCCTCGCAGTGGGGGAACATCTTTGGAGTGTACTTCCCGCGGATCCTGGGGAGCTCGCGCGTCGACCTGCGCGCCGAGTATGCGGACAACTACAGCGGGCACGCCAGGACGGCCAACTGGTACAGCCATGGCGCGTACCCCCATCAGTACAGGGGCGACGTCATGGGCCATCCAATGGGGGGCGGCTCCCGAGATTGGTTCGTGCAGTCACGTTACTTCATCCTGCCGTCGACCTTCGTGGAGGTTTCCTACGAGCGGATCCTGCACGAAAGCGGGATCCGGCCGTCGATCGGCTTCCCGGGGGAGCGCCGCACCCGCTTGTCGGCGGGCCTTACGGGGTGGCTTGCCGACTCATGGAGAGCGGAAGCTCACTCGACCTTTGACCGCGTTGCAGACGAGAGAGGCATCCCCGGCTCCAAAAACGAAAACTTATCGGCCTGGATCGCCATCGCATATCAGGCAACGACCTTTTCATTGCAGGGCAATTCCGGCCGGTGAGGATTAAGATCTAAAGAAATCATGAGGAAAGGCCGATAATCCCAAATGAGCTCCCCGATGGAACCGTTAACGAATAATAAATATTATTCAAGTCTTAGGGATTTTGCCTTCAGGTTCATCTCGGGACCCCTGGACGCGGCGATGCGTTTCCGCGGGATCGTCAAGTTCACGATCCACATGGCGATATTCATATCGGCAAACATCCTTGCATACTACATCCGGTTCGATTTCAGCATACCCCTGCAGTACATGCCGGTGATCGTCCAGACGATTCCCGTCCTGCTGCTTTCGAAGTCCCTGGGTTTCGTGGTGTTCGGCCTGTTCAGCGGCTGGTGGCGGTACGTTTCGATCCGCGACGTCCTCCCCATAGCCGCCGGCTGCTCGCTGGGCTCCGCGCTGTTCGCGGTAGCGGTCCATCTCATCTGGGGTCCGTTCCATATCCCGCGCTCGATTTACCTCCTGGACTGGGGGATCGTGCTGATGCTGGTGCTTGCCGGCCGCTTCGCGATTCGCGTGGGCAGGGAGACGTTCGGGCGCAGGCGCCGTGTTACCGACAGGCAGGTGCTGATCGTCGGGGCGGGCGCCGCGGGACAGATGATCGCGCGGGAGATCCGGGAGAATCCGTCTCTCGGAATGATCGAGGTGGGCTTCGTCGACGACGACAAGGCCAAGATCGGAACGCGGATCCATGGGCTTCGCGTCCTGGGTGGACATGGGCAGATAGAGGAGATAAGTCGCAAGTACGAAGTCGACGAGATCATAATCGCAATCCCGTCGGCGCCCCCGTCGGTGGTGCGCCACATCGTGGAGCACTGCCGGACGATTCCCGCCAGGTTCCGAATCCTTCCGGGAGTGGGAGAGCTGATCGACGGCAAGGTGAGCGTCAAATCGCTGCGCAACGTGGACCTTAAGGACCTTCTGGGGCGCGAGCCGGTCGCCCTCGATGCGGGATTGCTTCGCCGCGACATCACGGGGCACACGGTCATGGTGACCGGCGCCGCGGGGTCGATCGGGTCGGAGCTTTGCCGGCAGGTGGCGAGGTTGTCCCCCGTGAAGCTCGTAATGTTCGAGATCGCCGAGAGCGCACTGTTCGACCTGGAACACGAGATGCGGGCGGAATATCCTGATCTTTCTCTCGTGCCGGTGATCGGAGACGTTCGCGACCGGCGACGCGTGCAGGAGATTCTCGCGGAACACCTGCCCACCGTCATCTACCACGCGGCCGCCTACAAGCACGTCCCTATCATGGAGGCGCATCCGGTCGAGGCAGTGAAAAATAACGTCCTTGGCACCCGGGTCGTGGCGGAAGCGGCGGCCGAATGCGGAGTGGAACGGTTCGTCCTTGTGTCCACGGACAAGGCCGTGAGGCCGACCAATGTCATGGGCGCCACCAAGCGGGTTGCCGAGCTGATAGTCCAGAACATGAACGGGGGAGGGAAAGAGACCACGTTCGTATCCGTGCGCTTCGGGAACGTGCTGGACAGCGTGGGAAGCGTCATACCGATCTTCCGCAGGCAGCTGGAAACCACGGGCAAGCTCACCGTCACGCACCCCGCCGCTTCGCGCTATTTCATGCTGATCCCGGAAGCCGCGGGCCTTATCATGCAGGCCGGTTCGATGGGACAGGGGGGAGAAGTATTCGTCCTTGACATGGGAGAGCCTGTACGGATCGTGGACCTCGCCGCGAACATGATACGTCTTTCGGGAAAGGAACTGGGCGTCGACGCGGAGATAGTCTATACGGGGTTGCGCCCGGGTGAAAAACTGCATGAAGAGCTGGTGGTCGAGGGGGAGGACGTCATCCGCACCTCGCACCCCAAGGTGATGAAGATGATCGGAGATCCACAGGTTTCAAAGGAATGGATCAGCCAGCTGAACCTTCTCGTCGAGTTGGCGATCAAGGGAGACCGGTCGGGCGTCGTCCGCCAGCTGAAGGTGCTGGTCAAGGGTTATACCCCGCATTACGAGTTCCACGGGATCGATTTGCCCGCCGAGGACATTTCCTCCTCCTCAGTCCTGTCTCCGCCGCCCTCCAAATCAATCCACTGAAGTTACTTGACCGGGGAAGTTCCAGGACTTCTCGACCCCGGGACACGATGGCTTCTCACTTCCTCGCTCCGAACGTTTCGATCAGCCCGACTTTCCATGCGCCCTTTTCCCGGAACATCAGCAGCAGCGCCGGCCTTTCCGCATTCCTGTAGGTCAGGCGGATCTCCGCGCGTTCGCCGCCGATCGATCCTTTTTCCCACTTGCTCTGTTCGAGGGCCAGGTCCGGATCGAAGTGTTCCAGGAATCCGTTCCAGTAATCGGTTGCGACTGGGCCGCCCTCGACGAAATCCTTCCGCAGATCTTCCGTTGCGACTTCCTTTCCGCCGGACCGGATGATCGATGCGGACGTTTCGCGGATGATGGAGCTGCGGGACGCTTCGGAGAGGACAGACCATATTCCAGGGAAATCCCTGTTTTTCATCGCCTTGAATATCGATTCCGCGGAAAGGAGGATTTCCCCCAAGGCTTGGTCGGATTCGCCTGAGTGGAGAAGCGGGTGCGGGACGGCAATCAAAAGCGCCGCGCAGATGACCGGGAGGTATGTGCGCAGAAAAGAATTCCTGTTACTGCATGGGTGACCGGAACGCGTTTGGAACGTCCGTTATTGCTGGCAGGCCGGAGCCGACGTGGTTCCCCCGTTCCCTCCGCTTCCTATGGCGATTCCTGCCGCGATAATGCCGGCTCCGATCGCCGCCGCCCACCCGATCGTTCCAGCGGATACGCCGCCGGCCGCGGCTTTTCCGGCCGCTTCCCCGGCGTTTGCCGCCCCTGCCGCTTCGGGCGTTCCAGGCTTCGCAGGCCCCGCGGCCTCGACGCTTTTTACCTTGGGCCAAAGCTGCCAGTCATCGGCGGCAAATGCGCTCATTACGGCACCTTGCGCAGCGATCAGGAAGGTGGCGATAGTAAAAGCGGAAACGATGTTTCTCAAGGAGATTTTCCCTGCTCCGTTCTTCATTTTAATCTCCTTGTGGTTTGCTTAATTACCTTCTGGATTTATACAGACTTTCCCTGTCCTTGTCAAGGCAAACCCCGGCGTTCCTGCCTATCAAGTCGAACAGCGTCCGGTAGTGGTCGACGTCCTGCGCCACATCCCTTGTCCACGGCGACAGCGCGTAACGGTAACTGGTTTTGGAATCGTGCCCCGTGAAGAGCCGGATCGGGATGTCGACCGAAATCCCCTTGTCGTGGTATCCGTTGTTGAAGGAATCGTTGAATTTCGAGGTGTCGGTGAAGCTGTACCAGGCTGAAAGGACCACGCCATTTACGAACTTCGATACGGAGACCCTGGCCCCCATGTCCCCTGCCAGGAATCTTCCCCCCTTTACGTCGACGTGGACGTTGTATTCCGGCAGGTTCAGCCGCGCGTTGAGGAAGGCGGTGTGGAAATTCCCGTCACCGATGAGCTTGAATGGGTCTCCCGGGTCTCGTTTCCTGACGGCGCTGCCGCTTACGCCCGCGAGGATGCGCCCGCGGAAAAACGGCATTGCAGCTTCTCCATCGACGCCGGCGTACTCGACCTCGAGCAGTCCCGCCGAAATCCTTCCGTAGACCGGGTCTTCTGTCTTGAGCATCTGCTCGAAGATCAATCTTCCAAGGGTCGCTTTCTCCTTTTTGTATGCGGCGATGTCGCTCCTCACCGGGATGGAAAGGGGGACCGTGGAAAGCGAGGCGGTGTTGACCGGGTACCCCTCCAGGCCGAGAATCGCCGTTCCCCCCTTCCACGGGTAGGCGTGAAGCCAGCCGAGCAGACCGAAGCGGAATTTCACGTATCCGGACGGGTCGTTCAAAAAGGTCTCCAGGGAGGGCTTGGCGCCGTACGAATACCAGCGCCTGTAAGAGGTATCCTTGACGTAGGTCCTGCTGTTTTCCGTCCTGAACGGCGATGCCTCGAACAGGCTGTGCGGCGGGACTCTTCCGGCCCGGAGGTCGGCTATTCCGCTCACGGTCGCTGCGAACTCCACCTGGGGGATGCCGTCTTCCTTTATAAGAATGCGTACGTAGTCGACGTTCCTGGGTATGAGGTCCGATATTACATCCAGGATGACTTCGATGGCCCGGGGCGTGAAGAAGTAGGTGTCGTTCTGGGCCTCGACGAACAGGGTGAGGCCGTCGGCATTCACCCCGATGTCGCTGAAGCCGGACTGTCGCAGGGCTTCGGTGATCCGGTCATATGTCGGCTCCCTGCTAATTGAAGCAGGCTCGCGGTACGGGGGATCGTATATCGGTACCAGCGGCCTTCCGATGTCGAATGCAACCGATGCGCCGACCGCGAACTGGTTGCCCCTCTGCCAGCTTGCGTCGATCTCCGCCCAGCGGGCCGGCTTCCATCTCACGCCGAAGTTCAGGCGGGACGGCACCGGCGTATTGAAATATTTGGGCTGCGCAAGGTCGCTTGTCTGCTTGTGGTACAGGATGGGGCTGTATTCGGCCAGGAGGGCGAACTTCTCCGAAGGCGCGAACTGGATCCCCCCGAAGGGCTGGGCGTCCTTCCACCATTGCCCGGGTTTCGTGAAGAGCTCCAGCCCGAATCCCTCCCCCTGGGCGGGCAGCGCCCTTTTGCCGTAGCGTCCGTTGCCTATCCCGATGGTGAAATCGAAAGGGTAGACCTGCTTGCTGGCGACGATCGCCTGCGACGTGTACAGCCGCGTGCCGTGAGGGTCCAGAATAGCCAGGGCCAGTGCGGGCGCGTATTTCCCCTCGGGGACGAGCTGAAGCTTGATGTCGATCGCCTTGTCCTTGAAACTCTTTTCATTGGAGGGATCTTCCGGGATCGGAACGTCGAGGACTTCAGTGATCCTGCCGTTTACCTCAACGCGCGGGAATATCCCGACGGCGCCGAAATAAGTCCGGTATGGGTGCGCCTGGCTCGCTCCAAGGCGGTACCTGTTTTCCTTCAACACGCGGGCGGTCGGGGTCTCCAGAAGGCCGGTCAGGCCCAGGTTTGACGGGAAGGTGAACGGCTCGTCGTCTGCGAAGCAGGGGTGCGCGCCAAGGCATAAAACACACGCAAGGAGGAGCGGGAGCGCCCGACCAGGCGTTTTTTCGGTAAAGGTCCGGCTCACGGAGGGTCGATCCGGACGCCGGTCAGGACATGGATTTCCAACAGAAGCCGAGGGAGGCCGTCGATATTGCGCGCCCAGGATGAGCGGGCCGGTTTTCGCGGGACCACGATCGTGTCCCCGGGATCGACCTGCGGCGAGGGCTCGCTGAAGGAGGGGATCTCCCATCGGGACTTGCCCGCGTTCCAGCGTATCCATTCACGGAAGAGGGGAGTCGCCGTGCCGTCCGCCTTGACCAGGTAGGCGTGCTTCCGATCCGCGTCCTCCGCGTATCCTCCTGCTTCCCGAACGTAGATTCCGGGGTCCGTTTTCGAAGAGAAAGGGGAAAAGGTGCGGGGCGCCTTGACTGCGCCGATGACCGCTACAAGGTCTTTCTTCGACCGCACCAGAAGCGAATCGCCGTCCTCGAGAGGAATGTCGCCATCGCTTCCCTTGAGCAGGCGGGGATGGGCAAGCCGGACCGGGATCGACCCGATCGGCGCAAGCTCCGATAACTTCAGCAGGAATTCCCGCTTCCGGGCTTCCTCCCCGTGCGCGGCGAAAATCTTGCGCTCGATCATTGATACCAGGTCCCGGAGACGCGCTTCCGCTTGTGATCGTGCCGATTGCCGGGAAATCGCCGCTCCGTCCATCCATGCGTTGTCGGTGAAACCTCCCGCCCGCTCTAGAAGGGAAGAGAGCCGGTCCCCCTTTCGCACAGCGTATTCGCCTGGTTGCGAGACCTCGCCTTTCACCGACACTCGTATCTGCTGCCCGAACGCGTCACCGGCGATGATCATTACCGCCGGCACGCAGGCGATAGCCCATGTCCGAATTTTCAAGAAACGCCCCCCGGAACTTTCGGCCGCCCGGATATTTAACCATAACCCCGCGAGCAACGGTATTCCCAGGGCGGGACGATTCCTGTATGTATATAATCAGGCTGGAAGTATTCGTTCGCATTGCGGCCGGTTCGGGGCCAGGGTTCGAAATCCTCCAAGACGGAGATGGACAGATGAACGTTGCCATTATCGGGACCGGTTATGTCGGGCTGGTTACGGGCGTGTGCCTGGCGGAGCGGGGGAATGGTGTGCACTGCGTGGACAATAATCCGGATATAGTCGGGAAACTGGCGTCGGGCCACGTGACGATATACGAACCGGGGCTCGAGGAAATATACCTTCGGAACCTGAAGAAGGGCAGGATAAAGTTTTCGTCCAACCTGGAGGAGGCGGTCCTGCAGTCGGAAGTCGTGTTCCTTTGCCTTCCGACCCCGCCGGGGGAGGATGGGTCGGCGGACCTGAAATACGTCCTGCAGGTGGCCGACGGGATCGGGAAGATCCTTGCGGGCAAAGTGGCCACCGGGTACAAGGTGATCGTCGACAAGAGCACCGTGCCGGTGGGGACCAGCGAGAAGGTCGACGCGGCGATCCGCAGGCACACGGACGCGAAAATCGAGTTCGACGTGGTGTCCAATCCCGAGTTCCTGAGGGAGGGATATGCGGTCGAGGATTTCCTGCGCCCCGAGCGCGTGGTGATCGGCAGCCGGAGCGAGAGGGCGGTCGCCATCCTGCAGGACCTCTATGAACCGTTCATCCCGGCGGGCAACCCGGTCATAGTCATGGACGAAAAGAGCGCCGAAGTGACCAAGTATTCGGCAAACGCCTTCCTTGCCATGAAGATTTCCTACATGAACGACCTTGCGAGCTTCTGCGAAGCGGTGGGAGCCGACATCGACAAGGTCCGGCAGGGCATAGGCTCGGATTCGCGCATAGGCAGCAAGTTCCTGTTCCCGGGCCTCGGGTACGGCGGATCCTGTCTTCCCAAGGACGTAAAGGCGCTGTTGAAGAGCGCCGCGGATGCGGGAACGCCGCTTTCGATCCTTCAGTCGGTCGAGGATATCAACCAGGAGCAGAGAAAGAAGTTTTACCGGAAGATGGAAGCGCACTTCAAGGGGAAGCTGGACGGGCTGCGAGTGGCGGTGTGGGGTATCGCGTTCAAGCCGAACACGGACGATACCCGGGAGGCCCCGGTATTTTACATCATCGACGAGCTGCTGAAGGCCAAGGCGTCGGTCGTCGTATTCGACCCGGAGGCCATGGAAGGGGCGAGGCAGCGTTACGGGGAGCGGCTGGAGTATGCCGAATCCTGCTACGGCGCGCTCCAGGGTGCCGATGCCCTCGTCCTGGTAACCGAGTGGAACGAATTCCGCAAGCCCGACTTCGGACTTATGAAGAACCTGATGCGGCAGCCGGTCATCTTCGACGGCCGCAACGTCTACGATGCGAAAAAGATGAAGGAGCGCGGGTTCCAGTATCACTCCGTGGGACGCAAGGCGGTCGAATCCCACGCATCCGCACCGTAATTTTCGACGGGGACGTTCATGAAATTATCGATCCTGGCGTTGATGCCGCCTGGGAGCATGCATGATGCGTTCAGGGGGAAATCGTGCGCACGCATCAACGCAGACGGGGGACGGTGAGAGATGATCGACGGCGTCGTGGTCAAGCAGCTCAAGGTTATCCCGGACGAGCGCGGCCGCTTGATGGAGATCCTGCGGGCGGACGACGAAATATTCCGGAAATTCGGCCAGGTGTATCTCACGACGGGCTTTCCGGGCGTTGTAAAGGCATGGCACTACCACAAGGTGCAGACCGATCATTTCTGCGTGGTAAAGGGGATGATGAAAGTGGCGCTTTACGATTCACGGGACGGCTCCCCGACGAAGGGGGAGGTGAACGAGTTCTTCATGGGCGAGCATCGGCCTGTCCTGCTCCGGATCCCCCCGCTCGTCTACCACGGATTCAAGGCGATCGGAACGGAGGAGGCGCTGCTCATCAACGTGCCCACGGAGCCATACAACTATAAAGAGCCGGACGAGCATCGTGTGGATCCGCACGTGAACGACATCCCTTACTCCTGGGACCGGAAAGACGGATGAGGGAGAACGGAGTCAAACTTCTCGTCGCGGGCGGGGCGGGCTTCATCGGTTCCAACTTCATAAGGTACATGCTGGGCGCCCATGAAGACTGGCGGATCGTAAACGTCGACAAGCTCACGTATGCGGGTAACCTGGCGAACCTGAAGGACCTGGAGGGAGACGACCGCTACGGCTTCGTCCGGGCCGATATCTGCGACAGCGCGCGCATCGGCGAGATCGTCGCCGCCGAGCGCCCCGACGCGATCGTCAACTTCGCCGCGGAGACCCATGTCGACCGCAGCATAGACGATCCCTCCCTGTTCCTCAGGACCAATGTTTTGGGCACCCAGGTTCTTCTGGAGGAGGCGCGCCGGCAGGGGATCGGGCGCTACGTTCAGATATCCACCGACGAGGTTTACGGATCGCTTGGCCCGCAGGGAAAATTCACCGAGGAATCGCCGCTTCGCCCCAATTCCCCCTACGCGGCCAGCAAGACGGCGGGGGACCTCCTTGCCCGCTCCTGGTTCAAGACGTATGGAGTTCCGGCCATAGTCACCCGCTGCTCGAACAATTACGGGCCGTTCCAGTTCCCCGAGAAGCTCATTCCTTTCTTTATCTCCATCCTGCGGGAGAACAAGCCGGTGCCGGTATACGGCGACGGGATGAACGTGCGCGACTGGATTCACGTGGACGACCATTCCCGGGCGATCGATGCGGTGCTGCTGGGCGGCCGGCCCGGGGAGATCTACAACATCGGGGGAGGGAACGAGCGGACCAACATAGAGATCACCAAACTGCTGTTGTCGTTTCTCGGGAAACCGGAGTCGCTCATGAAGTTCGTCGCCGACCGCCCCGGGCACGACCGCAGGTACGCGATCGACGATTCGAAGGTGCGCAGGGAACTCGGCGTCGCCCCGAAGGTCCCCTTCGAGGAGGGACTTCGGGAGACCGTCCGATGGTACCTGGAGAACCGGGAATGGATGCGCTCCGTGCAATCCGGCGAATACCTGAAGTTCTACGAACAGTGGTATTCCCGACAGGGCCGCGTCTGAAAACAAGGGCGCCTCAAGAAACTTTACCCCCCTCGACTCATGATCCGTAGAAGGACATACCTGGCGCTGCTGTTCATCTGGGTGGCTTTCACCTTTCTGTTGACATCCGTTCCCCACACGCGGGTGGATGTCCCGCTGCCTTACGCCGACAAGATCGCGCACTTCTGCTTCTACGGCGTCATGGGTTTCCTCTGCGCCTTGTGGCGCAGAGCCTCCGGCAGTCCGCCTGGCAGGGCGGCCCTGGTTGCCCTGCTCTTCACGGCTTTTGTCGGCGCCGTGGACGAGGCCCACCAGCACTGGATCCCCGGGCGATCGACGGAATTTTTCGACTGGATCGCGGACGCCGCCGGCGGCGGGGCCGGCGCCCTGTTCTCGGTTTTCGTCCCGCTCCTGCTCCCTTTTCTGCTTACTGAATAGCCATTCATTATTATATTGATTCATCCGGCGCGATCCGGTATCATCCCCATGTTTTTAAAAACCTTCGGACTCAATCACCGCGGAGGTGCGGCGTGAAGATTCTGGTGGCGATCAAGCCCGTCCCCAATCCGGACGAGAAGGTGAAGATCAGGCCGGACGGCAGCGGGATCAACCTGGATAACATCAAGATGGTCATCAACCCGTTCTGCGAGATAGCCGTGGAGGAAGCGCTGCGGATCAAGGAGAAGCAGGGCGGCGAGGTGGCGGTCCTCACGGTCGGGCCCAGGGAGGGCGAGCAGCAGGTGCGCACCGCGCTGGCGATGGGCGCGGACCGGGCGATTCTGGTGGAGGCGGATAAAGGGCTGGACTGCCTCGCCGTGGCCAAGCACATGGCCAGGATAGTCGGGCAGGAGAAGCCCGACCTGGTTCTGATGGGGAAGCAGGCGGTCGACGACGACAGCAACCAGGTGGGGCAGATCCTCGCGGCGCTGCTTTCCTGGCCCCAGGCGACGTTCGCCTCGAAGGTGGAATTCGTGTCAGACAGCAAGAAGGCGCACGTCACACGGGAGGTGGACGGCGGACTGGAGACGATCGAGGTGACGCTTCCCTGCGTGGTGACGACCGATCTTCGGCTGAACGAGCCCCGCTACGCGTCGCTCCCCGGGATCATGAAAGCGAAGAAGAAGGAGATGAAGGTAGTCCCCGCCGCTTCGCTGGGGGTCGACGCCGCGCCGAAGGTACGGCTGCTTTCTCTTGCGCCGCCCAAGGAGCGGGCCGGCGGGAGGAAGGTGGCCGACGTCGCCGAGCTGGTGGCCAAGCTGAAAAACGAGGCGAAGGTCCTGTAACTTTACCCCGGGGACGTTTTTAACGTTGAATCCGAAAGTTGGGGAACGTTCCCGGGCCTTTAAGTTATTCATGGGGGAGGATAAACGGGATGGCGGACATACTTGTGGTGGCCGAGCACCAGGAAGGCGTCTTCAGGAAAACGACCCTGGCGACGATAACCGCGGCGAAGGCCTACGCCGGCCTTGCCGGAGGCGAGGTCGACGCGCTGGTCCTGGGAGACGACGCCGGCGCGGTGGCTGACACGGTGGCGGCCTGCGGCGTTCGCAAGGTGCTCCTGGGCGAGGGCGCGGCATTCGCGAAATACCTCGCGGTGACACATGCGCCTGCGGTGGCCGGGGTGGTCAAGGAAAAGGGATACGGCGCCGTGTTCGCCCCGGCGTCGACGTTCGGCAAGGATTTCATGCCGCGCCTGTCCGGCCTGCTCGACGCCCCGCTTGCCAGCGACATCGTCGGCCTTTCGAAGGACGGAGACAAGCTTCGCGTCATGCGCCCGATGTATGCGGGCAACGCGATCGCGACGGTTGAAATGTCCGGGAGCCCTCTGCTGTTCACCGTGCGGCAGACGGCTTTCGACCCGGCGCCGGCGGCCGGCGCAAAGGCCCCGGTGGAGAAGGTGTCCGTATCCGCGGAAGCGGGAGGCAGCGCTTTCGTTTCCCGGCAGGAGACAAAGTCCGAGCGCCCCGAACTCACCGATGCAAGCGTGATCGTTTCGGCGGGACGCGGCATCAAGGCGCAGGAGAACTTCAAGATGGTGGAGGAACTGGCCGACCTGTTCCACGCGGCGATCGGCGCCTCGCGCGCGGCGGTGGACGCCGGGTGGGCGCCAAACGACTGGCAGGTGGGGCAGACCGGAAAGATCGTGGCGCCCGAGCTGTACATCGCGCTGGGGATATCCGGGGCCATTCAGCATCTCGCGGGGATGAAGGACAGCAAGGTGATCGTGGCGATCAACAAGGACGAGGAGGCGCCGATCTTCCAGGTGGCCGACTACGGGCTGGTGGCCGACCTGTTCAAGGCCGTTCCCGAGATGATTTCCGAGATAAAGAAGTTGAAATCCGCTTAGCATCCGATACATTCATATAAATGTGCCCACGGGGATCCGGGTCGTCCCGTTTCGGTGGGTTTTTTCCCTAGATTCATGCGAGGAGGTTTCCAGGCGATGCCCGGAGCGGAAGAACATGGCGACCTTTTAGCCAGGCTGAAGCGGAAAAACTTCACGGCCGCCGTGATCGGACTGGGGTACGTGGGGCTGCCGCTGGCCGTGGAATATGCCGGCGCAGGCATTCAGGTGATCGGCATCGACGTGGACGGATCGAAGGTCAGGCAACTTCGCGCTGGAAAGTCCTATATCGGCGATATTCCATCCGATGCGATCCGGGACGCCGTGGCAGCCGGTCTGCTGCGGGCGACCTCCGATTTCTCGGCGTTGGCCGAGGCGGACACCGTCAACATCTGCGTCCCCACGCCGTTGCGCAAGACGAAGGATCCCGACCTGTCCTACATCGTGAACGCCGCCGAGCAGGTTGCGAAGTACATCCACAAGAACATGCTGATCGTCCTTGAGAGCACCACATACCCGGGGACCACCGTGGAGGTGCTCGCTCCGATGTTCGAGAAGGACGGCCTCAAGGTCGGGCGGGACATCTTCCTGGCCTTCTCGCCGGAGCGCGTCGATCCCGGTAACTCCATGTACACGACGAAGAACATACCGAAGGTGGTGGGAGGCGTTACGCCGAGGTGCTCAAAGGTGGCCGCGGCGCTGTACGACGGCGTGCTCGAAAACGTCCATCCCGTTTCCTGCGCCACCGTGGCGGAGACGGTCAAGCTCCTCGAGAATACGTTCCGCTCGGTGAACATAGGACTGGTAAACGAGATCGCGCTCATGTGCGACCGCATGGGGATAGACGTCTGGGAAGTGATCGACGCAGCCAAGACCAAGCCGTTCGGATTCATGCCGTTCTATCCGGGCCCGGGCATCGGCGGGCACTGCATCCCGCTGGACCCGTTCTACCTGTCGTGGAAGGCGAAGCAGTTCGGGTTCGAAGCGCGCTTCATCGAGCTCGCGGGCGTTATAAACGGGCAGATGCCCCATTTCGTCGTCGGCAAGGTCGGCGATGCGCTCAACCGGTTCAGGAAATCGGTCAACGGCGCCAGGATCCTTGTCCTTGGCGTTGCGTACAAGAAGAACATCAGCGACGTGCGGGAGTCTCCGGCGCTGGACATACTGCAGCTGCTGTCGAAAAAGGGGGCGAAGCTTTCCTATTGCGACCCGTACGTCCCGGTGCTGGCCGAGCACGGGATCAGGCTGAAGGCGGAGAAGTTTTCGGCGGCGGCGCTGCGAAAGGCCGACTGCGTCGTTCTCGTGACCGACCACGATCTGTTCGATTACAAGCTGGTCGCACGCGAATCCAGGGTGGTGGTCGACACCCGCAACGCCCTCAAGGGACGCAACGGCGGCAAAGTCATAAAACTCTGAGCCGGAGGGCGGATGTCCTACCTTGTAACCGGCGGGGCCGGATTCATCGGATCGAACCTTGCCGAATCCCTTTTATCCGCCGGGAACCGGGTGCGCGTTCTGGACAACTTCCTGACGGGCAAGCGCGCGAACCTTGCAGGGTTTGCCGAAAAGTTCGGCGGGGCGTTCGAACTTATCGAAGGCGATCTTCGGGACATGGCGGCCGTGCGCAAGGCGGCGGAAGGGGTCGAGTACGTCCTCCATCAGGGCGCGCTGCCGTCGGTCCCCCGCTCGGTGGCGGACCCCGCCCTCACGAACGACATCAACGTGGGGGGCACGGTCAACATGCTGATCGCGGCCCGTGACGCCGGTGTCCGTCGAGTCGTATTCGCAGCCTCCTCCTCCGCCTACGGGGACACGCCCGAGCTTCCCAAGCGGGAATCGATGACGCCCAATCCGAAGAGCCCCTACGCCGCGCAAAAGCTGGCGGGCGAGCACTACATGCGGATCTTCCACGAAGTTTACGGCCTGGAGACTGTGTCGCTCCGCTACTTCAACGTGTTCGGCCCCCGCCAGGACCCGACGTCGACGTACGCGGCGGTAATACCGCGGTTCATAGCGTGCGTGCTTTCCGGCATTGAGCCGACCGTGTACGGGGACGGCCTCCAGACCCGGGATTTCACATACATAGACAACGTGGTGGAGGCCAACCTTTGCGCCTGCCGCGCTCCCCGGACGGTGTGCGGCAAGGTGTATAATATCGCTTGCGGGGAGAGGATTTCGCTGCTGGATATCCTTGAATCCGTTTACGGGCTGGCGGCGCGGCGGGTGCCCCCGAAATTCGAGCCTCCACGGCCCGGCGACGTTCGCGATTCCCTTGCCGACATCTCCATGGCGCAGAGCCGGCTCGGGTATTCGCCGAAGGTCGCCTTTTCGGCCGGCCTCTCCCGCACTTTCGACCACTTCCGGGGCGTCGGTCGATAGGTCGGCGCCAGGAGCCGCAATGAAAAGAGAGACGTTGTACGCATCGATGGCGGGATGCGCATCCTTTTTTCTGATCGCCTACGGCTCATACCTCTACTTCTCGCCCTCCGATAGGACCGGCGATCCTTCGACGGAGAACGCACCGCTTCCGGCCGGGCCCGCCGTTGAAATTCCCGCATCGAGCAAAGCGCCGGCGCCCCAGCCTGTGAAGCCCACCGGGACCGACAATGCCGCGCCCGCGGCTGCAACCGCTCTCCCGCCCACCCCGACCGCGTACGGTGCCGCTTCCGTCGCCGGTCCCCCCCCCGTCGAGATGAAAGCCCATGAAGATGAGGACAGAGTGAACGTATACTCGAGCAGGAAGAAATCCGCGCGGGTGAGACAGGATAGAAAAGCGGACCCGAACGAGAGAAGAAACAGGAGACGCGCCGAAGAAGATTAAGTAATGGACGTTCTTGAAGTTCAGGCGCGTCCCTGGGCTCAAGTGATTTTTCTGCCGACTACGATGAAGGCCGAGTGCGAGAACATCCACTGGACGGGGCGGACGGATTGCCCCTTGACGTGCCAGGGGCGGTGGATTACCTCGAAGACCTCGGGCTCCGTGAAGGAGCCCTGAGCGACCAGCGCGTCGACCATCTGTTTTACCTGCAGTGTGGAAGGAAGGTAGGAAAGAACAATGCCTCCGGGCGCCAGCGCTTCCGGGACATGCGGAACGACGCGCCACGGCTCGGGCAGATCGAGGACGATCCGGTCAACATCCTTTTCCTCGATCCCCTCGTAAATGTCGCGCACCTTTATCTCCAGGTTCGGGCACTCCCCGAGGAATCGGATTACCGTCTTCTTCCCGCTCTCCGCGAAGTCATCGCGCACCTCGTAGGAAACGAGCCTCCCCGCCTGCCCTACCGCTTCCAGCAGCTTTATCGACAGCGCTCCCCAGCCGATCCCTGCTTCCAGCACCGTCGCGCCCGGGAAAATGTCCGCCCACAGCAGGATGGGCCCGATGTCCTTGGGGTAAATTATCTGGGCGTGCCGCTTGAGGTTGAGGATGAACTGGTTGAAGGTTGGCCGGAAGACGCGGTACTCGGCCCCGCGGGCCGTCCATACGCGGCTCCCGTCCGGCTTGCCGATGATGTCGTCGTGAAGGATGTTTCCCCGGTGCGTTCCGAAGGGCTTACCCGGCGTCAGCGCGAAAAGATGTTCCTCCCCCTTGGGGTCGATCAGGATGACTTCCTCGCCCGGCTGCAACGGCCCCCTGGGATTGCGTCCGCTCATCTTCCGCTCCCTGGAATCATGGACGTTTACGTCCCCGTGCCTTGTTAACGCGTTCCTTCATGCGGCAGTAGCCGCATGTTTCCGTGTACGCAGGCGCCCCGCAGGCGACGCAATTCCCGGGCGTCTTCCCATCCGTTACGCCGGCGGCGCCTGTCGCTGCGGGGTCGCCATGGCCCTGTTGGAGAAAGCCCTGGTAGAAACGGCGGCGCGTTCCCGGCATCTCCTCCTCGATCAGCGAGAGGGCCTCCTTGTACACGAGCGAGGTGGCGTCGAGGCTCAAAGGGCACTCTTCGGTAACGTAATCGATGCCTTTAAGAAAGCCGTAGGAGGCGGTCTCCATCTCGCTTACGCGCCACAGCGGCTTGACCTTCCGTACGAGCCCCTCCGGTCCTTCGGGGAGCAGCGGGTTCTGGCGTGAAAGGCGTTCCCGGTCCCAGTGGAGCAGGTTGCCGAGCAATCGCGCAGCCTCGTCGTCGAGGTTGTGCCCCGTTGCGACGACCGTGAATCCCGACCGGGCGGCGACACGGTTGAAGAAGTATCGTTTCACCGTGCCGCAGACCGAACATTCCTCCTTTTGCGTCCGCTTGGCCGCCTCCGGGATAGGGATCCCCTCCGCATGCAGGTCCACCACGATCGGTACCTTCCCGCGGGCGGCCGCGTAGGCCGTCACCTTCTCGAGGGATCGGGAGGAGTACCCATCGATTCCCAGGTTTATGTGGAGCCCTTCCGTACGATACCCGAGTTCCATCAGGATGTCCCACAACACCAGGCTGTCTTTCCCGCCCGATACGCAGACGAGCACCCGGTCATCGGAGGACAGGAGGGAGGGCTTCCTGATTCCTTCCGTGACCTGCCTTCGGAAGAACAGGAAGAAGCAATCGGGGCAAAACGCGGAGTTGTGGCTCGGCAGTTCGACCGCGGCCTCGGTTTTCCGGCATCTTTTGCACTTCACGGAAGCTACCCGCCCGACACGACGGACAGGATGTCGATCGTTTCTCCGTCCGCGACGCGCTGGTCCCGGGTCAGCAGCCTCTTACCCTGCGTGACGATTACGGTTGTGGGGCGGATCCCCGCCGCAGCCAGGATATCCGCGACCATCCTTGGGCCGGGGACTTCAATCTCTTTATTCTTCTGAGGGATGCGTACGAGTATCATGTCCACCGATTATACACGGAAACAGTTGTGTACCTCGGAAGGGGGGGGTAAGATAAGGCAAATTTTGCTTCTCCAAGGAGGATTTTCCAGATGCTTATCCGCTCAGGCATTGCGTCCGCGATCGTCCTGTCCCTTGCGGTTTTTGCTCTGGGTTGCGCCAAATCAGAGCCCCCCAAGCCTGCGGCGCCGCCTCCGGCGGTATCCGCTGCGGCAGAGGGAAAGGCGCTGTTCGAGCAGAAGTGCGGCGTCTGCCACGGCCTCGACCGAGCGACCGTGCGCAAGGAGAACAAGGAAAAGTGGATCTCGATCGTGAAGGACATGCAGGGCAAGAAGGCGGACTGGATCTCCGACGCGGACGCGGCCAAGATAGTCGAGTTCCTCGCTTCGGAACACGGTGCCAAGTAACCCATTAGGCGCGGAGGCGGCAATGGAAGGAAGAAAGAGTTTATTCGCAGTTATCGCAGGAGTTGCCGTTCTTGCGGCATTTCTGATTGCGGGATGGGCCGCGGAAGCCGGGCAGATAGCTTCCACTCAGGTAGCCAGGCGCGGTGCGGATGACGTTACCGAGGGCGGGCATCGGGACGATCACCACGGCGGGGTCGCAGCCGCCCCGGCAGCCGACGCCAAAGGCGGCAAGGGCAAGGCCCTGTTCGAGGAGAAATGCTCGGTGTGCCACGACCTCGATCGCTCCCTCTCCAGGACCAAGAGCCGCAGCGGATGGACCGCGACCGTGAAGCGGATGCGGCAGGTCAACGGGTGCCCCATAACCGACAAGGAAGCCGTCGAGATCATAAACTACCTGACGAAGGTTCGCGGCCCATCCGGCTCAAAGCCATAGAAGGGTGTTGAGCGGACGCCGGGCTCTTGCGACGGGCGGCCCCGTTTCGGCTTCCGGCTTCACCATCTCCGGCTGGCTGTTTTTCCTGAGGGCGATGGGCCGGCAAGACTAGATGAGCACCGCGATCATTTTCCTGGGGCCGTGCGCGCCGATGGTCAAGGTCTGCTCGATGTCGGCGGTCCGGCTGGGCCCGGAGAGAATTGAAATGTTGCGGGGTGGGGCATTCGCCAGCGCCGCCATGCAATCGTTCATCCGGTCCACGAACGCCGCCCGGGAGACAAGCGCGACGTGAACGTCGGCCAGCAGCCCGGGCAGAAGCGTTTTCCCCCCCAGGCTTGTCTGGACGATCGAACCGGTCTCCGCGACGGCGTAATCCGCGGTCTGAAAACCCGCCGTTTGCGGCGGGGACGGCTGCAGGGCTTCGGCGGGAGAGACCAGGGTGAACGGGCCGAACGGAACGAGTGCCTCCGCCACCTGGCGGGCGCCCGCGTCGTCTTCCGGGAAGAACAGGCCGGCCACTCCCGAAAGGCGGAGCGCTTCGCCGAGCGCGGGGAGGATCGCCTCCGGGGAGGGGCCTTCGATGAAATTGCCGCCGTTGGCTTCGAACCGGTCCCGGAACAGCGCGATCGCGTCCGCCTGTGTGCATGATTCCGCATGCCCTGCCGCCCTGCCGGACGAGGTTTTGGCGCCGTCGTGTCCTCGCAACGCCACGGCGATCCGCCGGATCAGCTCCGATTTTCTGTCTAGCGGCTCCACGGGCGTATTCCTCTCTGCTTCTTCCATAGCCTCCGGAAGGGCTGCGCGGCCGGGGCGGGAAAATCCCTCTTGTCGGTCCATCCGGAGAATTTCAAGGGGAGCCAGGGAACCTTCCCGTCCTTGAAGATGAGCCGGCCCACGACTCCGGCGATCCGCTCCAGCGCCTCGAGGACGCCTGCGCGTCCCATCGCGGCCGCGTAGCCTTTCATTCCGAGTATCTCTTCCGGTGTTTTCAACCCCTGGTCCCGCTCGTCCGCCCGCAGTTCCAGAAGGAGCCTGGGAAGCGGGATTTCGACCGGGCACACCTCGGCGCACGCGCCGCACAGGGTGCTGGCGTTGGGCAGGGCCGCCCCTTCGGCCAGCCCTGCGAGCAGCGGGGTCAGCACGGAGCCCATGGGGCCGGGATATGTCCAGCCGTAGGCATGGCCTCCCACGCTCTGATATACGGGGCATATGTTCAGGCAAGCCCCGCACCGTATGCACTTCAGGATATCCCGGTATTTTCCCTGGAGAATCGCGGTCCTGCCGTTATCCACGAGCAGGATGTGGAGTTTTTCGGGTCCCTCGGGATCTTCGGGCCGCTTGACGCCGGTCAGCACGGAAACGTACGTGGTTATCGGCTGGCCGGTCGCGCTGCGGGGGAGGAGTCGAAGGAAAACCGGCAAATCCGCGAGGCCCGGTATGACCTTCTCGATGCTCGCCACGGCCAGGTGGACCCGCGGAAGAACCGTGCCCATTCTCCCGTTCCCCTCGTTGGTCACCATGACTATGGAGCCGGTGTCGGCGCACAGGAAGTTCGCGCCGCTTACGCCCATCCCGGCGGACAGGAATTTCGCCCGTAGATGCTTGCGCGCGATACGCACCAGCTCCTGGATGTTGTCCGTGTACGGCTCTCCCAGCTTCTGTTCGAAGAGCCTGGAGACCTGCTCCCGCGTCTTGTGTACCGCGGGCGCTATGAGGTGGGAGGGCGGTTCGCCGGCGAGCTGGATGATGAATTCGCCCAGGTCCGATTCCACGACCTCCACGCCTGCCGCCTCGAGGGCGCCGTTCAGATCGACCTCCTCGGCGACCATCGATTTGGATTTGACCGCCAGGGTCACCCCTTCCTGCCTTGCGATCCCGGCCGCGATCTCCCTTGCTTCGCCCGCATCGCGCGCCACGTGCACGACGGCGCCCCGTTTTTCCGCCTCCGAAATGAAGAGGGCGAGGTACCGGTCGAGCCGGTCGAGGGTTTCCTTCTTTATCCGGGAGCCCTCGCGGCGCGCTTCCTCGAACCCGGGGAACGCCTCTATGGAGGCGGCCCGCGCGCCGACGAACTTTCCGGTCGTCCGGGAGATGGCGGCCTGCAGCGAAGCGTCAGCCAGCGCCTTCTCGGAGTTCCGGAAAAAGGATCGCGACCTGGGCTCCATCAGGCGGGCACCTCCACGTCCCCGGCCAGGATCTCGGCCAGGTGTACCGCCTGCACCGGATACCCGCAGCGGGAGATCATGCCGCCGATGTTCATCAGGCAGCCTATGTCCCCCGAGGTGACGATCGGCGCCCCCGTCGCCAGTATCCGTTCGATCTTGTCGTCCGCCATCCGGCAGGAGATGTGCGGGTACTTGACGGAGAAGACTCCGCCGAACCCGCAGCACCGGTCGCTCTCTTCCATCTCCACCAGCGTGACTCCGGGGATGGCGCGCAGAAGCTTGCGCGGCGCTTCCGTCACGCCGAGCCCCCGCCGCAGGTGGCAGGAATCGTGGTAGGTGACTTTCCCCTTGAACGACGACCGCGGATCGGTTACGCCGAGCACGTCGACGAGGAACTGGGACAGCTCGTAGATCCGTTCCCCGGCAAGAAGGGACAGCGACAGCATCCCCGGCTCGTCCCGGAAGAGGACAGGGTATTCGTTCTTGACCATGGCGGCGCAGGAGCCTGAAGGGGTGACTATGTACCCCTCGCCGGCGAACGACGAGAGGAACTTCCGCGCCATCTTCCGCGCTTCCTTGCGATTGCCGGAATTGAACGCCGGCTGGCCGCAGCAGGTCTGCGAGAGGGGGACCCTGACGTCCGCGCCGAACCTTTCAAGGACGGCGGCCGTCGCGAATCCGACGCGGGGATAAAATGCGTCGACCAGGCATGTGAAGAAGAGGGAAACGGGGATGGGCTCTTTCAACGCCATCCATCAAGTATAGCGGAGGAGCACCGGGACGATTAAAAAAACAGTTGCGGGATTCCCTACAAAAAAATCCAGGTGATGATAGCGAAGACGGGGAGCAGGACCGCGAACGAATAACCCATATAACCGAAAAAGGAGGGCATCGGTACGCCGTAGGATTCCACGATCGACTTCACCATGAAATTGGGCGCGTTTCCGATGTAGGTGACCGCTCCCATGAATACCGCTCCGGCGCTGATGGCGCGCAGGATCGGAGCGGAAACGCCTACGATATCGGCGGATCCCCCCAGCCCTTGGGCCAGGGAGAGGAAGGTGAGGTACGTGGGCGCGTTGTCCAGGAAACTGGAGAGCGTTCCCGACGCCCAGAAGAATTGCCAGGGTTCCGTGATGCACAGCTCGCCCCCGTGGGATTGCAGGATCAGAAGCGCCGGGATCATTGTCGCGAAGATCCCGGCGAACAGGATCGCCACCTCCTTGATCGGATGGTAGGAGAAGCCGTTATCCCGGCGGATCCATGCCGGAGTCTTCCACATGGAGAGCGCCGTTGCCGTCAACATCGCCGTTTCCCGGAGCGGTGTCGGCAGGAAGACGGCGGCGATGACCACTGCCAGAAGAAGGAGATTTCGCTTCCCCGCCACGGTAAGCGGAACTCTTTCCGATGAGCCTCCCGCCTCCGCGCTCCCGGCCTCGCCCTCCGGCCGGGCGCCCCATCGGTCGAGGAGGTAATAGATCCCGATGACCATCCCCGCGGCGGCAAGCCAGCAACTCCACAGGTTGCGGGTCGTCCAGAAGAACGGCACTCCTTTGAGGAAGCCGAGGAAGAGCGGCGGGTCGCCGACGGGAGTGAGCGCTCCCCCGATATTGGCCACCACGAAGATGAAGAAGACGTAGATCCGCGTCGACCCAGTCCTTCCCGAGTTGGCGCGAAGGAGCGGCCGGATGAGGAGCATCGACGCGCCGGTCGTTCCCAGTATGTTCGAGAGCGCCGCCCCGGCTGCCAGAAATCCGCAATTCACCGCCGGCGTCCCCCGGAGGGTGCCGCGGAGCAGAATTCCACCCGAGATCGTGAAGAGGCTGAACAACAGGACCAGGAAGGAGAGATACTCGAAAGCGGTGTGAATCAGCTCGCCCGGGGCAAAAAAGAAAAACCAGGCCGCAACCGGGACGCCGAACGCTGCGCTAACCTTCCCGAAATGCCGTGCCCAGAACCGGGAGGCGAAAAGGGGGAGGAGCGCCATGGAGAAAAGAAGCCCGAGGAAGGGCAGGACCGACCAGAGCGGCAGGGCGAGACCCGCGGCGATCCGATCCGGGGGGGTCATGGGGATTCATTAAGGACGCGGCGCGAGGAAGACCGGCCGCCGCCGGAAGGATGAAGCGGCTGCCGGTCTTCCCTGCGTTCCATCTATAACGCCTCGCGCCCGCGCTCGCCCGTGCGGATCCGGACGACTTCCTCGAGGTCGTAGACGAAGATCTTCCCGTCGCCTATCTTTCCCGTGCGGGAGGCCGTCAGGATCCGCTCCACGACCGCCGGCACCGACTCGGCCGGAACGGCCACCTCCACCTTGACCTTTGGGAGGAAGTCCACCGCGTACTCGGCGCCGCGGTAGATCTCCGTGTGCCCCTTCTGCCGGCCGAACCCTTTGACCTCCAGGACGGTCATCCCGGTGACCCCGACCTCGTTGAGCGCTTTTTTCACGTCCTCGGCCTTGAAAGGCTTGATGATCGCCTCAATTTTTTTCAAAGGACACCTCCGCGGCCCGGATTCCCGCGGGCGCGGCTACCGGGGCCGTGGGCGCCAGGGGGGTGGTTCCGATCGGAAACGCCCGTACGCTGAAATCGGGGTAGGCGCTGTTCCCGTGCTCGTGCAGATCGAGCCCTTCCATCTCCTCCTCCTGGCTCACGCGCAGGCCGTTGGAGAGGAGCTTCGTCACGAACCAGAAGGCCAGTGAGAGGACTAAGACCGCCGCGGCGACGAGCCCTACACCCATGAGCTGGGGCCCTAGCTGGGCCAGTCCGCCGCCCAGGAGCAGCCCCTTCTTGGCCACAGAGGCGGCCGGGCAGACGGTGGGATCGGCGAAGAGGCCAAGGGCGATCGTTCCGAAGACCCCGTTGGCCAGGTGAACCGCCGTGGCGCCAACCGGATCATCGACCCGGACCTTGTCGAAGAAGAGGACCGCCAGTACCACCAGGACTCCCGCGACGAGGCCGATGATGAGGGAGCTTTGCACGCTTACGAAGGCGCAGGGCGCGGTGATCGCCACGAGGCCTGCCAGGCAGCCGTTCAACGTCATTCCGAAATCGGGTTTCCCGAAGAGGATCCAGGCCATGATCATGGAGGACACGGTCGCGGCGGCGGCGGCCACGTTGGTGGTGGTGGCCACGTGCGCGATGGAGGCCCAGTCCGCCGCCATGGTGGAGCCTGGGTTGAAGCCGAACCATCCGAACCAGAGGACGAACACGCCGATGGCCGCGGATGTCATGCTGTGGCCGGGGATCGCGTTCACCTTGCCGCCCGGCCCGTACTTGCCGATGCGGGGTCCCAGCATCAGGATGCCGGCGAGCGCCGCCCAGCCGCCGATCGAGTGGACGACGGTGGATCCGGCGAAGTCGAGGAACCCCTTGCTTGCGAGCCAGCCGCCGCCCCAGATCAGGTGACCGCCGACGGGGTAGATCACGCCGACCATGAACAGCGTGAAAATGACGAAGGCCTTGAACTTGATCCGTTCGGCCACCGCTCCCGACACGATCGTGGCGGCGGTGCCGGCGAAGACCAGCTGGAAGAAGAACTTGGCCCAAAGCGGCACGCCCGTCCAGTTTAGGGCATGGTAGACGCCCTTGTAGGCCTCTCCCGTGGCCGGGCTGTTGTCGGCCCCGGCGGCGAAGAA
The DNA here is from genome assembly GCA_050263095.1 of Deltaproteobacteria bacterium. Lineage (GTDB taxonomy): Bacteria > Desulfobacterota > Deferrimicrobia > Deferrimicrobiales > Deferrimicrobiaceae > FEB-35. Next base: position 64,903 of record JBLNEW010000071.1, on the reverse strand, counting down.
GAGGCCCTTGAGTCCCACGAGCCAGTTCCCGTCCCCGAACATGAGCCCGAACCCCAGGACCAGAAACGCGAGGGAGGAAACCGCGAACACCACGAAGTTCTTGAAGAGGATGTTGACGGTGTTCTTGGCCCGGCAGAAGCCCGACTCCACCAGTGCGAAGCCGAGGTTCATGAAGAAGACCAGGAAGGCGGCGAGCATCGTCCATATGGTGTCCATCGAGACCTTCTGGCTGGCGATGGCGTCGGCCATTTCCTGCGTGAAGGCGGGCGCCGGGGCCGTGACAGCCGCTGCGGGCGCGTCCGCGGCCAGGGCGGGCGGCGCCGAGCTTATTCCCGCGGCAAGCGCCATCAGGATCAGCATTGCGGTCGATGCGATTCGCAAATATTTTTTCATCGTCTTTCTCCTTCTTCACGCCCGCCCTTGGCCCGTATTTCCCGCCGGCCTCCTGCTGCGTCGGCGGATACGGGCATGTCTACCGCGTTGCGCTCCTTCGTTCTCCTCGCCGTAGTGTCGACTACGGCTGCGTCGCCCGAAGTTCGCGCGCCTTGTATCCACGCCCGTCTCCACCGCCTCGCGACGGAGCCTGGCCAAAAATACGGACCTGGGCGGGACATGGAAATGGGTGTTACGGGAAATTGATGTCGAGCTGGACGGTGTAGGTGTTCTCGCCACCCGACTTCTTCTCGTTGTAGATGTCGTAGCCGAAAATGACGCTCACATTCTTGGCGAAGGCCCAGGAGACGCCGAAGTTGAAGGCGCCGATCCCCGAATCGCTGCCCTGGTAGTCGACGCCGGCCCAGAGCTTGTCCGAGATCTCTGAGATCGTTCGATCCCAGGAAAGGAGGATCCCCTTCTCGTCGGACTTGAAGTTGCCGGCGCCATCGGTTTCGGCGAAGTTCACGAGGACCTTCTTGTTCCCCACGAAGTAGCCTGCCTCGAGACGCCCGATGACGGGAAGGGTCTTTCCCGCGATCGCGTAGACTATGTTCTGGTTTGTGGCCGCCGGGTCTCCCTTACGGAGGTCGCCGCTTTTCGTCCCGAAGTTGTAGCCGCCCACCGCGACGGCGGGCGAGCCCTTGAACCAGGCGTCCTCGGGCGTGCCGACCTTCGCGTTGAAAAAGAGCGGGTACTTGCCGGCGTCTCCGGGCTGATCGATCAGGTCGAAACCGACCTCGGCCTGGATCTTCTGGAACGGCAGGACGCCGCCGGTCAGGCCCAGGTCGACGATTGCGCCGGACCGGGTGCCGTCGGGGTTCTCCCTTGCACGGAGGTAGGAATCGTATGTCAGATGTACCGTCTTGTACGGCTGGATGTCCACGGACGGGATCCAGACGATCGTGGACGGCGTCGCCATGGCCGGTCCGGCGGAGACGACGCACATCAGAACCGCCGCGAATGCCATGCGGCTGATGGTGCGGAGTCGAGTCGTGGTTCTCATCATTGCCTCCTTCGTGGAGAAAATTGGTTTCGGCGGAGGGAAGAGCAGGAGACGTGCCATGCGCATATCCAAGGCTGCGCATCGCCTGTGAGCACTTGAATGGATTGGAGAAAATCGCGCTCGGGGAAAGCGCGGGAGGGCCGGCCCTCCCGCTTCGACTCAGGACATTATTGTAGTGTTATCAACAATTGTGGCCGGGCCAGCGTATTACAGGCGGGACATTTTCAGGTTTTCCGATAAGGAAGGAGCAGGATAAAAAAGTTCAAGAACGACCCTCTGCTTTTGTTTTCCAAGGGGAGGAAAGGGAGTGCTTTTTCATCTTGTAGGCGACCTGGCGGGGGGTCCAGCCGAGCACGCGCGCCGCGCGGGCTATCACCCATCCCGTACCTTCCAGCGCGCGCCGAAGCTCTTCCCGCTCCATCGCACGCAGGTACTCGGCCCTGGGCGCCTGTCCGGCGGCCTTTGCGGGCGTTGCGGGGGGTGCCGCCGGCGTCCCGCCGGACGCGGGGAGCGCGGCGTCGGGCTCCTGCGGCGAGAACGTCCGGACCGGCCGGGGGAGGTCGGGTATGTGGACTACGGGCGACTTCGCCATTACGACGGCGCGCTCGACGAGGTTCTCGAGCTCCCGGACGTTCCCCGGCCACCGGTACTCGAGCAGCAGGTCGAGGACCTCGGGCGAGAAAGATACGTTTTTTCCGTGCTCCTTGTTGAACCGGTCCAGGAAATACTCGGTCAAGGGTATGACATCCTCGCGGCGGTCCCTCAAGGGGGGCAGGTATATCGGAATCACGTTAAGGCGATAGAAAAGGTCCTCCCGGAAGCGGCCATCCTCCACCATCATCTCCAGGTCGGCGTTCGTGGCGGCGATGATCCGCACGTCCACGGATATGGTCCTGTTCTCGCCGAGCCGCTCGAACTTCCGCTCCTGCAGGACTCGGAGCAGCTTGACCTGCGTGGGGACCGGTATGTCGCCGACCTCGTCCAGGAAGATCGTTCCGCCGGAGGCCTGCTCGAACCTTCCTTTCCTTTCCTCGATGGCCCCGGTGAAGGCCCCTCTCTTGTGGCCGAAAAGCTCCGATTCGAGCAAGGTCTCGGGAAGCGCGGCGCAGTTGACCGTGACGAAGGGCTGGTCGGCGCGCGAGCCCGCGAGGTGGATCGCCCGCGCGATCCTCTCCTTGCCGGTGCCGCTTTCCCCGCGCAGCAGCACCGTCGCGCGGGAAGGGGCGACGCTGGTCACCGAAGCGAAAACCTCCTGCATGCGCTTGCTCTGTCCTACGATGTTCTCGATCCGGTACGTCTTGCGTATCGTCTTCTCGAACTCCTGCCGCTGCCGCTGGAATTCCTCGTGCAGCCGGTCGATCGCCGCGTGGAGCTTGAGCGCCTGGCCTATCAGGCACCCGATGACCATCAGGGTGCGGGCGTCCGCCTCCAGCGCCTGGGTTCCGGTCCTTCCGATCCGCTCCGCGGTCAGCACCCCCAGCACCTCGGCGCCGATCTTCAAGGGAACGGAGATGTACGAAAGGCTTTCATCCTGCGTTCTCCCGTGCGCGCGCGTCTTGTCCAGGAACGAAGGCTCCTTCCGGACGTCCGGGATCGCGATCGGCCCCCCGGATTTCATCGTCTTCCCGACGATTCCCTCGCCCCACACGTAGCGGGCCCGGCCGCGCTCCTCCGCCGTGTAGCCGGCGGCCACCTCCATCCGGAGCTCCCTTGTGGCGGCGTCCGGGAGATGGATCGCCGCGCGGTCGAACCCCAGGAAGCTCTGGAGGGTCCTGAGGGAGGTCCCGAGCGCGCGCGGGAGGTTCTCCGTTGAAGTAAGGATTTTCCCCACTTCGTAGATTGCGGACAGCTCCGCTTTTTCAGGGGAAGGGCCGCGGTTCATGCGCCAATTATAGCGTGGAAGGAGATATAATGCGGTCGATCTTCACGAGGGGAACCGGCATTTGCGGGAGGCGGAAGGAAGCATGAAGAAACGGGGGTCGCGTTTCCTCCGGGGGAAAAGGATACTTCCCCCTCCTGTCCCGGGAGGTGTGCGGGCCGCGGACATGATCGACCGGTTCTTCCTCGCCTACAACGCCGGAAGGCTCAGGGAAGGGGCGCGGCTGCTCGCGGAAAAGATGCTGCGCCCGGGGGTCACCGTGGGGCTTTCGCTGTCGGGCGCCCTCACGCCGGCGGGCCTCGGCGTCTCCTGCGTGGTGCCGCTGATCAAGGCGGGCTTCGTCGACTGGATCGTGTCGACCGGCGCCAACCTTTACCACGACGCGCATTTCGGGCTGGGCATGAGGATGCATGCAGGATCGCCCTTCCTCGACGACCGGGTCCTCAGGGACGAGGGTGTCGTCCGCATCTACGACATCCTGTTCGATTACCATGTCCTCCTCGACACGGACTCCTTCTTCCGCATGGTGCTCGACGCGGAGGAGTTCCAGGCGGAGATGGGCACGGCGGAATTTCATTATCGCCTCGGACGGTACCTGGCGGAGCGGGAAAAGGCGCTGGGTTTGGGCGAGGTGAGCGTCCTTTCGGCCGCGCACCGGTACGGCGTTCCGGTCTACACGTCCTCCCCGGGCGACTCGTCCATCGGCATGAACGTGGCGGCAATGCGCCTGTTCGGCAGGGGGGCCAAGATCGACGTCTCGGCCGACGTGAACGAGACCGCCGCGATCGTCTACGCGGCCAAGAGAAACAGGGGGAAGAGCGCGGTCTGGATCTTCGGAGGAGGATCCCCGAAGAACTTCGCGCTCCAGACCGAGCCGCAGATTCAGGAAGTCCTGGGTATCGCGGACAAGGGGCACGACTATTTCCTCCAGATAACGGACGCCAGGCCCGACACCGGAGGGCTCTCGGGTGCCACCCCTTCCGAAGCCGTGTCCTGGGGGAAGGTCGACCCCGAGCGCCTGCCGGACAGCGTTGTCTGCTACCTGGATTCGACGGTGGCCATGCCGCTGCTGACGGCGTACGTGCTGTCCCGCGCGAAAAAACGCGCGCACGGCAGGCTGTACGACCGCCGGGAGGAGCTGCTCGCTCTCCTCGCGCGGGGGGTACGTCGCAAGGATCTCGCGAAAAGGAAAAAGTCGGACAGGTAATCCAGCCCCCGTATCATTTCAGATGCAGCAGGAGTTTCCCGGCGGCATATGCGTCCGCCTCGGCGCGGTGGAATCCGGCCCCTATTCCCAGTTCCCGGCATATCGAGGAAAGGGAGTTGCTCCGGAAACGGCCGGTGCGGCGCGCCAGCAGGAGCGTGTCTACGAACGGGTTCCCCGGCCATTCCCCGCCTGCGATTCGGGCTTCCGCCCGGAGGAACGAGAGGTCGAACGGGGCGTTGTGGAAGACGAGAACGTCGTTCTCGATGAATGCAAGAATACCGGGGAAGAGGTCGCAGAAGCACGGCGCCCCGGCCACCATCAGGTCGGTGATCCCGTTGATCGCCGACGCCCCCGGAGATATCGGGCGCATGGGATTTACGAGCGACACGAGCGAATCGATCACGTCGCCGCGCAGGAACTTGAGCAGCGCGACCTCGCAGACCCGGTGCCCGTCGGCGGCGTCGATGCCGGTGGTCTCCACGTCCACGGCTATGTAGGGGCCGTCCGCGACCCTCCTGGCTTCCCCGATCATGACGACTCCATTATAAACGTTGAGCTCCTTCCCCTGCTCCTTTCTGGCCATTCCGGATTGTGATATAAGGACGGGAAATCGCGCCGGGGGTTGCGCCAGATGAAGAAATGGAAATGCACCGTATGCGGATACATCCACGTGGCGGAAGAGCCGCCCGACACCTGCCCCGTCTGCGGCGCTCCCAGGGAAAAATTCGTGCAGATCCAATGATCTTCCGCGGCGGGAGGGCGGCCGCTGCCGCCGGCGGGGCGGTCTTGCGGTCCGTGAGCGGCGGGCGATATAATTTTTCCGTTCGTCCCGACCCTGGCAGGAGGCCCCAATGCAGAAGTGGAGATGCATCGTGTGCAACTACATTTACGATCCCGCCGAGGGGGACCCCGATAACGGTGTGGAGCCGGGGACGCCGTTCGAGAGCATACCCGACGACTGGGTCTGCCCGCTGTGCAGCGCCGGAAAGGACGAATTCGAGAGGATAGAGGAGTAGCCCCCGTGCCGACGGTGACCATTGCGCCGAACGTTCACTGGGTGGGAGCGAAGGACCCCGGACTGGCGGTCTTCGACATCGTCATTCCCACGGAATACGGGACGACCTACAACTCCTACCTGGTCTGCGGGACCGAGAAAACCGCCCTTATCGACTGCGTCAAGCGCCCCTTCGCGCAGGAGCTTTTCCGCAACATCTCCGAATTCCTCCCGGTCGAGAAGCTCGATTACGTCGTGATCAACCACTCCGAGCCCGACCATGCCGGCGCGCTGGTCGACCTGCTGGAGCGCCACCCCCGCGTGAACGTTCTGCTGTCCCGTTCGGCGAAGACGTTCGTAGACAACATCGTAAACGCCGGATTCCCTTACCGGATCGTCGGCGACGACCTGGAACTGCCCCTGGGAGGGAAGACGCTAAGGTTCATAAACGCGCCGTTTCTCCACTGGCCCGACACCATACTCACCTACCTCGTCGAGGACCGGATCCTGTTTCCGTGCGATTTCCTCGGCGCCCATTATTCCAGCCCGGAATTCTACAACGACGAGCTTCCGGACCCGTCCGTCGCCAGGAAGGCGTTCGAATTCTACTACAGCACCATAATGCGCCCGTACAAGGAGTACGTCCTGAAGGCATGCGAGCGGCTCAAAAGCTTTCCGGTCTCCATGATCGCGCCTTCGCACGGGCCGATCCTGCGGAAGGACCCCCAGTCGTACATCGACTGGTACGAGGAGAAGGCTTCCATCCTGTCACGGGTGAAGGAAAAGAGGGTGGCTATCGTTTACGCCTCCGCGTACGGAAACACGGCGGCGATGGCGGCAAAGGTCGCGGAGGGCGTGAGCGCGGGCGGGCTGACTCCTGTCCTCATGAACTCCGTCGAAGTCCCGATGGAAAAGATAATTGACGAGTTCGAGGTGTCGGCCGGATTCCTCATCGGGACCTCCACCCTCAACAGCAACGTCCCGCAGCCGATACTTCAGCTTATCGCCAACCTGGTTGTCCTGAACGTAAAGGGGAAGCCCGCGTCGGTTTTCGGGTCCTACGGCTGGAGCGGCGAGGCGATCAAGACCGTCCAGGACATCCTGACGTCCATGCGCCTCAAGGTCTCGCCCGATCCTGTCAGGGTGCGGATGTCCCCCTCCGAGGCGGACCTGGCGGCATGCGTCGAATTCGGCAGGAAGTTTGCGGAAATCGTCCACGGGGGATAGGGAGGCGTTCCCTTCCCGTACAGGCCTTGACGAAGCGGGCCCGGATCATTTCTTCGGCTTGATCGGGTCGGACCCTTCCTTGTGGAGCTCGCGGTCTGCGTCCTTCTTTATCTGCTTCTGATGTTCGAGCGCCTCTCCGCGGATGAGCGCCTTGCAAACCGGGCAGATGCTGTCCTCACCGGGGTCAGGCTTGCCGCACACCAGGCAGCGATTTTTAAGCTCGGTCATCGGACCCTCCCCGCCGCGCGGGCGTTATCGTTATCAGGACCTACCTTCCCCAAGTAATAGAATACGCCGGAAACGGAAAATGTTTTACTACATCTTAAAAACGCAGGACCGGAAGGCACTTACACACAACCACGTTTCCCCGGGAGACCCCGATGCCGTTGCGCCTCGAGAAATCGCGTATTCCCGACAAGCCACGCAATGGGCTGGTTCTTGTACTTACGGGAGAAGGAAAAGGAAAGACGACGTCGTGTCTCGGGATGGCGGTGCGCGCGATAGGATACGGCATGCGCGTCGTCATGATACAGTTCATAAAAGGCTCGCTGCACTACGGCGAGCTGGACGGCGCGAAGCGGCTTGCGCCCGAGTTCGAGCTGATCCCCATGGGGAAAGGATTCGTCGGCATCATGGGCGACACGCTGGACTTCTCGACGCATTCCAGGGCCGCGGCGGAGGCGCTTGCGGCGGCGCGCGAAAAGATGCTCTCGGGAAAGTACGACATCGTCATCCTGGACGAGATAAACGTCGCGCTGCATCTCCGGCTTATCCCCGTGGACGACGTGATCTCGCTCATCGAGGCGAAGCCGCAGTCCGTCCACCTGATCCTTTCCGGGCGCCACGCGCACGAAGAAGTCATCCGGCGCGCGCACCTGGTCACGGAGATGCGGAACATCAAGCACCCTTTCGACCTCGGGATCGAGGCCGAGAAAGGCATCGATTATTGAGCGATGCTCCCGAAAGCGTCCGGGTCGGGGATGAACTTTCCGATTGCCCGCGGTGCGGTGCGGGACGGGGGTTCCACGTCTCGTTCAGGAGGAAGGGGCGCTTCCTCTCGGTGATTCTCGTCTGCCCATCATGCGGATTCCGCTTCACGGTCGGAGAGTGGCCGGTTCCGACCGGCGAGGCGCGCCCGTACGATCCCGCGATCGACACCGGGCCGTAACGCGCACCGGCTTCCGTTAAACGCGCGCGTTGCACGAGGCTGCGGCGCAGCCCGGGGGAACGGTCACCGGGTGCGCTCCAGGAGCGACGTTCCGTAGAGCAGCCCGAAGTAGTCCTGCGTGTTCCGGATGTACAGCTTGCCGCCGCCGGCCATGTTTTCCCCGGCCAGCTGTCCCTGCTTGAGGGCGCTGCGCCATCCGAAGTTGATGCGGCTCTCCCGCCGGTTGATGTCGAACACCTCCGCGCAGTCGCCCGCCGCGAATATGTTGGAGACGTTGGTCCGCAGGTACTCGTCAACCAGGATGCCGGTTCCCACCTTTACGCCGCTGCCCTCGAGGAACCCGACGGAGGGGAGCCGCTCCGTCGCGGCGACGATGGTCTGGCAGCGGATCTCCTCGCCGCCGGTCGTGTAGACGACGAACGTCTTCCCGTCCAGATCGATCACGTCGGCGATATCGGTCCCTTCCTTGATCTGCACGCCCTTCTTGCGCAACTGGTCCGTTATCTTCGCCTCGACCTCGCCCGAGATCGGGTTGCCGAACCTGGGCAGGCCGGGGTTGACCCAGATCACCTGCTGGCCCAGCTTGCGCAGGGAGCGGGCCGCCTCTATCCCCAGGTACCCGGGCCCGTAAACCACGGTGATGTCGGTGCGCATCGCGCGCGCGCGGATGCGCAGCGCGTCCCCGAAGGAGTTCAGCATGAGAAAAGAGCCGACGTTGCCCATCAAGGCGAGCGGAAGGATCGGCCGCCCCCCGGTGGCGATCAGGAGGAAGTTGTACGTCTCCTCCGTCCCGTCGGAAAAGGCGATCCTGTTCCTGGCGGCGTCGATCCGCTTTGCGCGCTTTCCTTGACGGACCTCTATCTTTTCGGCGGCGAGATTTTTCGCCTGCGGATCCGCGATCGCTGTGGGCTCCATCTCCCCGGAGATGAGGTCGGGAAGGCAGGGCCGGAGATACGGCGCGACGAACTCTTCGGTGGCGAGGACGACATCCGCGTCCTTCTCCATGTTCCGGACCGACTTGGCTGCGGCGATCCCGGCGGGACCGCTTCCGAGAATCAGGTAGCGCATTGAAAACCTCCGCGTTGCGAATTTCGGTTCGGGAACCTACATATTAATGCGAGGAAGCGCCCGATGAAAATCTAAATTCTCGTCATGCCAGCGGCCCCTTGTGGCGGACGTCTTTTCCCTTGACCATGAAGATCACGTCCTCGCATATGTTTGTAGCGTGGTCGGCGATCCGCTCCAGGTGCCGGGAGACCAGGATCAGGTCCAGCGCACGGGGGATGGTCGTCGGATCGGCCATCATGTAGGTCAGGAGCTCCCGGAAGACCTGGTCCTTGAGCTGGTCCACAAGGTCGTCCTTCTTGATCGTGTTATATGCCAGTTCGTCGTTCCCGTTAACGAAGGCGTCGAGGGCGTCCCGCAGCATCTCCTTTGCGATGTCGGCCATCCGCGGGATATCTATCAGCGGCTTGACGGGGGGAACCGTAAGGAGGTGCTCCGCCCGCTCCGTGACGTTGATCGCCTGGTCGCCGATCCTCTCCATGTCCGTGTTTATCTTCATGGCGGCGGCGATGAACCGGAGGTCCGCGGCGGTGGGCTGGCGCAGCGCGATCATCTCCAGGCAGATCTCGTCGATGTCGATATGCAGCTGGTTGACCTGGATCTCCATAGCCTTTACCTCGGCGAGCATCTCTATTTTCCGCTCGACCAGCGCCTGGATGGCCCTGTGGGTCATCTGCTCGATCAGCCCGCCCATCCGCAAGACCGTCTCCCGCAGGTTCCCCAGCTCTTCCCGGTAATGTTTCTTCATTTCCGCTCCTTGGCAGTAATGTTATCCGAACCGTCCGGTTATGTACTCCTCGGTCCGCTTGTCCGAAGGGTTCGTGAAGATTTTGGCCGCCTTGTCCATCTCGATCAGGTCGCCCATCAGGAAGAACGCGACGTAATCGGAGATCCGTCCGGCCTGCTGCATGTTATGGGTGACGACAACGATCGAGTATTTGTCGCTCAGGTCCTCGATCAGCTCCTCGATCTTGGCTGTAGACACCGGGTCCAATGCGGAACAGGGCTCGTCCATCAGAAGGACCTCCGGTTCGACGGCGAGCGCCCGCGCGATGCACAGCCTCTGCTGCTGCCCGCCCGAGAGGCTGGCCCCCGGCCGGTCCAGGTGGTCCTTCAGCTCCTCCCAGAGCGCGGCCATCCGCAGCGACTTCTCCACCACGTCGGCCATCTCGGAGCGTGTGCGTTTCTTCCCGTTGAATTTCAGCCCCACGGCGACGTTTTCGAACGCGGTCATCCTGGGGAACGGATTGGGCTGCTGGAAGACCATGCCGACTTTCCGCCGCAGGAGCACCGGGTCGATCTTCTCGGAGTATATGTTCCGTCCATCGAAGATGACGTCCCCGGAGACCCGAAAACCGGGAGTCAGGTCGTGCATCCTGTTCAGGCAGCGTATGAATGTGCTCTTGCCGCATCCCGAGGGGCCCATGACCGAAGTGACGGAGTTCCTGCGTACGTCCATCGTGATGTTTTTCAGCACCTGGTGGTCCCCGAACCATGCGCAGAGCTCTTTCACTTTCAATGCGTTTTCCATCGCCGATCCCTTCCTCCTATTTTCGCACTCTCGTGAAGTACCGCGCCCCGGCGCTGATGATCAGGACCATCCCGATCAGGACGACCGCGCCGGCCCATGCCTTGTCGTGCCAGTCGTCGTACGGGGAGATCGCGTAATTGAACACCTGGAGCGGGACCGCGGCGATCGGCTGGTCGAGCCCCGCCTGCCAGAACTGGTTTCCCAGGGCGGTGAACAGAAGCGGGGCGGTCTCGCCGACGATCCGCGCCATCGCCAGCAGGATGCCGGTGACGATGCCCGCCGTGGCGGTCCGGACCGTAATGAAGAGCGTCGTCTTCCATCGCTCGATCCCGAGCGCCAGCGCCGCCTCCCGCACCGATTGCGGGACCGTCCGCAGCATCTCCTCCGTCGTCCGGACCACGACGGGAATGAATATCATGGCCAGCGCGGCCGCGCCCGCCCATGCCGAGAACCGCTTCATGGGGAGGACCCACAGGACGTATCCGAAGATTCCCATGATGATGGAAGGCACGCCGGAAAGCGTATCAACCGCGAACCGCACGGTGGCCGCGAATTTCCCCCTGCCGTACTCGGCGAGGTATATGCCGCTCATGACGGCAAGGGGGATGCCCCCCGCCATGGCGAGTCCCGCGATCGTAAGCGTTCCAAGGATGCCGTTCGCTATCCCACCTCCAGGCTCGCCGACCGGATGGGGGAGGTCTGTCAGAAGCGACCACTTGAGCTCCCTTGCCCCCTTCCAGAGGAGGTCGAAGAAGATGAGAAAGAGGGGCAGGATCACCAGCAGGGCGGAAAGGGCGAACAGCGCCCTGGATGCCCTGTCGGCGGCCCGGCGGCGATATGCGATCGTGTCCATATCCTCATATCCCCCTGGAGGCGCGGGACACCATGGTCTTCAAGATCCACTTCGCCGCCAGGTTCACGACGAACGTCAACAGGAACAGAACCAGGCCGATCTCCACCAGCGCCGACAGGTACAGGTCGCCGGTCGCCTCGGTGAACTCGTTGGCGATCACCGCGGCCATGGAGTATCCGGGCTGGAAGATCGACAGTATGATGTCGGGCCGGTTCCCGATCACCATGGTGACCGCCATCGTTTCCCCGAGCGCCCTCCCCAGTCCGAGGATCGTGGCTCCGAATATCCCGGGAATGCAGTGCTGGCCGATGACGATCCGGATCATCTCCCAATGGGTCCCCCCCAGCGAGAGGACGGCCTCTTTCTGGATCCGAGGGACGGTGGCGAGGACCTCCCGGCTGACCGAGAGAATGAAGGGGATGATCATGATCGACAGCAGAACGCCCGCGGCCAGCATGCTGGGCCCGTAGACCGGTCCCTTGAATAGGGGGATCCAGCCGAGGTATTTCGCGACCGGATTCATCAGGATGTCCCGCAGCACCGGGACCAGGACGAAGATCCCCCAGAGCCCGTAGATGACGCTCGGTATCGCCGCAAGAAGCTCGGAGAGGAACGCCACCGGCGTCTTCATCCATTCCGGCGCGAACTCGTTGATGAAGATCGCGGACCCCACGGCCAGCGGGACCGCGAGCAGCAGCGCGATGAAGGAGGAGACGATGGTTCCGTAGACGAACGTGAGCGCACCGAAATTCTCCGCCACCGGGTCCCACGTTTTCGTCACGAGGAACGACGCGCCGAATTTCCGGATCGCCGGCAGCGATTCCCGCACCAGGATGGCGAACAGCAGGACGGCAAGGAACAGGACGCCGAATGCGAACAGGGCGGTGGTCTTTTCGAAGAGTATGTCTTTCGGGTTGTCCCAGGCCTTGCGGATCATGCGGGCGAACCCTCCTCACCCGGCAGTGAAGATCGAAGATGAAAAAGGGGGGATATCCCCCCTTTACGGCATGCCGCGAAAGAGCCCGCGCCTTTAATAGAGGCTCTTCCCCTTGAAGTTGATCTGTCGAATCGTCTTGTCGACCATTTCCACGACCGGCTTCGGGATCGGGGCGTAGAGCAGCGGTGCGTTCATCTTCTGGCCGTCGCGGATCGCCCATTTGAGGAAGGACACGATCGCCCTTCCCTTCGCCTCGTCCCGCTGGTTCTTGTAGACGAGAAGCCAGGTCAGGCCGCAGATTCCGTACGAATCCTTCCCCGGGGCGTCGACCAGGGTCAACCTGAAATCCGCGGGCATGGTTTTCGCCGCTCCGGCCGCCGCGGCGGAGGTCGAATCGAGCGTCGGAAGCACGAAATTACCATCCTTGTTCCGAAGGGCTGCCGCCGTCATCTTGTTTTGCATGGCGTAGGCAAGCTCGACGTATCCGATTGCGCCGGGGGTCTGCTTGACCACCCCCGCGACGCCCTCGTTGCCTTTTCCCCCGAGGCCGACGGGCCAGTTGACCGATTTCCCCCTTCCGATTTTCGCTCTCCATTCGGTGCTGACGGCGGAAAGATAATTGGTGAAGATGTCCGTGGTCCCGGAGCCGTCCGACCGGTGGGCGACCACGATGTTCGTCCCCGGAAGTTTGACGCCGGGATTCAGGGAAACGATCCGCGGATCGTTCCACCTCGTGATTTTCCCGAAGTAGATGTCGACAAGGACATCCTGGGAAAGCTTGAGGCCGCTTCCGACCCCCTGAAGATTGTAGACGACCGCCACCGCGCCGATTGCCGTGGGTATGTGGAAGATGGGGCCGGGAAGCTTGGCAAGCTCATCCTCGTTCATGGGGGCGTCGCTGGCGCCGAAGTCGACGGTTCCCGCGGTGATCTGCTTGACTCCGCCGCCGGAACCGATCGACTGGTAATTGAATTTGAGGCCGGGGTGGGAGTTGGAATACTCGTAGAACCACTTGGAATACAGCGGATAGGGGAAGGTTGCCCCGGCGCCTGTTATCGTAAGCTGGTTTGCCGCCGCCGAAGGCAGCGCCCACGCGATAGCCAGTACGGCCAGGGCGATAACGATCCGGCTTTCGATCCCTTTTCTCATCCTGCCGATCCTCCTTCTCGTTTGTCCGAAGATAATGGAGGAATTCTCCGGAATGTATATCAAGGTGAGGTGAGGGATGCGTTAAGTTCGTGTTAAGAAAATTTATTCTGCGATTACGAAGGGATACGAATAAGGAACCTGGTGCCGACTCCCAGGCGGCTTTCCGCCCTGATCGTTCCACGGTGGGACTCGACGATGTGCTTCGCGATGGACAGACCGAGGCCGGTACCCCCCAGGTCGCGGGACCTCCCCTGGTCCACCCGGTAGAATCGCTCGAAGATCCTGGGGAGGTGTTCCGGCGGGATCCCCGGACCGTCGTCGGCGACCTCGATGATGCAGGTCCCTTCCGCCATTTTCCCGGACAGCATTATCCGTCCGTCCTCCCTTCCGTACTTGACGGCGTTGTCCAGCAGGTTCGAAACGGCAAGCGTCAGCTTGCGCACATCCGCGCGAAGGGTTGCGTCTTCACCATGAACTGTCAGGGTTTTTCCCGCATGCTCGGCCGCAGGCCTGTGGAGGACGGCGACGCGATCCAGAAACGCCGGCAGAGGGATCTCTTCGATTTCCAGGGGCGACTGTCCCGATTCCGCCCGGGAGAGTTCCAGCAGGTCCTCGATAAGCCGATCCATCCGTAACGCGTTCGCGCATGCGATCGAAAGAAAGGAAGGATCGACAGGGGCTCCCTCCTTTAACGCATCCTCCATCGCTTCCAGGTAGCCCCGGATGTTCGTCAGGGGGGTTCGCAGCTCGTGGGACGCGTTGGAGACGAAGTCGCTCTTCACCCTTGCCATGCGTTTTTCCTCGGTTACGTCCTGGAGGGTAAGCAGAAGATCGGTTCCGGGTGAAGCCGCATACCGGACCGTGGTCCCGGCAAGCCGCACCGTCCTGTCGCCCGTACGGGATGGTATGAACGCTTCTCTCGGAGGCGGATTTTCCCCCCTTCTGCAGCTGCCGATGAACGCGAGCGCCTCCGGATGCCGGATCGCTTCGGCGACCGGGCGTCCTTCGGCCGGCGCGTCGGCCGCGCCGAGGATCTTGACGGCTTCGCGGTTCATCATCCGTATAGTCCGGTTGTCCGCGATTACGACAACCCCTTCGGCGAGGTTCTCGAGGAGCGTGGCAAGGCGCGCTTTCTCGGCCTCGAGCTGGGAGATGGTCTGCTCGAGACGGGACGCAGTCAGGTCCAGCGCCGCCCCCAGCTCTTCCAGCTCGTCGCCCGTCTTGACGTTGACGCGCTTTCCGAAATTTCCGGACGCCAGCTCCCGGGCCGCCGCAGTCATTTCTTCGAGCGGACCGGTCACGTGCTTCGCCCGGATCGCGGTGCCCGCGAGCATCAGCAGGAACGCCGCGATCCCCGTCCCCCAGGTGATGACGCCTATCCGGCGCAGCCGCATGGAAAGCATTGTGACCGGAATGGAGGTCCGGGCGACCCCGACGACGCGCCCGCCGGAGAGGATCGGGATCGCGAGGTACCGCTCCTCTTCCCTCACCGTGATGCTGCGGCGCAGGGAAACGCCGGTTTCGCCGGAAAGCGCCGCCTGGACCTCGGGCCGGGTCGCGTGGTTTTCCATCCCGGCGAGCCCGGACGCCCCGACAATCGAATCGGCCGCCACCGTTCCGTCGGGGAGGATGATGGTCAGCCGTATTTCCAGGTCCTTGCCTACGCGATCGCCCTCCCTGGCGATCTTCGCCCGGTCGGGATTCGGCGAATCAAGGAAGGGGCGGAATATTTCCGATACGAGGCGCGCCTGCCGCTGGAGGTTCCCGTCGACCTCGTCCGCCGCGTATTTCCGGAACTGGAGGTATCCCGCGATTCCCGCGAATGCCAGCGCCGCGCCGGTGATCACGAAATATGTGAGGAAGAACTTGGTCGCGATGGAGATCCGGGCACGCATCCGGTGCTAGCCTTCCCGCAGCCTGTACCCGACATCCTTGACGGTCTCGATCGCATCCGAAAGAAACGGTATCTTCTGGCGGAGCTTGGCGATGTGGACGTCGACGGTGCGGTCGATCACGTACGTTCCCTCTCCCCACACCTTTTTCAGTATCGATTCCCGGCTGAGGACCCGGCCCGGCGCGGAAAGGAGCGCCTGGAGGATGCGGAATTCCTTCGATGTCAGCGAGACGGCCTTGCCCTTGAAGCGGACCTCGTGGCGGGCGACGTCCAACTGCAATCCGCCGTACTCCAATACCTTCTCATCGATTTCTTCCGCCTCCTTCCGGGTGCGGCGCAGGATGGCCTTGATCCTGGCCACGACCTCGCGCGGGCTGAACGGCTTGGGGATATAGTCGTCGGCGCCAAGCTCCAGGCCCACGATCCTGTCGGTCTCGTCCCCCTTCGCCGTGAGCATCGCAACCGGTGTCCGGGCGATATCCCGATCGGCGCGGATTTTCCTCAAGAGTTCGAGCCCGTCCATCTTCGGGAGGAGGATGTCGAGAAGTATCATGTCCGGCTTATCCGATCGGGCCCTGGAAAAACCCTCTTCGCCGTCCCGGGCAACCAGAGGATGGAATCCCTCCTTGCGCAGGTAATGGGCCAAAAGATCCCTGATTTCCTTCTCGTCCTCCACGATCAGGATTGAGCGGGTCAAATGCGTTCCCCCCGGCGTCGCCCTTCGGGGCTGGTTAATTATATTCAATTTCCTGCAGAAATAATTTTTAACGGATGCGCTCCCTTTCATCCGGTGCGGTCATCACAGTAGACAGCGCATATGTTGCATGCCGACCCCGTACGGGGGCCATCCATACAAAATAAAGGGATATCGGAGGAATATCGATGCACAGGATCGCGCTGATCGCGCACGACGCAAAGAAGTCGGACATAATCGAGTGGGTCCACTTCAACCGGGATGCCCTGATGCACGAGGAGCTTTTTGCGACACGGTCGACCGGGGAAGAGATAATCTCCCGCGTGGGGCTGTCCGTCAACCTCCTGAAGCACGGACCCGAAGGCGGCGACGCCCAGGTGGGAGCGATGATCGCGGAAGGGAAGGTGGATCTGCTCATTTTCTTCTGGGATCCGCTGTCCACCCATCCCCACGATGTGGACGTGAAAGCGCTGCTTCGGCTTGCCGTCCTCCACGATGTGCCTACGGCCTGCAACCATAGAACGGCGGACTTCCTTATATCCTCGCCGCTTTACAGCGAAAATCGCCTTCCGGGCGAGGCGGCCATGTGATGCGATCAGCGGTATTCCCGCGGAACGACGATCCGGAGCGCGGCATCGGTCATTTCGAAGCGCACCGGCAGAGGGCCCAGGTAGTCGCCGTCGACCTGCGCGGCGGAGGGAACGCGGCAGCGCACGAGCACCGACCGCGCTTCCCGCATGAGGACGTGCGGGGAAGATGCGTGCCTGCCGCGAAGCGCGTCAAGCGCGAAGAAAAGGATCGCCGTCCGTCCGGCCTTGAGCAGGGCGACGACCTGAAAGGCATCCCCTTCGAGGTTCCCGCCGGGGGCCATGGTCACCAGGCCGTATTTCTTCCCACGGCAAAGGATTACGGCCTGGGCCTCGATACGCTCCCTGCCCGGGAACTCGATCCACAGCGTGGGCTGGGAGCGAAGCAGGTGCCGCATGCCGGCGAGCACGTATGCGCCGATCCCCAGGACGTTTTTCTGGCGGTGGCTCATACGCTCGACTACCTCGGCGTCGAATCCCGCGGAAGCGAGCAGCAGGAAGTAGCGGCCATCCGCCCGCGCCAGCGGGACATCGATCGTCCTGCCGTTTTCCAGCAGATCGAGGCATCCCTCCACCGTCTCCGGGAGCCCGACCTCGCGCGCGAATACGTTCCCGGTGCCGTGCGGGACGACCGCCAGCCGCGTCCGGCTCCCCGCAAGCCCGTTGGCCGCCTCGTTCACCGTCCCGTCGCCGCCGACCACCATGACCGTCTCCGCTCCCGCGTGGGCCGCCTCCCTCGCCAGCATCGCGGCGTCGCCCGGGCCCGAGGTATCCGCCGCCTCGAATCGGATCCCCCGCGCCGCGAGCAGGGCGTGGATCCTGTCGATCTTCGATACGATTTTAGGGCCGGAGACGGGGTTGTAGATGACACGGAGCATATGGCGCGATTCTAGCAAAAAAACCCCTTAACGGATTCAGACAACCGATCCTCCCCATCCCATAATTTCCTTGACGAAGACCGCCATTTCTAATACCGTGTGCGTGTATATTGTATGCAGTATACAATATCAACACGAATATGCTTTGAGCAGGGACCGCTGTAGAAATCTTCATCATACGGGGCGAATCATGTTGCGGCCGGCCGGCTTCGAGCCGGAATGGATGCTGATTACAGGCGGAAAAGGGCGATTCATCGGATAACCTCAACCGAAAGGAGGTGCCGGGGTACAGGGGTAATGACATCAATGGCGATGACTTCAACGCACCCAACGTACCGACAAGGAGGGATCGATGAAAAAGCTGGTTGTCCTGCTGGCTGCATTGACCTTGACGATACCGTTTCTGTTCTGCGGTTGTTCCGGGGATACCGGGTCCGCGGGCCCGGCGGGCGCAACCGGCGCCACGGGCGCGCCGGGTACGCCCGGATCACCCGGAGCGGGCGGTGACCCCGGCACCCCGGGCCTTTCCGGAGCCGCCAAAATATCCGACAAGCATGGCGAGACCGCCTTGGCCGCCGAAGAACTGGCGGCCGCCAACAAGTACCTGGTAGACGTCACCGTCACCGGCGCGACCGCGGATGCGGCCGGGGTGGTGACCGTAAACTTCACCGTCGAGAAGGACGGCGTCGCGGTCACCACGGTCCCCAGCGTCGGCGCCGGCATCTTCAAACTGTCGCCCAAGAGCGGCGCCTTCAGCTACAACAGGTGGGTCCCCTACCTCTGGCGCACCGAAACGGTGGTCGGCACACAGGACGCCGCGGGCAACGCCTTCCCCATGCCGGCCGGGAACAAGGTAAATCAGGGCTACCGCGAAAGCAGCGGCACCGGCGCGGCGAACGGCACGCTCGTAAACAACGGCGGCGGTAGCTACACCTACACCTTCAAGAAGAACCTGGCGACGGCCGCGCTTCCGGACGGAGGGGCGCTGATCGGGTACGAGCGCAACCTGACCCACAGGGTCATCGTGACCATGGGCGGCCACAACGGCCCGACCGGCGAAGGCGACTTCGATTTCGTGCCGGACGGCTCCGCCGTCACCGCGACGCGCAACATCGTCGAGACCGCGGCGTGCAAGAAGTGCCATGGCCCCGAATTCGCGGGGCACGGTGGCGACCGCGTCACGGTGGAAGGCTGCGTCGCCTGCCACAGCCCGGACAGCTATGACGCCCAGAGCGGCGAAAGCATCGAAATGGCCGTGATGATCCACAAGATCCATGCCGGCAACGAGCTTCCCAGCGTTGCGGGGGTAGACGGCAAGTATTACGACAATCCGCATACCGCCGCGGACGAAACCGCCGACAACGGCGAGTACATTCTCTGGGGCAACTCGGTGAGAGCCGTTTCCTGGGGAGGGGCCGCCTTCCCGGCCGTTCTTTCCAACTGCCAGGCCTGTCACACCGGCAGCGGCGCGAACGCCGACAACTGGAAAACCGTCCCCTCGCGCGCGGCCTGCGGTTCCTGCCACGACACGATCGATTGGGCGGCCGGCACGAACCATGCCGGCGGTCTTGCGACAAGCGACAGCGGTTGCGCCTTTTGCCATGTGCCTACGGGAACGGTTTTCAGCAAATCCGTCACCGAAGCCCATGATTGGACCGCCAAGGATATCCGCAACAAGTCCGAGTTCAACATCGCATTGACGACCTCCGCCCCCGCGAACGGCAAGTACTTCGTGGACGGCGAGAGCCCGGTCATCAGCATCGCGCTTACGGATAAAGTGACCGGCGCCGTCATCGCCCCGTCCTCCGTGGTGGAGGACGGCACCGCGGAAGGATGCATCCCGGTGGCCGGCTCCGAAGATACCTCGTGCACCGTGGCCAGGGACGGCCTTTTCCGGGCCGCCAGCGTCTATGTGACCGGACCGCGCGCCCAGCGCATTCCGGTCCTGACCTACGCCGCGCGGGCGAAGGTGGCGAGCGACAACGTCGGACCGTGGGATCTGAGCGCGTTGAGTGCGGCCAACCGCGCACTCACCGTGAAAGTGGACTCCGGCATGTCGATGCTTACCTACAATAATGAATTCGTATACGAGGGCTTCGGCGCCGATGAGCTGGCTTCGGGCACAATCACCGTCACCCTGCCCGCCGACAATAACTTGACCCCCGCATCGGCGGCTGCCGCGCTGAACGCGAACGCCGCGTTCAGCCACCGCGCCGTAGCCTACGTGGACGAAGCCCTCCCCGGCAATGCCAACGCCGGCAAGCTGGCGATCCGCAGCCGCGGCATATCGAAAATGGAGTTGACCGCTACCAACACGCTCAAGGTCAAGGAGAGGACCGCTCAGCCTAACATCCAGATCGTCGCCGCTCCGGCAGGCATGTTCGCCGCCGCCGACATCGGCGCATGGAAAAGGGCCGGAAGCTCCATCCAGGCCCGTATAAGGACCACGCTTAACGCTACCGATCCCAAGGCGGATTTCACCGACCCGACGGCGATCAAGTACACCCTGGACCCGGTCGATGACCTGGTTGCCGGAACGTACGTGATCAACGTCGAGTTCGGCGACGCAGGCCGCGGCCCCGGGAATCCTCCCGAGCCGCCGTTCGTCGACTACAGGGCGCCTTCCGTAGCCGTCGCCACCTTCCAGGTCAAGCAGGAGGCCGTGGAGAAGCCGATCGCGGACGGCTGCACCGCCTGCCACTGGAGCGGCGCGGGTACGGGCTTCGTGCTCGATCCTGCGCGCCACAACAAGCTCTTCAACGCCCAGGCCGTCGACCAGTGCGGCGGCTGCCACGACTACAATTCCGCCCAGGACCCGAGCGGTTCCTCGGCCTCCTTCGGCGGCGGCCACCCGATCTCCAAGCGGGTGCACGCGGTCCATAACGGGTCGGCCTTGAACTATCCGACCATTACGGTAGCGCACGAGGAGACATCGGCCTTCGGGCGCAACTGGCGTATCACGTACCCGATGAACATCCGCAACTGCGAGTCCTGCCACCCGGCGGCTACGACCAGCGGCTCGTGGCAGACCAACCCCAACCGCGTGGCCTGCATGGGGTGCCACGACTCCGATGCGGCTTCGGCCCACATGAAAGCGCAGACCTACGATCCGACGCCGCTTGCCCCGTGGAGCGGCGACGAGCAGGAATCCTGCAAGGCCTGCCACGCGCCCCTGCACTAGTGGCAAGTCGCAAAATGTAGCGGAACGGCAAGTACCGATCGGTCGAGGAAGGGCGGCATGCGAATGCCGCCCTTCCTTCATCCGGACCGATCGTTTAAGGCTCCCAACTTGATTCCCCGGAGAAAACGACATTGAAAAAGACGATTGTTCTGCCGGCGGCGATATTGCTTGCGGCCCTGCTTGCATCCTGCGGTGAGAAGCGGGAGGCGAATCGGATGACGGACGGCGATGGCAAGTTCAAGGTCCTGGCGACGGTGAACGGAGTGCCGATCACCGAGTACGATGTCCGGCAAGCTTTCAAGCGGGGCGCTCACGGCGACACGGTGAGTCCCGACGCGATACGAAACATATTGCAGGCTCTCGTTCGCAGCGAGCTCGTCTACCAGCAGGGAGTCGAGCTGGGACTCGACAAAAACCCGGGATACCGCATGAAACTACAGGAGGCCGAGGCGCAACTGAGGGCTTTTCAACGGCAGGAGATGTCGGGTCTGTATCGCGAACATATCCGGACCAAGGTCAACGTGACGGATTCGGAAGCCCAGGAATATTTCGAGAAGAATTCCAAGAGGATAACGACGAAATTACATGTATGGCAGATTTTCTACAAGGGCGATGAATCCCGGATGGCCGAAGATCATAAAGATCTTGAAAGCGGAAAGTCGTTCGAAAGGGTGGCCTCGAGGCGATTCCCGAATTTGCCCAAGGGAATGAAGGCTCCCTGGGATCTCGGTTACCTGTACTGGAATCAGATTCCGGAATCATGGCAAGGAATCGTCGACCGCCTGGAGCCGGGCCAGGTGAGCGATGTCATCAAGGGACCCGGCGAGCGGTCCTGGGTGATCAAGCTTGTCGATAAAGCTGTGGATCCGAAGGTTACTTTCGCCACTGAAAGGGAAAAGATAATCGAGATGTTGCGGAAGCGGAAGACCGAAGAGCTCCATGACGCGACGCTCGGCCGGATGCGGGAAAAATCGAAAATCGTTTTCTCGAATTAGGCGGACGGGACCGCCCCGCCTGGGGTATCTTTGTCCGGTGGGGACGATTCTCCAGACACGGCGGGGGGATTCGCCGCTGGTTGCGGCGCATCGCGGTGCGTCCGACCGCGCGCTGGAAAACTCCATCGCCGCGATAGCCCTTGCCGTTTCCGATCGGGCCGACATGATCGAGTTGGACGTCAGGCTCTCGGCCGACGGACAGCCGGCCGTGCTCCACGACGCGCGGACGGGCCGCACGGCCAGGGAGGACTTGACCGTCGCTTCAACCTCTTCGGCCAGCCTGCGAAAAGTCATCCTGAAGAACGGCGAGCCCTTGCCGTTTCTCGCCGATGTGCTTGAGGTCGTCCGCGGCACGGTTCCGATCAACATTCACGTAAAGACTCCGGGGGGAGCGGCCGCCGTTTGCGGAGTCCTTCGGAGCGCGGGATACACGGGGGAAGCGATTATTTCTTCCGGCTTGAGGGAAGAGTGCCTGGCGGCCCGCTCGCTGCGTCCCGATCTTCCCTGCGGGCTGGTCACGGGACGCCCCTCCGCATCCGACATCGCCTTCTGTATCCGGCATGCCTTGCCGTTGATCCATCCTGACTACCGGAAGCTTTCCCCCCTGCGCATCGGGAAGGTGAAGACCGCGGGGCTATTGCTCATACCATACACGGTGGACGATCCGGAAACGTTCATCCGCCTGGTCGACTCAGGCGCGGACGGTGTCTTCTCGAACAGGGCGGAGACCCTGCGGGCGGCATGGCGCGGGCGAGCAACGGCAGAAGCGAGGGATCGGTAGTGCCCTGGTTCCGTCACTGTGCAAGCGGTATGGTCGGAGCGGCCGCCGCAGGAGTCCCCCTCGCGAGGAGACGAGGCGGAACCGTCCGTAGTGGAACCCACCATCCGGTAAAGGTGGGACTTGGCATACCGATAAACCTGGCAGACCACTGGAAAGCCATCAAGGGGCAAGGACGACGGATGTGCAGGGGAGCCGAAGGCGGAACGCGACGGGGGATCTCCGGAGGCGAGACCGCTCCGACGGGAACGCTTGCCGTCGAGCAGTGCTAGCGACCGAGCTCTCCGGCGATGATGTATTCCTTTGCCGAGTTGACCGCCGTGGCGGCCTCCCCCGATCCCGCGGTGATCAGCAATATTTTCCCCGGATAGGTGACGATGTCGCCCGCGGCGTACACCCCGGGCAGGCTGGTGGACATGTCGGGGGCGACGGCGATTCCGCTTCCGACTATGTCCAGGCCCCACTGGCGGAACGGCTCCAGGTTGGTGAGCATCCCGATCGAGAGGATGATCGCGTCCACGGCGATAACCTCCTCCAGTCCGCTCCTCTCGTTCCAGATCACGGCGCCCGTTACCCGGTCCTCCCCGATCACGGCCTTTAGCGTGAAGTACGGGAACTTCACATTGACCCCGGAGGCGAGCAGCCTGTCCACCATGGCTTCGTGGGCCTGGAATTTGTACATCCGGTGCGCAAGGGTCACCTCCGCGGCTATCCCGTCCAGGGACAGGGCCCAGTCCACCGCGCTGTTCCCTCCCCCCAGTATGAGCACCTTCTTCCCGCGGAGCGCCTCGAAGGACTTGAGGTAGTAGTAGATCCCGCGCCCTTCCAGGTCGATGAGGTGCGGTATGTCCAGCTTGCGAGGGACGAAGGCGCCGCAACCCACCGCGATTATGGCCGCCTGCGTGTAATGGATCCCCTTGACCGTCGTCAGTTCGATCACGCGCTCACCGAGAACGCGGAGCCATGTGACCCGCTCGTCCAGGACGACTGTGGGCTTGTACTGCATCGCCTGTTCCGTGAGAAGTCCCACCAGGTCGGCGGCGACGATTTTCGGGTGGCCGGCGACGTCGAATATCTCCTTCTCCGGGTACATGGAAATGAGCCGGCCGCCCACCTGGGGGTACATTTCGATGAGCTTGGTCCTGCAATCCCGCAGGCCCGCGTAATAGGCGGCATAGAGCCCCACCGGGCCGGCGCCGACGACGGTGATGTCGTACAGCTCGCTTCTCAGCACCATGCTGCATAATATAGCAGAAGAACTGCCGGAAACGCCGGAGGTTCCTTTTAACGGCACCTTGCCGGCCGCCTATGGTATATTCGTACGAATTGTCCGCGGGAGAATCATCGATGGAGTTGAGACATCTGCCGGCTGCTTGGAGGCGGGGTACCGATTTTCTCGGCACCCGGCACGCGATCCTCTGCGGCGCCATGACCTGGGTATCCGAGTCCAACCTCGTTTCCGCCATTTCGAACGAGGGTGGATTCGGGGTCCTCGCCGCGGGGAACATGCCCCCGGCGATGCTGGCCAAGGAGATCGAGGCCACCCGCCGCAAGACGAAATTCCCCTTCGGGGTCAACCTGATAACCGTGGCGCCCAGCTTCCGGGACCACATCGAGGTGGTGATCCGGGAGAAAGCGCCGTTCGTTTTTTTCGCGGGAAGCATCCCGTCGGGAAAGGACATCGAACAGGTGAAGGCTTCCGGGGCAAAGCTGATCTGCTTCGCTCCGGTTTTGTCCCTTGCCAGGCGCCTCATCAAGCAGGGAGTGGACGCCCTGGTGATAGAGGGGAACGAGGCGGGCGGCCACATCGGACCTGTAGCAACTTCCGTGCTCGCGCAGGAATTTCTGTTGAGCATCACGGAGGTCCCGATCTTCGTCGCAGGAGGAATCGGGACCGGGGAGATGATCGCGCAGTACCTTATGCTCGGCGCGGCGGGGGCGCAGCTTGGGACCCGCTTCGTCGTTGCGGACGAGTGCGTGGCGCACCCGCGATTCAAGGAGGCGTTCATCAAGGCCCAGGCCCGGGACGCCATGCCCACCACGCAGTTCGACGCGTCGCTTCCCACGATACCGGTGCGCGCCATCGTCAACGAGGGGACCAAGGACTTCAACCGCCTTCAGTTCGATCTCCTGAACAAGGTCAAGTCCGGCGAACTTCCCCGCGAGGAGGCCCAGGTCAGGCTCGAGGAGTTCTGGGTCGGCGCCCTGCGTCGCGCCGTGGTGGACGGGGACATCGAACACGGTTCGCTGATGGCGGGCCAGAGCGTCGCCTTCGTCAGGAAGGTCCAGCCAGTGAGCGAGATAATCGAAGACCTGGTTGCCGCGGCGGAGCGCAAGCTTGCCGAGCTGGCGGACGGCGGGCAGAAAATCCACGCGGGGCAGCTTTGCCGATAAGCGCGTAGAACGTTTTTCCGACACTTTCCCAAAACCAGAAGGAGTCGCTCCATGTTCCGGATTCTCCCGACCGACCAGGAATTCTTCGTCCAGTTCGAAAAGGCGTCGCAGAACATCCAGGACGGCGCCGAACTCCTCAAGGACCTGCTTGACAACTTCCATGAAGTAAAGGAGAAAGCCCGGCAGATCGAGGAGGTCGAGCACCGGGGGGACACGATCACCCACGACATCGTCAAGAAATTGAACACGACCTTCATCACTCCCATCGAGCGCGAGGACATCCTGGCGCTCGCCTCGTCGCTCGACGACATCATCGACCTTATCCACGCGGCGGCAACGCGCATCACCCTTTACAAGATCACCGAATCGACCCCCCAGGCCAAGGAGTTGGGGTTCCTTATCCTCAAGTCCGTCCGGGAGCTCAATCGCGGCATCTCTCACATGGGGAAGAAGATGGACGGCGTTTACGAGCACTGCGTCGAAGTCAACTCGCTGGAGAACGAGGCGGACCGCGTCTGCCGCGACGCGATCGCCTACCTGTTCGAGCACGAGAAGGACCCCATTACGATTTTGAAGTGGAAAGAGATATACGAGACGCTGGAGACCGCCACCGACCGCTGCGAGGACGCCGCCAACGTGCTCGAAGGGGTAGCGCTAAAGAATGCCTGAGAGCTCGTTCGCGCTTCTTGCGCTGGTCATAACCGCGGCGCTCGCGTTCGACTTCATCAACGGGTTCCACGACACCGCCAACGCGATCGCCACCTGCATATCGACCCGCGCCCTGTCGATCCGGAACGCGATCGTCATGGCGGCGGGCCTGAACTTCGTCGGCGCGCTCGTCTCGACGCACGTCGCCGCGACGATCGGCAAGGGGATCGTCGATCCGTCGCAGGTGACCCAGGTCGTCGTCCTTTCCGCCCTGGCCGGCGCCATATTCTGGGACCTCCTGACATGGCGCTACGGGATCCCGGCATCCTCCTCGCACGCGATCATCGGCGGGCTCATCGGAGCGGTGATCGCGGACCGGGGATTGAGCGTCCTCAAGTGGGATGGAATAACCAAGATCCTCGCCGCCATCGTCATATCCCCGCTGGTGGGGACGGTGGCGGCCTTCCTCATCATGGTGGGAATCTTCTGGCTGTTCCGGGGATACCATCCTTCCCCGTTGAACCGCGGCTTCCGGAAGCTCCAGATCGTTTCGGCCGCATTCATGGCGTTCTCGCACGGCTCCAACGACGCCCAGAAATCGATGGGGGTGATCACGCTGGCGCTCGCATCTTACGGGGCGATCCAGACCTTCCACATCCCTCCCTGGGTGATCCTGTCCTGCGCGGCTTCGATGGCCGCAGGGACCGCGATGGGCGGGTGGCGCATCATAAAGACCGTGGGAACGGATTTCGTCAAACTGCAGCCCGTCCACGGCTTCTGCGCGGAGACGTCGTCGGCGGGCGTCATTCTCACCGCTTCCGCGATGGGAATCCCCATCAGCACGACACACGTCATAACCTCCGCGATACTCGGGGTGGGGCTTTCCCAGGGCCACAGGAAAGTGAACTGGACGGTAGGGGTGCGGATAGTCTGGGCCTGGATCCTGACGATTCCCGCCTCGGCGGCTGCGGGATACCTGGCCTACGATATTCTGCGCCCCCTGGTATTGATGAAATAGGACGGGCCCATGGAAGAGAAGTCGGAAGGGGGTACGGCGCTTGACCATACGCAAGATCCAGCATATAGGGGTGGCGGTACGCAAGCTCGACGACGCCATCCCCTTTTACCGCGACGTCCTGGGGCTCGAGCTGGCCGGCATCGAGGAAGTGGCCGACCAGAAGATCCGGGCGGCGGTGTTCCGCGTCGGGGAGAGCACGATCGAGGTGATCGAATCGACCTCGCCGGAAGGCCCCGTCGGGAAGTTCCTCGAGAAGAACGGGGAGGGGATACACCACCTGTGCTTCCAGGTGGAGGACGCGGCCGCCGCGCTCGCCAGGGCGAAGGAGAAGGGTGCCCGGCTGATCGACGAGACCCCGAGGGTGGGCGTGCACGGCATGAAGATCGGTTTTCTCCACCCGAAGTCGACGTTCGGCGTCCTTACGGAGTTCGCGCAGGAGGGGGATGACTGACCGTGCTCTCTTCTTCCGGTCCGGCTCCGACCCGGACGCTGCTCCTGTGCCTTCATAACCACCAGCCGGTCGGCAACTTCGATTTCGTGCTCGAGGATGCCTGCAGGAACTCCTACCTGCCGTTCCTCGAGACCCTCGAGCGCTTTCCGGGGATCAGGCTGAGCCTCCATTATTCCGGCTTTCTCCTCCGGTGGATCGCCGACAACAGCCCGGAGGTCCTGCGGCTCTTAAGGGAAATGGTGTCACGCGGGCAGGTCGAGATTCTCGGCGGCGGGATGTACGAGCCGATCCTCGCGCTCCTGCCCGAGCGCGACCGGCTGGGACAGATACGCGCGCTGTCGGAGAATGTGCGGGCCTGTTTCGGCAGGGAGCCGGAAGGGGCCTGGCTTGCCGAGCGGGTCTGGGAGCCGGACCTGGCGGCGTCGCTCGCCGCGTCGGGAGTGAAGTACCTTCCCCTGGACGATTACCATTTCATACGGGCGGGGCTGGGACCCGAAGAACTTGACGGCGTCTGGCTCACCGAGGCAGGCGGATTTTCGGTGCGCGTCTTCCCGGGGAGCGAGCTCCTCCGGTATCTGATCCCGTTCGGGGACGTGGAGGAGACGCTGCGCGCCATAGAGCGCATGACGTCGAGGGAGGTCCCTTATCCCGCCGCCATCTTTGCGGACGACGGCGAGAAGCTCGGCGTCTGGCCCGGGACGCGCAAAAGCGTCTACGATGAGGGATGGCTGCGCCGCTTCTTCGAGGGGATATGGGCCAGGCGCGACTGGCTGACGACCATGACATTCGGGGAGTACGCCGCCCGCGCGCCGCTGCGGGGAAGGATCTACCTTCCCACGTGCTCGTATACGGAGATGGGAGAATGGGCGCTTCCGCCGGGCAGGGCGGCCCGGTTCGGAGACATGCTCCACGAATTCCGCGCCGGCAGGATGGCGGAGATGAAGCCGTTCGTGCAGGGCGGATTCTTCAGGAACTTCCTGCGCAAATACGAGGAGGCGAACCAGCTCCACAAGCGGATGTGGTGGGTGAGCGGAAGGGTGGAAGAGGCCGCGCGCAAAAGCGGGGAGGCGGCCGGTCGTGATTTTCTGTACCGGGCCCAGTGCAACGACGTTTACTGGCACGGGGTCTTCGGCGGCCTGTACC
Organism: Deltaproteobacteria bacterium; assembly: GCA_050263095.1. GTDB lineage: Bacteria > Desulfobacterota > Deferrimicrobia > Deferrimicrobiales > Deferrimicrobiaceae > FEB-35. The sequence continues at coordinate 36,794 of JBLNEW010000071.1, read as the reverse complement.
TGAACCACCTGCGCGAGGCGGCCTACGGGAACCTTCTCAAGGCCGAGGAAGCCTCGGACCGGGTTCTGCACGCAGGCAGGACGGGCTGGACGGAAGGGATCAAGGGCGATATCGATCTCGACGGCGGCACCGAGGTACTCCTTAAGACCCCCGCCTTGACGCTCCTGGTCCATGCTCACGACGGCGGCGCCGTAACGGAGATATCGCTCCCGCAGCGGGGCGTGGCGCTCGGCCACGTGCTGACCCGGCGGGAGGAGGGATATCACGGCAAGCTCCGCAGGGGGGGCGGGACGTTCGACGGCTCGACCAGCATCCACGACATCATCGTCCTAAAGGACCCGTCCGTGCTGTCGGCGCTTTCGGTCGATACTCGGCAGCGGGCATCCTTCAGGGAGGCGCTGTACCTGCAGGAGGATCCGCCGGAGCGGATTCTCGACGACTCCGTCCATCCGGTGTGCGCCACCGCGGGAAAGGAAACGAAGGCGGAGATCACCCGCAGCGGCTCCCGCATCGTCCTTTCGCAGCAGCTGCAGCTTTCGGGTCCGGGAATCGAGCTGGAGCTGGAGAAAATCCTCGATATCAATGCGGGGGATGAAGGATTCGTCGTCCAATATCGCATGGCCAACCGGGGGAAGGAAACCGTCTCCGCCCGGTTCGTCTCGGAGTGGAACCTGAACTTCCTTTCGGGGAACGGGCCGGACCGGAGGTATGAGGGGATCGGCCAGGACGCGGCGCTCTCCTCGCGCGGCTTGACCGCCGCTCTCCGCGAATTCCGGATCGTGGACGCATGGCGCAACGTGGAGGTCAAGGCCAGGGCGGACAGGGAATTCACCCTCCTGCGCTACCCCGTGGAGACGGCCTCGCTTTCCGAGGCCGGCGCGGAGAAAATACACCAGGGCGTCTGCCTGCGGCTCCTTTTCCCCGTCCTGATCCCCCCCGGAGACAATGAATATTATTCATTGTTTTGGTCTGTTATTTCTGTTGCCCCCTGATATGTAAATCGGTATGTTAAAGCAATTTCTCTAGGGGGACATTCCCATTTCGGGTTTCAAGTCGAGGAGTGTCCTCCGCCAGCAAAATAAGGAGGGGGGAGGATGAGAATCGCGAGAGGATTGGCCGTACTGGTGGTCCTGCTGTTTTCGGCCGCGACTGCGACGGCGGCGGGTTTCCGGCTGCCGGAGGCCGGGGCCAAAGCGATGGGAATGGGGTTCGCCTTCACCGCGCAGGCGGACGACCCTTCCGCGATCTATTTCAATCCCGCGGGCATCGTCCAGCTCGAGGGTACGAACGTGATGGTCGGCGGAACATTCATCTGGGAAAACGGCGCTACTTTCACCGGCACCACGCCGCTTACGGGCGGACTTTCGGTTTCCGAGACGCAGAAGGACCTGACCTTCATCGTTCCCAACGCCTACATAACGAAGAAGGCATCGCCCACGTTCGCCTACGGAGTCGGAATTTTCACTCCATTCGGATTGGGACAGGAATACGAGAACCGCGTTACCAGCATATTCAGGAACCAGATCACCGAGATCGACCTCCAGACGGTCGTGGTAAACCCCACCGTGGCCTGGAAGGTCAACGAATTCCTGTCGGTGGGGGCTGGGATCGACTGGATGTGGGGAAAGGCGAAATTGGCGAGGACCCCCGTGAATTTCGCCATCGGCGATAATACCGCGACCCCCCCGACGAACAATCTGTACCTCCTGGACCTGGAGGCGGACGGCGACGCCTGGGGTTACAACGCCGGCCTGCTGCTCACGCCGTCGAAGAACGTGAAGGTAGGGTTCAGCTACCGGAGCCCGTTCACCCTGGAGCTGAAGGACGGGGACGTCGACCTCTCCTCCATTTCAACCGCCGGCCGGGCGGCTCTTGGCGGAGCCTCCCTCTCCCAGGCGGCGTTCGGAGGGGCCACGGCGTTCTCCGGGAAAGGATCGACGGTCGTCAGAATGCCTGCGACCGCGGCGCTGGGGATCGCATGCAACTTCACGGACCGGCTGACCGTGGAGGCGGATATCGACTGGACCTTCTGGAGCTCGTTCAACGAGCTTCGCATCGAGCTTCCCACCGTCCTGATAGGCGCCGGGCCGAGCGCCGCCCTGGGCACCTCCACGACTCCCAAGAAATGGAAAGACGTTGCGACGCTGCGGCTGGGCGCCCAGTACAAGGTGACCGACCCGCTCGCCCTGCGCGTGGGATTTGCCTATGATCCCTCGCCCGTCCCCGCCGATACCATGGGGCCCGAGCTGCCCGACGCCGACCGTCTGAATTACATGTTGGGAGCCGGATACAAGTACAAGAACTGGACGTTCGACGGGTCCTATTTCTACGTGGCCAAGAAGGACCGGACCGTAAACAACCAGACGGCCACGTCGCCGACCGGCACCGCCGGCACCGGCTTCAACGGCACATGGGAGGGCGACGCGCACCTGCTTGCTTTCGACGTGGGGTACAAGTTCTAGGCGCCGCCCGGCGCAAGCCAGGGAAACGCAGCGGGGGCGGCCGCCAGGCCGCCCCCTTTTTTTTGAATCCGAGCCGTTCCTTTACGTTGTTCTTACGGCTAAAGCGCGGAGAGCTCCTTCTCGATCACTTGCACGTGGCCTTTCTCGAACGCCGCGAGGTGGTCGAAGACCTTCTTCACGTCCGGGCTTTTCGACCTGGAGGAGGCGTCGCTGAAAAGCGCGAACGCCTCCTTCTCCAGCGAGAGCGCAAGCTCGAGGACGTCCTTCTTGCCCTTGAGCTTCTCCATCTTGCCCAGCAGTTCCCTGTGGGTTTCTTGGACGAGTTCGTCTATGTCGGGAAGCCCTTCCTTGCCGAGAATGTCCTTGTAGGGGGCCCAGCATTCGGATCGCACGTTCTCGTCGAACTCGCCCTCCAGGATGAGGAAGTGCCCCTTCTCGTCCATGGCAAGCTTGTCCAGAATCTGCTGGAGCGATTCGTCCTTGACCATCTTCCGGGCGCGCTTGTAGAAGACGTACGCCGCGATCTCGGACTCGATCCCGAGGTTCAGGTACTTCAGCGCATCTTCGCTGAATTTCATCGATGGGTTCCTCCGGCGATAGTGGATGGGACAGCGCCAAGAATATCACGGCGGGAGCCGGGCGTTCAACCCTGCCGGGGCAGCGCCGCCCCGCGGAGGAGGCGCGTCCGCCCGGCTTCCCGGTTTGCGCGGCGCACGGCCGCGCCTGTCAGACCGCTCAGCTGCCCCCGTAGCCGACGGTGACCTTCCCGGACTCAAGGATCACCGGCACGTCGCGGCGACCCCGCGTCACGGACGTCATCTCGGCCATGGCCGCCTTGTCATGCTCCACATCCTTGTACGCCACCTGCGCACCGGCCTTCTCGTAGTCCCTACGAGCCTTTGCGGTGTACGGTCAGCCGTCCTTACCGAAGATCGTCACGTTACGCGGCATGTCTAGCCTCCTTCTCCCGCCATTGCCCTGAGTCTTTGGATGCGAAGCCCGGTCGGCGGGTGCGTGGACATCAGGGCGGAAGATTCGGCCGGGAACGCGCGAAGCGGGTTCACGATGAACAGGTGCTGCGTGCCCCTGTTCTCGCCCGGCACCCCCGCTCCTCCCCGCGAGATCTTTTCCAGCGCGGAAGCCAGCCCGAGCGGGTTGCGCGTGAACTCCGCACCGACTGCGTCGGCGTGGTATTCCCGCTGCCTGGAGATGCTCATCTGGAGCAGCCGGGAGGCCAGGGGGGCCAGAAGGGCGAACAGGATTCCAAGAAGGATGAAGGCGGCGTTCCCCCGTCCCCCGCCCCCGCTTCGTCCCCTTCCCCGGAAGAAAAACGCATCCCGCAGGAACATGTCGGCAAGCAGGGCGACGGCGCCGACGAGAATGGCCGCGCAGATGTTGTACAGGGTGTCCCTGCTTTTCACGTGGGCCATTTCATGGGCGACAACCCCCTGCAGCTCCTCGCGGTTCAACCCGGCAAGAAGGCCGGTGGTCACGGCGATGGAAGCTTCGTCCGGCTTCCTTCCCGCGGCGAAGGCGTTCATTCCCTGCGATTGCATGACGTAGACTTTCGGCATCGGCAGGCCTGCGGCGATCTTCATCTCTTCGACCACGTTCAGGAGCTGCCGGTGCTCCGCCGAATCGGCTTCCCTGGCGTCATGGATTGACAGGACGATGGACTCGCCGCTGAACCAGGCGGCGGAGGCAAGTATCGCGTACAGGATGAGGGCGAGGGAAAGCCCCAGCTCCACGCTGCCGTACGCCTTCCCGATGACTCCCCCGAGCCCGAAGAAAGCGGCGAACAGCAGGAAAAATAGAAATCGCGACATCCTGACGTTGCTCGCGGCGGCTTCGTTGAATGGAATCATCGGCACGCGGCGCGGGGAGGAGACGCCCTTCTTCGCAAACGGCTCCTGGCAGAGATTGCAGTAGGCTGCGCCCGCGGGATTGGGCGTCCCGCATTTGGGGCAGCTGCGTCCGGCGTCTGCCATCTCGGCCTTCCGAGTGAATTACCGGAGGTCGGCCTTCGGGACGGCCTTTTCTCCCTCCCCCGCGGCGAAGTATTCCGAGGGTTCGAAGTCGAAAACCGAGGCGATGAGGTTGGAGGGGATGGACTGTATCGTGTTGTTGAATGTCATCACCGAGTCGTTGTAGTACTGGCGCGCGAACGAGATCTTGTTTTCGGTCGTGGTCAATTCCTCCGAAAGCGATGCCACGTTCGTGTTGGCCTTGAGATCGGGGTAGTTCTCCACGACGGCGAAGAGGCTTTTCAGCGATTCGGTCAGCGCGTTCTCCGCCTTGGCCTGGGCGGCCGTCCCCCTCGCGGAGACGGCGGCCCCGCGCGCCTCGACGACGCGTGCGAGAGTCTCCTGCTCGTAGGACATGTAATCCTTGACGATCTCCACCAGGTTTGGGATGAGGTCGTGCCGGCGCTTCAGCTGCACCTCTATCTGGTGCCACGCGTTCCGGACCTGGTTGCGCAGCCGGACGAGCCGGTTGTAGGTTCCCACGAACCAGGCCACGACCGCCACCGCCAGGATTGCCGGAATCCAATTCATGCAGACATCTCCAATGCCTGATTTTTACCCCCGCGCCGCTATTCCCCGGCCAGTCTAACGGATGTATTATTATTGTCAACTTAAAGAGGGATATTCCCCAGGTCCGGCAAGGGTTTACGGAAAGAGAAGGCCCGAATCGCATGAAAGCCGACAAACCGCCGTTTCCCGAGCTCCTCGCCCCTGCGGGCTCGGTCGAGTCTTATTTCGCGGCGGTTTCCGCCGGGGCGGACGCCGTCTACCTCGGCCTGCAGAAGTTCAGCGCGCGCGAGCGGGCGGATAATTTCACGCTGGAGGAACTGTGCCGGGTGCTCCCGCACGCCCGGCGGCACGGGGTTCGCGTCTACCTGGCGATGAACACCGTCCTTACCGAAGCCGACCTCCCCGAGGCGATCGCGCTGCTGCACCAGGCGTCCCACCTCCTCCCGGACGCGGTCATAGTGCAGGACCTGGGACTGATGCGAATCGTGCGCGAGTTCTTTCCCGGCATCTCCCTGCACGTCAGCACGCAGGCCGGCTGCGCCTCGTGCGCGGCGGCGGGGGAATTCGAGCGGCTCGGGGCCGAACGGGTGATCCTGGAGCGCCACCTGCGCCTGGACGAAGTTCGGCAGATCGCGGCCAGGGCGCGGGTCGCCGTCGAGATATTCGTGCACGGGGCGATGTGTTATTCCTATTCGGGCAAGTGCTTCTTTTCCTCCTATCTCGGGGGCAGGTCCGCAAACCGCGGGGCGTGCGTACAGCCGTGCCGTCGTCTTTACGGGCACGGCGGGGGCGAGGAAGCAGTATTCTCGACCCGGGACCTGTCCCTCATCGATATCCTGCCGGAGCTGGTCCCGCTGGGATTTGCGGCGTTCAAGATCGAGGGGCGCATGAGGAGCGCCGAGTACGTCGCCGGCGTGGTCTCCGCCTATCGTATCGCACTGGACGGCATCCGCGAAGGGAAGCCCGCGGAGGGGGTAGCCGAGGGAAGAAAGATACTCTCGGAAGTGGCGGGACGGGAGGAGACGCGGGGTCTTACGGGAGGGGCGTCGCCCGGCGAGGTCGTGGCGGGGGGAAGCACCGGCAACGTGGGGGAGCCTCTTGGAGCGATACGCGAAGTGCGGGACGGGTGGGCATTTCTTTCCGGGGACGCGAGGGTATCGCGCGGGGACCGGCTCAGGGTGCAGTTCCAGAGCGACGGCTCCGGAAAAGGGTTTACGGCTCTCTCCATGCGGGCCGACCCTCGCGGGTTCTTTGTGACGGTTCCCTTTCCCGTTTCACCCGGAGACCTCCTGTTCCGCGTGGGAGGCGCGGGGCGCGCGGAGATCACGCGCCGGGCCAGGAAGGAGATGGAAGCGATACGGCCGGAAGGGGTCCGCTTCCGCGTCGTCGTGGGCGAGGCGGTCGTTGCCGTGGAAGCCGCCTACGGAAAGATCAGGCGATCGTTCTCATACCGGGTATCGGGGGGAGGGGACGCCTCGCGCGGAAAGCTTCCCTCGGACGCGGAAGGAAGGCTTGCGGCAGTCTACCGCTGCGACCTCCCGCTGGGCGAGATACGCGTCGAAGGGCGCGGCGCGGGCGTTTCATGGCCTGACGTGGAGTCGCTGTTCGTAAAGGCCGCGCGGAAATTCGACAAGGATTTCTATCTCTCCGGGAAGGATCTGCGGCTCTCCGTCCTTCCCGCGTTGAGGGTGGCGGGGAACCGGCAGGAGAAGGTCCCGGCGGTTTTTTTCGCGGGCTGCCGCGCAGACCAGCTTGCGCACCTGCCCGGGGGGGAGGAGATAATACCGGTCGTGGAATTTTCCCGCGGGCTGGCCAGGGATCCTTCACCGGCCGGCCGGGGAACGTTCCGGAACAGGGCCTACCTGCGGCTGCCCGCGCCCTTAACGGAAGCCGACGCCGCATTCCTGCGGAGAACGGTGAAGGATGCCGTCGGCAAGGGGCACCGGCGATGGGTCGTCTCCGACATGGGCCATTTCTCGCTCTTTTCCGGCCTGAACCTGCGGCGCGACGTGACCCTGATCAGCGATCACTACCTGTACGCGTTCAACATGGGGGCGCTGTCCGTTCTCTCGCGCATGGGCGCGTCGCGCATGGTCCTCCCGATAGAGGCGCCTTTGTACGCTCTTCGCGCGGTGGGGAAATATCTGCACGGTCTTGGAATCGCCGTGGCGTACGCATCCCTGCCGCTCATGGTATCCCGGCTGATCCCCGCCGGCGGGGTGAAGGGAGGGGAAGTCGTAAGCCCCAGGGCGGAACGGTTCACCGTCGAGGTGGACGAGCGGGGCTCGACCATCCGGCCGGTGCGTCCTTTTTCCGCCTCGGGGGCCCTGCAGGAGATCCGCGCCGCCGGTATACAGGATTTCTACGTGGACGTACGGAACGCTTCCCCGTCGGAAATCGGCGCGATCTTCGCCGCCCTCCGGGATGACCGGGAAATCCCGGACACTTCCTCCTTCAACCTCTTCCGGGGGAATTTCTAGCTTGGGACCGATCGAGAAGATCCGCAACATCGGGATCATCGCCCACATAGATGCGGGGAAGACCACATTCACGGAACGCGTGCTGTACTACGCGGGGATCACCCACCGCATGGGAGAAGTCCACGAAGGCGACGCCCAGATGGACTACCTGCCGCAGGAGCGTGAGCGCGGCATCACGATAACGGCCGCCGTGACGCAGTTTCCATGGCAGGGAGCGGAGGTCCACCTGATAGACACGCCGGGCCACGTCGATTTCACGATCGAGGTCGAGCGCTCGCTGCGCGTGCTGGACGGCGCCGTGGTCATATTCGAGGGCGTGGCAGGCGTGGAGGCCCAGTCCGAGGTGGTGTGGAGGCAGGCGGACAGGCATCGCGTCCCCCGCCTGGCCTTCATAAACAAGCTCGACCGGCCGGGCGCCGACTTCGACCGGGTGATCGGCGAGATGGAGAAAAAGCTCGCCGCGCGAGGCGTGCCGGTGACGGCGCCGCTTTTTGCGGACGGGGTGTTCCGCGCCGTCGCGGATCTCGTCGCCATGGAACGGCTGGAGTTTTCGGAAAACGGACAGGGATCGGAGATCCGCCGGGCACGCCTTGCGGAGGATGAGAAAGCTGGCCTCGCCCGCTATCGAGAGTCGCTGCTGGAGGCGGCGGCGGACATCGACGACGAAGCCGCGGAAAAATTCCTCGCCGGCGAGGAGATTCCCGTTCCGTTGCTCCGGCGCGCGCTGCGCAAAGGCACGATCGCCGCCCGTTTCTTCCCCGTGTACGCCGGTGCCGCGCTGCGCAACAAGGGGATCCAGCCGGTCATGGACGGGATAGTCCACTTCCTGCCGTCACCCGTCGAGATTCCGCCGGTGAGAGGGGACGATCCGCGCACGGGAGTCCCGGCGAAGCGGGAATCCGCCCCTTCCGCTCCCTTTTCCGCGCTTGTCTTCAAGGTGCTGATCGAAGAGGGGCGGCGAATTGTCTACCTCAGGATATATTCCGGCAAGGTGGCGGAAGGGGATGTCGTCTACAACGCGACGACCGGCGGCGAGGAGAAGATCGCGCGCCTCTTCCGCATCCATGCGGGGAAGAAGGAGCGGATAGGGGAGGCGCGGGCGGGGGACATCGTGGGGGCGGCAGGGATGAAGTCGGCACGCACCGGAGACACGCTCAGCGATCCCCGCGCCCCGATCGTCTACGAGTCCATCGAGATACGGAAGCCGGTGGTGTCGATAGCGGTTGAGCCGAAAACGCTGCGCGACATGGAACGGCTGCGCGACACGTTGAACAACATTGTGGACGAGGACCCCACCCTCTCGTGCCGGGAGGACGCCGACACCGGGCAGATACTCCTGTCGGGAATGGGGGAGTTGCACCTGGAGGTGCTGGTGGAGCGGCTGGCGCGTGACTTCGGGCTGTCAGTGCGCACCGGCAAGCCCCAGGTCGTCTGCCGGGAAACGGTCGCCGAGGCGGGTGAGGCGGAGACGGTCTTCGAGAGGGAGATAGCGGAGAGGCAGGTGAGCGTGAGGATCGCCCTTTCCGTCCGTCCCGGTCCGCGCGGCTCCGGCGTTGACATTTCCGACAGGCTGCGGATGCTCTCCCTCCCGCATGAGATCGCCGATGCCGTGGAACTGGGGATCCGGGAGGCGACGTTCACGGGCATCCTGGGGTACCCGGTGGACGATGTTGCGGTGGAGGTCACGCGCGTCGAGTTCCTCTCGGGGACCGCATCGCCGCTGGCCGCGAAAGTGGCCGCCGTCAGGGCGTTCCTCGCCGCATGCGAGAAGGGGAAGCCGTACCTGCTCGAGCCGATCATGGAGGTGGAGATACATGTGCCGGACGAGTTCCTGGGGGGGGTCATCGGGGACATCAACGCCCGCAGGGGGCACGTGACCCTGGTGGACCGGCGGCAGGAGGCCAGCCTGCTCACCGCCCAGGTGCCGCTCAAGGAAATGTTCGGGTACGTGACGGCGCTCCGGTCGCTGTCGCAGGGGAGGGGAACGTACCTGATGAAATTCTCGCATTACGACCGGGCCTAGCGCGTCCGGAGGCCCCCATTGAAACTATACCGGCATTCGAACTCCGCTGCATCCGCTCCGGCTTCGTTGCACTCCCTCACCGTACTCTTCAAGTACGCCTCGGTCCTGCGCCTTGCCGGCGCGGCGCATCTGAGTTCTCGATGCTCGGTCTATTTACAAAGCGGGTCTCCGGACGCGCTGCTGGAGGCATAATGAAGACTTTCGACGAGAGGTATTACAGGGAGCGGGTGAACGCGTTTCCCTTCGTAAGGCTCATGGGGATGCGGCTGGTGTCCTCGGGAAGCGGCAGGAGCGTGATGGAGTGCCGTGTCAGGCCGGTGCTTAAGAACTCGGCGGGGACGCTGCACGGCGGCGCGATGGGGGCGCTGGTCGACATGTCGGTGGCCACGGCGCTGCGCAGCGTGATGCCGCTGTCGTCGAAGATGACCACGGTCGAGTACAAGGTCAATTTCCTGAAGCCTGTGCCGGAAGGGACGGTGACCGCGCACGGGAACATCCTGAGGCTGGGAAGGACGATCGCAGTGGGGGCGTCGGAAATACGCAACGAGGCGGGCGAAGTCGTCGCCTTCGGCTCGGCGACGTACTATATCCTCAACGTCCGGTCCGCGGGCGAGGCCCCTGCTATAATGGATAAGAAAAAAGGGCGCGGGGGGAAGGGCGGATGAGCGGAGAGGGACCAATCAGGCCGGAGATGATGGTAGGGGAGATCCTGAAGGAATATCCGGCCGTCCGGGGAAAGGTAAAGGAGCTCTTCGGGGCGGAGTGCCTTCAGTGCCGCTCCAACCAGCGGGAGACGATCGTGTACACCTCATGGCACAAGGGGCTGGATCCCGCGAAGGTCTGCCGCGAGCTGAACGCGGCATTGAAATTCAAATAATGACGTAGAGGTCTCCCTCGCGGGACGCCTCCCCCCTCGAAAGCATCCCCTCGATGTGTTTCGATAACAGCGCCCACTCGCCGTAGTCGAACCACGGGCCGGGACGCCCCTCCCCGTAGACGATCCTGCGGTCCATGATCTCTCTCCTGCTGCGCGGCTGCCGAAGGAATTCCCGCAGGGCCTCTTCCCGCCGGTCGATACGGGAAAGGTACGCGTCCACCTTCGGCCCGATGTTCCCCCTGTGCACGGGGACCTCGTGGGAGACCACGTTGCTCGCGGCGCCGATTTCCGCGAGCATCTTCGCCGATCGGCGGAACTCCTCGATGCTGCCGGGCTTGTCGCCGTACCAGGGGCCGAAATCCGTGAGGTCGTAGTCGGCGAGGAACAGGACGCCTTCGGACGGGAACAGGATGCACATGTGGCCGGGGGTGTGCCCGGGCGCGATCACGGCGATCGCTTCGGTGCCGCCGAATCGCATGCGCTCCCGGTCGGCGATCCTCCGGTCGACGCGGCGCGGTTTGTAGGAGAACTTTTCCGACAGCAGATTCCGGAAAAAGGTCTCCCACTCCGACCCGACGACCCCGTACCGGTCCAGCAGGACATCGAAGGACTCCAGCGGCGGTGCGTCCTCGCCGGACGACCATAGCTCCACTTCCGGAAGCGTGTGGAGGAACAGGAAATGGTCCTCGTGGTAGTGGGTCATCACGACGGTCTTCAATCCCGCTTCCTTCTTCAGCCGCAGGATGTCCTCGAGGTCGGATCCGCAGTCGAACAACACTCCGCCCCCGTCGCGAAGATAGAGCGAATGGGCATAGGGGTACCGGCCGCCCTTGCCGCCCTCGATCAGCCATAACCGGTCGGTAATCCCGTGAATCATCCGTCCTCGCCATGGGGAAATCGGGATATGATCGGGATATTCTAGGCGGGGTGGGGAAAGTCCGCAAATGCGAAAGATACTGCTGCTCCCTTTTTGCCTGGCCAGGGCGGCACAGGACGAGATGGAGCGGATGGCCTCGGAAAACGGCTACGCGGTAGTGGTCGCGCGCTCCACGGCGAAGGCGCTGGCCGAGGTGCGGCTGCACATGGGCCCCGGAAGCGGGGAGCCGGTCCGGATCGTGGGAGTGGTGTGCGACGGCAGGGCGAAAAAGGTCTGGGTCGGCCTCGTGCTCTTTTCGATCCGCCAGTGGGGGAAAAAGGCGATCGGCATCAAGCCTCGCAGGATAGAGCTCGCCCGGGTGCCGATCGTCGGGGGGACCAAGGCGCTGTTCGGCCGAAGGAGCTGCAACGTCGGATTCAACCTGGTCGACAAGGATGCGCTTCGCCGCGCCCTGTCAGGCGGCGGCACCTGGATGCGCCTCTAGCTCGAGGGCGGATGGAGCACGTCGCGCTTTCCCTTGATGGACCTGGCCGTTGAACTTCCCAAAAGGAGCGCGCACAGGAAGTACGCAGCCGCGATAACGGCGCCTCCGGCGGCGAAGCGGACAAGCGCGCCAGGAAGCGTTTCCCAGGAAACCCACCTGGATGAAATCCCCATCGCGTACGAGCCGGCGAGGGCGGCGACGATCCCCGACACGGCCATCCTCGAGTACTCGAGGGATTGCCCCATTCCCTTCCTTCCGACGGTCTTCCACATGAGGATGCCGTAGAGCGCCGTCGCGTGAAGGAATATGCCGATGCTGCTGGCAAGCGCCAGGCCGAAGACGCCCAGTTTCTGGCGGAGGAAATAGTAGGCGGGCAGGCTGAGCAGCCACGCGCCGGTTCCGACCAGCGTGGGGGTCCATGTGTCCTTGAGCGCGAAGAAGCCCCGCGAGGCGATCGCCTGCCCGCACCAGAACGGAATTCCGATGGAGAAAGCGGCCAGCGCCGAAGCGGTCGAAATCGTATCGTCGATGGTGAACGCCCCGCGCTTGAATACGGCCAGCACGACCTCCCGCGAAAGGATGCCGGTAACGGCGGCCGCCGCGCAGGAGACGAAAAAGACCCATCGCAGCGTCGCCGACAGCGTTTCCCACATCGCCTCCTTCTCCCCCCTGGCGGCCTGCGCGGAAAGGAACGGGTAGGACGCCACCCCCGAGGCCTGGCCGAAGATGCCGACCGGCACCTGCATCAGCCGACGGGCGTTGTTGAGCCAGGTGATCGCCCCCGCCAGGAGGAACGATCCGAAGATTCGGGTCATCCACTCGTCTACGACTACCAGGGAGAACCCGAGCATGATCGGTATCGACAGGCGGACGAACTCCCGGAATCCGGGATCGGCGAAATCGATCCGCGGGAAGAATTTGAGGCCCGATTTACGCGCACCGTAAAACTGAACGGCGAAGTTTCCGAGAAACGAGCCGGCGAGAACCCCCCAGGCGAAGCCGGCCATTCCGACGAACGGTCCCAGGGCAAGCCCCCCGGCGATGATCCCGGCGTTATAGATCAGCGGCGCGGTGGCCGGCAGCAAGAACCTGTTATGGGCGAACTGGACGGCCATAAGCAGCCCTCCAAGGTAGAAGAAGATCTGCGCGGGCAGCACGATGCGCGTCAGCCGCGCGGCGAGGGCGATCTGGTCCGGGGGGAATCCCGGGGCGATAAGGGGGATCAAACGCTCCGCGAGGAATTCACCGAGGATCACGAAGAATACCATGGCGACGCCCATGATGGTGGCGATCGTCGAGAAGGAGCGGTACCCGTCCTCCTCCTTTCCTTCGGCGAGGTATCGCGCGAAGATCGGGATGAACGTGATCGAAAGGGAACCGCCTGCCAGCAGGTAGTTGAGGAAATCGGGTATCGTGAACGCGGCGAAGTAGGCGTCGGTCTCGGTCGTGGCCCCGTGGCGATATGCTATGACCGCGTCCCGCGCATAGCCCATTATGCGGCTCAGGAAAACGGACGCCATCATGAGGGCCGCCGCGCGGCCCATCTGTTTCCGTGAGGATGGGGACATCGTTGTGACTATAATCGAAGCCTGGGGACGGCTCCAAAGGAAAAATCCCGCGCTTGATGAGGGTCAAGGCGCCTTGCCCCGTGCGGCGGTAGGGTGGCGACAATACGGAGCGAAGGAGAATCACATGGGCATTTTCGGCCGGAAGCAGGCGGCTGGCGGCGTTACCCCGGAAGCGGTTCTTTCGGCGCTTGGCAAAGTGATGGACCCGGAGCTGGGGAAGGACCTCGTGACGTTGAACATGATACGGAACGTTGCGGTGTCGGGGGGCGACGTTTCCCTGGATCTGGTGCTGACGACCCCCGCCTGCCCCAAGAAATCGGAAATCGCGGTGGCGGTGGAAGGGGCCGTCAAGGCGATCCCCGGCGTCTCGTCGGCGGAGGTGCGCGTTTCCGCTGACGTGCGGGCGGCGAAAGACCCGATGGAAGGCAGGCGCCCCATCCCCGGAGTGCGGAACATCATCGCGGTTGCGTCGGGAAAGGGAGGGGTCGGCAAGTCCACGATGAGCGTGAACATCGCAGTGGCGCTTCAGCGGGCGGGCGCCCGCGTGGGGCTGCTGGACGCCGACATATACGGGCCATCGATCCCGACGCTCATGTCGCTCAAGGGATACCGGTTGACGGGCGAGGACGACATGATAATCCCGGCGGAGCGCGACGGCATGAAGGTGCTGTCCATCGGGTTCATGCTCGAGGACGACTCCCCGGTAATATGGCGGGGCCCCTTGCTGATCAAGGCGCTCGAGCAGTTTCTCCACGGCACGAAGTGGGGGGAGTTGGACTACCTCGTGATCGACCTTCCCCCGGGCACGGGGGATGTGCAGCTTTCGCTCGTCCAGATGACCCCCGTCGCCGGGGCGATCGTCGTGACGACGCCGCAGGACCTTGCGCTGATCGACGTGAAGAAGGCTGTCCGGATGTTCGAGAAGGTCGGCGTCCCGATCCTCGGCGTGATCGAGAACATGAGCTACTTCCTGTGCCCCCACTGCTCCGGCAGGAGCGAGATCTTCGGCCACGGCGGCGCGGAAGCGACCGGCAGGGAGATGGGGCTTAAGTTCCTGGGCGAGGTGCCGCTGCAGATGGAGCTTCGCGAGGCCTCGGACGAGGGGCGGCCGCTGGTCTCCCGGAATCCCGATTCCCCGGCCGCCCGCGCCATCGCCAGGGCGGCTTCGGAAGCGGCTGCCGCCCTCGCGGTCCTTGGCTCCCTCTAACCCTCCATCTCCCTGGTGGGGTACGAGAAGTACTCGTGGGTCTGGATATTCGCCCAGAATTCCTCGAGGTCCTTGGTGAGGACGAGCAGGTCGTGGCGGACGCCGATCTGGTCGCGCACGTGCCCGTGGAAGATGGCTTCCTGCTTGAATCCCATCTTCTCGAAGACTTTCTTGGCGCCCTGCTGGGTCTCCATCATCTCGGCCACGATCTTCTCCAGCCCTGATTTGAGGGCGTGCAGAAAAAGCTCGTTGGCCAGTATGCTCCCCAGTCCCTTCCTCTGGTATTCGGGGGCGATCACGATCCGGATGGTGCCCACGTGCTTCATCCAGCCGCCCAGGTTCTTGTGGAGCGTGGCGTCCGCCACGATGTCCTGGCCTCTCCACGCCAGCAGCGGGTAGACCTTCTCGTAATTGAGCTCGGTCGCCCAGCGCTCCACCACCGCGGGGTCGGTGACATTGTCCTTGAGAAACAGCCGGTCCGATTCCGGAAGCCTCGAGAAGAAAGCGTAGAGGGCGTCCTTGTCCTTCTTCTCGAATGGACGCAGGACAACCGTGCTTCCGTCCTTGACCTTGACCTCTTTCGGATATTCCCGTGCCATGTCGACGGTCCTCCTTCCCAAGGATGATGGCAAAGATAAAATAGCGTTTTGAAATTATAATGGCTGGCGTCCCGGTTGTCAACGTTTCCCGCTTCACCTTGCATGCACCGCGTTTCCGTTCCCGAGTCCTTCCCCGCCGTGTTGCGCAGGCGTTCTTTTTTCCCTATAAAGATACGAATGCCCCGATCGGCGCAACGGCGCCCGGCCGGAGGGAAAAGGGAGGGGGAGGGATCATGGGAGGGAAGGTCATCGTTTCCAGGGACGGGAGTGTGGCGACGGTCACGATCTCGAATCCGGCGAAGAAGAACGCGTTGAACCTGAAGATCCTGGGCGAAATCCGCCGCGCGTTCGAGGAGCTCTCCGTCCCGGAGGTTCGGTGCGTCATACTCCGGGGGGAGGGAGGGGAAGCGTTTTGCGCGGGCTACGACATTACGGCGATCCCGGCCGGAGGATCCGGGGAGGCGCAGGTGCTGCTCTCATCGAATCCCTTCGACGACATGATCCGTGCCGTTGAGTCGTTTCCCGCCCCGGTTATCGGGATGCTCAACGGCTTTGCCTTCGGAGGAGGATTGGAACTGGCGATCGCATGCGACATCCGCGTCGCCTCGGACCAGGCGGTCTTCGGCATGACCCCGGCACGCCTCGGAATCATCTACCGTCCCGCGGGACTCATGCGGTTCGTCAACGTGATCGGGCTGCCCGCGACCAAGGAGCTCTTCTACACCGCGCGAAAGGTGAGCGCGCGCCGCGCCGTCGATCTGCGGCTGGTCAACCGCGCCTGCCCCCCCGAGGAATTGGAGCAGGTCGCCGGCGAAATGGCGCGGGAGATCGCCGGCAATGCGCCGCTTTCCATCCGCGGCACGAAGCGGATCCTCGCCCTGTGCATGGAATTCCGCGGGCTGCCGCCGGCGGAAGGAGAAGAGGCGGAGTGCCTCATCCGGCAGTGCATGGAGAGCAGGGATCTCGTCGAAGGCAAGAAAGCGTTCCTTTCCAAGCGGAAACCGGAGTTCCGGGGCCGATAACAGATTTCCGAACAATCCCTTGCGGTTTCTTGACGATGGCGGGAACCGGCTGCCGGATTCCACCATCGTAAGAGTCCGATTCATTCGCGGCAAGAAGAGAAGGGGAAGGCAGAAGGAAAATTCTGCCGCCTGGTGGGGTCCCCGACGGATTCAACCTTTCCGGACTGGAGGGAACCCCTATGAATGCAACCAGGAGAATCACCTGTTTCGTAATCCTCGCTATTGCGTCGGCCGGCCTCTCCGCATGCGGGGGGGGCGGCGGCGGGGGCGGAAGCGTCGCCTCACCGACACCCCAGGCGCCGGCTTCCACCATCATCACGAAGGTCGCAGGCCTGGACAACGCCCAGGAGACGACCGGATCGACTTCGACGGGCGTAGGCGGCGGCGTCCTGTCCGTGGACACCGCGACCGGCGGTGTGACCGGTTTCGTGGTGGGCACCGGCGTGATCGGCGCCACTCAGGCGCACGTCCACACGGGCGCGCGTGGTGTCGCCGGTCCGATCACGGTGCCCCTTGCAGGCGGCCCTGACCTGTGGTTCGTACCGGACGACGCGGCCCCGCTTGCGGCGGCGGACATAGCGGCCTTCGAGGCGGGGAACATGTACTTCAACATCCATAATGCCGACTTCCCCGGAGGGGCGATCCGCGGGCAGCTCGATATCACTCCGACAGCGGTGGAACTTGCCGCCCTGGACAATACCCAGGAAACAACCGGCTCCAACTCGACGGGCGTCGGCGGCGGGATCCTTGGGGTGGACACGGCGACCGGCAGGGTTGGCGGATTTGCAGTCAGCACGGGCGTCATCGGCGCCACGCAGGCGCACGTCCATACGGGCGCACGGGGTGTCGCCGGTCCGATCACGGTGCCCCTGGTCGGCGGGCCTGACCTGTGGTTCGTGCCGGACGGCGCGGCCGCGCTTGCGGCGGCGGACATTTCGGCGTTCACGGCGGGGAACATGTACTTCAACATCCACAATGCCGACTTCGCCGGAGGAGCGATCCGCGGGCAGCTCGACAAGGGACCGACGGCGTTCCGGTTCGCTTTCCTGGACAACACCCAGGAGACGACCGGCTCGACCTCGACGGGCGTCGGCGGAGGGATCCTCGGGGTGGACACGGCGACCGGTAAGGTCGCGGGGTTCGCGGTCAGCGCCGGCGTGATCGGCGCCACGCAGGCGCACGTCCATACGGGCGCAAGGGGCGTCGCCGGTCCGATCACGGTGCCCCTTGTCGGCGGTCCTGACTCGTGGTTCGTGCCCGACGGCGCGGCCTCGCTTGCGGCCGCGGACATTACTGCCTTCGACGCGGGGAACATGTACTTCAACATCCACAACGCCGATTTCGCCGGAGGGGCGATCCGCGGGCAGCTCGATCACCCCTGACCTGAGGCGCTCGCGGCGCGAACGCACGCACCGATAAAGCCCGCGGACGAAAAACGCCCGGCCCCCTTAACGGAGGGCCGGGCGTTCGATCGTTCGGCGGCGCGTTACCGCCGTTCGGAACGTTCGCCGCGCGTCCTACGGCCGGGCGAGCACCGTGGGCGCGAGCACCGCGGCAGGGTCCAGGTCCCGTATCGAGTCGAACAGAAGCTGAATGACGTACCTTGGGTTGTGCACGTATCCGCACGGCTCCTTCTGGACGACCTGGTAGTTGTAGGCCGCCCGGAGCAGCTTCGCGTCGAAGACGTTGTACCGGTTCGCGTTGACCGCCTCGTTCGCGTCGACGATCCCGTTCCCGTTGTTGTCCTTGAACCAGTACGGGCTTGTGGCCGGGTCGTAGGCGATCCGCGCCGGCCGGTTCGCCGCAGCATACGCCTGGACGGCGAGCAGCAGGCGGTTCACGACGTTGTCGGTCCCGTTGACGCCGGTGCCCCAGATTTCCCGGTAGATTCCCTCGGTGACGTTGCCGTTCCCGTTGTAGTCGATCCCGCCCGCCGGAGGAAACCGGATCGACCGGAAGCGGGCCGCATCGGCGGGGTTGTCCGGAACCGGGACCGAGGGGTGGCAGAGCGCGCAGTACTCTGTCTTCGGCTCGTTGGTGTGGTTGCTCAGGTTGAGGTCGACCGACCTGCCCATGTGGCATTCGATGCACGTGTCGCGCGCGGGGACGTGCACGAGCCTTCCTTCGTAGACCTGGTTGTCGTATTCGTACCCGCCCTTGACTTCGGTGCCGAACAGGGTGGCCGACGCGGCGAAGTAGTGGATGTTTATGAAAGTCAGGTTGTTGATCGAGTTGTCGAGCGGATCGTTCGCGATGGCGGTGTCCACCTGGACCTTGGACGCGCGGCCCTGGTGGCACACCATGCACAGGTTGCTGGCGTTGCCCAGGGTCACGCCGGCCCCCGACGGGAAGACGACGTTGTCGAGGGCGTCGCCCGCGGTTCGCCGGGCGAACCGCGTGGTCCCGTCGCCGTCCTCGCTGTGGCATACGGCGCAGGAAATCTTGCTGCCCAGCTTGGCGCTGGAGTTGACGATGCGGTCCGGCAGGTAGTCCAGATAGCCGTACTTGCTGTGGCACCTGGCGCAGGAGGCCGATATGGACCCGTCGACGTCGAAGTGACGGAACGGTTCGCTCGTGAAATCGGCGTGGTCGGACCTTGACCATTCCGTGACGTTTTTCACGTACTTTGCGCTTGCCGGGTCGTTGCTGTGGCACGGGGTCGTGCCATAGCAGGAGCTGACCATCGTGCCGTCGATCTTGAGCTGGCCGTTGTCGAAGGCGACGACGTTCACGCTGGGCCAGATGATGTTGAACGAGTGGTTGTGTATGTCGCCTTCCTGCAGCCCCAGCCCGAAGGTCTTCCGGATCGCCGATGAGGAGGTCTTGGGCATGTGGCAGGTAGAGCAGCGGCCGACGCCGGTCCCTGCCGGGTCGTAGGGAGCCTGGGCCATCTGGGCTTCGACCCCGATGTGCCGGACCACGGCGGTCCGCACGGCGGAGGTATTGGTCCTTGCGTCGCTTGCTGTGAGCCCGAAGAAGTCGTGGTGGCAGGCCAAACACAGGCTGTTGTCGCTGTCCTTGGTCTGGAAGGTCACGGAGTTCCGGGTAACGGACTCCCTGATCTGATGGTCGTCGCCGGCGACCGCGGCCGGGTTCCCCGCCGCCTTGTGCGGATCGTGGCAATCCCAGCACGTGATGTCGGTGGCCTTGTCCGGGGCGTGCGGCCCCTGCTCCATGTCGGTCCACGCCTGGTGGTTCTGCCGGGAGGCGACGTAGATCGGGAAGGTGTAGTTGGCGTACCAGTTCCTGTAGTCCGAGAAGATGTCACGGGTGCCGTTCGCCTTGAAGGCCGAGGGGAAGGCCCCGTAGTAGGCTGTCGTGGTGTCCAGTATCACGAACGGGTTGCCCGCGGAATTGTCGATTATGTTGGTCCCCGGGATGGGGAGGACGGTGGCCCCACCGTCCAGGCGGGCAGGATACTCGAGGTTTAGGGACATGCCCGGCAGGGTGCGGTTTCCCTCCCCGCGGCTGTGGCAGCGTCCGCACGTCATGTTCGCGACTCGGATTCCAGAGACGCCCGCTGCGGCGAAACCGGCCGGATTGATGATTTCGGCCGGGTTCCCGAAGGCCGCGTGCGCCGCTCCGGGTCCGTGGCACGCCTCGCACCCGATGTTCAGCTCCACGTAGCCGGTGACTGCCTCGGTGACGTCGGCGCCGGCGTAGGCCGCGGTCTGGGAAGCTACGGTCAGGCCTGTCTGGTGGCAGCCGGCGCACCGGTTCTCCCAGGACCTCGCCGTTCCGAGACCGGTCGGGGCGACGTTCAGAGCGCCGAACTGCGCGACCAGCGCGTCGCTGCCGTATGCCTGATTGAATCGGGGCGTATTTGTCCCGCTGTACCAGTGAGAGGCGTTGTACGCCTCGTACTTCCTGGAAACCTCGTTGTACTGGACGGGGGAGATATAGTAGCTCTTGCCGACCTTGGTCTGGTAACGCTGCTTCCAGTACCCGTTTCCCCCCTGGGTCCTCTGGATCTCGAACTCCACGCCTGCGATGCTGACGATATGCTTGCCGGCGACGATTTTCAGGATCGGGGCGTTGGGGCGGGTGTTTTTAAGCGCGGTCCCGTTTTCGTTCGCCTCGATGAGGCTGTCGGTGGCGGTGTTGTTGAAATCGAGCGTGTCCTTGAAATCGTCCTGCCCGTTGCCGTTGGCGTCGTTTACGAAAACGGCTTCCCCGAGCTCCGCGACGGTCTTCAGCGGGAAATTATGAAGCGACCTCGACCAGCCCGTGAACTGCGTCGGATGGCAGACGCCGCACCTTTGCGATCCTATATACCCGGCGGCGGCCGCGAGCGCCGGGTCCCCCTTCTGGACGATCCCCGTCTGGGCCAGATTCGGGCCGATCGTCCCTTCGCGCTTGTCCGATCCGCCGCAGCCGGCCAGGATAGACGCGAGTATCGGCAGGCATGCCAGTACGGGGATGAATGATCCAAGCCTTTTCATGCAGCGAGCCTCCATTGGTGATGGTCGGTTAAAAGTCGTGGCAGACCCTGCACGACCGGTTGTTGCTCTTTGACCTTATGCGGTCTCCCTTGAAGTCCTTGGGGTGCGGATTTACACGCAATCCCGCGCGGGCCGAGTGGCAGGTGAGGCATACGTTCCCGTCGGGATGGCACGACTGGCAGGACGCCAGGTTTCGCCGGGCCTCCGAGGCGTGGCCGTCGGGAAAGGATGCGACGTACCGCGAGCCGGCCGGTGCGCTCAGGTCGTGGTCCCTGATCGTGCGGTTCGCGTTGCCCATGCGCGTGTGGCAGTTCGAGCAGAACTGCGGCTCGTGGCAGCGGGAGCACTGCTGGGGGTTCGTGGAAGCCGTGATCGGGTGGACGGAAAGCCAGTCGCTTCGGTGGCTTTCGGGCTTTATGTCCCGCTTGTACTGGCTCCTGGAGAGCTTTGCGTCGATCCCCCCGCCCTTGTGGCAATCCTGGCAATATCCCTGGCCGTGGCATTGTGCGCATAGGGCGTCGGGCCGCGAAGCCATGACCCGGTGCTCCTTGTCCCAGCCGCCGCCGTGGTTCGGCTGGACCCCGGAATCCTTGTGGCATTCCGCGCATTCGGGAAGCGGGAGATCCCGGTAAGCCTTGTGGTCCTCCCGTTGATAGGCGTAAGCCGCAACCGATATCATGATCGCCGGGATAAGGACCCAGGCGAACCGGATCGATGTTTTTCTCAAGTTTCTCTCCTCCTCTCTCGCCGCGGCGTTAGAATCGCACATCGAGTGCGGCCCGGCCCGAGAACTCGTTCCCGAACTGGCGGGTCTCCTTGTCTTCAACGCGCAGCCTGGCGGTCATGTTTTTCCGTATATCGTAAGATCCGCCGAGCCAGAACTTCCTGGCGGAGAAGTCCTCCGCCATCGAATCCCTCTGGATGACGTCGTACGTGACCCCGGCGCCGAGGCGCGTCTTGAGGATCGCGTAGTCGGCCGAAAGATCGAGGCCGGTCAGCCGTCCCGGGTACCCGCGGCGGATATCCACGGCCGCCCGGATCCCGAGCCCCTTGACCCGCTCCGGCAGGAACCTGGCGCCCAGGGTGCCTATGTCCGCCGTCGGCCCGTCGTAGTTGGCCCGCGTATATGAAGCGAATAGCGTCGTCCGCTGGTTCAGGATGTAATCCACGCGCCCCAGCGTTTCCCTGTACCGGCTGACCGCGAATACCGTGAAAATCGAGTCCGCGTCGAAGGTGGGGTACGACGAGAAGTACTCGCCGGTGATTGAGAGAAGTCCGGCAAACGGCGTGACTTTAACGCCCGCGAGAAACTCGTTGTTGGATTCGTGCATTACGTCGTAGCGCCAGTCAAGGTAGGCTTTCCCCTTCTTGTAGAATCCCTGGTCGGCGTGAACCCCCAGCATCTCCCGGACGATGTCGGTCTCGTTGTACTTGCGAAGGTAGCTTAGCTCCAGGTTGGTGTTGTGGAGAACCGCGCCTTCCTTCAGGAACGATCCCCCGACCGATGCCCCGAGAAGGTAATCCCCGTCCCGGCTCAAGTCGGTCGTCTCCCGGTACCGGACGTCGTATCCGGCGAACACCGAAAGCGCCAGGGGTCCAAGGTCGCGCGCCGCCGCGCTGACGCCGTCGATCGTCCCCGCTCCCGCGCCCACGGCCACGAATTGCCGCCCGAGACGTATGTCTCCGCGGTTCCCGGGAAGGGCGTAATTGACGTAAAAGAAATAGAGCCGGCCGAGAACATCCTCGGAATTGCTGAAGATGCCTTCCTGGCCCGTGTTGAACTGCTTGGAGACCCGGCCGTACCCGAATGCGCTGAACCTGCCCGCGTTGTCTATCGCCGGCGCGCCCAAGGATAGGTACTGGACGATATCGCTCTGGTCCTTGCCCAGAAAAGGATCTTCGTACCAGAGGTACTGCGTCGAACTCTGGAACCGGACGTCCGCCGCGCGAGCCGGTCCCGGCGCCGGGAAGAGAAGGAGAAGCACGAGGGGGAAGAGCCATCTCTTTCCTTTCATTACGCCTCTACCTCCTGTCGATGTGGATGCGGAATGCAGGGTGAAAACGGAGAGCGGAAAGCAGGAAGAGCCGAACGGAACGTGTATTCGCGACGGCCGGAGCGGCCGGGGAGGAGGCACAACCGGGGGCTTGAATGCGGCGCCAAAGGCCCTCTTACCGGTGATCGTGGATTGTCCATGGATCTCTGGAGACGATATCGATCCCTTGGATGCAGGATACTTTATCACTGATTGCGAACCGATATCAATAAAAAAACCCGGCCCCCTTTTCGGGGGGCCGGGCTCATTGTGCGCTTGTTTTATGAGTAGTCGGTCAGGTTGACCATGTCCTACGGCGTCGGCAGCGCGACCGACAACGTATCCGGTACCTTCTCCGCGTAGGAGCGCGTCGCCTGGATGTCGCCGCCCATCAACGCGAAATGGCTTCTGTCGGTGTCCGAGTTGTGGCACATCCCGCACGCCGAAACGATCGGGCTGATAACAAGGTCGGTGCTGTTCGGCACGGTGCCGCGGGCCGCGGTGATCTCGGTCCTTGTCTCGGTCGAAACCCCCGTGGTTATCTTGGCGGTGCTGAAGTCGACGCCCGTCGGCAGGTTGGCCTTGTAGGAGTCGCCTATGTGGCACTTGTTGCAGTTTTTCAGGTTGCCCGGGAAGGTGATCTCGTCCCCGTTAAGGAGAACCCCTGCAAACCCGCCCGCCGTGCGGTTGCGTATGAATATGAACGGGTCGACGCGCATGGAGGCCGAGTGGATGCCGTGGATCAGGTTCTTGAAGTTGGCGGAAACCTCCGGATAGGCCAGGGGGTCGCTCCCGTAAAGGGCGACGATGTCCGGATTGATCGGCGAAGCGCCGGCCGGGTTGATGATGCGGCCGCTGCTCGTGTTGCTGGGGTTGTGGCACATAACGCAGACCTGCACGTTGTTGACGCGGCTCCCGCCGTGCCCCTCGAAGGTCTCGTGGCACTCCAGGCAGCCCTCGGGCTGGCCGGTGGTGGCGTTGTAACCGCTCTTGACCACGGTGCGGCGAACGGCGTCGCCGGTGACGCCTTTCTGGACCGACGGGGTGTGGCGGGCGACGTTGTCGTTCGCACCGTCGCCGTCAACATCGACGTTGGTCTGGGTAAAGTAGCTCTGGAGGGCCACCGCGCGCATTTTCGCGCCTGCCGGGAAAGGCTGCGAAGCCAGGGTGGCCGTGAAGGTCACGTTGTCGGTGGAGGTAAGCGTCGAGAGCAGGCTCTGCAGAGTGACGCTTGCCGGCTGCCCCGCGCTCCTGCCGAAGTTGCTGTAGTCCTGCGGATTGGTGACGTTGTTGGCGTAGGCGACCAGGAAGCTCGGCCCGAAGGTGAAGCCCGAAAGCGCCGTGTTGTCCTTGAGGTTTACCGCGGTCCCGTTCTTCTTGATCGAGAAATTGACAACCGCCTGGTTGCTGGCGTTGACCGTCACGCTGCTGATGCTGTATTCGAAGGCGGCCAGCCCGGCGCGAAGCTGCGGGTTGTTGGGCGTCACGTTTTCCGTGGCGTGATAATCCACTATAAGGGCGGGCGTGTGGCAGAGGGCGCAGAACTGGTTGTTCGCTTGCGCTCCGCCGATGTGGTTGGCGCCGGTCGTGAAGTTGACGTCGGTATGGCACGATCCGCATCCTGTCGCGTTCGGGCGGTTCTTCCAGTTGTCGCCGTCCGGGCCCTTGTGGCACGTCGTGCAGTTGCGGACGTCCTGGGGATATTTCAGCTCGGTGAAATCGCCGTGGTTTACGGTGCCCTCGAATACGAGCAGATCCTGGCTCGTGTGGACCCCGTGAATCACCTTGGCGAATGGGATAGGCACGCTTGGGGCGCCCGGAGCCCCGCTCTGCGGCGCCAGGCTGTTATTGGTGTTGTGGCAGAGAACGCAGAACTTGGTATCGACGCGGCGACCGCCATGGAATGGCGGCGACGGCGTCACTCCCAGCGTGTCGTGGCACCCGTTGCAGGCCGCGGTTGTGACGATTTCGCGCCTGGCAAGCGCGCCGCCGTTCGGAACGAAGTCAAAGGTGGGATTCACCGACGGCCCTCCGAAACCGTAGATCTCGATCCCCACCCGGTGGGTGTAGCCGGCCCATGCGGGATCGAGAACCGTGTTGTTCACGAAGGTGAAGGTGTAGGTGGTGCCGTCGAACGTCAATTGGGTTTTGGCGCGATGGCTTCTGTCGCCGTAGTAGAACCACGTGTCGGGCTCCGTGGTCCCCGACGCGGGGTATGCCGTTCCCGGGATCAGTCGGGCTATGGTGAACCTGGCGAATGCCAGGTTGCTTCCCGATGGAGTAAGGAGGATGTTATCCGCTATCGCGTTCCCGGCGCTGTCCGTGGCCGAAAAGGTGAAGGTCATCACTACCGAGGCATTGTCCGGGCTGAAGGCGGCGCCGGTGATTGTTGCCGTTGCCGTCCCGGCGTTCGTGCTGTGCATCGCGGCGACGTCATAGGTTTTTCCCGTGCCGTGACACAAGGTGCAGGTCTCGCTTGCTACTACGCCTTCTCCGGGAGCCCCGGCGGGGCCTGTCGGGCCTGTCGGGCCGGTCGCGCCCGTTGCGCCCGGGGCGCCGGCGGCGCCGTCCGAACCGCTGCACCCGAAGAACACAAGCGGCAGTAGAAGTGATAGAGCGACAGATAAAAAAGTACCCTTTCTCATACGTTCCCCCCCCGTGAAATAGGATTGAGTTGGAATCCCCCTTAATGCACCGACCTTCCAATCCGGCTCTGCGTCTGCTTCGATTCCTTCCCTGACGTTTGCTCCGGTCGACAACCTCCTTTCCCGTTTATTGAACGCGTTGCTGGAGAAGTACAAGTGTGCTGCCGGCCGATATGGAGCGGGCAGCACGATGGCGCAGGGGAAAAGCGAGTCCGCTCAGCGCGTAATCGTCTTGGTTCCTGTCCGTTTGCCACTCCTGTAATCGAATCGCTATGCGCGTGCACCTGGAATCGGTTTTTCGACAGGGGAGGGGGTAAGTCAGGAGGTGATTTTAACTGTTCCCTGCGGCATGCTCTGAAAACCGCATGCATCCACGGTTTTCCACGGCCATCCTTGACTTTTACGCCTGCCTTCGCTCCTTCCGAGCGATCGGAAGCTGTGGGCGAACAGACCTATCAAGGAGAATTCGCAATATCCGTGCCTGTTGCAGGCTACCACGGATTATTAAAAAAGACACCTGTTATTTGCGAGTTACGAAGTATGGCAAACGATGGTTTATGCCGGAGTGGGGACCAGCGGAAAATATTTTCCTAAAAAAGAAATATTTTCAGCATGTTTCCGGAAATAACACCCGTTCCGGAAGTTTTATGGGGAGCTTCCGCCCGCAGGTGTGAACGCGGAATGCGTGACGAAAGCGCGGAGTATCTCCGACCGTCCATAGTCCGATTCGAGTGTATGAATTTGATAAACGGTTCGAGCGTGATCGTTTGTTGCGAGCCGATATAAATAAAAAAACCCGGCCCCCTTTTCGGGGGCCGGGCTCATGGTGCGCTTGCTTTATAAGTTGTCTGTTAGGTTGACTATGTCCTACGGCGTCGGCAGCGCGACCGACAACGTATCCGGTACCTTCTCCGCGTACGAGCGCGTCGCCTGGACGTCGCCGCCGTTCAGCACAAAGTGGCTCCTGGCGGTGTCCGAGTTGTGGCACATGCCGCATGCCCCGACGATCGGGCTGGTAACCAGGTCGGTGCTGTTGGCAACGGTTGCACGTGCACCGGTGATGTCGGTCCGGGTCTCGCCCGCTACCCCGGTGGTGATCTTCGCGGTGCTGAAGTCGACCCCGGTAGGCAGGTCGGCCGCGAAGGAAGTTCCGATGTGGCACTTGTTGCAGTTCTTCAGGTTGCCCGGCCAGGTTATCTCGGCGCCGTTGACGAGAACGCCTGCAACTCCTCCCGACGTGCGGTTGCGGATATCCACGAAGGGATAGGCCGGATCGCGCTCTGCCCTGGCGTGGATGCCGTGGATCATGTCCTTGAAGTTGTTGGGAACTTCAGGGTAGGCCAGGGGATCACTGCCGTACAGCGCGACGATGTCCGGGTTGATCGGCGAAGAGCCGGCCGGATCTATGGTGCGGCCGCTCGAAGTCAGGCTCGGGTTGTGGCACATGACGCAGACCTGCACGTTGTTGACGCGGTTCCCGCCGTGCCCCTCGAAGATCTCGTGGCACTCCAGGCAGCCCTCGGGCTGTCCGGTGGTGGCGTTGTACCCGCTCTTTATGATCACCCGGCGAACTGCGTCGCCGGTGACCGCCTTCTCCACCGACGGGGTGTGGCGGCCGACGGAGTCATTGGTGCCGTCGCCGTCCACGTCGACGTTGGTCTGGGTGAAGTAGCCCTGGAGGGCTATCGCACGCATTTTCGCGCCTGCCGGGAAAGGCTGCGCGGTCAGCGTGGCCGTGAAGGTCACGTTGTCGGTGGAGGTAAGCGTCGAGAGCAGGCTCGCAAGCGTTACGCTTGCCGGCTGTCCCGCGCTCTTGCCGAAGTTGCTGTAGTCCTTCGGGTTGGTGACGTTGTTCGCGTAGGCGACCAGGAAGCTCGGCCCGAAGGTGAAGCCGGTTAGTGCCGTATTGTCCTTGAGGTTGACCGCGGTCCCGTTCTTCTTGATCGAGAAATTGACCACGGCCTGGTTGCTGGCGTTGACCGTTACGCTGCTGATGCTGTACTCGAACTTGGCAAGCCCGGCGGGAAGCTGCGGGTTGTTGGGAGTCGAGTTCTCGGTTGCGTGGTAGCCGTCGATCGCGGTGGGCGTGTGGCAGAGAGCGCAGAACTGGTTGTTCGCCGTCGCCCCGCCCAGGTGGTTGGCGCCCGTTACGAAGTTGACGGTGTCGTGGCAGGATCCGCAGCCCACGATGCTCGGCTTGTTCTTCCAGTCTTCGCCGTCTGCGCCCTTGTGGCACGTCGTGCAATTGCGGATGTCCTGGGGATAGGTGACCTCGGAGTAATCCTTTCCGTGGAATACCCATTCCTTCGCCGCGTGGATCTTGTGGACCATGTACGGGTAATAGGCCTGGCCGGTGCCTTCGAGGACTCCGGTTTCGGGATTGTAGTTGAGGACCGTGTTGTCGCGGGTGCCCTGTACAGTGCGGTGGCAGAGGCCGCAGGACTCGGCCGTATTGCGGGCGCCGCTGTGGAATACGACGTCGCCGCCGCCCAACGGATCGTGGCACTGCTGGCATGCGGCGGTGGTGACGATATTGCGGGTGAGCGTGACCGCGCTTCCGTTCGGCACCACGTCCGTGGTGGCGAACCTCGTGGTCTCGCCCGTGACGCCGGAAGTGTAGACGCCGACCCGGTGGGTATAGGCGTTGTCGGCGGCCAGCACGTTATATCCGAACTGGTAGGAGAAGCTGTTGGCGTCGACCTGGGTCAGGTTTCCGTGGACGCGCTCGCCGCTTACCGTGCGGACCCAAACGTCAGGCTCGGCGGTCCCGCTTGCGGGATAGGTGGGACCAGGCACCAGCTTGGCGAGGTAGAATCTCGGGTACCTGAGCTGTGTCGCCGACGAATTGTCGAGGAGGTTCCCGACTCCCGAGTAATCGAAATTAACCGTTACGACCTTGTTTACCCCGTTGTCGGCGAATGCGACGCTGGTGATCGTGATCGGGACAAGCGGAGTGATCGCGTGCATCGCGGCGACGTCATAAGTCTTGCCCGCGCCGTGGCAGAGGGTGCAGGTTTCGCTTGAAACTACGCCTTCTCCGGGCTCCCCGGCGGGGCCGGTCGGGCCGGTCGCGCCCGTGGCGCCGGTGGCGCCTGCCGCGCCTGCGGCGCCGTCAGACCCGCTGCATCCGAAGAACACAAGCGGCAGCAGCAGGGAGAGAGCAACCAATGCGAACATCGACTTTCTCATACGTTCCCTCCATGAATTTGGTTTGAGTTGGGATCCGTTTTCATACAACCCCTCCGTCTGCCCCGGTTGCATCCCTCCTTTCGTATTGTTTGAAGGACTTGCCGAAAAATTGACGGGTGCGCGGCCGTTGCATGCGCAGCCGGCCGCAAAGTGGTTCGTGCAAATGCAGGTTCGCATGTCGTCCAATCGTCGCGGTTCCTGTCTCTGGGATGATCGGGTGTATGTCCGCAGTATGCGCGCGCCTAGATACGGTCCATCGTCAGGGGAGGGTGATCAGCTAGAGGTGTGTTTGACTGTTCCCTGCGACGTAGCCTGTACACTGCATCCATCCACTCGAGATTGTATACTGCATCCATTTTTGGAGGGCAAGAGAAATTTTTCGGTCCGGTTTCCAAGCCCTCGTCTCCTGTTTTCCCATCGTCGGTCGCCGGTTCCGGGAAGCGCCGGTGCCATACCGCTTTCGCCAAGGACTAACGGCAACATCCGTGCCGTCTTGATAGCCGGGAGATTGTTTTTGAAAAAGGTTACTGTTATTTAGGCTTTGCAGGGTGGAAGTGAATATATTTCATCCCGTGACGGGGATTGGCCTTGTTCCATCCGTTTCCAACGGGAAACACGGCTGGGGTAATGTTTCTTTTTGGAAACCGCTGCCCTAGAGCTGTAAATGAACGACGCTAACGCTTCATCCGTTCCCAGAGCGCCTTGCGGCCGATTCCCAGCATCTCGGAGGCTCGGCTGCGGCTCCCTCCGGCAGCCTTCAGGGCGCGCTCGATATGCTCCGCCTCGAACTGCCTGACGGCGTCTTTCAGCGGGATAATCTCGCCCGCGGCGGAAACCTCATCCCTGTTTCCCTCCAGGACTCCGGAAATCTCGTGGGGAAGGTGCTTCGGCTCGATCGTGCCTTCCCTGCACAGAATGGAAGCGCGCTCCACGATGTTCCACAGCTCGCGGATATTGCCGGGAAAGCGGTAATCCATGAGCAGGGTCATGGCGCTTTCCGATAGACGGCGCCCCCCTCCGAGCTTGTCGATGAAATGCTCGACCAGCAGCGGTATGTCCTCCCTGCGCTCGCGCAACGGAGGCAGCCTGATTGCGAACACGTTAAGCCTGTAGAACAGGTCCTCCCTGAAACTTCCCTCCGCGACCATCGCCTTCAGGTCTTCCTTGTTCGTCGCCGAGACGACGCGGATGTCGACGTTGACGCTCTCGCTGCCTCCGATTCTCGCGAAGGAGCGCTCCTGGAGCACCCTGAGGAGTTTCGCCTGCGCCGAGAGGGGCATCTCGGCGATCTCGTCCAGGAAGAGCGTGCCGCCGTGGGCCTGCTCGATCCTGCCCGCCCTGCGGCGGTCGGCCCCGGTGAACGCCCCCTTTTCGTACCCGAAGAGCTCCGCCTCCAGGAGGGTTTCGGGTATGGCGGAGCAGTTCAGCGCGACGAACGGGCCGCCCCTTCTCTTCCCGCGCCGATGGAGCGCCCGCGCCACCAGCTCCTTTCCTGTCCCGCTTTCGCCCAGGACCAGCACGGTGGCGTCGGTTTCCGACACGAGGGAGATGAGCTCGAAGACCGTCTGCATACCCTTGCTCTTGCCTACAAGCTCCTCCAGGGAGGACTGGGAGGCGATCCGCCGCTTGAGGTCCCGGTTCTCCTCCTCCAGCGAACGGACGCGGAGGACTTTTTTCAGCATCACGAGGAACTCTTCTATGGAGAACGGCTTGGTGATGTAATCCGAGGCCCCGAGCTTCATCGCGGCCACCGCCGATTCGATGCTCCCGTGCCCGGTCATCGTAATGACCGAAGGGGCGGGGCTGCATGCCTTCGCCGTCCGCAGTATTTCCAGCCCGTCCCTGCCGGGGAGCCTCAGGTCGGTCAGTACCACGTCATACGATTCGGCCGCGAGAAGCCGGATCGCCTCCGCGCCGTCGCCGACCCCGACGACCGCGAAACCCGCCTCCTCCAGCGCGTCCGTCATGGTGAAGCGCAGGCCGGGATCGTCCTCGACGACCATTATGCGTTTTCCATCAGGGTTCAAGGTCGCCAACCTCCTGTGGAGGATTGGGCAGGGAGACGAAAAACCGCGTTCCCTCGCCCGGACGGGAGGACACGGAAATCTTCCCGCCGTGCTGATCGACTATCTTCCTGCAGACGGCCAGGCCCAGGCCCGTTCCCTTCCCGGGCGCCTTGGTGGTGAAAAACGGCTCGAATATGCGGTCGAGGTTCCCCTCGGGGATTCCTTCGCCCGTGTCCGCTACGACCAGCGTCAGAGAACCGTCCTCGGCGGCGTGGCTGAATTCCAGCCGGCCGCCGTCCGGCATTGCCGCGATGGCGTTAAGCACGAGGTTGACGAGTACCTGCTCAATCTTGTGCCCGTCGCACTTGAGGGTCAGGGGGGGTAGCAGGTTGACGACCTCGATCCTGTTCTTGCCTATCTGGTAGTCCAGGAGCTCCAGCGTTTTTCCTACCAGCAGGGAGACGTCGCAATCGGAGTAGTTCGTCGCGTGCACGGTGGAATAATCCAGCAGCTGGGAGACCGCCCGCCGGATCCTCTCGATGCTTCCTCCGACAACCTTCAGGTACCGTTCCCGCTTCTGCGGAGAAAGGGAGTCCCTGCCCAGGGCCGAAACGCCGTGCAGCGCGCCGGTAAGGGGGCTGTTTATCTCGTGCGCGATCCCCGCCGCGAGCGTCCCGATCGTGGCCATCTTCTCGGTGTTCGCCATCAGCTCCCGGGTCTTTACGCGCTCCGCCTCCTCCTGCCTCAACCTGTCCATCATGAACCGGTAGCTGTCCTGGAGCTCGCCCAGCTCGTCGCTCCTGCGCGGCAGGGGCACCGGCTCGAGGTTCCCCAGGTTGACGGAATTGAGCGCGTTCGCCAGGCGGCGGATCGGCCTTGCCATGAGCCGGGCGGTGACGAATACGAACAAGACCATGAGCGCCGCGGCCGACGCTGTCAGCAACAGGGCCTTCCTTTCAAGGTTGCGGACATCTCCCGCCAGCCCCGAAGTGGAGTATCCCAGGCGCAGCGTGCCGAAGCGCCTCGAGAATATCTCCAGCGGGGTCGACACGTCTATCACGCCGCCTGCGAACGGGTCTCCGACATGGGAGAGAATCATGCCTTTGGATGCGATCGCCTTCCTGGTCAGCGGGTCGTCGAGGCGCCTGTGGAACAGGGCGGGATCGCTGTGGGACAGGACCAGCCCGTCCCGGTCAACGACCATCGCGTACGCGACGTGAAGGTCCTTGCTCAGCACCATGCGGGACAGGTAAAGGTCCAGGAGCCCCCCCTTCGGAATCACGCCTGTTTCCTCGTACAGTAGGATCTGGGTGAAGGGGAGCTTCATCGACGCGGCGATCACGCGGGCGGCACCCTCCGCCTGCTCGAGCAGATGGCGCTTTTCCGTCTCGATCAGGAAGTAGTTCAGGGCGATTGAAGCTGCGGCGATTGCAATGATCCCCACGGCCATGAATTTTCCCGCAAGGGAAAACACGGCGCCCCTGATAGCATCGAGAATTCCCGTACGTTTCAACGGATTCCGCACCCCCCGGAATGGCAGTACCACATTAAATGAAACAATAACCCTTATCGATTCATACAGTATACCTGCGCAGGA
Source organism: Deltaproteobacteria bacterium (assembly GCA_050263095.1). GTDB lineage: Bacteria > Desulfobacterota > Deferrimicrobia > Deferrimicrobiales > Deferrimicrobiaceae > FEB-35. The sequence goes on along the minus strand of JBLNEW010000071.1, from coordinate 4,749 downwards.
GACGATCCTGGGCAAATCCTTATCCGGCATCGGTCCCCGGCCCGGTTGATTTCGGCGCCCGGGTTGCGTATCATGATCCACCCGTGGCCCGCGACGACTGGAAGTATTACGACGACGATATGGAAGAAGGGGAGGACGGAAAAACCGAGCTCCCCCCCGAGAAGCAGTGCGGGAACTGCCTACACTGGGTGCCCCGGGAGGCGCCTTCGTGCGCGTGGTGCGGGAAGCCCTTCGAGGTGAAGTAACGCCTATTCCATAAGAGCGTACCGGGGCAGCACCACTGCCGGGATCTCCTCGACGAACCTGGACGGTTTCGACAGCACAGTTCCCGTAGCCCGTTCGTAAATGTTAACCGGGTAGGTCAATACAAGCAGATCCTTCGCCCTTGTGGCGGCGACGTACAGGAGCCGCCGCTCCTCTTCCATCTCCTCTTCGTCCTCCGCCGCCCGCGAGAGGGGCATCTTGCCGTCCAGGACCCAGAGAATGAAGACCGCCTTCCATTCCAGCCCCTTGGCCGAGTGGATCGTGGACAAGGTCAACGTCTCCTCCTCCCCGTCGGGCGCCGCGATATCGCCCACCGACGCCTGCGGCGGCTCCAGCGTTATCTCCGAGAGAAACTCCGAGAGCGTACGGTACCTGGCGCACAGCGACTCCAGGTGGTCGAGGTCTTTCAGCCGCCTCGGATAATCGTCGAACCGGGCTTCCATGATGGGCCGGTAGTAGGCTATCACCTTGGCAACCGCCTCGGTTACCCGAAGGTTCTCCGGTACGGCGTCGCCCTTGGGGCCCGCGAGCTCCGAGAGCAGGCCCGCCAGCCTTGCGGCCTCCCCGGAGCGTTTCCGCGCCGAAAGCATGGAAAGGACGGGAAGGAGTGACGCCTCCTCGTGCGCCTTCCGGCTCATTTCGGCGCCGGCCTTCCTCCCTACTCCCGGCACCAGGAGAAGCGCTCTCAAGAGGCTCAAGGTGTCCCTGGGGTTTTCGATCAGCCGCAGGTGGGCGATCACGTCCTTGACGTGGGCCGTCTCGAGGAACTTGAACCCGCCGAACTTCCGGTACGGGATGTGCCGTTTGGCGAGCTCCACTTCCAGGTCGAAGGAGAGGTAGGCGGCGCGGAAAAGAACCGCTATTTCGCTCAAGGAAACGCCGTCCTCCTCGTGCAGCTCGAGGATCCGGTCGGCGACGTAGGCGGACTGTATCCGCTCGCTGGGAGCGGACAGAATGGCCGCCTTGTCCCCCCCGGCGCGGGAGGTGAAAAGGCGCTTGGGGAATTTCTCCCTTGCCCCGGCTATGATCTCGTTGGTCACGTCCAGGATAGGCTGCCGGCTGCGGTAGTTCTCCTCCAGGAATACTACCTTGGCGCCGGGGAAGTCGGACGGGAAGTCCATGATGTTCCGGAAGTTCGCGCCGCGGAACGAGTATATGCTCTGCGAGTCGTCCCCCACCGCCATCACGTTGTCGTGTACGGCCGCCAGCAGGCGCAGGATCTCGGCCTGTATCCGGTTGGTGTCCTGGTATTCGTCCACGAGGATGTGCCGGTAGGCCCCGGATACGGCGCGGCGGATCGGCTCGTTCTCCCGCAGCAGGCCCGCCAGGCGCAGCAGCAGGTCGTCGTAGTCCATCAGGTTCCTGCCCCGCTTGGTCTCCTCGTACAGGCGGGAGATCTCGATAATGTCGTCCAGGCAGTAAAGGAAGTGCGGGGCCTCCTTCTCAACGGCGGAGGCGATGTCCTCCTCGCGGTTTGCCGCACGGCTGAACAGGTCGGCGAGAGTCTCCTTCCTGGGGAAGTGGACCGCCTTGCGTCCCGCGTGGAAGTCGTGGCGAAGAAGCCCGATGAGGTCGGCGGCGTCCGCGCGGTCCAGGATGGTGAAATTTTCGCCGTATCCGGCCGCGCCGGCGTGGCGTCGCAGAAGCGTGTTGGCGAAGGCGTGAAACGTCCCTCCCGCGACTTTCTCGCACCGCCGGTCCAGGAGCAGCGCGGCCCTGCGCAGCATCTCCTCGGCAGCCCTGCGCGTGAAGGTCAGCAGAAGGACCGAGGCGGGAGAGTGTCCCTGCTCCACGAGCCTCGCGACCCGGTAGATGAGCGTGCGCGTCTTCCCGGTCCCGGCGCCCGCAATGACGAGGAGCGGCCCGTCCCCGTGCAGGACCGCCTCCGCCTGGCGCGGGTTCAGCGCCTTTTCGTAATCGATCTTTCCCCCGCCGTCGGGTATTTCGCGGATCGAATAGCGTTTCGGCAATCGGGCTTCCTTCGACGGGCGGATTCACCACATATGGTACCGCATCAGCCTTGAAAAAATGAAAAAGGGCGGCCGTGCGGGCCGCCCGAAGGTAAAGGCGAAAAAATCGGGGAGGAGTCTACCTGCCCGGCTGCCCCGGAATCGGCGGCGCTGAAGGAGGGGCTGCGGGAGCCGGCATGGCGCCGCCCGGGCCGGGGGGCATGCCCGGCGGAGCGCCCGGCGGGGCGGTGGGGCCGGGAGCCGACGGGACCGAAACCCCGCCCTTCATGAGCGTCGGCGACGATCTCCCGCCGGCGAAATAGGCCAGGAAGAGCGATGTCAGCATGAACACTATCGCCGCCCCGGCCGTCAGCTTGCCGAGGAAACTCGTGGGGCCGCTCGATCCGAACAGGGTCTGGGACGAACCGCCGCCGAACACCGCGCCTATGTCGGTCCCCTTCCCCGTCTGCAGAAGGATAATGAGAATCAGGGCGATCGATACGATCACGTGAAGTACTATTACCAGGGTATACATATCTTTTTCCTGTATTCCTCCGTCAGTTGAACTTTACGATCGCTGCGAACGAGGTCGGTTTAAGGCTTGCCCCTCCGACCAGGGCGCCGTCGATGTCCGCCCTGGCCATCAGGTCGGAGATGTTATCCGGCTTGACGGACCCTCCGTACAGTATACGCATGGCGCCGGCGGCGACTGCTCCCCTTAGCTCCTTCAGTATCCCGCGCAGGAATGCGTGCACCTCCTGGGCCTGCTCGGGGGTGGCCGTCTTTCCGGTTCCGATCGCCCATACCGGCTCGTAAGCGACGACGATCCTGTCGCATTCCGTTTCGGCTATTCCCTGCAGCCCGGCGCGAAGCTGGCGTCCCGCCACGTCGAACGTTTTTCCGGCTTCCCGCTCTTCCAGCGTCTCTCCCAGGCACATTATAGGCACGAGCCCGGCCGCCAGTACGGCCTTGACCTTGCGGTTCACCGAATCGTCGGTCTCCGCGAAATGCTGCCTGCGCTCGGAATGCCCGATGATCGCGTAGCGGGCCCCGGAGTCCTTGACCATCGCGGGGGAAACCTCCCCCGTGTAGGCCCCTTCCGCCGCGAAGTGGACGTTCTGGGACGCCACGCCGACGTTGGTCCCCGAAGCGAGGGCCGCCACCGCGCCGAGCGACGTATACGGGGGCGCGAGGACGATTTCGACGCCCGTGACTGCCGAGACCAGGGGGAGGAACTCCCTGACGAAGGCCGAAGATTCCGCCGATGTCTTGTACATCTTCCAGTTGCCGGCGATGACGGGAGTCCGCATTCCCTTATTTCGCCGAGCCGACGAACTTGGCCAGGTCGACCATGCGGCACGAGTATCCCCACTCGTTGTCGTACCATGCCAGGACCTTGACCATCTTTCCCTCGATCACCTTGGTCGATAATGCGTCGAACTCGGAGGAGAAGGAGGTGTGGTTGAAGTCCACGGAAACCAGCGGCTCGTCCACGTACTGGAGGATCCCCTTCAGGGGTCCTTCCGCCGCCTTCTTCATCGCGGCATTTACTTCCTCGGCGGTCGCCGCCTTCGACATCTCGACCGTCAGGTCGACTACCGATACGTTCGACGTCGGGACGCGGATCGCCATTCCGTCGAGCTTCCCCTTGAGCTGTGGTATGACGAGCGCGACCGCCTTGGCCGCTCCCGTAGTCGTCGGGATCATCGACAATCCGGCCGCGCGGGCCCTACGCAGGTCCTTGTGCGGAAGGTCGAGGATCTTCTGGTCGTTCGTATAGGCGTGTATCGTAGTCATCAGCCCGCGCTCGATCCCGAAGTTGTCGAGGAGCACCTTGGCGACCGGCGCGAGGCAGTTGGTCGTGCAGGATGCGTTGGAGATGATGAAGTGCTTCTTGGGATCGAAGGTCTTCTCGTTGACCCCCAGGACGAACGTGGCGTCGGGATTCTTCGCCGGCGCCGAGATGAGGACGCGCTTCGCCCCCGCCTTGATATGCTTCTCCGCGCCTTCCCTTTCCGTGAACTTGCCCGTGGATTCGATGACGATCTCGACGCCCAGCTTCCCCCATGGCAGCTCGGAGGGGTCCTTCGCGGCCAGTACCTGGATCGTCCTGCCAGCTACGACTAGCGCGCTGTCCCTGACGCCCACCTCTTCCTCGAACCGGCCGTGCACGGAGTCGTACTTGAGGAGGTGCGCCAGCGTCTTGGCGTCGGTTATGTCGTTCACGGCGACGATTTCCAGCGCGGGGTCATTGTACGCCGCGCGGAAGAAGTTCCGACCGATACGACCGAACCCGTTGATCCCGACTTTCACGGCCATCTCGCGGTCCTCCTGCTGGGAATTGTCTGTTCCGGGAAATGGAAAGACGTAAATTATACTCCCTTGCCGTCCGCTGTCAAATCGTTCGGGGCCGACTGTAAGGAGCTAATGATATGTCCGGTCTTGTAGCACACGATCTGTCCGGTTTTCATGTTCACCATGGAGGTGACCATGAGACCGGCGGAGTGGCTGCAGGAGGTCCGGATGAAGCGATTCA
>JBLNEW010000070.1:0-22878 GCA_050263095.1 Deltaproteobacteria bacterium | reverse complement strand
TGATGCTGTTCGGCGTCAAGCTCGGCTGGCTTCCCATTTCGGGGCTGGTCTCGCTGGAGCACGACTCGCTCTCCCTTGCCGGGAAGGCCTGGGACCGCGCGCGGCATCTTCTCCTTCCGGTGCTCCTGGCGGGATTCGGAGGGCTGGCGGGGTTTTCCCGCTACATGCGGTCGAACATGCTGGAGGTGATAAGGCAGGACTACATAGCCACGGCGAAGGCCAAGGGGCTCACCGAGAGGCTGGTCGTGTTCCGGCACGCGGTGCGCAACGCCCTGCTTCCGGTCATAACGATCCTGGGGCTCTCCGTGCCGGACCTGCTGGGCGGATCGGTCATATTCGAGACGATCTTCGCCATTCCCGGCATGGGGCAGCTCTTCTACCAGGGGGTCATGTCGCGGGACTACCCGCTCATCATGGGGATACTCGTGATAGGCTCGTTCCTGACCCTGATCGGAAATCTCCTGGCGGACGTCGGCTATGCGCTCGCCGATCCCCGCATCCGGACCGGGTGACGCGATGTCTTCGTCCGGGCGCTCCATGCTGGCGGACCTTCCGAGGAGGCTGGCGCGCAACCGCCTGGCGGCCGCGGGGGGGGCGGCCGTACTCTTCTTCTTCATCGTCTCGGCCTTCCCGCAGGTTTTTTCCTCCCACGACCCGAACCGCATCGACGTCCGGAACGTTCTGCAGCCGCCGTCGGCGTCCCATCCCCTGGGGACGGACGAACTCGGGCGCGACGTCCTGGCCCGCATGGCGTACGGGGCGCGGATCTCCCTCAAGGTCGGGTTCGTGGCGGTGGGCATAGCGACGGCGATAGGCCTGCTCGTGGGGCTCTTCTCCGGTTTTTACGGCGGCCTGGCGGACGCCGTGCTCATGCGGTTCGTCGACATAATGCTCTGTTTCCCGACCTTCTTCCTCATACTGTCCGTTATCGCGTTCCTGGAGCCTTCCATTTACAACATAATGATCGTCATAGGCGTCACCGGATGGATGGGCGTGTCGCGCCTCGTCCGCGCGGAGACCCTGTCGCTCAAGGAGCGCGATTTCGTGGCGGCCGCGCGGGCGCAGGGGGCGGGCGATGCGCGGATCATCTTCCGGCACATCCTGCCCAACACGCTGGCGCCGGTCCTCGTCGCCGCGACGCTCGGAGTGGCGGGCGCGATCCTGACGGAATCGGCGCTCTCCTTCCTCGGCATAGGGGTGCAGCCGCCCACGCCGTCCTGGGGGAACATACTTACCGCGGGCAAGGACAACATAGAGTTCGCCTGGTGGCTCTCCGTCTACCCGGGGCTCGCCATCCTGTTCACGGTCCTGGGGTACAACCTGCTCGGCGAAGGGATCCGCGACGCCGTCGATCCGCGGTTGCGAGGGCGATGAGGATGGCGACGGCCCTGCTCGAGGTATCCGACCTGAAGGTCGCGTTCCGGACAGAGCGGGGGATCGTACGCGCGCTGTTCGGCGTATCCTTCTCCGTCGAGCCGGGCGAGACGCTGGGGCTGGTGGGCGAGTCGGGATGCGGCAAGACGGTAACGGCGCTGTCCATACTCCGGCTCCTCGCCTCGCCGCCGGCCGTCGTCGAGGGGGGGCGGATCGGGTTCGGCGGGAAGGAGCTCCTTGCACTCTCCGAGGAGGAGATGTGCGGGGTGCGCGGGAAGGAGATCTCGATGATCTTCCAGGAGCCCATGACTTCCCTGAATCCCGTGCTCACGATCGGGGAGCAGGTGGCCGAGGTCTACACCGCGCACGGGACCTGCGGGAAGGCGGAATCCGCAAGGCGGGCGCAGGAGTGGCTCCGCCGCGTGAAGATGCCGGACCCCGCGCGCCGCATGCAGGAGTACCCGCACCAGATGAGCGGGGGAATGCGCCAGCGCGCCATGATCGCGATGGCTCTCGCGCTGGAGCCGGCGCTGCTTATCGCCGACGAGCCCACCACCGCCCTGGACGTCACCATCCAGGCGCAGATCCTCGCACTCCTCAAGGAGATGCGCGAGCAGGAAAGGAAAATGGCCATCCTGCTCATCACGCACGACCTGGGCGTGGTCCACGAGTTCGCCGACCGGGTCGCGATCATGTACCTGGGAAGGATAGTCGAGATCGCAAAAACGCCGGACCTGTTCGCCGATCCGATCCATCCCTACACGCAGGGGCTGCTCCAGTCCCTCCCAGGCAAAAGCGTCGGGGAGAAGAGGCTCCCGTCGATTCCGGGAACGGTGCCGGACCTGGGCGCCATACCGCCAGGCTGCCCCTTCGCCGACCGGTGCCCGTTCCGCCGTGACGCCCTGGAGCGGTTCCGGGCGGGAGCGGCGGCGCGGGACGAGCTTGAGGTCTGCGACCGGACGGACCCGCCGCTGGAGGAATACGCGCCGCATCACTTCGCGGCGTGCCATTTCCAGAGGATGGAGCGCAAGGAGAGGGAGGCGGCCCGGAAAGCCGCGGGGGACGATGGATGAACGCCGATAACGGCGCGCTGCTGTCGCTCCGGAACATCTATAAATATTTTCCGGTCAGGCGTTCTTTTTTCTCCGGGGAGTCGCTCAACGTGCACGCGATAGACGGCGTGTCGCTCGATGTCCCCGGCGGGAAAACGGTAGGGCTTGTGGGGGAGTCGGGCTGCGGAAAGACGACTCTCGGACGCGTGGCGCTCCGGCTGATTTCGCCGGACTCCGGCCGGATCCGGTTCGAGGGAAGGGACATCACCCGCCTGTCCGGCGAGGATCTGCGCCGCACCAGGAGGATGATGCAGATAGTGTTCCAGGATCCGTATTCCTCGCTGAACCCGCGCATGAAGGTGCGCGACATAGTGGGCGAGGGGTGGCTCGTGCACGGGATTGGGGACCGGCGCGGGATCATCGAGAAGGCGGCGCGGCTTCTGCTGCGCGTCGGCCTGTCTGCGGATGCCGCCGACAAGTACCCCCACGAGTTCTCCGGAGGCCAGCGCCAGCGGATAGGGATAGCGCGGGCCATCGCCCTGTCGCCGAAGCTGGTGGTGGCCGACGAGCCGGTGTCCGCGCTGGACGTCTCCGTGCAGGCGCAGATACTGAACCTGCTCAAAGATATACAGGAAGAGTACGGGATGGCCTACCTGTTCGTCTCGCACGACCTGCGCGTGATCCGCCACATGAGCGACATCGTGGCGGTGATGTACCTTGGCAAGCTGATGGAGGTATCCCCGGCGGAAGAGCTATTCCGCAACCCCCTCCATCCCTACACGCGCAGCCTCCTCGCCGCCGTCCCGATGCTCGGCGGGACTCCGCGCGAGGAAATCGTCCTCCGCGGCGAGATACCGAGCCCGCTCGCCCCTCCACCGGGCTGCCGTTTCCACACGAGGTGCTTCATGGCGCAGAAGATATGCGAGGAGGTATGCCCGCTGCCGCTCGAGTCATCCCCCGGCCGCATCACCGCCTGCCACTTCGTGCGATAACGATATCCCCTTTGTTTCGGAGGCGTTCCGGGCTTCGCTCGATGCCCGTTCCTACGCGTCCGGATTCGCGGTAAAATGCATATGGATCAGGTAATCCCGTTATGGCATCCAACGGCCTGGCATCGGGGAGGTGCGATATGGAACACAGGGAAAACGGCGTCGTCACTGGCACTCTCCTTTTGACTGCGGGTGCGCTCCTGGGCGCAGGCGTCGCTCTCCTGCTGGCGCCGCAGGCCGGGAAGGAAACCCGAAGGGACATCGTCCGTTACGCGAAAAGGGCGAAGCGCGGGGCGGAAGGCGTCGTCGGCGAATTCGCCGAAGCCGTTTCCGAAATGGTCGACGCGGTCGGAGACAGGGCGGATGACATCCTCGACAAGGGGAAGGACCTGGCCCACGACGCGAAGAAGGACTTGATAGTGGCCATAGAGGAAGGGCAGAAGAGGCTCGAGAAGCAGAAGTCCAGGCTGGAGAAGCTTATCGCCTAGGGCTTACGCGAACGAGCGGCCGGAGACCGATTTCAGGAAATCGTGCCGGCAGTACGGGCAGAACTTCCACTCCGGGGACACCGACTTCCTGCACTCGGGGCACGTGGTCTGGAGGGTGTGGCCGCAACCGGGGCAAAGGACGAATCCGGGCCCCAAGGCATGGGTGCATTCGGGGCATGTCGTCCCGAAATCCTCCTCGGTCTCAACGACCCGGTACATCTCGTCGAGGGTCGTGATCCCCGTTCTAACCTTGTCCAGCGCGGAACGCGCGAGGGTCACCATCCCCGAGGCGATGGCCTGCTGCCGGATGTCGGTTTCGGACGCGTTGGAAACCACCAGGTCGCGTACCTGCTGGGTGAACGGAAGGATCTCGAAGACGCCGGTCCGCCCCCGGTAACCCGTCCCGCTGCATGACGGGCATCCTTCCCCGCGATAGAAGTTGAACTCCCCCCTTTTCTTCTTGATCCCTACCCTGGCAAGGTCCTGCTCCGGCGGATCGGTTCTGACGCGGCACTTCGTGCAGATGACCCGCACCAGGCGCTGGGCCAGGATGCAGTTGATCGTCGAGGCGATCAGGTAGGGCGCGGCCCCCAGGTTCCGCAGCCGCGTGATCGTGGCGGCGGCGCTGTTGGTGTGGATGGTCGAAAAGACGAGGTGGCCGGTCAAGGCCGCCTGCATGGCGATGGTGACCGTCTCGAGGTCGCGCATCTCGCCGAGCATGATGACGTCGGGGTCCTGGCGGAGCATCGCCCGAAGCGTCGAGGCGAAGGTCATCCCGATCTTGTCCTGGACCGCCACCTGGTTGATGCCGCCTATCTCGTACTCGATCGGGTCCTCGATCGTCGTGATGTTCCGGTCCACGCTCTTTATCCGGTTCAGTATGCCGTAGAGCGTGGTCGTCTTTCCCGAGCCGGTCGGCCCGGTGACGAGCAGGATCCCCTGGGGCCGGCGTATCAGCACGTCCATCTGGCTCAGTTCCCCGGGAGCCATTCCCATGGCCTCCAGGGGGATCTGGGAGTTCGCGGAATCGAGGATCCTGATCACCACCTTCTCGCCGAAGGAGGCCGGAATAGTCGACACCCGCAGGTCGAGGGCCTTCGATCCCACCCGGACGCCGATCCGCCCGTCCTGCGGCAGGCGCTTCTCGGCTATGTCCATCTTGGCCATGATCTTGATCCGCGAGATGACCGCTCCCTGCACCCATTTCGGAAGCTCCAGCGATTTCCGCAGGAGACCGTCGACGCGGTTCCGGATCTGCAGGTTGGTCTTGGTCGGCTCGACGTGGATGTCGGACGCGCCGTTTTCCACCGCTTCGGCCACGATCAGGTTCACCATCCTGATGATCGGGGCCGCCTCGCTCTTTTTCCGCAGGTCCTCGGTGTCCCCCCGCTCGCCCTCTTTCCGGTCCTGGACGACTTCTACGGAGCGCTCCTCCGCGATGTCCTTGACGATGGTGTTAAGGGACGAACCGAGGTGATAATGCTGGTCGATACCCCAAAGGATGTCGCTGCGGGTGGCGATGACGGGCTTGATCGTGTACCCGGAGGCGAACCGCACGTCCTCGAACGCCTCGAAACTCAAGGGGTCCGCCATGGCCAGATGGAGGTCCTTCTGTTCGACCGAGATGGGCAGGATCAGGTGCTTCCGGGCGACCTTTTCGGTGATAAGCTCGATGGCGTGGGGCTCGACGGGAGTCTGCTTCAGCTCAATGTAGGGAATTCCGAGCTGAATGGAGAGTGCCTGGGCGATCTCCTCCTCGGTGGCCATCCCGAGGGCGACGAACACCTCCCCCAGCTTCCCCCGCTTGGACCGCTGCTCGGTGAGGGCGCGCGTGAGGTTTTCCTCCGACAGCAGGCCGGTCTCAACGAGCAGTTCTCCGAGGCGCTTCTTTCCCATCTCAGTAACCTTTCTCTTTTCAGCCGATGGCATTTTAGCAGATAAATTTGAGCTACGGCCGACTATTTGCAACGAAACCCCTCTTTGCGCCGGGCATCGTAGAAGCGGAAGGAGGGGGTGAGCATGATAAGCGCTAGCAGGCCGGTCAGGTGCCCCCGGTGCAACGGAGTTATGGTGTACGAGCGATTCCAGGACATGCTCGACCTGTTCTATGCCTGGAGGTGCCTGAATTGCGGCGAAATAGTGGACCCCGTGGTGGCCAGGAACCGCGGGACGGACAAGAAGCCGAAGAAAAGGGCGGCCGGATAATAGCGCCCAAATATCCGATTTATCTTGGTTTTCATCACATTGACACCGTCCCGGGTTCCGTGCTAGGGTACCACCTGCTTTTTTTATCCGGGTAAGGCCAGGGGGATAGGTGCGCGAGCGGCACATGTTCTCGCTTCGAATCGGTTACGGCGAGCGCACGCGGGAGTTTCTCGTGGGGCGCACGGGCATGATGGCGGCGGCGGCGGCGCTCGCCCTCCTTTTCTTCGCAGCCACGCATTTCCTGTATGATTACCGGGAAAACCTTTCGAAGTTAAGGGACTTGCGGGCCCTGCGCCAGCGTGTCAGCGAGCAGAACCTGACCTTGTACAACCTGCACTCGAAGTTCGAGAGCCTTGAAACGGAAGTGGAGCATCTGCGGGCCATCGACGCCCGCGTAAGGTCGCTGGCGCGCATAGACATTCCGGCGCGTCCCGGCGCCGCCGGAAAGACGGATCGGCAGGCCGGGATGGGGGGTGTCGAGACGCAGGAAACCGCGGCGACCCGCCTCGATCGCTTCCTCGACCTTCGGTTCGACCAGCTCAGGAAGGACGTCATGGTGGACGTCAGGTACCTCGAGGTCCTGCGCGAGGAGCTGGACAACCGCCGGATCGTGCTCGAGAGCATACCCGCTCTCTGGCCGGTGCGGGGGATGCTGTCGTCGGGATTCGGGGTCCGGACCTCTCCTTTCACCGGCACCCCCGTGTTCCATCACGGGCTGGATATAATCGCCGGGACGGGGGTCCGGGTGTGCGCCGCCGCGGCGGGGAAGGTCGTCAGAAGCGGCTACGAGTCGCTTTTCGGCAACGTGGTCGTCCTCGAGCACGGCTTCGGCTACAGGACGTTATACGCGCATCTGCAGGAGCGCCTGGCGGCGGTGGGCGATATCGTTCAGAAAGGCGATCCTGTAGGCACGGTGGGAGACACGGGCCGGACGACCGGTCCCCATCTGCACTACGAAGTGCACGTGAACGGCCTCGCGGTGAATCCGTCCCGCTTTCTGAATTAGGGCGAGAGGAATTCATACGCGCAAGGATCGGCGCGCCCCGGGGGGAGACGCCCCGCAGGGGCCTTTTTTTTGGCATAGAATGGGTACAGTATCGAAGGCAAGGATAAAAACCCGATGTTGACAGGCATCCTCAAGAAGATGTTCGGCACGCAGAACGAGCGCGTGCTGGAGCGCATAGCCCCCCTGGTCCGCCGCATTAACGAGCTGGAGCGGCAGGCGACGGCGCTGCCCGACGACCGGCTGGCGGCGCGGTCGGCGGATTTCAAGCAGCGGATCGCAAACGGAGAGCCGCTGGACGCGCTGATTCCCGAGGTCTTCGCCACGGTCCGGGAGGTATCCAGGCGCGTCCTGGCGATGCGCCACTTCGATGTCCAGCTGGTGGGCGGCGTGGTCCTGCACGAGGGGAGGATCGCCGAGATGCGGACCGGCGAAGGAAAGACGCTCGTGGCGACCCTCCCGATAGTCCTGAACGCGCTCACGGGCCGCGGGGTCCACCTCGTGACCGTCAACGACTACCTGGCCCGCCGCGATGCCGACTGGATGGGGGCCATATACAGGTTCCTCGGCCTGTCGGTCGGGGTGATCGTCCACGGGATGGACGACGCGGAAAGAAAAGCCTCCTATAACTGCGACATCACCTACGGGACGAACAACGAGTACGGATTCGACTACCTCCGCGACAACATGAAGTTCCGGCTGGAGGATATGGTCCAGAGGGAGCTGCACTACGCGATCGTGGACGAGGTGGACTCGATCCTGATCGACGAGGCCCGCACGCCGCTCATCATCTCCGGCCCGGCGGAGGAGGCCACCGACAAGTACGTCCGCGTCAACTCGCTGATCGGGTACATGAAGAAGGACGCGGACTACAAGGTGGACGAGAAGGCGAGGAGCGTCCTCCTTACCGAGGACAGCGGGATCCCGAAGATCGAGCGCCTGCTCGGCGTCGAGAACCTTTACGATCCGCGCAACATCGAGATCCTCCACCACGTGAACCAGGCCCTGAAGGCCCACGTGCTGTTCAAGAGGGACGTGGACTACATGGTGAAGGAGGGCGAGGTCGTCATCGTCGACGAGTTCACCGGGCGGCTGATGCCGGGGCGGCGCTGGTCCGACGGGCTGCACCAGGCGGTGGAGGCCAAGGAAGGGGTCAAGATCGAGAACGAGAACCAGACGCTGGCCACCATCACCTTCCAGAACTACTTCCGCATGTTCGAGAAGCTGGCGGGGATGACCGGCACCGCCGACACCGAGGCGGTGGAATTCAAGCAGATATACAACCTCGACGTGGTGGTGATCCCGACCAACCAGCCGATGATCCGGGAGGACCACGGGGACCAGATATACAAGACCGAGCGGGAGAAGTTCCAGGCAGTGCTCGACGAGGCGAAACGGCTGTACGAGGAGAAGAGGCCGGTCCTGGTGGGGACCGTGTCCATCGAGAAGTCGGAGCGTCTCTCCGCGCTTCTTTCCCGGCACGGGATCCCACACAACGTCCTGAACGCCAAGCACCACGAGAAGGAGGCCCAGATCATAGCGGAGGCCGGGCAGCCGGGGAAGGTCACGATAGCCACAAACATGGCGGGCCGCGGCGTCGACATCAAGCTGGGCGAGGGGGTGGTGGAAAAGGGGGGGCTGCACATAGTAGGCACGGAGCGCCACGAGTCCCGCCGGGTGGACAACCAGCTGCGCGGACGCGCGGGCCGCCAGGGCGACCCCGGATCGTCCCGCTTCTACCTGTCTCTGGAGGACGACCTGCTCCGGATCTTCGGCTCGGACCGGATTTCGCCGATCATGTCGAAGCTCGGGATGGAAGAGGGCGAGCCGATCGAGCACAACCTCATAAACAAGGCGGTCGAGAACGCGCAGAAGAAGGTGGAAGCGCACAACTTCGACATCCGGAAGCACCTCCTCGAATACGACGACGTCATGAACAAGCAGAGGACCGTCATCTACGACCTGCGAAAGGATGTCCTCGCCGGCGAGGACCTGAGGGAAATGGTCATGGAGATGACGGGGGAAGTCGCGGAGGACCTGGCGCGGCGGTTCTCCGACGATAAGGAATACCCGGAGCAGTGGGACCTCGCGGCGCTGCGCGACGCGACGTACGCGCAGTTCGGATACAGGTTCGAACACCCGGCGGAGGACGTCCCCAAGCTGACCCAGGCGTCACTCGCCGACAAGGTGAGGGAAGAGGCGGAAGCGGCCTACGCCAGGAAGGAAAAGGAGTACGGCTCGGATGCGATGCGCTATCTCGAGCGGATGTTCCTGCTTTCCACCATCGACGCGCTGTGGAAGGACCACCTGCTGTCCATGGACCACCTGAAGGAGGGGATCGGGCTGCGGGGATACGCCCAGAAGGACCCGCTGAAGGAGTACCAGCGGGAGGGGTTCGACATGTTCGCCGACCTCGTGTTCCGGATCAAGGAGGAGTCGTTGAAAAGGCTCTTCCACGTGAAGGTGCAGAGGGAGGAGGAGGGAAAGGCCGCCGCCCCGCCGCCCATCGCCCCCCGGAGAGTGAACCTCTCCCGGGGCGACATCTCCCGCGCCGGCCAGACGACGCAGCGGCACGCGAAGCAGAAGATCGGGCGGAACGACCCCTGCCCCTGCGGGTCGGGGAAGAAGTACAAGAAATGCTGCGGCGCGGAAGGCCAGAGCCGATGAAGCCCGCGGGAACGATGCGGATCCCGGGATTCCGGGGGTCGGGGACGGCGTGCGGGATAAAGAGGGCGGGGAAGCCCGACCTTGCCCTGGTCGTAAGCGACTACCCCTGCGTCTCCGACGTCGTCTTCACGCGGAACCGGGTATTCGCCGCCCCCGTGGCGTGGGGGAAGGCCCTCAAAACCCGGTCCGCCATGCGCGGGATGATCGCCAACAGCGGGAACGCCAACGCCTGCACCGGCGAGGAAGGGCTTTCCGCGGTCCGGAAGACTTCCGAGGCGGCCTGCGCCGCGCTGGGATTCGCGAAAAATTCGCTGCTCGTCTCCTCGACCGGCGTGATCGGCGTGCCGCTCCCGGCGGAAAAGATAGCGGCGGCGCTTCCGCGCCTGTGCGCCTCCCTCTCCGCGGGCGGAATCGTCCGGGCGGGCGATGCGATCCTCACAACGGACGCATATCCGAAGCGGGGCGTACGCATTGTGGCGGTGCGCGGAGGCAGGGTATCGATCGGGGGGATCGCGAAGGGGGCCGGCATGATCGCGCCGAACATGGGGACGATGCTGGCCTACGTCTTTACCGACGCCTGCGTGCGGCCTGCCGACCTGCGAAGGGCGTTTCGGGACGCGGTCGACCTGACGTTCAACCGCATCGTGGTGGACGGCGACATGAGCACCAACGATACCGCGGCCATATTCGCCAACGGGGCGTGCGGCCTCCCTCCGCTATCCCGGAGTGACCTGGCGGCATTCTCGGAGGGCTTGCGGTCGCTTTTGCTCGACCTTGCGCTCATGATCGTGCGCGACGGCGAGGGGGCGACGCGCGTGGTTAGGATCGACGTGACCGGGGCGCGCAGCGCGCGTGAAGCCGAAAAGGCGGCCCGGGCCGTGGCCACCTCGCCGCTCGTGAAGACGGCCGTTTTCGGCGCCGACCCCAACTGGGGCCGGGTCGTCGCCGCCGTGGGCCGGGCCGGGATCCGCATAGACCCGGAAAGGATCGAACTGTCGTTCGCGGGAGAAAAAGTCCTTCGGCGGGGAATGGTGATCGACCGGAACGCGGAAGCCCGCGCCGCGCCGAAGATCCGCAGGGAGGCGTTCGGGATCGGGGTCGACCTGGGGCTTGGGAAGGGGAGCCACCACCTGTACTTCTCCGACCTGAACCACGACTACGTACGGATCAACGCCGGGTACCGGACTTAAGAAGCCCGCATGCGAGGCGCGGCGACTTTCTATTGATCGTCGGGCGGTTTTCGTGTTAAGCATGTCAGGTTAGGCAATCATCCCCCACGGGCGGGACTCTCCCCGGGGTGCCGAGGCGCACTGCGCCGCGGTGTATGGGGAGGGGCTGAACGCCCGGAGGACCAACCCCGAACGCAAGGAGGAACGGAAGGCATGGCAAACGGACAAGGTTCGGTCATCACGATGAAGCAGCTGCTGGAAGCGGGCGTCCACTTCGGGCACCAGACGAAGAGGTGGAACCCGAAGATGAAGAGGTACATATTCACCGCCCGCAACGGGATCTACATCATCGACCTTCAGCAGACGGTGAAGATGTTCCGCGCCGCCTACGACGTGGTGAGGGACATGGCGGCGGAAGGCAGGACGGTCCTGTTCGTAGGCACCAAGAAGCAGGCTCAGGAAGCCGTCGAAGAGGAGGCCCGCCGCGCAGGCGCGCCTTACGTGAACCAGCGCTGGCTGGGCGGGATGCTCACCAACTTCCAGACCATCCGTAAGAGCCTGGACAGGCTCCAGCGGCTCAAGGAAATGGGAACCGACGGCACCGCCGAGAAGCTCCCCAAGAAGGAAGTGCTCAAGCTGGAAAAGGAGCGCGTCAAGATGGAGAAGGTCCTCGGCGGGATACAGGAGCTCCGGCGCACCCCGGACGCCCTTTTCATCGTCGACCCTTCGCGCGAGCAGATCGCGGTGCTTGAGGCGCGCCGCCTCGGCATCCCGATCATCGCCATCGTGGACACCAACTGCGACCCCGATCTCATCGACTACGTGATCCCCGGGAACGACGACGCCATCAGGGCGATCAAGCTCTTCCTTTCGAAGGTCGCCGACGCGATCATCGACGGGAAGGCGGCCTACGCCGAGAAGACCGCCTCCGAGGGAGACAAGGAGGCTGCGGCGCCGGAGGTGACGATGGCGCTCATCTCGACCGAGGACGAGCCTGCGGAGGGACCCGCGGGCGTTCCTGCCGCGGCAGAGGAATAAGCCCAGGAGAGGCCAGGATGCAAATCACTTCGGAGATGGTACGCGAGCTGCGCGACAAGACCGGCGCCGGCATGATGGACTGCAAGAGGGCGCTGACGGAATCGGGCGGCAGCATGGAACAGGCCATAGACAACCTGAGGAAGAAAGGGCTTGCCGCCGCGGCGAAGAGGGCCTCGCGCATCGCGTCCGAAGGAACGGTGGCCGCCGTCGTCGAGGGCGGCGCGGGAGCCATGGTGGAGGTCAACTGCGAAACGGACTTCGTGGCCAAGACCGAGGATTTCCAGGGATTCGTCCGCGAGGTCGCCTCGCTGGTGCACGCCCGGGACCCCCGGGACGTGGAGGCCGCGCTTCTCCTTCCCGCGGGAGACGGCACGCTTTCCGACAAGCTGACCGGGCGGGTGGCCAAGATCGGGGAGAAGATATCGTTTCGGCGCTTCGTCCGGTTCTCCATTCCGGCGGGCGTCAAGGGAGCGATAATCCCCTACATCCATGCCGGCGGCAAGATCGGCGTGCTGGTCGAGCTTCACGGGGCCGGACCGGACAACCCGGACTTCGCGGCACTCGGGAAGGACCTCGCCATGCAGGTGGCTGCCGCCAATCCTTCCTATATCTCGCGGGAAAACGTCCCGGCGGACGTGATCTCCAGGGAAAAGGCCATTTACAGGGAACAGGCGCTGGCGGCGGGCAAGCCGGAGAAGATCCTCGACAAGATCGCCGAGGGCAAGCTGGAGAAGTTCTACGGGGATTTCTGCCTGGTCGAGCAGGCGTTCATCAAGGACCCGGACCGGAAGGTGAGGGATCTTCTGAAGGCGGCCGCCTCGAAAGCCGGGGCGGAGGTACGGGTGGCCGCATTCGCGCGATACCAGGTCGGCGAGGGGATGGAAAAGCGGTCCGACGACCTTGCGGCCGAGGTGGCGAAGCAGCTCGGCAAGGCGTGAGGGAGCGTGGCTAAGCCCGTCTACAGCCGTATACTGCTCAAGCTGTCGGGGGAGGCCCTGATGGGGAAGCAGGAATACGGGCTGGCCCCGGAGGTCCTCGCCACCCTCTCGGCGGAGATTCGGCAAGTCACGGAACTGGGCGTCCAGGTGGCCCTGGTCGTGGGCGGCGGAAACATCTTCCGCGGCATCCGGACCAGCCGGGATTTCGGCATAGACCGGGCCTCGGCCGATTACATGGGGATGCTGGCGACCGTCATAAACAGCCTTGCCCTCCAGGAGCGGCTAGAGCGTGACGGCGTGGTGACGAGGGTTCTATCGGCCATCGAAATGAGGGCGATAGCCGAGCCGTACATCAGGCGCCGGGCCCTGCGCCACCTCGAGAAGGGCCGGGTGGTCATTTTCGCCGGCGGTACCGGCAACCCGTACTTCACGACCGACACCGCCGCGGCGCTGCGCGCGATGGAAATCAACGCAGAGGCCATCCTCAAGGCGACCAAGGTCGACGGCGTTTACGACCGGGATCCGATGGCGGACAAGAAGGCGAAAAAGTTCGCCGAGCTTACCTACATAGACGTCCTGAAGAAAAACCTGAAGGTGATGGACGCCACGGCGATCTCCCTGTGCATGGACAACGGACTCCCGATCGTAGTCTTCGACCTGACGAAGAGGGGGAACATCGTCCGAGTCGTGCGCGGGGAAAAGATCGGAACCGTCGTCCACGGAGGCCGCTGACATGGAGGCCCTGATTAAAGACGCCGCTGCAAAGATGACGCGGAGCATCGAGTCGTTCAGGAAGGAGCTGGGGAAGATCAGGACAGGACGGGCATCCTTCTCCCTGCTCGACGGCGTCAAGGTCGACTATTACGGGACGCTTACCCCTCTCCAGCAGGTCGGGACCCTCTCGGTCCCCGAGAGCCGCCTGATCACCGTCACCCCATGGGACGCGAAGATGATAGGACCGATCGAGAAGGCCATCCAGGCAGCGGGGCTGGGGCTGAACCCGTCGAGCGACGGGAAGGTCGTCCGCGTCCCCATCCCTCCCCTCACGGAGGAGCGCCGGAAGGAGCTGGTGAAGCTGGTGAAGAAGATGGCCGAGGACGCCAAAGTCGCGGTGCGCAACGTGCGCCGCGAGGCGATCGAGCGCACGAAGGAGAAGGAGAAGAAGAAGGAAATTTCCGAGGATGCGATGAAGCGCGGCCAGGAGCGGATCCAGAAGGAGACCGACGCCTTCGTCAAGAAGATAGACGACATACTGAAATCCAAGGAACAGGAGATAATGGAGGTCTGAAGGGCCCTTCGGCATCCATTTGATCGACCCCAAAGCGAAGGAGGAAAGAGCGATGGCCGTACGAATCACCGACGAGTGCACGGCATGCGGGGCCTGCATGGAAACGTGTCCCACCGGGTCCATCGAGGAGGGCGAGAAGTACAAGGTGAACGACACCTGCAGCGACTGCCTCGCCTGCGTCGATACCTGCCCGACCGGAGCGATCGTCCAGAACTAGGACGCTCCCCCGGTACCAGTAGCCTTTAGGCCACATGCAAAGCGGCGGAACCGACGCAGCCGCGCTTCCCCGCCACGTCGCCGTCATAATGGACGGGAACGGGCGATGGGCGAAGCTGCGCGGGCTTCCCCGCGTCGAGGGCCACAGGATGGGGATCCGCGCCGTCCGCGCGGTCGTGGAGTGCGCGCGGGAGCTGGGGATCCCCTACCTGACCCTTTACGCATTCTCCGTGGAAAACTGGGGAAGGCCCGAGGTCGAGGTTTCCACCCTTATGAAGCTTCTCCGGGAGTTCCTGCTGGAGGAGCTTTCCGAGCTTGCGCGCCACCGCATCCGCCTGAACGCCATAGGAGAGGTTTCCCGGCTGCCGGCGTTCGTCCGCGAGGTCCTGGAACGGACCGTTTCCGCCACGGCCGCCAACTCCGAGATGACGCTGACGCTGGCGCTCTCCTACGCGGGAAGGGACGAGATCGCCAGGGCGGCCCGGAAACTGGCGGCGGAGGCGGCGGCGGGAAAGATTTCGCCGGGCGACGTATCCGAAACGGAATTCGCCCTCCGCCTGGACACGGCGGGGATGCCCGATCCCGACCTGGTCATACGCACAAGCGGCGAGCGCAGGACAAGCAACTTCCTGCTGTGGCAGGCCGCCTACGCCGAGTTCGTGTTCACCGACGTGTTATGGCCCGATTTCGGCAAGCCGGAATTCCTCCAGGCGCTCGATGAGTACTCCCGGAGGCAGCGCCGGTTCGGATTGACCTCGGATCAGGCCGGGCCTCCCTCCTGATGCTCTGGAAAAGGGTCGCCACAGCCGCCGTCATCCTGCCGATACTCGTATGGACGATCCTGTACGGGAAGGGGTGGCCCTTCGCCGCGCTTGCCCTGATCGCCGCCCTGCTGTGCGCCGTCGAGTATTTCCGCATGTTTTTTCCGTCCCGCGGGGACCGGCGGGCAGGGGTGGCCGCGTCAGTCCTCGCATGCGCCTCGGCCGCCCTGCTCCCGCTTCCGGCGGCGGTCCCGGCACTTCTTGTGTGCGTCGCCCTGTCTTCGTTCCGCTTCCTTTCCGCCGCCGGGACGTCCGAGGAGCGCGTCCGTTCCGCCGCTATCTCGGCGCTGGGGGTGGTTTACATAGGAGGGTTCCTGTCGGCGTATCCGCGGACCATTCTGCTGCCCGGGGGGGAGCATTGGGTGCTCCTCGGAATCGCGGCGGTGGCCGCCGGCGACACGTTCGCCTATTTCGTCGGGCGCGCGATCGGGAAGCGGCCTCTCTCGCCAAGGGTGTCCCCGAACAAGACGGTGGAGGGGGCGGTCGGAGGGCTTATAGCCAGTATGCTCTGCGGCCTGGCTTACGCGGCGGCTTTTCTTCCCGGCGTCGGCGTCCTGTATGCGCTGGGCTCGGCGGCGATCCTGGGCGCGGCGGGGCAGGCGGGAGACCTGCTCGAGTCGATGCTCAAGCGGGCCGCAGGCGTGAAGGACAGCGGGAATCTCCTTCCCGGGCACGGCGGGATGCTCGACCGCGCCGACGGCATCATCGCAGCGGGGCCGGCGCTGCACCTGATCGCCATCCTGTCCCTCCGGGGCGGGGGAATATAAGGTGGGCGCCCCGACGGGAGTGGCCGTTCTGGGGTCCACCGGATCGGTGGGCCGCAGCGCGCTCGACGTGATAGCGCGCTTCCCGGGGAAGTTCCGGGTGACGGCGCTGTGCGCGGGGAAGAACGCAAGAAGTCTCGGCGAGCAGGCGAGGCGTTTCCGCCCGGCGATCGTCTGTTTGAAGGACGAGCGGTTCGCGGCGCAGCTCGGCCGCGTTCCCCGGGGGACCCGCGTGGCGTTCGGCGAGAAGGGCATGACGGAGGCGGTCTGCGCGGACGCCGCGGGAATCGTGCTGGCAGCAGCTTCGGGCGTGGCCTCGATCCGGCCGGTGATCGCGGCTGCGGCGCTCGGCAAGCGGATAGCGCTGGCCAACAAGGAGCTGCTCGTCATGGCGGGCAAGTTCATCGTCAAGGCGGCGAAGGCGGGAGGCGCCGAGATAATGCCGGTGGACAGCGAGCACTCCGCCGTGTTCCAGGCGGCGTGCGGCCACAGGCGCGAGGACATCGTCCGGATCATCCTGACCGCCTCCGGGGGCCCGTTCAGGAACCGCACGCTCGGCCGGATGCGGCGCGCGACGGTCGCCGAGGCGCTGGGGCACCCGACCTGGCGGATGGGGGCGAAGATCACGGTCGATTCCGCGACGCTCATGAACAAGGGGCTGGAAGTGATAGAGGCGACCTGGCTTTTCGGCCTTCCCCCCTCGAAAATTGACGTGCTCGTCCATCCACAGTCGGTGGTTCACTCGATCGTGGAATACCGGGACGGCAGCATGATAGCGCAGCTTGGGGCACCGGACATGCGGATTCCCATCGGATACGCGCTATCCTATCCGGAGCGCCTCCCGATGGAACTGCCCCGGTTCAAGCCGCATCGAATGGACGGGTGGACCTTCGAAGAGCCGGACCGGAAACGGTTTCCCGCCCTGGGGCTGGCATACGCGGCCGCAGAGGCCGGCGGCACCGCCCCCGCGGTCCTGTCGGCAGGGAACGAGGTCGCGGTCGATGCGTTTCTTTCGGGAAGGATACGTTTCACAGAGATCGCGGAGGTGGTGGGTTCGCTGATGGAAGGATGGCGGCGCGAATCCCGTCCCGTGACCTTGGCCGACGTCCTCCGCGCCGATGCCGAGGCGCGAGAGAAGGCAAGCCTGCTGATATCCGGGAAAAGGAGCATGTCAAGCTGATGGAATTATTCTCGTCCGCGCAGAATTACCTGACGACCCCCGTCGCCTTCATCGTCGTCCTGGGAGTCCTGATTTTCGTCCACGAGTTCGGCCACTTCATAGTCGCGCGAAGGCTCGGCGTCGGGGTCACGAAATTTTCATTCGGGTTCGGGCCGAAGCTGTTCGGCGTCAAGCGTGGGGAGACCGAATACCTGGTTTCGGCGATACCGCTCGGCGGTTACGTGAAGCTCGTCGGGGAGAGCGACGGCGACGAAGTCCCCGAGGACCAGAGGTCACGATCGTTCTCCCATAAGTCGTTGGCCGTCAAGACGGCGGTAGTCGCGGCCGGTCCGCTGGGCAACCTCCTCTTCGCGGTCCTGGTCTTCTGGGTCGTATTCCTGGGGGGAGTCCCCACGCTGACGCCCAAGATCGGCAACGTGCTGCCCGATTCGCCGGCGGCCCGGGCTGGCCTTAAAAGCGGGGACGTAGTCGTAAGCATCGGGGGCGAAGCGGTATCGACCTGGGAGGAGCTTGCCGCGCGGATCAGGCAGGAGGGAGCCGGCAAGGGGCTCTCCATGACCGTGCGCCGCGACGGGAACGAGATAGCGGTAACGGTGGCCGCCGAGATCCGCGAGGGGAAAAGCATCTTCGGGGAGAAGGTCCTGGAGCCCAGGATCGGCATCGTCGCCGGGCAGGATATAGTTCGCCGGAAACTCGGCCCCGTGGCGGCATTTCTGCGCGCCGGCAAGGAGACCGGGAAGCTGGTCGAGCTGACAGTGATGACGGTGGTGAAGCTCGTGACCCGCGTTCTGCCGTCCGACACTCTCGGAGGCCCGATCCTGATCGCCCAGCTCGCGGGGGACCAGGCGAGGCAGGGCATGTCACCGTTCGCCTATTTCCTGGGCTTGCTGAGCGTCAACCTCGGGATCCTGAACCTGCTGCCGATTCCGATCCTGGACGGCGGGCACATCCTTTTCTTCTCGATCGAGGCGCTGCGCCGCAAGCCTCTTTCTCCGCAGGCGCGGGCCCTGGCGCAGCAGGTGGGGCTCGCCATAATCCTTATGCTGACCGCGCTGGTCTTCTACAACGACATCGCCCGCCTCGTCACCCGGTAGCGGAATCGTGATCCTCGCGATCGAAACGGCGACGCCGCACGGAAGCGTTGCGCTGGTTTCGGGGAACTCGATCCTGGAGGAAGCCGCGCTGCCGCCGGGGCGGCAGGCATCCGAAACGATCATGAACGCAGTGGACGACCTCTTCCGGAAGGCGCGGTCGAGGCCGGGCGACGTCCGGCACGTGGCCGTATCGTCCGGGCCCGGTTCATTCACAGGCCTGCGCGTGGGAATGGCGGCGGCGAAGGGTTTTTGCTTCGGGTGGCGGATCCCCATGGTGCCTGTTCCGACGCTTCACGCGCTTGCGTCCCGTTTCCGGCACGCGGGGACGGCGATCTGCCCCGTGCTTGACGCGAGGAAAAAGGAGGTGTATGCCGCCGTGTTCCGTTGGGAGGACGGAACGTGCATGCGGCATTCGCCCGACATGGCGATCGCCCCGGGCGAGATTCCCGGGATTCTGCCTGGCGGTACGGTGTTTTTCTGCGGCGACGGCGCCGCCCGTTTCGCCCCGCTGCTTAAGGAGCGCCTGGGCGACAGGGCCGTTTTCTCGCCGGCCGGGGAAGGCGGGCCGTCGGCGGGAGCGGTCGGAATTTTGGCGGCGGGGCTTGTTGCCGCGGGGTCCGTCTCGGATCTTCGCCATGCGGTCCCGGCGTACGCCCGTCCCCCGGAGGCGGAAGCGAAGCAAAGGGAGGGGCGGGGATCCCCGTCCGCCCCGTTCAATTGACAATTGCACGTCCTCTGATAGACTGAAAAACCATCTCAAATTGGAGGCGCCGATGGGACAATCCCAGGAGGCAAAAATGGCGGCTCTCATCGAAAAGAATCCGGAATTCAAGAGTCTTGTCCAGGAGCACAGGATGCTGGACGATAAGCTGAAGGAGCTCGACCGGAAAGTGTACCTGACCCCCGACGAGGAGATGGAGCGGAAGCGGCTGCAGAAGCTCAAGCTGGCCAAAAAGGACCAGATCGCGAGGATATTAACCAGCCGATAAGCGGCGGCCCGCCGGAAGACCGTTCGATCAGGAACCGGTACCACCCCTGGGCGGAAGGCCCGCGCGAGGGGTTTTTTTTATCTCGGGAAGGAGCAGCTTGAAAAAAGGATGAGAAGCGACCGGACGAAAAAGGGATTGGAGCGGATGCCGCACCGGGCGCTCTATTGCGCCGCCGGCGTGCCGCAGGCCGCAATGGGAAAACCGTTCATCGGTATAGCGACTTCGTTCACCGACCTGGTGCCGGGGCACGTCGGGATGAGGGGGCTTGAGCGGGTAGTCGAAAACGGGATCCACGCCGGGGGGGGATATCCGTTCCTGTTCGGGGTCCCCGCCGTGTGCGACGGTATAGCCATGGGGCACAAGGGGATGCACTATTCCCTGCCGCTGCGCGAGCTGATAGCCGACATGATCGAGTCGGTCGCCGAAGCGCACGCGCTTGACGGCCTGGTGCTGCTGACCAACTGCGACAAGATCACTCCCGGGATGCTCATGGCCGCCGCCCGCCTGAACATACCGTGCATCGTGCTGACGGCAGGCCCCATGCTTTCGGGGAGGATGGGCGACCGAAGGCTGTCGCTGGTCACCGACACCTTCGAGGCCGTGGGCCGCTTCAAGCGGGGCGAGATCGACGCCGCCACACTTAAAGATCTGGAGGCCGAGGCGTGCCCCGGCGAGGGCTCGTGCCAGGGGCTTTATACCGCCAACACCATGGCGTGCCTTACCGAGACCCTCGGGATGTCGCTGCCGGGCTGCGCTACGGCCATTGCGGGGCTCTCCAAGAAGAGGCACCTGGGATTTGCAACCGGCCGGCGCATCGTCGACCTGGTCCGAAAGGGAATCGCTCCGCGGCAGATCATGACGCGCGCCGCGTTCGAGAACGCCATCCGCGTGGACATGGCTCTCGGGGGCTCATCCAACTCCGTTCTGCACCTGCTGGCCATCGCGCACGAGGCCGGCGTGCCGCTCCCCCTGGCCGAGTTCGACAGGCTGTCACGGCAGACCCCGCAGCTGACCACCGTGACGCCTGCGGGCCCGCACATGATGGAGGACGTCGAGTTCTCCGGCGGCATCCCCGCCGTGCTCAACCGCCTTCTCCCGATGCTTGAAAAAAGCGCGACGGTATCTGGAGAGGACATAACCGCCATCGCCCGGAAAGGGAAGGTTCTCTCCGACGGGATCATCCGGCGCCTGGAGGCGCCGGTGCGGAAAGAGGGGGGTATCGCCATCCTCACCGGCAACATGGCGCCCGGCGGGGCTGTGATAAAGCAGTCCGGCGTCGACCCGTCGATGTTCAGGTTCCGCGGCAAGGCCAGGGTGTTCGATTCGGAGGACGCCGCGATGGCCGCGATCATGGGAGGGAATATAAAGCCCGGCATGGTCGTCGTCATCCGGTACGAAGGCCCGAAGGGAGGACCGGGCATGCGCGAGATGCTCTCGCCTACCTCGGCGATCATGGGGATGGGGCTGGGCACGAAGGTGGCCCTCATCACCGACGGACGCTTTTCGGGGGGGACCCACGGGCCTTGCATCGGCCACATATCCCCGGAGGCGATGGACGGGGGTCCGATCGCCCTCGTCCGCAACGGGGACGGGATAATCCTCGACATCCCGGCGCGCAAGCTAACCCTTGACGTCCCGGCCGCGGAGCTGGCGCGCCGGAAGAAATCGTGGAAGGCGCCTGCGCCCAAGATCGCCGCCGGGTACCTGGCCCGATATGCGAAGCTCGTCCGCTCGGCGGGAACGGGCGCGGTGATCCACTAGCCAGGGAGATCCATCCTTTAAGGGGACGAATCGTGAAGATGACGGGAGCGGAAATATTCGTCAAGGCCTTGACCGACCTCGGGGTGGACGTGGTGTTCGGCTACCCGGGCGGCGCGGTCCTGCACATATACGACGAGCTTTTCAAGAGCACCAAGCTCCGCCACCTCCTGACCAGGCACGAGCAGGGGGCCGTCCACATGGCGGACGGATTCGCCAGGGCTTCGGGAAAGACCGGCGTGTGCCTTGTGACCTCCGGCCCCGGGGCGACGAACACGGTGACCGGCATCGCCACCGCCTACATGGATTCGATCCCGATCGTCGTCTTCTCCGGCCAGGTGCCCACGCTCATGATCGGGAACGACGCGTTCCAGGAGGCCGACATCGTCGGGATCACGAGGCCGTGCACCAAGCACAACTACCTCGTCAAGGAGGCGAAGGACCTCGCCCGCATCATAAAGGAGTCCTTCTACATCGCCTCCACAGGGCGGCCCGGGCCTGTGCTCGTCGACATCCCCAAGGACGTGCTCATGGGATCGGCCGAGTACTCCCTCCCGAAGGAGATAAACGTGCGAGGGTACCACCCGAACTACGAGGGGCACCCCCGCCAGGTGGAAAGCGCGGTGCGCATGATCCGCGAGAAGGAGCGCCCCGTCCTCTACGCGGGCGGCGGCGTGATACTTGCCGGGTCGTCCCAGCAGCTGGTCGAGTTCGCGCACATCCTCGGCATCCCGGTCACGACCACCCTGATGGGAATGGGGGCGTTCCCTGGAACCGACCCGCTGTTCATGGGGATGCTGGGGATGCACGGGACCTACGCGGCCAACATGGCCATCTCCCACAGCGACCTGATAATCGCCGTGGGCGCCCGGTTCGACGACCGGGTGACGGGCAAGGTCGACGAGTTCGCCCCGCACGCCAAGATAATCCACATCGACATCGACCCGACCTCCATCCAGAAGAACGTGCCCGTCGACATCCCGATCGTGGGCGACCTCAAGGACGTTCTCAAGAAAATGATCAAGCTCGTCAAGGGGACGAAGGAGGCGGCGCACTTCAAGGAAAAGATAGCGCCGTGGCGGGAGCAGGTCGGCAAGTGGGCCGCGACTCACCCCCTTTCCTACAAGCCCGCCAAGGGCAAGATCAAGCCGCAGCACGTGGTCGAGCAGATATACTCGCTCACCAAGGGGGACGCGATCATAACGACCGAGGTGGGGCAGAACCAGATGTGGGCGGCGCAGTTCTACAAGTTCGACAAGCCGCGCACGTTCCTCTCCTCCGGGGGGCTGGGCACGATGGGATACGGCTTCCCCGCCGCCATCGGCGCGCAGGTGGCGATGCCGGGCAGGCTCGTCATAGACGTCGCGGGGGACGGCAGCATCCAGATGAACATCCAGGAGCTTGCGACGGCCGTCCAGTACCGCCTTCCGGTCAAGGTGGTCATTCTGAACAACGGGGCGCTCGGGATGGTGCGCCAGTGGCAGGAGCTGTTTTTCCAGGGGAAGTACTCCCAGACCTGCCTGCCGCAGATCCCGGACTTCGTCAAGCTCGCGGAGGCTTACGGCGCCGAAGGATTCCGCGCGACCAGGCCCGAGGAAGTGCGCGACGTGCTCAAGAGGGGGTTCGCGGCCAAGGGGCCCGCATTCATCGACATACTGACGGACCCGAACGAGATGGTATATCCGATGGTGCCGGCCGGAGCGCCCCTGACTAAGATGCTGCTCGTCTGACGGAAACGCCGCGACGGCCAAGGAGAGGGAGCGATGCGCCACACGATTTCCATCCTGGTGGAGAACGAATTCGGGGTCTTGAGCAGGGTCTCCGGCCTTTTCTCCGGCCGGGGAT
>JBLNEW010000069.1:0-95467 GCA_050263095.1 Deltaproteobacteria bacterium | reverse complement strand
GCTTCCAACAGGAACCTTCCGAAGGAAGTCGCCGCGGGCCGTTTCCGGGAGGACCTCTTCTTTCGCCTGAACGTCTTCCCCGTATTCGTCCCGGCGCTTCGGGACCGCAAGGAGGACATTCCCGCGATAGCGGGACATTTCATCGAGGAGATCTGCGGAGAGCAGGGAAAGGAAACGAAGAAGTTCGCGTCCGATGCCATGCAGCGGATGCTGGCGCATCCCTGGCCGGGCAACGTCAGGGAGCTGCGCAACGTGGTGGAGCGGCTCGTAATCCTTTCGATGGGGCAGACAATAGAAGAGGAAACGGTGCGGCGCGTGCTGGCGACGGACCTCCCCGCCGCGGAGCCGCCCCTGGCGCAGGCGCTCGGAGAGGAGAGCTTCCGGGAGGCGACATTGGCCTTCGAGAAGGCATATCTCGAAAGAAAGCTGCGCGAAAACGACTTCAACATAAGCCGCACAGCCGAGAAGCTGGGCCTTGACCGCACCAGCATCCACAGGAAGATGAAGCAGCTGGGAATAGCCGCGGACAGCGGCAGGCGGTAAGGGATCCGGGCGAAGCGAAATCCCATGATGCCGGAGCGAATCGGGAAATACGCGGTCCTGCGCAGGATCGCGTCGGGGGGAATGGCCGAGGTCTACCTGTGCCGGCTGACGGGCGAAGAGGGATTCGTAAAGAAGGTCGCGGTAAAGGTCATCCACCCAAGGCTATCCGGCGACCGTCGATTCCGGGAACTTTTCATACGGGAAGCCCGCATCGCAGCGTCGCTTGTCCATCCCAACCTGGTACAGGTTTTCGACTTCGGGAAAGCCGGAGATTCCCATTTCCTGGCAATGGAGTATATCGACGGATGGAATCTGGCGCAGACTATCTCGCAGGCGCGGCTGTGCAACGCATGCATTCCGCTGCCGGTGTGGCGATTCTGGATGGAGGGAGTACTGGCGGGGATCGGGCACCTTCATTCCCGTGGAATCGTTCACCGGGATATAAGCCCTTCCAATGTACTTCTCTCCCGCGGCGGGATCGTCAAAATCACCGATTTCGGGATCGCCCGCGGCGTTTTGCGCAACGAGGAAGACAAAACGGGATGGGAAGGTAAGTTCGCGTACATGTCGCCCGAGCACGCGCGGGGTGAGGAGATAAACGAAGGCTCGGACCTGTTCGCCGCCGCAATCGTTTCCGCGGAGATCTTGCTCCTCCGGCGATTGATTGACGAGGGCTCTTCCGAGAAGACGGTGCAGCGCCTTCTTCGGTACGATGTTCAACCGCCGGACCTGGAAGGCCTGCCCGATGCGGCCGCAGTCGTCGTGCGCAAGGGACTGTCACCCTCACGGGAGGGACGTTACACGAATGCGGACGAGTTTTCCCGGGCCGTGTGCTCGGCGGTACCGTTTTCAGCCGGGCGGGCGGAATTGGAATCCTTCTGGAACACCCTGTTTCCAGGGAGCCTGGAGGAGGAAGACACGGTTGTCGCCTCCCAATTTTCCGGTAGTGGACCGAATGTTCTCAGGGAGAGAAGGGAAGGATACGGGATTCGAGGCAGGCAGTTCGTGAAAGCAGGCGCTCTCGCCGCATTGGCCGTGCTATCTATCGGTGGATGGGCTGTTTGGAAGAAAGCGGGACCTACCACATCTTCCCCGGCTCCTACGCCTTCACCGTCCGTGGACAATCCCCTGGAGCCACCTGCAACCTCGGTTTCCGTGCCTCTGGAGAAAGAGACCGGAGCGTTATCCTCCTCACCCGAGAGTAGAACCGGATCGTCCGGGAAGACAGCATCGGTCGTAGCAGGAGAGACGCTACCGAAGGCAGTGCGAATCGAAACGGACCCCGTCGGAGTCGCGGTACAACTGGACGACGGGACTCCCCTGGGTAAAACGCCCGTAAGCATGGATGTCGCTCCCTGGGCAGGTAGAAAAATAATTTTCCGAAGGGAAGGATATGCCGAGAAGGCTATTCCGGCCGATGTTCTTGTCCGTTTTCAGACTTTCCGCCTGGAGATGGATCGGCTGATGGGGGCCATGGAGTTGATCCAGGCTATACCGTGGGCTAAGGTATATGACGGCGACAGGTACATCGGCGTCACACCGATCCGCAATTTGAAGCTGCCCGTTGGGGCGCATCGCCTTCGCTTCGTAAACGAGCCGCTGGGTGTAGAGAGAGTCCAGGAAATCGACGTTCATGCCGGGACCAATCCCAAGATCATCGTATCTCTCGTGGGGGAAAAAACGTCCGATTGAGATAATTTTCGGATCAGACGGGGAGGCGGAAGTCACGCAGCAATTGAATGCAGCCGAATTCCGCGGCATTTCGGTGGTAAGATTCGTCCGCGGTGATCAGTATGCCTTGGCTCCGAAGCGCGACAGCATGATAAACGGCGTCATAGAAGCTGACGTGACATTTTCGGACCAATGAGTAGGTCGTTCGGCAGATCTCGGGGGAGATCCCGATCTCGACGAATGAGTAGCCGATAAAGATCTCCATCAATTCTTCCGCCCGGGAAGGATGCTTCATCCCCAGCACGTTTCCCACTTCATACGCCCAGAGCTTCGGCAAGGCGATCTCGAACATACCGGCTGCCCAGTTTTCCAGGAGTACCAGGGCTTTTGACGAATCGCTTTCCTCGGGTCCTTTCAACGCCCATTTGAGCAATACGGACGCGTCAAGGACGATGACCGGTCCCATTATGTTATCGACGCCTTTCGCGGTCTTTTTTCAATGCTTCCACGATCGTTTTCGTAGGTATTGAGGGTCCCTCCTCCCGAATCGAAAGCAGCTTTTCCGTAAGATTCTTTCGCTTGATGACAGCCAGCTCTTTCTCCAATGCATTGTTTACCACCTGGCTGCGTCTGCCTGGTGGGACCAGCATATCCAATTCCCTGGCTATGTCATTGCGGATCATGAAGTTCAGCTTTTTCACTGTTTGGGGCATGTAATTACCTCTTTATTATAGGTAATATTTATACCCCTTCATAATAGGTTAACTGATAAATTCCGTCAAGCGGGCCAGTCCTGATTTCTTTATCGTCCTTCAGTACGTTTGGAAGATGGCGTGCCGGTCTCTCGGGTTTTCTGCTGCCGAGCGATGCTTCGATAATAGCGGGAACTGTCCTTTCTCCCTTTCGCCTCCGCGATGCGAAGCTGCAGTCGGACCATTTTCTTGCAGCGGGTATGGTGACGAGGCAGCGGAAGCCCGTTGCCTCCTGCCGTGGCAGTACTTCCGAGTAGAAGAAGAGTCATCAAGACAAGGACCACCGATCGCGGGCCTGGTTGCAAGGAATACGATCTCATATCACCTCCCCAAGAGTTCCCAAAGGTTTAGAATAACGGGCGACAGGATGATCAGGAAGACCGATGGAAATATGAAAATAACAAGGGGAAACAGGAGTTTAACCGCTGCCTTCTGGGCGTGGGTCTCGGCACGATGCCCTTGGCTTTCCATCATCCGCGATGAAAGATCCCGAAGCCCTCTTGAAAGAGCGATCCCCAGGCGTTCTCCCTGTTGCATCAGGTTCAAGAACGCCCTGTAATCGTCAAGGGGAACTCGGCTGCGGGACCGCTCGATGGCCTCCGCACGTGAAACTCCCAGAAATCGGGAATTTGAGATCTCCTGCAATTCACAGGCTAGTGGCCCTTTCGGAAGGGCGCGGACGACTTCCTGGAGCGCCGCGGAAGATCCCATGCCAGCCTCAAGCATCAGCGAGAACATAAATGAAGCAACCGGCAAGGTCGATCGGACGGCTTCGACCTGGTTCAGAGCCTCTTCGCGGGAAGACAGGAAAAACACGATTCCTCCAAGAATGGCCCCCAGAAAAAATGACAGGAGCGCATGCAGAGGGTCGTGCTGCATGAAGAGCAAAAGGACTGCCGTGGCGAGAAAAGTCAGCTCACCGGCCCACCACGCCGTAATGGAATCGACCATGTGGATCCCGGGAAATCGAAGGATTTCCTTTTCAATCAGCTTCCGGTTCGCCTTTTTGTGAAGGTCCCGAATGCTTTTCGCCAACATCGGTACAAGTCTGGAGCGTACTGCCCAGTCCAGGAATCGGATAAGGATCAGGAAACCTGCGAGGAGAGGGATGGCGATGATTGCGTAGTCGATTATCGTCATGGTTTCACCGATAAGATCTTTCGGATAGTCATCCAACCCAGGAATTGCAGGAAGGCAGAGATCGCGATGATGGCCTTTCCCTGAAAGGTTCCCAGGACTCGAGGTAGAAATTGCGGATCTATTCTGGAAAGGATAACGGCGAAGACAGGGGGGAGAAAGGTCAATACTCCTGCCTGCAATCTTGCCTGGGCGGTCATGCTTTGCAGCTTTTCCCGCATCCGGTTTCTTGCCTGGAGAATGTCCCGCGATCGGGTCAGAAGCTCCACGATGTTTCCACCGGCCGGAAGCGCCACCCGGAGGGGGCGGACCACAAGCGCGACCTCATCGCAGGGCATCCTCTCCTCCCAAAGGAGGAATGATTCAGAAAGCGGCGTTCCCAGCCGGGTAAGTCGGAACACCCAGGATATTTCCTTGCGGATTTCCCGTGGGAGCAGCGGGATCGTATCGGAGAGGGCCTCCTGCAGGCTGTGACCGGCCTTGACCTGCCCCGCCAGGACGTCGAGGAAACCAGGAATCTGGGAAATGACCTTCCTTCGCCTTTGGGCGCGGTAATATCGGACCGTGATGCCGGAAAAAAGAATCGGAGCGGTGCCGGCCCCGGCTGCGAAAAGAACGCTGGATGTGGCCAGATAGGCAAGGAGCGAGCAGGCGCCCCCGCTGGCCAGAAGGAAGAGCATGATTCTACGATGCGGAAGGAGCAGAAACTCCTCTCGCAGGTCCCTGGCCCTCTCCCGGGCGGTGGTCTCAAGGCGGTCCCGCAGAAACGGAGCAATACGTCGCAATAGGAGCCAGGAAAGCAGAGAGAGGCCGGAGGCCAGCAGCGAGTATTCTGGAATCGTCATTCCCATCGTGCTTCTTCCGGAGAAAAAATACTGGAAGGGACGCCGGTAGGGTCCAGTTTCAACACACATCCTTTTTCTGCGCGCTTCGACGATCGGAAGATATCCTGCAGAAGAATCTGCGTCTCGCCCATTCCGGTTACCTCGGTGATCGACGTGACCGCCCTTCTGCCGTCTGCCATCCGGCAGATGTGAACGATGACATCGATGGCGGAAGCGATCTGTTCGCGGATCGCTTTTACGGGGATCTCAACTCCCGAGAGAAGGACCATGGTTTCGAGCCGCCGCATCATATCGCGCGGGGAATTGGCATGTCCGGTGGTGAGTGAGCCGTCGTGGCCGGTATTCATCGCCTGCAGCATGTCGATCGCTTCCCCGCCCCGGCATTCCCCGACGACTATGCGATCCGGCCGCATGCGGAGGGAATTGCGAACGAGATCCCTGATGGTGATCGCGCCGTTCCCTTCGATGTTGGGGGGGCGCGCTTCCAGGCGTACGACGTGGGGCTTCAGGAGCCGGATCTCGGCGGCATCCTCGATCGTGATGATCCTTTCCGCATCGGGGATGAACTGTGAAAGGGCATTAAGCAAGGTCGTCTTGCCGGATCCCGTACCTCCGGAGATGATTATGTTCCTCCTGCGCACCACGGCCTCGCGCAGGTACGTCGACGCCTCCTCGGTCAACGTCCCGATTCGGATCAGCTCGGCAAGGGAGTACGGTTCCTTTCGAAACTTGCGGATGGTAAGGCATGGCCCAATAAGGCTCACCGGAGGGATTATTGCGTTCACGCGGGATCCGTCCGCAAGCCTTGCGTCCACGAACGGGGAGGATTCATCCAGGCGGCGATTAACAACCGACACCATCCGGTCTATCGTCGAGCGGAGAGTTTCCTCGCTCAAGAACGCGGCGCCCGAGAGGAATACCTTTCCCTCGCGCTCGACGTAGATCGAATCCTTTCCGTTTACCATAATCTCTGATATCGAGGGATCATCCAGGTGACACGTGATGGGGCCGAAAGCGAAGATTTCATCCAGGGTGCCTTTACGTATGATCTCCTTGTCGCTATCGGGGAGGTCCAGATCTTTCATTTCGGCGCGAAGGCACTCTTCCGCACGCGATCTCCACTTCCCCTCGTCCGCCGAAACGATTCCCGTGTTGCGAATGTCGAGGTGCGATATTACCTTCCGGTGCAGCGCTTGACGCAAGCAGGCGTCCATTCATGCGGCTCCTTCAGTCGATTAATCGGAAATGCATGGATTCCTTTTCTTTTCTTGCCCTTTCCATCCAGGACGACGCTTCCCCGGCGGCGTCTTCCTTGACCTGGGCCGGGGTGATGAAGATCGCCAGCTCTGTCTGGTTCTCGCGGAAACTGCGGGACTTGAACAACTCGCCAAGGACCGGGATCTGGCCCAGAAGGGGGATCTTCGACACGTCCTTGGCCATTTCGCTCTTGATAAGCCCCGACAACATGACCGTTCCCCCCGAAGGTCCGGAGAAGTTGGTAGTTACGCGGCGCGTTAGAAAAGCAGGGACCTGGGAACTGCCGCTTCCATGGTCCACTGTGCTGATTTCCGCAGTGATCTGCGTGCGAATCCTGCCCTGCGCATCCAATTTCGGCTGCAGTTTCAGTATGATGCCGTAGGTTTTCCACTCGACGGTTCTGGTTTCCTGCGTGACGATCACGATCGGGATTTCCCCCCCGGCGAGAAAACTCGCGCTTTCCCCGCTTTCGCAGACGAGGTGGGGATTGGCCAGAATCCGGGCGCGTCCGTCAGCCAGGAGAAGATTCAGCCGCGTTTCGAAGTCGGATGTCACTGTCAGCGCCGATTCCGCAGCTCCACCCGCGGTGAACGATCCCTTAGCGGTAAGCGAGTCGGGCCATCGGATGCCCAACTGTGAAGTCGATCCTTTACTGATTTCGATGATTTTGAGGTCATATGCCAGGAGGGACCGCTGATCCTCGAGAGAAGAGAGGCGCAGATACAGGCTGGGCCTTGAGCGCGCAAATTCTTCCAGGAGCTTACGGTCCGAGGGCGAGGAGACGGTTCCGGAAACCATGACGAATTTCCCGGTTTCGGCGACAGCGAGGCCGGGAAAGGATTCGGCGAATGCACGGGTTTCCTCGAAAAGGTAGTTTTTATCACGGACGGCAACATCCCAGTGTATTTTTTCTCCCCGCTCCCAGAGTACGAGATCCGTTTCTCCGGCTTTTTTGCCTACAACCAGGACTCCGCCCCCTTTCGGAAGCGGGCGCGCTTCGAGTATCTCCGGATTTCCGATCGCTATGCGTGTGACAGCGTCGTGGTCCAGAATCCGCTGGAATCCCGGCCTGAGCAGCAAGGTGTCGGCATTCGACGGTAGGGCAATAAGAAGGATGACGATCACAGCCAGGTCGACGTTAAGTAAAAAACAGCGATTTCTCATCATGATTCCCCGCCTTGTATCGGCATGCGCAGTTCCTGTACGCCCGCCTTCCAGATCTCGATATTGCCCGCCATCGATTTATCGCGCGGTGCGGATGATCCGCGGCGATTCGGCGGCTCGTCCGGGTTCCTCAGGAACCAATGGATCCGTCCCGCCTGTGCGGCGGCGGCAAGCTGCATGCCCTCTTTTGGAGTTACCGATACGGTTATCGTCGATATATCCTGTATATCCTCCTTGGAAGGATTCCTGCTGAAATGCCGGTCAACCGAAATCACGGCGATCCCCTGGATCCAACCTGGCAGGGAATTTCCCCGTTCTCCTTCTAAGAAAAGGTCGACAATGTCTCCGGGGCGGATAAGGCCCGCGAACGAGGAGGATGCCGTAGCTTCGAGCGTGAAGGCCCGGCGGCCGGAAGGGATCGTCTGAGAGAACATTTCCGATTCGTACGGTTCCTCCACGTCAGTCCAGAGAATGGGATCTCCCGCCGTCAGATTTGCTTTTGCCCGCGCTCCGATCAACAGTTCGAATTCGCCCGCCGGCACATTGCGGCTGCTTGTCCCCGATGCCGGGACGGATTTTTTTGCGAGGTTCGTTTCCGTGAAGACCCCCCCTGCGGGGATGGCGATCGACGGAACGACGATTTCCACCGGAGCGACCTTTCGATGGAGATCCTTCTCGGCAGCGGCGATCCTTTGCCGGGCAAGCAGAATAGCCGCCAATGTCAACGCGAGGCCGGCAAGGAGCAGGAGCAGCTCTCTCGATCTCCTAGTCCATTTTTCGGGCGAAGAGGAACTTTCCCGTTTTTTCTTCCAAAATGACAATGAAGGTCTCCCTTCCTTTATTTCGTGTCGCAACGACCGCTGGAGCACCGGCATTTCCTGTATCCCTGAATTCCCAGTCGGAACCGAAAAGGCGGCTGCGAACCTTCGATACACCGATATCAAGTTCGCCGAAGGCGATGTCGATTGTCCCGGGTCCCGACTTCAGGCGAATGAAGTGTTCCGCCTTCAATCCCGAAGGAAGTGGCAGGGGGGGCGCAGCGGTTCCAGCCGAACTTTCCAGCAAGGCGGCGTGGAGGATTGGGTGGGAAGGTCCAACGTTGGAAGGGAGGGGGGCGTCAATTCCGCTCTGCGACAATACCCGTCGGATCAACGAGAAATCGTCCTCGACCGATTGCTCCACCCGGAATGCATTGCCGTCGATTGAAAATTCCTTGGTGGAGGAAAAAAGCCCGCCGTGTTTTTCCGCCATCGCAGGCAAGGCGGCCAGTGCAAGCAGAAGCCCCACAAACCGTATGGATTGGAATCCTCTCAACGGAATAACCCCGATGCGACATATCCGTCGATTACAAGGCGTATTTTTCTCCCGGAACCGGACCGTTGATCCCAGCAGTCGACGCTTGCCTCCGACGAACGGAAGATGGCGAGGTCAGGGAAGTCGGAGCTACGGCCGGCCTCTTCCCATCCTTTACGGACTTCGACGATCCCTCTCGTGCGCCCGGCCAGCGATGGGAAGGGGGCAGGGAGCAGGCGGCCTTTCCCGGCGCTTTCGGACCTAACCATGACACCCGACTCGCTCGGGAGGATGTCCTCGGATATCTGATGTTCCATGTTTGCAAGCCGGCGACCAACCCTGAGCGCTTGCGTCTGTGCTGCGGATTCCGCGGCGGAATGCAGGAACGCGGAACGGCAGCAGACATAACTTCCCGCAAGGAGAAGAATCAGAATCGGGAGAATAAGTACGGCTTCAACCAGTCCCTGGCCGTTGTTTCCACTCATGGTCATGGCGTTTTGGGTTTCACCGTAAGACGGGATTTCCAGGTCATCAAGGCCGTCCCCCCGCCGTACGGCTCGGCGAACGATTCCATGACGAAACGATGGTTTCCGTTTCGAGCAAGATAGGGGACCGGCAGGGATGGAGCGGTTTTTTCGCCCACGAAACGTACCTTCTGGCGTAGGGGGAAATCTTCCTCCGGTTCCAGCATACGGATCGGGCCGCCTTCCGCCCCGAGGACCTTCCCGACGGCTGTGCCGATTACGGAATTAATCGCGTTGGCGATCTTTTTTGCCCATTTCCATTTCGAGATCTGGCCGGGGACTCGGGTGATCGGGCTTATGGCATCAGCCAGCGACAACGGGGGCCCTTGCTTCAGGTGGAGTTCAAGCGTCCTTTCCCCGTCATGGGGTCCGCTGGGGTCGAACGGTACCAGCGTCCCCGTCACCTTCAATTTCTGCGACAGGCCGGCAGTCTCCGTCAGAACAAGATAGGGAGTGATGGATTTTACTTCATGCGTCCAACGCTCGAGCTGTTTTGCGCAATTCCAATAGGCGCGAATCATTCCCGGCGCGCGCTGAGAGTAGGAGATGAAAGCAGGCATGCCGGCGCCGAAGCACGCCGCCACCGCCAGCGCTGCCCATGTCACGCAGATCCACCGGACGGCACGGAAGCATTGAAGGATGCCGTCGTTTAAAGATGCAATGAGGTTCAGCCCCCTTGCTTCCCAAGTGGCTGCGGACAGGGCAATGGCGTCCACGGCGTTTGCGAAGGCGACTTTTTCCGTGCCGAGATAGGTGACGGTGACAGTGGAGAGCAGAAGGACAAGAATGGCCGAAACAGTCGTGAGGAACAGGATAATCGCCTGGCCCGAGTCTCCCCGGCGCATATGCCCTATCTGGGACGTGTAGAACGCTATCATTGCTATTCCACGGTGACCCAGCGGGTGGCGTGAAGGAGAAGATAATACTTGTCCCCAAGCTGGATCTTGGAAACGGGTGTTGCCAGGAACAGGATCCGATCGATCCAGGGGACAATCAGCTCGATGCCGTGGGTCAGGCGTACCTGGTATGCCTCTCCCGGTAAAGCACGAGTTGCGGAGGAATCATACCCGTTGCGAGAAAATTCCAGGGAGGTGAGAGCGGCGGTTCCCCAGGATCCGCCGGGCCTGTTTCGGCAGTGCAGGAAAGCTTCCGACAAGGCGGAAGCCTTCGCCTTACGTAGATCTTCCCGCGCCTGGAAGGCAAATTTTCGCGATGCGAAGTGTGCGGCGGTTTCGACGGCCCCCTTCCCCGCCCAGAGAAACGCGAGCTGCATGACGGAGAAGATCGTGGTGAGTAGTATAACGGCGCCGACGATTAATTCGATCATCGCCGTCCCCCTGTTATTTCGAAGCGGCATAGTCGGATAAGTTCTTCTTGTTGGATTCCTGGCGTGCCTGGTCTGCGAGAGATTCCACCTTCTTCTGGGAGCTTCCCGACATTGCGGTAATGATCGTGGAGAACTGATTGCGAAGCTGGTTTCCGAAGATGTTGACGATTCCGATGGCCGCGATGGCTACAAGTGCGACTACGATTATGTATTCAGTCAATCCCTGTCCCTTGCGATTGCCGCAGCAGATATTCTTAAGCATTGCCTTCTCCTTTCCGGAAATATGATGGCCGGGAAAGGAGCAAGGTACGTTCCCGAGTCGCCGGGAAGGTTTTTAATCGAGGAATGTTCGATATATCGGGAAGATGTGGTTGCGGAACGGAAGGTCTGGAAGGGGGACGGTTTCTGCCCGGTTCGGAATGCGGACTTTCAGTCCGATTGCCGGTCGGACTCCCGTAGCCGGATTCCGTATTTCCTGAGCTTCTCGAAAAGGGTGGATTTCGCGATGCCGAGCTCGCGGGCGGTGCGGGTTTTATTCCAATTCTGCCGGGCAAGCTCCGCCAGGATGTTGCTCTTTTCTGATTGCTCCCAGCGAGAAAGGGAAAGTTCGGGTGTTGCCCCCGGCGGCGTTTCCTTGCCCGCGAGCAGGAAGCCGAAATCTTCGGCCTGGAGGCGTTCCCCGGAGCTCATCACAACAGCCCTCTGGATGGCGTTGCGTAATTCTCGGACATTCCCCGGCCAACCGTAGGTGCCCAGAAATTGAACGGCTGAACCTGAAAGCTCAAGCGCAGGGCGGTCGGAGCCGGCCTCGGCGAGGAAATGTAGTGCAAGGGGAAGGATGTCTTCCCGGCGTTCGCGCAACGGAGGGACGTGCAGCGTTATCGTGCTGATACGGAAATAAAGGTCGTCCCGAAAGGTTTTCCGGGCTACTTCCTCCCGAAGAGTGCGGTTTGTCGCCGCCAGGATCCGGACGTCGACCCGAACGGTATCGTTCCCTCCGACCCGCTTGAGTTCTTTTTGCTCGAGTGCGCGCAGGAGCTTCGGTTGCAGCGGAAGAGGCAGCTCGCCGATCTCGTCGAGGAACAGCGTCCCCCCGTGAGCTGCTTCGAACGCACCGCGGCGCTGTGCCGTTGCTCCCGTGAAAGCTCCCTTTTCATGCCCGAATAGTTCGCTTTCTATTAGGTCAGGCGAGATCGCCCCGCAATTAACCACCACAAACGGGCGGTCCCTGCGCCTGGACGATTCGTGAATGCCTCTGGAGACCAGCTCTTTTCCACATCCTGTTTCTCCCTCGATAAGGACCGGAAGCTCCGAGGATCCCACTCTGCGTATGCTTTCAATAAGCTTAATAATAACAGTCGTATTGCCAATAAGGCCGAAAGTACTGGATGATGTATCTTCGGGCGCCTTGACAGTTTGTGGAATCGGCGAGGAATCCGTCGGCGCGCTGAAAGGCACCGTCGGAGGATCAGCGCTGGAGCAGGAATGTTCCTCCCTTGAAAAATGGATCCGGTACGGCCCGATCTGAAAGGTCTGTCCACCCGATAGGAGCAGTTGGGTTATGCGCTTTCCCTCGTGGAAAGTTCCGTTCTTGCTGTTGTCCGAGAGAAAATACTGTTCCCCGACCCGGAAGATGCGCGCGTGGCGGCGGGAGACGGAAGGATCGGGAAGCTGAAGGTCGGCCTCCTTCCCCCGGCCGATCCGGGTTTCCTTTATTCCAAGCGGAATCTCGATGCGCATCCCGTCGGATATCGAGACCGTGAGCTTTGCGGATTTTTCTGCCGGAATCATTCCTTCACCAGCCTCCCGTTTTTCCCCCATAACGAGCAAATAGGATGCCGGAAAGCTGTAATATAATCTACAGACCCGACGCAGGTAACAGCATGTCCGCATCATAACAGAGGCGGAAGACCGAAATAAGGGGGATGCAGCATGGCGAAGCCAGGGCACGAATGGCTCTGCAAGTCGATCGTGGACAACGCGCCGGACGCGATGATCTTCTCGGACCGCGAAGGGATCATCCGGCTGTGGAACTCCGGGGCGGAGGCGATGTTCGGCTACGCCGCTTCCGAGGCCCTGGGTCAATCCCTGGACATCATCATCCCGGAGAACCTGCGGGGAAGGCACTGGGAGGGATATAAAAAG
Organism: Deltaproteobacteria bacterium; assembly: GCA_050263095.1. Classification (GTDB taxonomy): domain Bacteria; phylum Desulfobacterota; class Deferrimicrobia; order Deferrimicrobiales; family Deferrimicrobiaceae; genus FEB-35. The sequence goes on along the minus strand of JBLNEW010000069.1, from coordinate 82,809 downwards.
ACGATGGCGACAGGGGAGACCAAGTACGGGAAGGACCTGCTTGCGGTCCCCGGGATCCGGAAGGACGGCTCGCGGATCTCGCTGGAATTCAGCATCGTCATGGTCAAGGACGAGACCGGGCAATTGCTGGGCCCCGCCGCGATATTGCGGGATGTCACCGCCCGCTGGAAAAAGGAAAAGGAGCTTAAAGAGCGCCTGGCCGCCCTTGAGGGGGGACCCTCGAAGAAAAGCGCAGCTTCATGAGGATGAGCCGCCTGCGGGCGGCAATGATTCCCGCGGGAAGAAGCAGGAATACGATTACCGCCATCGATTCGTGATGATCTGCGGGGTCGTTGCCGCGTGCGACGGAACAGCCCCCGCCGCCGCCTCCTCCTCCCGATAACGGGGGAGCGGTCCCGCTGCCGCTATATGCATGAATGGCAAGCGCGCTGCTGTCCAGTCCGTCGTCGACCTTAAGCCCCACCTCGTACGTTCCGGGGACATCCGGTGAAAGGGTAACGTTCGTCACATCGGCCGTCGTTATGGTCGCCGCGCTGCCCGCCGGGCGGGAAACCAGCACCCAGCGGAATGAAAGCTGCTGCCCGTCGGGATCGGTTCCCGATCCCTGTAAATTCACCGGTGCCAGGTTGTCGGCCGATGCGGGCCCTGTTATCGACGGCACGTTCGGAACGTTGTTCACGTGCACCACTGCGGTTGCGCTTCCCGGAGGCGTTCCCGCGGGCGAAGTTTGTGAAACAGTCAGTCCTACCGTGTAATCGCCGGGCACGACCGGGGTGAACGAGGCGCTTGATGCCGTGGATGAGAGCGAAAGGCCCGATCCGGCCGGCTGCTGGATGAGCGACCAGGAATAGGAGGTAATGGGGCTGCCGATCGCCCCGGAACTGTTTTCGGAGGTCATGTTTACCTGAGAGCCGGGGATCGCCGCTGCCGGCGCGGTGATCGAGGCCACGGAATTCCATACCGCAGACAGCGCGTTCAACTTTCCGTATCCCCATGTGTTGTTGGGAGCGGAGGAAGCGTCCGTGGGAGGGGAGGCCGTCCGCTTTATCCGCTCCCGCATCCCGGCGCTCGTCAGGGCGGGATTTGACTGCCACACAAGCGCGGCGACCCCCGTTACGTGCGGGGAGGACATGCTCGTGCCCGCCATGATGAAGTAGTTGTCGTTCCCCGGGACGATCGGGTCGAAAGGCGGTACCTGATCGAAGGTCCTTGCCGAATATATCACCGACCCGGGAGCCGTAATGTCCGGCTTCAGCCGGCCGTCGCGCGTGGGCCCCCTGCTGCTGAATACGGAGATGTTTTCCGGGACCACAGGGAGGCCTCCCGGAAACGACTTGGTGTTGAAGGACCCCACGGCCAGGACCGCGGAGGCGTTCGCAGGCTCGGTCACCGAGCCCGCAACGGTCGGACTGTTGAAGGTGCCGTCCAATTCCTCCATATATGCATCGACTTTGCCCGTTCCCCCGTTCCGTGTCCTGTCCAGCCGGATGGTCGCCGTTCCCTGCCCCGCCTGGGGGGAGAAGATGATGGAGATGAACGTTGCCCCGTTCGGGGGATTGGAGACCTTGTTGGAAACGGCTATCCTGCCGCCGGGCGATGATCCGGAGCTGCCCGACACGACGGTGACGACGTCCGATCCCATGGTTGCGACTACCGTGAAGCTGTCGCTTCCATCCGCCCAGATGTTCACGACGGCGCTCGAAGCGCCCGTCTCGAAAGTGATGGGGATCGAGGTCGTTCCGAAGGATGCGAGGCTCGCCTGGAAATGTTCGCCTGCGTCCGCTTCGTTCCCCGCCGCCACCGTGATGATTCTCGCTACGCCCGAAGTGCTCGCGGCGATGGAGTTCAGGCCCGATTCGAAGCCGCTGGTGCCGTCGTGAGGGCCCAGCACGGAGCCCAGGCTTAAGTTCACCGGGATCGGTTTCGAGTTATTGCTCGCGAACGTGACGAGATTACTGACGGCGGCCACTATGTCCGTCGTCGTGAACGTCGTCCTCCCGAACAGGATGCTCGCGTCCGGCGCCATGCCCGTATACATCCCGCCGGAGGAAAAGCCGTTGCCTGCCGCGATCCCTGTCACATGCGTGCCGTGCCCCTCGAAATCGACGGTTGGCGTGACGTTGTCGGGATACCAGTGGACGACCCTGTGGGGAGATCCCGCTCCTCCCGTGTGGAAATCGAGGTGGGCCACGTGCAATCCGGTGTCAACGACCCCCACGTACATGCCTGCCCCTGTGAAGATGGCGGGATGTCCGTTGACCGTGCGTACGGCATCGGCGAATACTGCGCGGCTGCTCAGGTCAAGAAGCGGCTTTGCCAGCTTGGCGCTTTCGATGTACGCCACCTGCGGCCAGTTGGAAATATATCTGGATGCATCCACGGGTATGCGCCCGGTGTATAACCGCGACGAGATCTTATTGCCGCTTCCTCCCAGGCCTGCAAGCCTCGCCGGAAAGGCAGGATCGTCGCTGTTCATGTGGATGAAAACGGGCAAAGAGGAGTTTTGCCGCCCCGGCGCCTCGATCAGCCTCCGCTGGACGGCCACGACGGGCGGATCGTCCGTCGCCAGCGCCATCGGCTCGATCTTGCTGTGGTTCGGGGGGACGCCCACGCCGGACAGGAAAGCCGCTCCCACCAGGATGATGAAGAGCCGGGGAACGTATCTGCCGAACGGGATTCCTTTCACTAAGTGTACGTCCTTGAAAGGTTATTTTGTCCTGACTTTAGATGCCGTTTCGTAGTAAATAATTCGATCGCTCTCGAGAAGGCGCGGAAGATCGCGAAGGAGCCCTGAGACGACCCAGACCGGCCCGGTGCGCGCCTGTATCTTCATTCCCGCGGCCTCCAGCAGCATATCTTCCTTATCGCCGGGAGGCTCGCGAAACCTTATGAAAAAATCGATCGGTTCGTCCTCCCTGCCCTGGCCGAACCTGCGCATGATTTCCATCTCGAAGGCAGGGTCGAGGCGGACCAGCGCCCCCTGCCGGCACAGGTAGAAGATCTTCTTGACCGACTCGTCCTTCAGCATGAAGGGAATGTTGCGGCTGTTCAGCAGCAGGATGGCGGTGTCGCCGAACATGTTGAGGACCGAGATGTTCGCCCGGTCCAGCATGTCCGACTGGGAAATGAAAGCGTTGGAGCGGAAGACGACGAGGCCCGCGAAAAGCGCCGGCAGGTTTTCCTTTATTATGATCCCGATCTTTTCGTCCGCTTTCGTCCGCAGCAGCTCATTTTCCGCGGGAGTGAGCACGACCGGGGATTTTTCCTCTTTGCAGCCGGGAAGAAGGAGGGAGGCGGCCAGGAGCAGGGCGGCGAATGCGCGGATCATCGGGTCACGGGGAGCAGGAATCCGATCCGGAAAGTGGCATCGAGGTATTTGCTGTCGTCGTACCGGCTTTTAAGCTGCGCCGAGCGGATGACGACGGGGACGGGGCCGTTCTCGAGCCTGGTGATCAGCCGGACCGCCTCGAGGTAGGTCACGTTCTCGATCTTGAAATCGAAACCCTCCTCGCGGAAGGTCTCCCCGTCCTTTACGCCGGTGGATTTGAAGCTGAACGCCGACTGCGGGAACCCGGCATCCTGGACGGCGGCTGTCAGGCGGGCGAGCGTGGATTCCTTGGAGTTCGCGGCGGCCGCGACCGTCACGCTCTTCTGGCGGACCTCCCGGTCTGACCGCTCCAGCTCGGGGCGCATCTTGCGCAGCTCGGCCAGGTCCTTTTCGGCGGCGGAATACTGGCGCGACAGGCTTCTCACCTTGGCCGCATCGGGTATGACCACGAAGGTCAGCAGGAGAATCGCCGCCGCAGCGATCCCGCCGAGAATCACTATCGTCCTTTCGCGGCTACGAAGCACGCGCGGGGCTCCCCTTCTCGATGAGTATGGTGAAACGTATGCTGCCCGCCTTCGCGCTTCCCTGCGATTCCTGCACGGTCACCGCCATTTCCGGACCGAACGCGGCGGCAAGGGCGGTGCGGTACGTCTCGACCATGGGCGCCGCGCCCGCCTCGCCGGCCAGCCGCAGCCTTCCCGCGTCGAAGGACACTTCCCTTACGGCGATGTTTCCAACGGTCGTCGGGAGGGCCTGGGAGACGGTCATAAGCAGCGCGGACAGGGCGGGGGAGTCAGTCCCCAGCTCCTTCTGCTGCCGGCGAAGCGACTGGATCTTGTCCCTTATCTGGGCCGTCTCCTGGACTACCACCTTTGTGCCGGGGACCGCCTCGGAAAATTCCTTCCGGATCTGGGCGCGTACCGCCGACACCTTTTTCGCTTCGGCGAACCGGGCGACCTCGAGCGATCCGAGCGCCGACACCAGCGCGACGGCCACCGCAACCGATGCGATGCGGATCCTCCGCTTCATACGGTCCAGCTCCGACTCGGCCTCGGCGGACGTCCGCAGGGAAAACCCGCCGAGCTCCGCGGGAAGGGACGGAGCGAGGGCGGCGCCGTAGGCCAGGAGGAATGCGTCCTCGTCCAGCCCGGCGGGGGCCTGGAAGCGGATCGCGCCTGCCAGCTCGGACGACAAAGCGGCCGGGATCTCGCCCAGCACCGTGACGGGAGGGGCCGCCTCAAGGCCCGGGTCGGACTTCAGGATCTCCCGCCATTCGTGCGCCATCCCGGCGGGATCGGATGCCATGGCGGCGGGGAACTGGCGCACCCATCGGACCGAGTCTCCATCCAGGCGAAGGACGACGATGTCGGACAGCGTCGACAGGATCAAGCCCCGAACCGGGGCTTCCGAGGAAAGGGCTGCGGAGAGGATCGATACGTGATCGGTCACCACGCGATCGAGGGGGAATCCGGCTCCCGTGAAAACGGCGACCGCCTTCTCCACGACTTCGCGCCGCGCCGCAATGGCGAGATACCGGCCGGCGGAGCCGGGAGGGGAGGGCAGCAGGTCGGACAGGATCTGTTCGTCCCCGATTGGAAGGTTCCCCTCGAGCTCCGACACGTGTATCTTTTTCGCCCGCTGGAGGTCTTCGACAGGCAGCTCCACCTGGCGCAGGTAGGTCCAGGAAGGAGGAATGGACAGCACCACGGGCGGCAGACCGCGCTCGCCGCCGCCCTTGCGGACCTCCTCGGCGAGCCGCGCCGCGTCCTCGGGGCCTCCGTACGGCTCCCTGCATGGAACGGAGCAGGAGAAGGCGATGCGCGAGGCCAGGAGCGTCTGTTCGCGAAGGACGGCCGAGAGCCGGTTGCCGGTTATGGAGACGCCGAGTGTTTTCATTGTCGGTCCTAGAAAAACTGGAACTCGCCTGTCGGGGACAGGAGGCTGCCCTTTACTCTCAGATTAGCATTCTTGGAGTTTTTCGCCACCATGTCAAACATGGCGGCGATCTTTCCTTCCAGGGGATTCCGGATCCGCAGATGGAAGTTGACGGTCGAAAGCGACGGGGTGAGAAACTGCGAGATTTCCCCCGTCCCGTCGACATCGGACCCTTCGTACGTCCCCGTCAGTGATGATATCCGGACCGCCCCCCGGAGGACGACGAATTTAAGCTTGACGTCGCGCAGGAGCGCTTCGGGGACCGGGGATCCCGGGGTCGGAACGGGGAACCGGAGCCATGACAATCCCCCTTCCCCCGATCCGGATACCTCTCCCGAGCCCGTTTTCTTCCATTGAAGCTCCAAGGCGTCGATCAGGAAGCCGGCCCCCGTCCCCGCGGCAAAGTATCCGGCAAGATCCTCCGAGCCCAGGCGCGACAGTCGCAGCCGCACCTTGCCCGGGTTCGAGACCAGGGGGGAAGTGCGAATGTCCAGCGAAGCCTGGCCGCGCGCGGCCGACAGGCGGACCGGAAGCCATTCGATCAATCCCGTAAACTCCCAGGCCGCCTCCACCGAATCCAGCGATATCGGCTCTCCGCCGCGCGGGACGACGACGGCATTGCTGCACACGAGTCGAAGCGGAAAGTCCAACCTGGCTTCCTCGCAGGAGAACTCGATCCCCTGCTTCGCAAGGGCAGACCTGACCGGGAAAAGCACGGCATCCTTCGGCATGAAGTACAGGAAGACCGGCATGAAGACGAAAAAGAAGAGAAGGGCGCCCAGGGCCGGAAGGAGCCAGCGGCCCCGGGCGATACCGCTAATCCGCAATGCCGCTCCCGCGATTGCGCCGTAATCCGCGCGCGAGCCGCCGTACGGCAAGCGCCGCGGCCGGGAGAAGGAGGACGAAGGTTCCCGGAATCCTCTCACGCTCTCCGGCGCGGGGATCCCCGACCATCGCGCAGCCGGACTCCTCCGACGGGATGAAGGAGCTGTTCTGAACGGAGGTGAAGTTGAGATTCCTGTTGGCGCTGCCGGGGATCAGCCCGGACCAGAAGACGACCGTCTTGGCGTTGAGCACCGCGAACGCCGCCCGCGAGTAGTCGGATGCGAGCTCCGCGGGGAACTGGTTGAAGCCGACGGTGATGGCGGGGGTCACGAATTCGGCGAACGGAGAGACGCCGGTCGCCCTGATCGCGTAATAGGTCGCGGCCGACCCTGAAATGCCGTAGCCGGTGAGGTGGATCTGCTGGTTTACGTCCATGAAGGCTTCGGGGTGGTAAAGGTCGAACGTTGCAGGCAGGATCGAGGGGCCGAATATGAAAAACAGCCTGGCCAGCCCTATCGAGACGGGGAGCCCGGTTTTCGGCGTCACGGCGTCGGGATTGAGGTGGACGAACCCCATGTTTCCCGCCCTGCCGGGAATCGACTCGTCGGTCGCAAGCACTATGACGGAATTCGTGGCCGCCACGTGGACGGAAGGGTGCCCCCAGGCAAGCGTTCGCCCGAGAACCTCGGTGGCGGCGATCGCCACGTTGTCGGCGGTCGCCGTGGAAGTGACCAGCGCATAGTAGACCCCGGACGCGGCGGGCGTGGAGTCGTTGGCCGCCCATGCCACGTGCGAATTGTTCAGAAGGTCGATGCGCAGGGAAGGGATCGGGCGGAAGCCGTCGCTGCCGGTCGTGGTGTCGTCGCTGCCGGACGAAAGAAGGATGGGTGTGCCGACGACCGTGGCGTTGTCCACGCCCACGCGGGCGTAGTAGACGTGAAAGGGGGTCGAAGCGCCGATCGTCGGGCGGCTCGCGAACGCCATGCGGACCGAGTTGTCGGTCGTCACCAGGTTGAAGGAAATGTCCTCGATATCGCCGGTAGAGAGGACTCCCGCGGGAAATCCGCTTATCTGGCGCACGGAGACCAGCGTCGCGGCGCTGCCCGTAAACGACACCCTGGCGATGTAGGGCCGATAGACGTTGTCCGAAACCGACGGCCTCGCCTGGAAGAGGATGACCGCCTCGGTGGCCCCCCTCAACGCGATCCTTGGGTGCCGCGCGTCGAAATAAGGGCTGTTCCCCCCGGCGCCGGTCCCGTCGATGACGAAGGGTGCAATGGGGATGAGCGTGTTGTCGCGCGGAAGCAAAAGGTTCGTGAAGTCGGAAGCCCCGTTCACCGAGGCGAAAAAGACGCGGAAGGCCCCTGAGCCGGTATTGTCCCCGATAAAGGCGGTGTAGACGTTATTCACGCTGAACGTGGCGGACGCCTGGTCGAATACCCCGGTATTGTTGTCGTTCAGCGAAAAAGTCAATTCCGCCGCGGCGGTCCCGTGCAAGGCGGCGATGAGAATTACGACGGCGAACGCGGATCGGGCAATGCGGGCCATTCGTTCCCCCGGAAAAAGTGGATGGATTCCTATTCTAGACGCCAGTATCGCCATTGTATATCATTTCCGGCCCGCACCCCCACGGCGTCGACCGTGCGATAGGTCCCCGCGACGTCTCCCGTGGCGCGCACGTGGAACGCGGTCCCCTTGATGTCTATCAGGTCGCGGAATCTCGTCTTGTCGTAGAGGTCCCTGAGCGCGGGGCTGACGTTCCGGATGTCCCGGGGGTCCTTGAACGGCGTGCCTTTCCTGTATTCCACGATCTGGTCGGCCGCCGCCGAATCTATCTCGCCCCCCTCCGCCGCGTCCTGCCCCGCGGATAAAGCCATCAGGAGCTCCTTGGGCGAGGTGTTCAGGTTCACCGCCCCCGAAGAATGCACCGTCAGGAACGGTTTGAGCTTCTCGAACTTCTCGGGCGTGAAGCCGCGGACCAGGCGGAGCTCGTCGAGCGTGTCGAACAGGTCGTTCTTGGCGCGATAAGGGAACGGCAGCGACAGGTAGTACGCGCTTTCCGCGCCTCCCACGCGCGGCGTGTCGTCGTTGTCGAGCCAGTCGACGACCGCGTCCGCGAAGGAAGGCTCGATGTCCATGATGACAAGGAGCTTGCGGAAAACCGCGAGCCGCTGCTCGTCCGGGGCGTTGCCGTTCGCCAGGACAAGCCGGTTCAGGTTGATCTTGCGTTCCTCGTCCTCGACCGCCACAAGGATCGTCCCGTCGCCCAGGTCGATCTGCGGAACGGGCCGGGACCAGACCTGGTCGAGAGTGTCGTACGCGTACTGCTTCGCGTTCTCCCTTAAGGCTATGCGCGCCGCGGCGGCGCCCGCCTCGGCTATCAGGCCTGCCCGGATCGAATCCCTTCCGAACGCGCCGGTCTGCGCCGCCCTTGCCCCGGTCCTGAAAATCTCCATGGCGAGGATCACGATGAGCACCAAAACGAGGAGCGTGATCAGGAGGGCGACCCCGGCGTCGTTTCGCCTGCCGCTCTTCATCTCGCTTCCCCTCCGCGCTTGCCGGAGAAGAGCCCCGACGCTTCCTGGCCGGCGAGGGGCAGCAGGACCGTCCTCCTGAATTCCTGGCCGAGGAAATCCGTAAGCACGACGGTCACCTTCCTGGGAAGAGTCCACTTGCTCTTTCCCGGCGGCGGCCAATCCTTCAACCACGCAGTCCCGTCGTACATCTCGATGCGGAATCCCTGGAGGCGCGATGCCATCCGCGACTCGCCGGTCGTTATCCTGTTTTCCACGAGGGGAAGGTCGGACTGCTCCCGGCGAAGCTCGATGAATTTCCCGTCCTCGCTGATCCTCGTGAAATACTTGATCTTGACGAGATCCGACGGCGGGCGGGCGCCGGTGACATCGGGGAGGGTGTAGGCGGTGAATATCACGGTGGAGGCGGGTTTGCCCGAGAACTGGTCCTGGGTGCACGTAAAAGCGACGGCCTCGACGCCGGTCGCGGAGAATGCGCCCTGGAGGTCGGTGCCCAGGCGGTCCATTGCGATCCGGATCTGTCGGAAGCTGGCCGAGCGTTCCGTCAGGATGTCGAGCCCGCGGCTTGCCCCGGTGAAGGAAGACAGCAGGAGCACGAGGACGACGGAAAGGATCGCAAGCGCTATAAGTATTTCCACGAGCGTGAACCCGCCCGGGCGTTTCCTGTACGTCATTTGATCGCTATGCCCGCGAGCGTGACGGTCTCGACGCGCTCGCCCTCGCTCCATGTCACTGTAACGTCTACCTCGCGGGCGTCGGGATGGACGGCCTGCTTTACCTCGCGCTTCCATGCGTACGCGTTGTCCAGGCCGGGAAACTTTCCCTGCGCTTCGCCGACTTCCGGGAATGTGGACGTGGATTCGCGCAGGAAAGCCTCGCCCAGGTAAGCGGCGACGGTCCATCTTTCCGAACGCTCCGCCGACGATATGGCTTCGGACATGACGCGGTAAGCAAGGATGAGCGTCGTCGACAGGATGGCCAGCGCGACGAGGACCTCGAGCAGGGTGAATCCCGCGCGAGTGCGGCGCCGGCTACGCATCCTTGACCACCGTGCCGGGAAGGACGTCCACGGATCCGTCGAAGGGATTTATCTTGAGCGTCCAGTCCGTCGGCTCGCCCTCGGCTCCGCTGTCCCTGAAGAATATACGCGCCGCCGGGACCCTGCCGCCGGGCAGGTAGCGTATCTCGGTGATGATATCCAGGGGCCGTTCCGATCCGTCGATGCTTATCCCCGTGATGGCCAGCCTGCTCCCGAGAGGCCTGGACGGATTTTCCTTTTTGCCGCCCGGCAACTGGAAGCTATACGTCCCCGATTCCGGATCGAGGACGAGCCGCGTTTCCTTTTTTTCGAAGAGCGCGAGGTCGAAAGCCTCTTCCGAGCCTGACGCAAGCTGCCGGAAAACCCCGTTGCGGCCCGGTTCTCCCACGGCGGCAAGGCGGGGGGCGGCCAGCCAGAGGATGAGCCCCAGGACGAAGAGTACGACCGAGAGCTCGATAAGGGTGAAGCCGCCTCTATTTCTCATCCCAGGAATTGACGTCCGCGTCCTCGTTATCGCCGCCGGGAACGCCGTCGGCGCCGTACGAGCTTATGTCGTATTCCGCCTGTTGCCCGGGCGAGACGTAGACGAAGGCATTCCCCCACGGGTCCTTGGGGACACGGTCCAGGTAGCCTCCCTTGCGGTAGTTCTTCGGGACCCGCCCGGCCTCGGGCATGCGCACCAGCGCGTCCAGCGACTGTTCCGTGGACGGGTAGAAGCCGTTGTCCAGCTTGAACAGCTCGATCGCCTGCTGGATGCTCTTGATCTGCACGCGGGTCTGGGTCCGCTTGGCCTCCTCGGTCCTGCCGACGAGCTTGGGCACGACGAGCGCAGCCAGAAGCCCCAGGATGACTATGACGACCATGATTTCGATCAGCGTGAATCCGGCCTGGCGGCGAAGCCGGCACGACGCATTGTTCGGCAAGCGCATTCGGTCCTCCTTATCCGACGATCTGCGAGATTTCGAGCAGCGGCAGCAGTATCGACACCACTATGCCGGCGACCACGATGCCCATGAACAGTATGATGAGGGGCTCGAGCAGCGAGAGCACCCGGGACAGCCTGGCCTCGGTCTCCCCGTCGATGGCGTCCGCCATCTTCGCTAGGATGAAGTCGAGCTTCCCGCTCTCCTCGCCGACGGCCACCATCTGGACGAGAGTCGCCGGGATCTCGGCGTGCACCCTCAACGCCTCCGACAGCGCGGTTCCCTCCACGACCCGGTCCGCCGCCGCCCCGATCTGCTCGGCGATCACGGCGTTGCCGACGACCGGCGCGACGATGCGAAGCGCCCGGTCGACCGGTATCGCGCCCGCGACGAGCGTGGAGAGCGTGCGGGAGAAGCGCGAAAGCGCCGCAAGGTGGGATATGCGGCCCGTGAGCGGAAGGCGCAGCAACAGGGAATCGAGGGCCCTCTTCCCCTGCGCGGTGGACAGGTACCGGCGCCCCAGGATTATCCCCCCCGCGATCAGGATGAGGAACACCCACCAGCCGGCGGTGAGCGCGTCCGTCAGGGTTATAAGGATGCGGGTGGGCAGAGGCAGCGCCTTTCCCAGGTGGGCGAACACCCCGACGATCTTGGGCACGACCACGGTCAGGAGGAATACCACCACCGCGGATGCCACCACGGCCATAAGGATCGGATATGTCAAGGCGGACCGCACGCGGTTGCGCGTCCGCGACTGCTCCTCCAGGTGGTCGGCCAGGCGCGAAAGCGAGAGGGGAAGCATGCCGCCTTCCTCCCCGGCGCGCACCATGCTGGCGTAGAGCTCCGGGAACATCTTGGGGTGGGACTCGATCGCCTTGCCGAACGGCACTCCCCCGCGGACCGCCTCCTGGAGGTCGGCTATCACGCGGCGGACCTCCGGGTCGTCCGCCTGGGAGCCCAGCGACTGCAGGGCCGACACCACGGGCACCCCGGCCCCCACCAGGGTCGAGAGCTGCCTTGTCAGGAGCGGGAGGAAATCCTGGCTCCCCATGAGCGAAAAGGAGGGGAAGAGGCGCGCGCCTTCGCGGCTTTCCGCGACCGTGACCGGGTATACGCCGTCCGAATGGAGCTTCCTGCGGGCGGCGGGCAGGTTTTCGGCGTCCAGGCTTCCCTTCTGCTCGACGCCCGCCTTCGTGATCGCAGTGTAGCGGTAAATGGGCACCGTCGCTGACCGCTAGTCTTCCTGCGTTACCCGCAGGACCTCTTCCGCCGAGGTGATTCCCTCGCACACCTTCGCGGCTCCCGCGGAAAGGATCGTGCGCATTCCCCTCGAAACCGCGAACGACTTGATGCCGTCGGCATCGGAGCGCGTGAGGATCAGTGCCCGCACCTGGTCGTCCGCCGGAAGGATCTCGAAAAGTCCGACGCGGCCCCTGTATCCCGTGTTCAGGCAGGCGGAGCAGCCCGTGGGGGCGTAGAACGGCACGGACGGGGCGGCGGTCAACCCCAGGTTGCCCCACTGCGCAGGCGTTGGCGTGTAGGGGACCCGGCATTCGGGGCACAGCTTCCGGACCAGCCGCTGCGCCATTACCACGGAGAGCGAGGATGCCACGAGGAACGGCTCGATCCCCATGTCCACGAGGCGGGTCACCGCGCTGGCGGAGTCGTTGGTGTGCAGCGTGGACAGCACCAGGTGGCCCGTCAGTGACGCCTGGATGGCTATCTCGGCGGTCTCCACGTCCCGGATCTCGCCGACCATTATTATGTCGGGGTCCTGGCGCAGGATCGACCGCAGCCCGCCCGCGAAGGTAAGCTGTATCTTCGGGTTGACCTGGATCTGGCCGATCCCCTGGATCTGGTATTCAACCGGGTCCTCGATGGTGATGATGTTCTTGGTCCCGGAGTCGAGGCGCCGCAATGCCCCGTAAAGGGTAGTGGTCTTTCCGGAGCCGGTGGGCCCGGTCACCAGGATGATGCCGTTGGACCGGCTCAAGTATCGCTCGAAGAGGGCCAGGTCGTCGGGCGACATGCCGATGTCCTGCAGGCCGAGCGCCAGGCTCGAACGGTCCAGAAGGCGAAGCACGGCCCTCTCCCCGAACGCGGTCGGTACTATCGACACGCGGATGTCGATCTCGTTGCCGCCCAGGCGGATCTTGATCCGGCCGTCCTGCGGAAGCCTTCGCTCCGCAATGTCCAGCCCGGCCATGACCTTGATGCGCGACACGATGGGCGCGTGCCATTTGCGCGGGGCTGCCACCGTCTGGTAGAGGATGCCGTCCACGCGGTTGCGGACCACCAGCTCCTTCTCGTAGGGCTCCACGTGGATGTCGCTCGAGCGTTCCTTGATCGCGCGGAAGAGCAGCGAGTGGACGAACTTGATGACCGGCGCCTCGTCGGGAGACTCGAGGAGGTCCCTCGTCTCCTCGATGACCGCCTCCGCGTCCAGGTCCCACTCGCCACCCAGCCCCTCGACGATCTCCCGTTCCGGGGCGTGTATCTTTTCGTAGGCGGAGTCGATTTTCCTGAGGATCGCGTCCTCCGGGGCGGCGATCACGCGCAGGGGGCCCGCAAGGAACCGCAGCTCGTCGATGGCCTCCGCGGCGTCGGGCCTGCCGGACAAAAGGACAAGCTCCCCTCCTGCATCCCGGCAGGGGAGCAGCAGGTGCCTGCGCGCATACCCGATGGGTATCTTCCCGAGGATCTCGACCTCCGGGGCGAGGGCCTCCAGCGCCGGCAAATCTTTGTCTTGCGTTTGCGCGCTCAAGTCGTTATTTCACCTTCTTTTCGGGGAGGATGCTTTCAACTTCTCCCCTGTTTTCTTCTATGAACGCATCCATCTTCTTCTGCTGGTCCTTCGTGACCCGCGAGATGTCCTCTGCCTGCTTTATGATGTGCGGAGTCAGGAAGATCAGGAGATTTGTCTTCTGGCGGCTGACCGACTTGAACTTGAAAAGGTTCCCGATCAGCGGGATGTCCCCCAGCAGGGGGATCTGCGATTCGAGAACGCTGAACGTGTCCTGCATCATCCCGCCCATCACCACCGTGTCGCCGTTCCGGACGAGCACGCTCGTCTTTGCGGATCGCTTGGTCGTCGTCGGGCCGACCTGGGAGACGTTCAGGAGCGAGGTGCCCAGGATCGCCGAGGACTCCTGGTATATGTCCAGGTTGACGAAATCGCTCTCGTGTATGTGGGGGGTCATCCGGAGCGTTATGCCGACGTCCTTGCGCTCGATCGTGTTGATGATGTTTCCCAGGTTGGTGGCGGCGACCGGGGTGGCCTGGCTCGTGATGAACGGCACGTTCTGGCCGACTATGATCTCCGCCTCCTTGTTGTCGAGCGTCAGCAGGTGGGGGGAGGAAAGGACGTTGATGTTGTCCCGGTTCTGCGCGGCCCTCAAGACGGCCGTGATCGCAGGGACCTCGGTCCCGTCGGGGAGCTTGACGTTCCCCGCGATCCCCCCGGCGATCAGCCCGGTGCCGCTGAACAGAAGGGGATTTCCGGTGGCCAGGGCGGCGAACAGCTCGTTGATGTTCCCCGAGAAGTCGAAATTCGTCCCGCCGATGACCGCTCCCTGGTTCCTGGTTTCGGCCGCGCCCCGGAACTCCACGCCGACGTCGCGCCCCTTGTTCAGGGTGATCTCCATGATCAGCGCTTCCACGTAGACCTGGCGGCGGCGGATGTCGAGCTTCTTGATGACGTCTATGAGGGTCTGGTAGTCGTTGACCGAGGCGATGATGATCAGGGAATTGGTGGCCTTGTCGGCCGTTATGCGGACCCCGCCTTCGAGCTCCGCGGAGATTACCCCCTTTACCGTGGGCGCGGCGCCGGGCGCCGCCGCGCCGGGGGCGGTCCGACGCTCCGACAGGTTGGAAAGGACCTTGGCCACCTCTTCCGCGTCGGAGTTCTCGAGGTAATAGACGTTGATCTTCCCTGTGTGTTCCGGAGCCGGGACGTCGAGCCTCGCCAGCAGGTCCGCGAGATCGGCCTGCATCTCGGCGCCGGCAAGCACGATCAGGCTGTTGGTACGCGTGTCGGGAATGAACCTCGCGCCTGCGCCCCGCGCTTTCCCCAGGCGCCCGCGACGGGCGCCCGCGGGTCCGGGCGCCGGCGTTTCCTGGTAAAGGCTCTCGAGCGTTTTGGCGAGTTCCTGCGCCGCCGCGTACTTGAGCGGATAGATCCTGAGGGTCGCGGACGTGCCCTCGACGTCGATCACGGAGAGGATTTTCATTATCCGTTCTATGTTGGCCCTCGAGTCGATGAGCATCAGGGTATTGGACGCGGGGAACGAGGAGAGCAGCCCGTCCTTGGATACGATGGGCGCCATGAGCGTCACCACCTCGGTCGTGTCCACGTATTGGAGCGGGATCAGCCGGGTGATGAACTCCGAGGAGGGGGCGGAATCGGCTTCCCTGGACGTGACGAGGCTTTCCTGCTTGGCGTCGCGAAGGGCCACGATCTTGATTGTGTTTCCGTGCTCGACCGTCGTGAATCCTTTTACCTGGAGGACAGACAGGAAGACGTTGTACGCCTCCTCGACGCTTATCTTGCGCGGGGAGATGATGGTTATCTTCCCTTGCAGCTTTTCGTCGAAGATGAAGTTCTTCCTGGTCTGCTCGCTTATGAACTTGACCAGAACGGGAAGGTCGACGTCCGTGAAATCCATCGAAAGGAACACGGGCGGCCGCTTCGGATCCACGGGCTCGACCGGCGGCGCCGCGGGCTTTGCTTCCTCGACGGGGGCGACCGGAGGTTTCGCTTCCCCGACCGGCGGCGCCGCGGGCTTAACTTCCTCGGCCGGCGCGACCGGAGGCATTGCCTCCCCGGCTGGAGGCGACGCGGGCTTTACTTCCTCGACAGGAGCGACGGGAGGTTTTGCTTCATCGGCCGGAGGGGCCGCGGGCTTGATCTCCTCGGTCAGGACGGCCGGAGGCTGGGCTCCCTCCGCGGGGGCAGCCCCGGGTATTGCATCGCCGGAAGGCACGGTCGCCGCCTGGTTGTCGGCCGCCGGCTGGGGGCCTCCCGCCTCGGGGGGGTCCGCCGCGAACGCTGGCGCGGCAAGAAGCCATAACGCCGCAAGGCCTGAGAACAATTTTCTCATCGCTTGCTCCCTGATCATCGGATTTCGTAATTTATCGAGCTTTTCTGCCCCTGGCGCAGAATGTTAACGGTGACCCGCTTTTCGTCCTTGAGGTTCTGGAAGATCGTGTAAATCTTGTCCGGAGTGGAAAGATCCACGCTGTTTACCTGCTGGAGGACATCACCGCCGCGAAAACCCAGCTGCTCGAAAGCCGACCCCGGGCGCACCGAAGCGATTCGATAGCCCGCGGATTTGTTTCCCTCGAAATACGGTACGAGACGGACGTTGGTCATGTACTGGTTGATGTTGCTTGTTATCTGGCTGACCGTCGCCTCGTCGAGGGAGTAGAGGTTATCCCCCAGGCGGGTGACGCGGATCTCTCCTTGGGCGGCTGCCGGAGGCCGGGCGCCGGGAGCGGTCGTCACGGGCGTCGCCGGCGGCGCGACGCTACGCGTCTTCGATCCCACCGGCAGGATCTCGAGAACTTCCTGGCCTTTCCCGCTGGAAAGTATCGCCTTGTCCCGCTCGATGCGCGCGAGGCGCACTCCGGGCTCCAGCTCTGCTCCCTCCCTTTCGATCTTGGGCTCCTTCATCCCCTCCGCCCAAAGGATCGCCCGTCTCGACGCCCTTGTGTCGGAGGAGACGGTCCCGAGAAGGACGAATTTCGTTTTCGGCCCCTCGGCCTGTTTCGCGAGCCCAGCCAGTTTCGAGGGAAGGTCCATCTTCTGGTCCGGAGCGAAGATATTCGTCCACCGTTCCGGGGGAAGGGCAGGCGTCTTCGGTCCTTCCGATGCCTTGCCGCGGGCCGATGCGGCGGCGGGCGGAACGGGAGACCGTGCAGGGAAGATGCGGCTGGCAGCGAACCCCAGGGATGCGGCCGTGACCGCTATTGAAATGCCGACGATTGCGTAAAACGCCGATTTTTGCATTCATTCCCCGTCTTGCGAGTACGAACAGATCATTTTTTCCTGTTTTGGACGGGGAGTCAACTTCATTGGGACGTTTCCGTTCCGTCCGGCCGTCCCCGCCCCGCCCGAAAGCGGCACCGGGGGGGGCGCCCCGCGCGCGTCATGCCGATGAACGGTGCGGTTTTTCCTTTCCCCGGATGTCGATATATGTATACTGTATACAAACAATGAACTGGTACAACAGCATCAGCGTGAAGATCGTCCTGTGCGTCGTCGGGATGATCCTCATCGTGAACGGCGCGCTGGCCTACCTTTACCTGTCAATCCAGAAGGAGAACCTGAACGTTACATTTCTCCGGACCGCCTCGCAGCTCAGCGAAACGATAAAGAAATCGATCCAGAACGACATGATCGAGAACCGGAAGGAAGCCGCCTACAAGATCATGCGGACGATAGGCGGCCAGGAGGGGATCGAACGGGTCAGGATCTACAGCTACGAGGGGAAGATCCTGTTCTCCAGCGACAACACCGAGGTGGGCCGGATGGTCGACAAGCGGGCGGAGGCGTGCTACGGGTGCCATTCGGAGGCGCTCCCTCTCGAACGGCTGGCGACGTCCGAGCGGAGCAGGGTGTTCTACGCGGGCGGAAACGACCTTCCCGGAAAGAGCCATCGCATACTGGGAATCATCAATCCCCTGTACAACGAGTCGGGATGCTCCTCGGGGGAATGCCATGCGCACCCCGAAAAGCAGAAGGTCCTGGGCGTGATCGACGTCACGATGGACTTAAGCGAAATGGACGCCCAGATGGCGGGTGCGCGGGGCAAGGTTCTTCTCGTGAGCGTCGTATCCATCACCGCCATCTGCATCGTAGTCGCGCTCATCCTCTTCCACTTCATCGAGAGGCCGGTCAAGGAACTCGTTCTGGGAACGCAAAGAATCTCCGGGGGCGACCTGGAGCATTTGATCCCGGTGAGCACCAACGACGAGATGGGGCACCTTGCGTCGTCCTTCAACCGGATGACGCGCAACCTTCAGCTGGCGCACGAGGAGATCCAGGAGGGCATCCATAACCTGGAGCACAAGGTGGAGGAACGGACGGCGGAGCTCAAGGCGACGCAGTCGCAGCTGCTGCATTCCGAGAAGCTGGCCGCCGTCGGGGCGCTGGCCGCCACCGTGGCGCACGAGATAAACAACCCGCTGACCGGCATCTACACGTACATAAAGCTCATGGAGCGGAAGATCGAACAGGGGCAGTACGGAGCGGCGGACGTCGATAAATACGCCGGGTACCTGGATACGATGCGCAGGGAGGTCGAGAGGACGACCGCCATCGTCCAGAACCTGCTGGATTTCACGAGACCCAAGGAGCCGGTCCGCAAGAGCCTGAATCTGGTCAAGGTGGTGGAGGAGTCCCTGTCGCTCATAAGGAACAAGCTGAACCTGAACAACGTCGAGGTGGTGAACCGGTTGGTGCCCCTGCCGGACGTCATGGCCGACCCCGCGCACATGAAGCAGGTGTTCCTGAACCTCATGATAAACGCATGCGAGGCGATGGAAGGCGGGGGGACCCTGACGCTCGGCAGCGAATTCGACGCCAACGGGAACAAGGCGATCGTGAGCGTCGGGGACACCGGCGTGGGGATCGAGCCGGAAAACCTCGCCCGCATCTTCGATCCGTTCTTCTCCACGAAGGAGAAGGGCACCGGCCTGGGCCTCTCGGTCGTAAACGGGATCGTCACCCGGCACAACGGCAGGATAGACATAGAGAGCAGCCCCGGGAAGGGAACCAGTGTCCGGGTCACGCTTCCAATTTCGTAAAGGAAGTCTTGAAAAATCGGCAACGTCATTTACATCAGGCCCGTGGGGGCGGTGGATCAGTGGATACTCCAGTGGCTGGGGAAAGAGATGGGTGACTGCCTCGCGGCCACCGTCAAGTCGATGCCTGCCATCCCGGTTCCTCCAGGAAGCTACGAGGCGGGGCGCAACCAGTATTACTCGACAAGGATACTCAAGGAGATGCTCAAGGAAGTGCCGGAAGACGCGGAAAAGCTTCTGGGCGTGACGGACAAGGATCTTTGCATCCCGATCCTTACGTACGTTTTCGGCGAGGCGCAGCTCGGCGGGACCGCGGCGGTCGTTTCGCTGGCGAGGCTGCGCCAGGAGCATTACGGGCTGGCGCCGGACCGGGAGCTGTTCCAGGAAAGGATTCGAAAGGAGTGCCTGCACGAGCTTGGCCACACCTTCGGGCTGATACATTGCCAGTCGAGGGAATGCGTGATGTACCTTTCGAATACCGTGGTCGACGTGGACGGCAAAGGGCGGAACTTCTGCCGCTCCTGCCGCATGGCGGTCGAGTCCCAGACGGAGCCGGGGAGGGTGACATGACGATGGAAAAAAGCGTGAATATCATGGTCGTGGACGACGAGGAGATAGTCCGGGACTCCCTGGGCGCCTGGCTCGAAGAGGACGGGTATCACGTGGAGTCCGTGGAAAGCGGCAAAAAGGCCCTTGAGCTGCTTCCCTCGAAGGACTGGGACCTGATGCTGGTGGACCTGAAGATGCCGGGCATGGACGGGATCCAGCTTATGGACGAGGTCCGCAAGACCTGCCCCGACATGCTGGTGATCATAATGACCGCGTACGCGACGGTGGATACGGCGGTCAAGGCGATGAAGAAGGGGGCCTACGACTATTTCGTCAAGCCCTTCAACCCCGACGACATCTCGCTGACTATCCGCAAGATCGTGGAGCATCACAAGCTCGTCCAGGAGAACCTGTTCCTGCGCAAGGAGCTCAAGAAGCAGTACAAGCTGCGGGACATGATAAGCAAGAACGAGAAGATGCTCGAGATCTTCGAGCTCGCGAAGACCGTGGCAAAGAGCAGCTCGACGGTCTTGATCCAGGGAGAGAGCGGGACGGGGAAGGAGCTTCTCGCCCGGGCCATCCACGACGAGAGCCCCCGCAGCGAAGCCCCGTTCATCTCCGTGTCCTGCGCATCGCTTACCGAGAGTTTGCTGGAGAGCGAGCTCTTCGGGCATGAAAAGGGCGCGTTCACAGGGGCAAGCGCGATCAAGCGGGGCAAGCTCGAGCTGGCGCAGGACGGGACCCTTTTCCTTGACGAGATCGGCGACATAAGCCTCAAGCTGCAGATGGACCTTCTCCGCGTCCTGGAGCAGAAGGAGTTCCGGCGCGTAGGAGGATCCGACCTTATCTCCATCAGCTCGCGGATCCTCGCGGCGACCAACAGGGACTTGAAGAAGGCCATCGAGGAAGGTCGCTTCCGGGCCGACCTCTTCTACCGGCTCAATGTCATCTCCATAAATATTCCGCCGTTGCGCGAAAGGAGGGAGGACATACCCCTGCTGGTCGAACATTTCATAGAGAAATTCAACATAGAGATGGGGAAGCAGATCCGCGGGGTGAGCGAAGGCGCCATGAGGATCCTCATTTACAACGAATGGCCCGGCAACGCGCGCGAGCTTAGAAACGTGATCGAGAGGGCGGTGGTCGTCGCCAAGGGGAACGTCATAACCGAGTCCGACGTAAGCCTGCCATCAGCCTCCGGAGGCCCGAATCAAAGGGCGAAAACGCTGGAGGAGATCGAAAAGGATCACATCCGGGTAGTGCTCAACGAGAACCAGTGGAACATCGTAAGGTCCGCCCTGGCGCTCGGGATAGACAGGGTAACGCTTTACAACAAAATAAAGAAATACGACCTGAAGAAGGAAGGGAACCCGGTCAAGACGTGTTGAGAAAGACAATTAGTTGTTGATTTTTTCTACAGTGCGATCCGCCCGAAATTAAACGTAAAATTTCTCCCCGTAAAAAAGTGTGGAGTTTCTCCACATTCGGCATGCCATGCACTTCCGCATGGCGCACATGCTTACTCTCCGCATTTACCCTGTATAAACGAGCTGTTATGTGGGGGCCGTAACCCCGATCGCCGATCCGGCACGGGCATTGCGGTATATGGGGGCGCGGAAGCGGGTCGCCGCGGAGGGAGGTGGGAAAAATGGGATACCTGGTACTGGGGATAGCCTACGTGGTCATGGGCATCATCGCGGCGGCCAGGCCGCGGGCTCGGCATGCATGAAAAGATCAACCGGGGCGAACGGAGGCAACGGAACAGCCGGAAAAGAAGGGGTGCGGCGATGAAAGAAAGAAAATGCCCTTTTCTTGAAACGAAGACCGTAACGTTCTGCAAGGCCTTTCCGGTGAAGATGATCCCCGTCGACAGCATGTCGTCCTCGAAAGGGCTCTGCAACACGACCAATTTCCAGGAATGCTCCCTTTATAACGAGGTGAGCCACACCGGGAAAGGGCTGGAGACCCTCCGCGGGATCCGCCTGAAGGCGGATTACTACTATCACCCGAAGCACCTGTGGGTCGCGCCGGTTCCGGACGACGAAAACGAGGCAAGGATCGGGATCGACGACTTCGCGGCCAGGCTGATCGGGAAGATAGACCGCGCCACGGTGCCGGCGGAGAACATGCCGGTGAAGGAGAACAGCATCTGCTTCCTCCTCCATTCGGGGCAGCGGACCGTGCGCGTCGTTTCGCCGGCGAACGGGGTCATCAAGGCGGTCAATCCCAGGATCGCCGCCGATCCGTCGATCCTGAACGACGACCCCTACTCGGACGGGTGGATCTTCTCCATGAAGATGAAAGCGAACGCGGTGTCCGGCCTCTACCACAAGAACGTCGCCAGGAAATGGATGGAGAGCGAGCTCGAAAGGCTGCAAAGGGTCTTCGCGTCCGACCTGGGAATGACTGCAACCGACGGAGGCGAAGCGCTCGCGGACATGAGCGGCAGGTTGACCGACGCGCAATGGGGGAAGGTAATCAGCCAATTTCTGGGTTAATGCCTGGAGGTGCGCCATGGTAGTCATTCTCTTCGTTCTGACGGTGGTTGGATGCATCGCCGCGGATGTTTATCTCCGGCGGAGGGACAGGCTGCGGGCTGCCGCGGAGTCGCCTGTCGTCGCGGAGCCCTCCGGGATAATTCCTTACCTGGCCGCGCGCGAGCTGCCCGGCGGGCTTTTCTTCCACAGCGGGCACACCTGGGCGAAGCTCGAACCTTCCGGCGAGGTGCAGGTCGGGCTGGACGGGTTCGCCCGTGACGTGCTCGGAAAGGTCGACAGGTTCGAGCTTCCCGAGACGGGGGCGCCGGTGAAGCAGGGCGAGCCGGTGTTCGCGGCGATCCAGTCGGGCAAGCGGATTGCGTTCGTGTCGCCCGTCGACGGGGTCGTCTGCGCGGTGAACGATGCGATAAACGCCGATCCGCTGGATGCGAAAAAGGAGCCTTACGGAAAGGGGTGGGCGTTCGCGATCCGTCCGTCCAACCTCGTCCATAACCTGAAAAGGCTCCGGATCGGCGCGGACGCCTCCGAATGGCTGGAACGGGAGGTAAGGAGCTTCGCGGAGTTCCTCTCCCTTCACAGGGCGGTCCCACAGGGAGTGGGGATCACTCTGCCGGACGGGGGGTTCCACGTCGAGGGGATCATGGAGACGATGGACGGCGAGATCCTTCAGATCGTCATACGGAAATATTTCCGGTGACGCCGGATTCCACAGGAGGGACGACAGATGACCATCAGCAGAAGGAATTTCCTTAAAGTCGCCGGGGCGACCGGCGGCGCCCTGATCGCGGGCGCCAGGAAGCCGGCCCACGCCCAGCAGACGTCGGAGGGAGGCGTCGAGTTCAACGGCATGCTGATCGACACGACCAAGTGCATCGGCTGCCGCGCCTGCGAGGAGGCGTGCAACGCCGCGAACAAGCTGCCCAAGCCGGAAGTTTCATTCTCCAACGAGGGCGTTTTCGACTCGCAGCGGGATCCCACGCCGGACGCCTTCACGGTCGTGAACCGGTTTCCGAACGAGAAGGAGCCGGACAAGCCGATCTTCGTGCGGAAGCAGTGCATGCACTGCAACCAGCCCGCCTGCGCCTCCGCCTGCCTGACCAAGGCGATGGAGAAGACGCGGGAGGCGGCGGTCATCTACAACGAGGGAAGGTGCATGGGGTGCCGTTACTGCATGGTCGCGTGCCCGTTCGACATCCCCAAGTTCCAGTACAACAGCGCGACGCCCTTCGTGAAAAAGTGCATCTTCTGCAACGAGCGGCAGATGCGGGGCGAGCAGCCTGCGTGCTCGGAAGTATGCCCCACGGGCGCGACCCTCTTCGGGAAGAAGCGGGAGCTGCTCGAGATCGCCAGGGCCCGGGTCGCCGCGGAGCCGGACAAGTACGTACAGCACATCTACGGGGAGCACGAGGTAGGAGGGACCGGCTGGCTGTACCTCTTCGGCGCCGCCCCGGAAAAGCTCGGCTTGAGGACCAACCTGGGCACGACGCCGTATCCGGAGCTGACCTCGGGATTCCTGTACGGGGTGCCGCTGGTGTTCGTACTGTGGCCTTCGCTTCTAATCGGGTTGAACTACCTCATAAAGGAAAGCGATGAAAAGGAGACCTCCCATGACGAGAAAGACTGACGCGGCGCCCGCGCCTGCCGAAGGCTCCGTGAACCTCATGCGGGTCGCGCGGGAAACCATCCGTTTCGTCTTGAGCGAGCTCAAGCCCAAGGGCAAGATGCTTACGCCTTTCAACGTCATAACCGGGGCCATCATGCTGGTGGGGGTCGTCCTCATTGTCATCCGGTTCGCGTTCGGTCTCAGCTCCGTGACGAACCTCTCCCAGAACTACCCCTGGGGCATATGGATCGGGTTCGACGTGGTCACCGGGGTTGCGTTCGCCGGCGGGGCCTACGTCCTGACCTTCCTCGTCCATATCCTGAAGGTCAAGAAGTACGAGCCGATCGTCCGGGTCACCGTCCTGAACGGGTTCCTGGCGTACGTGTTCTACGCGGGAGCCCTCCTCCTGGACCTCGGCCGGCCCTGGAACGTCATCAATCCGATCATCGGGAACTCTTTCGGATTGAGCTCCGTGCTCTTCCTGGTGGCCTGGCACTTCATGCTGTACATGATCTGCGAGTTCCTGGAGTTTTCCCCGGCGGTCGCGGAGTGGCTGCACTGGCCGAAGGCGCGAAGGATACTGGAGGGGCTGACGACGGGCGCGGTCATCTTCGGCATAACCCTGTCGACGTTGCACCAGTCCGGCCTGGGGGCGCTCTTCCTCCTCGCCCCGTCGAAGATCCATCCGCTGTGGTACTCGCACAACATCCCGGTGATGTTCTTCGTCTCGAGCATATTCGCGGGCATCTCGATGGTCATCATCGAGAGCACGTTCACGCACCGCGTCTTCAAGGACAGGATCGGGCACGAGCTGCACGAGGGACACAACGGCATCCTCCTGGGGCTGGGCAAGGGGGCCGTGGGGGCGCTGTTCGCATACATATTCATCAAGATGATCGACTTCGTTCATTACAAGCTGTGGGAGCACATCAACACCCCGATGGGGTACTGGTACCTGTTCGAGCTGGTCGGATTCGTGGTCCTTCCGATCGCGCTGTTCCTCACGGCGATCCGGAGACGCAGCGTGAAGCTGGTGCAGTACACCGCGTTCCTCACGGCGCTGGGAGTGATCCTCAACCGGCTGAACGTTTCGGTTATCGCGTTCAAGTGGTACGAGGCCGTCAGGTACTACCCGTCGTGGATGGAGATAGAGGTGACGCTGGCGATCATCAGCATGGAACTGTGGGTCTTCAGGTGGGTGATCAACAGGATGCCGGTGTTCGGGACGCATCCTGCGGCAGCGGCAGTGGAGGCAGAAACCGCCGAGGATAAGGAGGTCGTCAGATGGAAGGCATCCGCTTTATAGACATCTATGCCACGAAAGGCATCGAATACCTGATCGTCATCGCGTTTCTCGCGGCGTTCGTCCTGTTCTGCCGCTACATGTACAGGCCCCGCGAGACGGGTGCCGGAGGAAGGATAGCGCCGGAGAGCGCAGCCAGGTTCCGGGTGCCGGAGGGGCTGTTCTACCACCAGGGGCACGGCTGGCTGAGGCCGGAACCCAACCATATCGGCGTGGTGGGGCTGGACGACTTCGCCCAGAAGCTCGTCGGGCGGGTGGATGCGGTCGTGCTGCCGAGCGTCGGCTACCGCATGGCGCAGGGGGAAAAGGCCTGGAGCCTTGTCGCGGACGCAGTGTCCATCCCGATGCTGTCGCCCGTCGACGGCGAGGTCGTGGAGGTGAACAGCGAGGTCCTGCGGTCACCTGAGCTCCTTCGGGAGGACCCGTACGGCAAGGGCTGGCTGCTCAAGGTCAAGTCCCGCAGGATCGCGGCGGACACGAAGAATCTCCTTTCCGGCAAGCTTGCGAGAGCCTGGATGGAGAACGCGCTCGAAAAGCTCCAGCCCGCCAATCCCGAGAACCTGGGGCCCGTGCTGGCGGACGGCGGTTTCCCGGTGGAGGGGATCGCAAGGATCCTCGGCGGCGAAAGATGGGCGGAACTCGCGAAGGCGCACCTTCTGACCGAAGGGGATTGACGGTTCAGGCGCGGATACGCAGGGGGGGCACTTCCACTCGCCGTCCGGGTGGAAAGTGCCCCCCGGCTATTTTCAGAATGGATAAATCAGGATATATTATTAGTACTTTTCGCATTGGATCGGCAATGGATCCTAACCGGCGGGATGTTGTAGCCGCAATGCCGCCACGGGAGCTCAACCGGAGGGTGCGATGAAGGAAGTCGCGAAGTACGGCTGGTGGGTAAACGGCGCGGGATGGCCGCGGGACGACGCGACCCAGGAGTCAGCGGGTCCGGATCCTGATAAAACGACTATGAAAACCGTCATGGTCTACTGGCTGGACAAGAAGAGGATGGTGAAGGAGCCGATCGGGATCCTCATGGAGCGCCGGAAGGCGGAACGGGACAAGGAGAACAACGCCATCGGCATGTTGCGCCTGGCCAGGAAGGAATTCGCCCACTCGGAGGAAGATTCCTCGAGGATTCTAATCAGCGATTACATGTGACGCCGGCAAAACCGGCCGTCCAGCGTTCTTCCCGCCGTTCGTACCCGCTTCACACGGACCGGTTTTCCTCTACATGCCGAGAAAGCGCGAGAGAACCGATTTCTCCAGTTTCATGGCGGACTCGAGCTCGCCGGCATCCAGCCAGACGCCGTCGCATGACGAGCATCGATCTACCTTGAGCGTCTTGTAGTCGACCTCGATCAGCTCGCTGCCGCACTTTGGGCAGCGCATGAAATGCAATTCCTTCAGGCGCTTCTTCTCGGACTCCGCCATCTTCTTGCGGTTTTCCTCTTCGGCCTTTTTCCTGCGCTCGAACTCCATCCGCGCGAAATATTCCTCTTCGCTCTCCGTCGGTTTCCTCGGCATGCTGTCTTCCTCCCGCCATCTATATTCCTGCCATCAAATGCATTTTAGTATGAAAATCAAATTATTCCGCGCGCAATCATGGAATAAACCGTTAGCATATGCCTTCCTATCTCGCGAACGTGATCGAACAAATCGGCGGTCTCGTAACTGAAAAGGAAGAAGAGGCCGTAGAACCAATGGGGGTATTTTTCCGACCATTTCATGAAAGGGCCGGTAATCGATTTTTTCATTTTCGCTCCGTTTGCCGACAACACGCAGGTCCCGCCCAGGACTGCCCCCGCAATGATGTCGGTCGGATAGTGGTAGCCGAGAAAGATCCTCGGGATCAGGATGGCCAGAAAGACATACGCGATAGAGATGATCCCGATAAGGCGGGAAACAAGGGAAATGCCGAGCGCCAGACCGAAAAACAGCGTTGCGTGGTCGCTCGGGAAAGAACTCCATCCTTTCAGGCTCTTTCCCGATACCCCGAAGGGGGCGATAAAATTCAGTGCCGGATTATCGATCGGCCTGGGCCGGAAGGGGAGGGCGTGCGCAAGGAACCTGGCAAGAAATAATCCCGCGAACGTCCCTATGAAGACCGCGATGATCGTTCTTCTGGTATTCGCGACGGTTTCTTCATCGCCGGATGAAAACCAGAAAGCCCACAGAACCGAGATGACCAATCCTCCTTTCAATAGATCGGATCCCGAAAAATGGGAAATCGCGTTATCCAGCAACCATGATCTACGTGCAAAACCGTTGAGATACTCAATTATCGGACTGTCGAAAAAATTCATGGCCTCCCCTTGCCGGAACTTCGCCACCTGAAGCTTTACAGGGGATCCCGGCGGTCCGTGCACTATTCTATTCGAATGACCTTGTATACATAAATGCAATTATTTAAACTGCGGCCAGGCCCCTAGATAACTATTGATTTGGCCTTCTTGACGGGTAGAATGTAATCCGGAGGCCGGCGAAAGCGGTATCGGGCCGGTCTCTGCAGGATCTCCGCCCAGGAGATTACCGTTAAATGCCGTCATGCCACGCCTGCTATAACACTTTTAAGTCATCCATTCCATTTCCAGTGAAATTATTCCGTTTCCTTCCGATAACAGTAAAGGAATATGCGCATCGACTGCAAACTTGATTGAGCTGGCAAAGCCGGAGGGCACTCGAGATGCCGAATCGAATCTTGAACGCATTGCTGGTCACCGTATGCTTTTCTTTTCTCATGATGTCTTGCGGCGGAGGAGGAGGGGGAGGAGCAGCGGCTCCACCGCCGCCTCCCTGCAATAATTGCATCGGCGTCAGCAGCAGCGATCTCCCGTTCGGCGATGTTACGTTGGAAAGCTACATGGAACAAGTAATCGCGATCACGAACAACGGATCCGATGACCTTATCATCGGTCGTATTTCGCAACGGAATCCCTTGACCCAGCCGTTCAGTATCTGGCTAGACGATTGCTCAGGAAAAACTTTGCCGCCGGCGCAGATGTGCCCCGTTAAAGTCCGGTTCACCCCGACGGGCGTGGGAAGCGGATTGAACGATTCATTCGACATCCCCTCCAACGATCCCAATACCATCACTGTGACTCTCAGAGGAAACGGAATCCCGAAAATAATACCGACGCCTCCTCCCCCTGCCAATCTCAACGTCACGAATGACGTATTATTCGGCGACGTCGTAACGGGTTTGACTTCGACCAGGACGATCACGATATCCAACATCGGATCGTTGAATCTCGATATCGGCCAGATTGCCGGTGCGAATCAGCTTGCCGCGCCGTTCAGCATAGTGAGCGACGCATGTTCAGGGACCGTCTTGGGGGCGAACAAGAATTGCGCGTTCGGAATCCGGTTCGCTCCTACCGGTCAGCTAGGGGCGTTGATGGATTCCTTTGACATTGCTTCCAATGATCCGGCAAAACCGTCCGTCACCGTGTTCGTCAGCGGGAATGGAATAGCGCCTCCGCCGACGCCGCCCCCGACGCCACCGCCCCCGCCTCCTCCTCCCAGCATAGGCGTCAGCAGCACCAATATCGCATTCGGCAACGTGGTATGGAATAACGTCTCCGACCAGGCGATAACGATACAAAACACCGCGGCCGCCGGATCCGATAACCTTTCCATAGGACAAATCGCGTCAAGCAATCCTCTCCTCGCGCCGTTCGGCATAGCGAGCGACAATTGTTCCGGGGTAAAACTGGAGCCTACGCAGACATGCGCATTTAACGTTCGGTTTTCCCCGACCAACCAGGGAAGCGGTTTGAGCGATTTCTTCGACATACCTTCGGACGATCCGATCAAGTCGTCATTGACCGTTGCGGTCAGCGGAAACGGAAGGGCGCTCCGGGTTTCCATAAACGAAGTGGAGACGAACAACTGCCCCGACAACATCGTGATGTCGATTACCGTGGCGGATAAAGATGGAAATCCCATCGCGGCACTGCTGGAAGACGATATGGCTCTGTCTGAAAACGGCGTGCTGCAGTCGGTGACCGACTTCTCCACGGCTCTCCTGCCCACTCCTGTGTCGGTGGTGCTGACCCTTGATGTCAGCGGCACCCTGACGAACCAGTTCCCCAACGTGAAATTATATTCCAAGGAATTTGTCGGGCAGCTTCACCTGGGAGATGAGGCGGCGATCATTTCTTTCTCGCAGCTTATTCAATTGAAGCAGGGATTCACAAGTGATATTGCCGCATTGCAGGCTTCCATAGACGGTCTTGCCCTGTCCGGAGACAGGACATTATTGTATGACGCCCTCTGGGCCGCGATCGATAACGCCGCGACGCTGGCGATACCGACGAACAACAGGTCGATAGTCCTGATATCGGATGGAAAGGACCAGGACAACAACGCCGTGTCTCCAGGTCCGGGTTCCGTTCATACGTTGGACCAGGTAATAACCCATGCACAGGAAAATGCGGTAAACATTTACGCAATCGGAATAGGAAATGTGGTTGCGGACGTCATGAATCGCCTGGCGACCGAGACCGGGGGGCAATATTTCTTCGCTCCGGACTCGAGCCAACTCGGCAGCATTTACCAGGTCATAAGAACGATCATCGAAGGCGATTATTCCGTAACTTACGTACCGACGGCGCGCGGCACGATTCTGTTGGATGTGTTCGTCGTCGACGGCTTGGGGAGGCAAGGAGAAGTATCGAGGACGGTTCAAGGCTGCCCATAAGGCCGGACCGGATATCGGTCGCCCCTCCGGCCGGCCGGGAGTTTTTTTGGCAAAGTGCTCCCGATCCGATCGGGCGGGGCCCAGCCTTACGCGGCTTCCTTCACGCGCCGATCAGCCATTTGGAATGGCGTCCGCAGGCGACTTGAACGGCTTTGCTGATCAGCCAGCTCAACGCGAGTGTCGATCCGCACAGCAACAGGGACAGCGCGACTATAAGTCCGCCGTCGTGCGGGGGCGGTAACGCCCTCGCGTAGAAATGTGTCAGGGCCTTGATAACGAAGAGGTGCAGGAAGTAAATCGAGAAAGCATGCGTCGCAAGCTGGTCCAGCATGCGAGGCAGGCGATTTTCCCCCTGCTGCATGGAATAAAGCAGAAGTCCGGAGATGGACAGTTTCTGAATGTAGAAAAGGGATTCGCGCAAAGATACCCATCCGATCATCTCGATGTCCTCGGCAAACAGCACGGTAAGGGCAACAGTCGAGGTTGCGGCGACGCCTGCCAGCGCCCCCCGCCACTGCCGTAAACGCGCCATGGTGGCGGCGTAGCCTTCACCCAGGAACATGCCGAAGGCATACACTCCGGCGAAATAAATAACCGTCCCGGCCGTCACTTCTACGCCGGCGCGCGACATGAAAAGCGGCAGCGAGGCCACTGCTGCTATCCCGATACCCGCATAACGGCCCGTCAAAAGCGAATCCAGCAACGGAGTCGCGGCGAACAGAGCGACTATGACCGGAATGTACCAGTAGGACGATTGGGCTGTGCCGTGCAACAGGCTTGACAGGTAGCTGCCCGGCAACGCAGCAGGGGGATTGCCTGCCGGAGCGGCCCTGTAATCAAGGAACCATTCGACGAGCGTGAACAGCAGCGACATTACGGCGTAAGGGGCGATCACGTTCGTCAGCTTGTTGCGGAAGAACCGGGGCCATCCGCGGCGCCGCAGCGCGATGGTGAAGAGCAGTCCCGAAATCAGCGCAAAATAGATCGTGCTGCCATGGAACAGGACTTCGTTTGATATGCGTATCCATTTTGCGGCAGGGGACGGATCGCCATGGCCAAGGTTGGCCTTGAGGATCGAGGAAAACGCGTGAACGAGCACGATGTTCAAAATGGCGAAGCCGCGAAACGCGTGCAGGTGCCGGATTCGGCCCCCCGAGTCGGACAAGCCGTTGGCAACCCGGGAGGCGGGGATCCCACTGGCATAGACGGCTTCACGTTCCACGTCAGCTACATTACAACCCGGATGAGCATTTGGCACTTCAAAAATCATAAGTCCCGAGCCATTGCGAATTCTTTACGCCGCCGAAACCGGCCGACGATGAGACCACGCGTGGTCTTATCAATATGTGCATGAAGGATGGATCGGGGACAGGGGCGGGATTTGCTAGATCAAGTTCCCATGTCCGATCACAAGAATTGCATGATAAATCGCAAAAGAAATGGCGACGGAAAAGGCTAGTGGTTCCGCAACCAGTATGCAAACAGTTGCTCCAACCGCGAAGATGGTTTTTCTCATAAACACCTCGATCCAATTCAGCCAGGGCACATTTTCATGCCTGATTGCGAAAGTGATTTTTGCAACATCCGAACCATGAGCATGGCAGATGTAAGTACCTGCAATATAAAAGCAATATGCCGGCTACCAATCGTGTAAGTAGAAATGGAATCGGTATATTGGGAAAAAGTTTGCCGAGAAGTGGTGGGACGCGGAATTTCGATTATGGTGCTTGTTGGACACTCCCGGCGTACGTCCCCGTCAAGGTCAAGGTGACGCTCCGCTTGGACCGAAGCGTGCCGGAGCGTGCTGCCTTCATGCCTGGATCATGGGAACAGGCACTCTTAATGTGTCCACAACGGAGGGAACATTATGCCAAGTCGCCAGGGTCGTGCCGGTCACGAAAGGTTCGCCGGAGGATCCACTCCTTGGGATCGGCATGGTCCTCAAGGGAGCGGGCGTCTTATAAAAAAAAAGAGGTGAGGTCTTTCTTTCTCCGGCCATTGTGGCGAAATCGGCGGGACGCGGGAGGAGATGGGATAATCCACGATCCTCGAAATCCCACAGGGCTGCGTAAACGGAAAGTGCGGGTTGCCCCGCCCATCGGTGAAATTCTAGTTAAGCCGAATTACTTCTTCATCCGCCTCTTGCCGTAGCCGACCAACCCCGCCAATCCACTTCCTAACAGAAGCATCGTGGAGGGTTCGGGCACCGGCTCCGTTCCGCCTTGGACATATATAAACACATCCTTTGTCCCGTATCCGATGTCCCAGTATTTACCGCCGGAAAGAGTTGGAAATGCGAACAGGGCGAACCTGGTGTCCAATATCCCTCCCTCGGCGTGCAGGATGTTGAAGACGCTGCCCGGCGATGGGTCGAAGAACGAAAGTAGATCGACATCCAGCGTCCCGTTCAGTCTCGCGGCTCCGGTAATGGAAAGAAAATCGTACTCGGCGCCCTTGGTGTACCCCGCAAGCTCGACCTGAAGAATCCCGAGAAAATCCTGAGTGAAATTACCGTCTATCGTCAGTATTCCAGGCGACAAACCGGGAGCCAATGCGCCGAAATTGACAAAGTCGCCCGTTAACTCCCCGGAACCAGCGACAAATCCGTTGTTGGTCAAGGGAGTGAATACATCTCCGCCGATGATGTTGAACGTTCCTCCGGGATGGACCACCGTGTTCACGGCGGTAAGAGTACCGCCGTACATGTTATATGTTCCGCTGGATATCCCGATGTCCAATCTGCCGGCCACGGAATTGGATCCTCCGTACTGGTTGAATACTCCCGTTCCGACAAAGCCAATCGCTTCGTAAGGTGATGTCAGTTCTCCTTTGCTTAGGTTGTAAGTACCGCTTGAACCGTTCCGCGCGCCGATCCATATCCCGGCGTCCGACGAGTTCGATCCGTCCGTCTGATTGAACGTGCCGACGCCGTACTCCCCGATGTGTTCGGAATTTGCAACCAGGGAACCGTTTCCACTCAGGTTGTACACCCCGTTCGAGCCAGCATCCATGCCCAGATAAAGGGCGCTTGAGGTTGTCCCTCGTACGGTGTTCACCCCGCCGGTTTGGTTGAAGACGCCGCTGCCCCCCCCGGATCCCACATATTGATTATTGGATACCGTCAGGGATGCTTCTCCGCTCAAGTTGTATGTGGACGGGTTTGATCCGGGATTGCCCAACGTCAGGAATTGCGTGGCGCTTGTTCCTGCAGAATGGTTGAAGACACCGTACCTCACGGAAATGCCTCTTGCCTCAAGGGAACCGGTTCCGCCTAGATTGTACGTGCCGCTCGACCCTTCCGAGGAACCGATGGAAACGATGCCGTATCCGGAAAGAGCGGTGCCGTTTAATATATTAGACCCACCCGTCTGGTTGAATGTCCCGGTTCCTAATGAGCCAATGACTTCTCCATAGGAAAGCAAATTACCACCGGTCATGTCGAAGGTGCCGTTCGCTGTGCCCCAATATCCGAGTACCAGCGAGAAGGCCGAATTGGTTCCCTCGGAGAGTTTGAGAGTCCCGTTGCCGTAATGGCCGATGAGTTGTTTACTCACGTCGAGAGTCTGCTGTATGGACAGGGTAGTTGCACCCGAACCTGTTGCGTCGACCTCAAGGGATGTAAACCAATAGGAGTCAGGAGCGAAGGTATTATAGGTGATCGTCCTGTTTATTCCATCCGACTGGACCAAGAAGACAGCATAGCCATTCAATGGCTTGCCTGCACCCCCCGGGCTGCCCGCCGTTAGACTCCAATTGTAAGGATCATCCCACGAACCGCTTTCTCCAACCCAATAACGGTCTTCTGCCTGAATCGGATTACACAAGAGGAAGTAGATAGCCAGAAAGGCAAAGCGTCGGAAATTCATGGCACGTCTCCCAAGAGATCGCAAATCAGTTCCTGAATTCAAGCAATATTCATTCCGATGGATACAGTAATCTTAATCTGTTACAAATGAATACGATTTACTCGCGATGAGTAATTGTCGGTGAAAAACCTGCGTATTATTAGGAAAATGTTTACCGAGATATGGTGATGGGAATTCGCCACGAATGAAAAAGCCCCCTTAGGTGGGCTCGGGCATTAGTGGCGGTCCCAGCGGGGTTCCCCGCAGCGCTCGGGCCTCGCGTCCCTCGCCGAGGGCCGCCTCGGTTTCCTGTCGCGCGTAACAGGAACAGTGAGCGCTAATCCTCCCTGTTCGGCGGCTCACGCTCACAGGATTCCGAGTGTCGCTGCGCCGCCCGCCTCGGGGCCTGCCGCGCTCGCCGTCGCTCGCGCTATACCTCCCTGTCCGGTCGGCGGCCCCTCGGACTCGGATACTGCTGGGACAAACTCCTGCACGCAGTATCCTCGTCGGCGCCGAACTCGGTTCGAACCCCGCCTGGCGATGTGAAGCCGCCACCTTCTGCGCAGACGGAAATACGGAATTAAAGCCTGGAATTAAGTTGAAGAGCAGAAGGTGGCGGTCCCAGCGGGGTTCGAACCCGCGTTTTCGCCGTGAGAGGGCGGTGTCCTGGGCCACTAGACGATGGGACCGTTTGGCTGAGGAGCCAGGACTCGAACCTGGAAAACCTGGTCCAGAGCCAGGTGTGATGCCATTTCACCACTCCTCAGCGGAAAAAGCAGGTTAACCGATGGCGAACCGGAGCGTCAAGAGCGAATCCGGCGCGTGTAAGTGTCCCGAAGTCCCACGATGAGGTTGAAAACGGGGACGCCCGGCTTCGAGTCGACGGCGTCCGAGACGAAGTACCCGTGCCGAAGGAATTGGAACCGCTCTCCGGGCTGCGCATCCGCCAGCCCCGGCTCCAGGAGGCATCCGCGCAGTATCGTCGCCGACTCCGGGTTCAGGAAATCCTTGAATGTCTTGCCTTCCTCCGCCTCCTCGGGGTTGGCGGCGGTGAACAGGCGGCTGTACATCCGGACCTCGGCGGGGACTGCGTGCGCGGCCGACACCCACTGGACGGCCATGGTCTTCTTCCGTTTTGCGCCGGGGACCTTGCCCATGGAATCCGGATCGTATGTGCAGCGCAGCTCGACGACCTCCCCGGTGGCCGGGTCCTTGACGACTTCATCGCAACGCAGCAGGTAGGCGCTGAACAGCCGGATCTCTCCGCCGGGCTTGAACCGCATCCAGTCTTGCGGCGGGTTCTCGCTGAAGTCGGTGCGTTCGATATGGATATCCCGGGTCAGCGGAAGCTTGCGCGAGCCTTCCTTCCCGATGTCGCGGGGCCAGTAGGGGGATTCCAGCCACTCGACCTTGCCGTCCGGGTAGTTGGAGATAGTCACTTTAAGCGGCCGAAGAACGGCCATGGCCCGCGGCGCGCGGGCATTCAGATCGTCCCGGATAGCGTCTTCCAGCAGTTCCATGCTCACGCGGCTGTTCGCCTTGTCGACGCCGATTCGCGCCGCGAACAGGCGGATGCCCTCCGGCGTGTACCCGCGACGTCGCATCCCGGCGATCGTCGGCATCCGGGGATCGTCCCAGCCGGAAACCAGACCTTCCTCGACGAGCTGCAGCAGCTTGCGCTTGCTCATAATCGTGTAATCGAGATTCAGGCGCGCGAACTCGTACTGGCGCGGCCGAGGCTCCGGAAACAGGTTGTCGACCAGCCAGTCGTAGATCGCGCGGTTGTTCTCGAACTCCAGCGTGCAGATCGAATGAGTTATGTTCTCGATGGCGTCGGACAGGGGGTGGGCGAAGTCGTACATGGGGTATATGCACCAGGAATCGCCCCTTCGGTAGTGCGAGGCATGGCGGATCCGGTAAAGCAGCGGATCGCGCATCTTCATGTTCCTCGCAGCCATGTCGCACTTCGCGCGCAGAACGTGGGCGCCGTCGGAAAATTCGCCGGCTCGCATCCGGGCGAATAGATCCAGGTTCTCTTCCACTGAACGGTTTCGCCACGGGCTTTCGCGGCCCGGTTCCGTGACGGTGCCGCGATGCTTTCGTATCTCCTCCTCGCTCAGGCTGTCCACGTACGCCTTTCCATCCCTTATTAGCCGGACCGCGAGATCGTAGAGCTTTTCATAGTAGTCCGAGGCAAAGAAGAGCTTGTCACCCCAGTCGAAGCCCAGCCAGCGCACGTCGCGCATGATCGATTCGACGTACGACATGTCCTCCGTCTCAGGGTTCGTGTCGTCGAATCGCATGTGGCAGGCGCCTCCGAACTCCAGGGCGATGCCGAAGTTAAGGCAGATGGACTTGGCGTGGCCTATGTGCAGGAAGCCGTTCGGCTCGGGAGGGAAGCGCGTCGCAACCCGGCCGCCGTAGAGTCCGGAGTGGGTGTCGCGCTTGACGATCTCGCGCAGGAAATCGAGCTTTTCCCTGTCTTCGGGCCCCTGCGGAGGAAGCGTCGGTTTTTGCATCGTTCTGTTTCCTCAGTTGGACCTGATGCGTTTCGCCGCCGACGACAGGCGTTTTACCACCTCTTCGCGGCCCAGGACATCCATGACCTCGAAAAGCCCGGGAGAGGCGGTCCCCCCGGTGAGCGCCACGCGGATGGGCTGGTGAATCTTGAGCGTCCCTCCACGCTTTTCGACGACCGCGGAAAGCGCCGCCTCCATGGAGGCGGGCGTGAACTCCGGGAGGGCCGACAAGGCTTGCGCAATCTCCTCCAGCACCGGGGCGATATCGGGAGTCAGGAACTTCGCGGCCGCCCTGGGATCGGCTTCCTTCTCCCTGAAGTAGTAGATCGCCGCGTCGGCCATCTCCGCCAGGGTCCGTGCCCGTTCCCTAAGGGTCATCACCGCGCGGGTGAGCCAGGCGGAAGGCGAGGCGTCGATCCCCCGCTCCTTGAGGAAGGGTATAAGAAGGCCGGCCAGTCTTTCAGGGTCTGCTTCCTTTATATAATGCGCGTTCAGGTGCAGAAGCTTGTTTATATCGAACCGGCTGGGGGAAAGGTTCACATGCTCCAGCGAAAAAAGGCCCTGCAGCTCCCCGACGGAAAAGATTTCCTGGTCCCCGTGGCCCCAGCCCAGGCGGGCCAGGTAATTAACTATGGCTTCGGGAAGATATCCCATCTCCTTGTACTTCATCACGGACGTCTCCGCGTCCCGCTTGGACATCTTTCCCCCCTCCATCCCGTGAATCAGGGGGAAGTGGCCGATCCGCGGCAGCGGGTACCCGAGGGCTTCGTAGATCAGGAGCTGCTTGGGGGTGTTGTTCAGGTGGTCGTCTCCGCGCAGCACGTGGGTGATTCCCATGGAGGCGTCGTCGACTACGACGACGAAGTTGTAAGTCGGCGTGCCGTCCGTGCGGAGCAGGACCAGGTCGTCAAGTTCGCTGTTCTCGAACGTAACGTCCCCTCGCAGCAGGTCCCGTACGACCGTCTGCCCGGATAGCGGGGTCCTGAACCGCACGACGGACGGTTTCCCCGCCGCCGCCTCGGGAGGCAGGCTGCGGCACCGGCCGTCGTACCTGGGCTTCTCCTTGCGGGCCTTCATCTCCTCGCGGCGGCGCTCCAGATCCTCCGGCGTGCACACGCATCGGTACGCCTTGCCTTCGGCGAGAAGGGTTTCCGCCGCTTTTCTATAAAGATCCATCCGTTCGGTCTGGTAATAGGGCCCCTCGTCCCAGGCAAGCCCAAGCCAGCTCATCCCGTCGAGGATCGCCTGGACGAATTCCAGCGTGGACCGCTCCCGGTCGGTGTCCTCGATCCTTAAGATGAATTTCCCCCCGTGCCTGCGGGCAAAAAGCCAGTTGAACAGGGCGGTGCGCGCCCCCCCGATGTGGAGGTCTCCCGTGGGGCTGGGCGCGAACCGGGTAACGACGGAAGACATCTTCGAACCTCTTTCTCGGCCGGTGCGGGGAGTGCGTAAA
Organism: Deltaproteobacteria bacterium; assembly: GCA_050263095.1. Taxonomy (GTDB): domain Bacteria; phylum Desulfobacterota; class Deferrimicrobia; order Deferrimicrobiales; family Deferrimicrobiaceae; genus FEB-35. The sequence continues at coordinate 45,953 of JBLNEW010000069.1, read as the reverse complement.
CTAAGGCTAAAGGATGGCCAGGCCCGCGTACCCGACGACATGTCCGTAATCGCCGCTTGCGTCGCCGGAAGTCGCATATTTTATCAGACGGGCTTCGGAAGCGCCAAGGGAAAGGGCGGCGAAAAGCATGACTATGGCGGGGATAACCCCGCACATGGTGATCCGCTCCGTCCGGACCGTCCTGAAGAGGCCCTCAGGGTCTAGCGCCAGGATCCGCGATATCGCTTTCTCGTCCTTTTTCCGCGTGATCGCGTCGGGCTCGTAATGCGTCATGTCCGAGCTTGCGATAAGCAGCGGCTGCGAAGGATCGTCGCGCAACGCTCCCGCGACGGCCTCTCCCATGGACCGGCAGTCGGACAGGGCGAGGCGGCCCAGGGCGATGGGCACGAACCGGAATGTCTCCCGGAACCGCCTCAAGAAAGGGAGCTGGACTTCAAGGGAATGCTCGCGGAGGTGAGCCGACCGGTCCTCCGTGAAGAGAGAGGAGGCGGAAAGCAACCGGCCTGCCAGCCCCTCGTCGATCGGCACGTCTCCCCAGGGCATCCTCCAGGCACCCCGGACCATTACGGCGGCGTCCGCCCCCATCCCCGTGTGGTTCGGACAGAAAATGACCGCCCGGTCGGGGATTTCCACCGAGGAGAACACTTCACCGGCGACTGCGCCCGAATAGACGTATCCCGCATGCGGGACCACGATCCCCCTGGCGCGGATCTTATCGGGGATGTCCCGGGTCAGCCGGCGGACTTCCTGGTCCAGTTCCCTCTGCGTTCCGGGGTAGAACTGGCCTGCGACAGCGGGGGGCCGTATCATGCATATATGTTATCATATTGAGGAATATTCGCGATTGACAGGCGTTTCCGGGTTTCCTATAGTATCTTTTTCAATTTTCGGAGAAGTTTGTCCTTGTACATTAAAATATCCGAGATTCACCGGGAGGGGCTCGACGTCGTCGCGAACAGGGGGCGTGCCTGGATCCCCAAGATCCTGGAAGGCATGGATCCTTACCCCCTGCGGACCTGCCGGATGGTTTCCGCCGGCCTGGTCCTGACGCTCGAGGGGCGAAATCTCTTTGCGAGCGGGTCATTTGTGGCGGAGGGAGAAGCTTCCTGCGACCGCTGCACCGAGGCGACATCTGTCACTCTGGAGAAAGAGTTTTCCACGATACTGGTCCCCCGCGACAAGGGTCCCGCCGGGGCGACGAACGTGGAGCTGCACGAGGACGACCTGGACATCGGCTTCTACGACGGGGCCGGGGTCGAGGTGAACGACCTGTTCTGGGAGCAGGTTGCGCTGGCCCTGCCGGTCAAGATCCTCTGCTCGGAGGATTGCCGGGGGGTTTGCCCGACTTGCGGCGGCAACCGCAATCGCGCGGAGTGCAACTGCCCGGAGCCGCAGGCCGCCGGGCCGTTCGCCGCATTGAAGAACTTGAAGAAAGAAAAGGAGTAGAGGATGCCGAATCCCAAGAGACGGGGATCGAAATGCCGCAGGGACAAGCGGCGGACTCACAAGAAGCTCGCCAATCCCGCAAGGAGCATTTGCCCGCAGTGCAAGCAGGTAAAGCGTCCGCATGCCGTGTGCCCCAATTGCGGGACCTACAAAGGCCGGGAAGTCGTTGCGAAGGACTGACGGTCTTTAAAGCCTTCCTCGGATGAAAATTGCAGTCGACGCGATGGGGGGGGATCACGCCCCGCTGGAGGTGATCCGGGGGGCGGTCCAGGCATCGCAGGAGACCGATATTCCTGTCGTGCTGGTGGGGCGGGAGGAGCTTATCCGGGACGAGCTGCGCTCCCTGGGAACAGGCGAGCGCAGGATCGAGGTGGTTCACGCGTCCGAGGTCGTAGAGATGTGCGAGGTCCCGGGCGTGGCCATCAGGAAGAAGAAGCATTCCTCCATCCGCGTGGGATTGAACCTGGTGGCGCAAGGGGCTGCCACCGCGTTCGTCAGCGCGGGGAATTCCGGCGCGGTGATGGCCGGGGCGCTGTATGTTTTGCGGAAGATACGGGGGATCGACCGGCCGGCGATAACGGCCACGATCCCGACCCCTTCGGGGCCGATCGTATTGATCGACGCGGGGGCGAACGTCGGATGCAAACCCGCCCACCTCGTGCAGTTCGGCCTCATGGGAGACGCGTACGCAAAAAAGATCGTCGGCATAGCCCATCCCCGGATCGGCCTCGTCAGCATCGGCGAGGAGGATTCGAAGGGGACCGACCTTACGCGCGAAACGGGCGCGCTGTTCAGGAAGACGGGCTTGAACTTCGTGGGGAACGTCGAGGGGCGCGATTTTTTCGTCGGCAAGGCGGACGTATTCGTATGCGACGGATTCGTCGGAAACGTCGCCCTGAAGACGATGGAGGGGATGGCATCCGCCCTGGGGCAATTCCTCAAGAACGAGATAGCGAAATCCTCGATGGCGAAGCTGGGCGTCCTGCTGGCTGGCGGGGCGATTCGCGAGGTCAGGAAGAGGATGGATTATACGGAATACGGCGGAGCGCCGCTGCTCGGGGTCAAGGGCGGGGTCGTGATATGCCACGGCGCATCCGATGCGAAAGCAATCAAGAACGCGATCCGTTCCGCAGGGTCGCTCCACCGGTGCGGCGTCGAAGAGGAAATTGCCGTATTGGTCGCGCGGGGCGGTCGCGAGCGGAGCGAGGAATCGGCCGCGGAATAGGGCGGGGGCCTTAAGCGGCGGGGGGGGGAAAGGTGGGATCCAAAATTATCGGCGTGGGGGCGTATGCCCCGCCGAAAATACTCGGCAACGACGAACTCGAAAAGATGGTCGACACGAACGACGCGTGGATTTCCACGCGGACCGGGATCAAGGAGCGCCGGATCGCCAAGCCCGGAACGGCGAACTCCGACTTGAGCCTGGAGGCGGCCCGCCGTGCGCTCGAGGATGCGGGAATCGATGCAGACGAGCTGGACTTCGTCGTGGTCGGGACCTGCACCCCCGACATGCCGCTGCCTTCCACGGCCTGCTTCCTCCAGATGAAACTGGGAGCCAACCGCGCGTTCGGGCTGGACTTGAACGCGGCGTGTTCCGGATTCGTATATTCGCTCACGGTGGCCGATTCGCTGATCCGGGCGGGGCGCGGGAAAAAGGGCCTGGTCGTGGGATCGGAGATACTTTCTTCCGTTACGGACTACACGGACCGCGCCACGTGCATCCTTTTCGGCGACGGTGCGGGGGCGGTCGTGGTTTCGGAATGCGACGACGGGGAGGGGGTCTTGAGCTGCCATCTCCACTCGGACGGCAACCTGTGGGAGCTGATTCACTGCCCGGGCGGAGGCACGGTCGAACCCTTCATCCCGGGGACAACGAAGGTCCGGACGAATTTCATCAGGATGACGGGCAACGAAGTATTCAAGCTCGCCGTGACGAGATTGGCAGAGGTGTGCCAGGAAGCGCTGTCGAGGAACGGCGTCGGAATCGGGGATGTGGATCTCTTCGTCCCTCATCAGGCCAACCTGCGGATCATCAACGCGGTCGGGAAGCGGATGGGGATCTCCGAGGAAAAGGTGTTCGTCAACCTGGAGCGCTACGGCAACACATCCGCGGCGTCCATTCCGATCGCGCTGGCGGAAGCGCGGGAGAAGGGACGTTATTCCAAGGGCGACCTGGTGCTCCTTGCCGCATTCGGCGGCGGGCTTACATGGGGCTCCGCGCTCATCCGGATGTGAGGGGAGCCTCCATGGGGATCGGTCTCCTCTTTCCGGGACAGGCGTCCCAGTTCGCCGGGATGGGGAAGGAACTGTACGAAGCGTTTCCCGCCGCGCGCGCCGTGTTCGCGGAGGCGTCCGGCGCGGCCGGGATGGATCTGGCCGAGCTGTGCTTCCGCGGCTCCGAGGACGAGCTGCGCCTGACCGAGAATACGCAGCCCGCGATCTTCACGGTAAGCGTCGCGGCGTTCCGCGTGCTGGAGGCGGAAACCGGGATCCGGCCGATGTGCGCGGCCGGCCATTCGCTGGGTGAATACTCCGCCCTGGTCGCATCCGGCGCGCTGTCCGCCGGGGACGCGGCCCGGGTCCTTCGATCCAGGGGAAGGTACATGCAGGAGGCCGTGAAAGTCGGCGAAGGCGCGATGGCGGCGCTGATCGGGCTTGCGCCGGAGGGGGTGGAGGCGGCATGCCGCGCGGGCGCCGTGAAGGGCGTCGTCGAGCCCGCGAACTTCAACGGCGGGGACCAGGTCGTGATTTCAGGCAGCGCCGCCGCGGTGCAAGCGGCGTGCGAGGCGGCGAGGTCGGCGGGAGCCAAGAGGGCGCTTCCGCTCGCGGTCAGCGCGCCCTTCCACTGCTCGCTGATGCGGCCGGCGGCCGACCGGCTGGCCCCGGAGCTGCTCGCGCTGGCGCAGCGGCCGTTCAGGTTCCCCGTGGTGGCGAACGTCACCGCGGAGCCGTATGCCGATGCCGCGCCGGCGGCCGAATTGCTCATCCGCCAGATCGTGGCCCCGGTGCGCTGGGAGGAATGCATACGGAAGATGCGCGCCATGGGCGCCGACACGTTCCTGGAAGTGGGGCCCGGGAAGGTTCTCTCCGGCCTTCTGCGCAGGATCGACCGCGACGCCGGCGTAGCGGCGTTTTGCGCCCCCGGCGACCTTGCCGGCGTCCGCGCGCTCGCCGGGTGAAGTTTTCTCTTGAACGACCGGCTCCATTGAAGGTATGAACTTCGGGAAGGGGGATTAAAGGCCATGCGTCTTGCGGACAAGGTCGCGCTCGTAACCGGATCCGCGCGCGGGATCGGCAAATCCATGGTGGAGCTGTTCGCCGCGGAAGGGGCCGCGGTGGTCATAAGCGACGTTGCGAACGAGGCCGCCGCCCGGGAGACGCTGGCAGGCATAGAGAGGAACGGGGGAAGGGGCAGGGTGGAGATGTTCGACGTCGGGGACGCGGCGCAGGTCGACCGCGCGGTCGCCGCCGTGATCGCCGCCCTGGGCCGGATCGACATACTGGTCAACAACGCCGGGATCACCAGGGACAACCTGCTGATGCGCATGAGCGAGGAGGAATTCGACGCGGTCGTCCGGACGAACCTGAAAGGCACGTTCCTCCTGACGAAAGCCGTGTCGCGGCACATGATCAGGCAGAGGGGCGGACGGATCATCAACATGAGCTCGGTCGTGGGGTCGATGGGGAACGCGGGCCAGTCGAACTATTCCGCGGCGAAGGCCGGGATAGCGGGTTTCACGAAGTCTATGGCTCGCGAGCTCGGCTCGCGGGGGATCACGGTCAACGCCATAGCGCCCGGATTCATAACGACGGCCATGACGGCGGGACTTCCGGACGCTGTGCAGAAGGCGTTCATGGAGCAGATTCCCCTCAAGAGGTTTGCCGCCCCAGAGGAAGTTGCGGAGCTTGCGCTGTACCTGGCGTCGGACGGGGCGGGCTACGTCACCGGGCAGGTGATCGGGATCAACGGCGGACTGTACATGTGAGAATATATTAAAAGGAAGGGAGGACCGCAGATGTCGGTCGAGAAAAAAGTGAAGGAGATCGTGGCGGAGCAGCTGGGCAAGGACGAGGGCGAGATCACGACGAACGCGTCGTTCATCGACGACCTGGGCGCGGATTCGCTCGACATCGTCGAGCTGGTGATGAAGATGGAGGAGGAGTTCGGGATCGAGATCCCGGACGAGGAAGCCGAGAAGATCAAGACCGTGAACGACGTCGTGGAGTACATAAAGGCCCACGCGAAATAACGATGGATCCGCTCGATCCGCCGGCGGAAAGGGACCGGCGGACGCGGTCCGCGACGGGAAGGTAGACGGATGCGTAGAGTGGTGGTGACAGGAATGGGGGCGGTGACGCCGCTCGGGATAGGCGTGGCGCCGACCTGGGAGGCGATACTCGCCGGCCGGTCCGGCGTATCGCATATAACGAAGTTCGACACGGCCGAATTCCCGACGAGAATCGCCGCCGAGGTCAAGGGGTTCAATCCCGAGGACTTCGTCGACCGGAAAGAGATAAAGCGGATGGATCCGTTCATCCAGATAGCCATGGCCGCGGCCCACCTCGCCATGGCGGATGCGGGTTTGAGCCTCGACGACAGGACCGGTCCCAGAACGGGCGTTTTCGTGGGCAGCGGCCTGGGGGGACTGGGCACGCTCGAGCACTACCACAAGGCGTATCTTGAGGGCGGGGCGCGCAAGATCAGCCCCTTCTTCATCCCTATGCTTATATCCAACCTGGCGCCCGGCCACATAGCCATGAAATACGGGGCGAAGGGGCCCAACATAACGACCACCACGGCGTGCGCGGCATCCAGCCACGCGATCGGTGAGGCGCTGGAGGCGATACGGCGCGGCGCCTGCGACGCGGTGATCGCCGGAGGGACGGAGTCGACCATAACTCCCATGGGCCTCGGGGGTTTCTGCGCCATGAAAGCGCTGTCCACCCGCAACGGCGATCCGGCGGCGGCGTCCAGGCCGTTCGACAAGGACCGCGACGGATTCGTCATGGGGGAAGGCGCCGCCATGCTCATCCTGGAGGAGCTGGAGGCGGCGAAGCGGCGCGGAGCGAAGATCTACGCCGAGCTGCTTGGCTACGGCGCGTCTGCGGATGCGTACCACGTAACGGCGCCGGCCCCGGGAGGGGAGGGAGCCGTGCGCTGCATGCAGGCTGCGCTCGCCGACGGGCGGGTCGACCCCGGGGACGTGGAGTACATAAACGCGCACGGGACCTCGACGCCCTACAACGACCTTTACGAAACGATGGCGATCAAGACCGTTTTCAAGGATCACTCCTCTCGCCTGATGGTAAGTTCCACGAAGTCGATGACGGGGCATCTCCTGGGCGCGGCCGGCGCCATCGAGAGCGTGTTTTCCGTTCTGGCGGTGCGCGACGGGGCGGTCCCGCCGACCATAAACTACGAGACTCCCGACCCGGAGTGCGACCTGGACTATGTGCCCAACACCGCCAGGAACCGGCCGATCCGTTATGCGCTCTCGAATTCGTTCGGCTTCGGGGGGACGAACTCCTGCCTGCTCTTCGGCAGGTTCGCGGGATAGGCGCATGAACGGGGCGGGGCGGACCGTTGCGCTCGCGTCCGACCACGCGGGCCTCGAGATGCGGCGCCGCCTGCGGGACGCCCTCGCGGAATGGGGATACGCGGTGCAGGACCTGGGGCCCGATACGCCGGAATCGGTGGACTACCCCGATTACGCGGAGGCGGTCGCCCTGAGAGTCTCCGGAGGCCGCGCGGCGTTTGGCGTGCTCGTGTGCGGGACCGGCGTCGGGATGTCGATATCCGCGAACAAGTTCCCCAACGTGCGCGCCGCCCTGCTGTACGACGACTTCACGGCGCGTCACGCCCGCCTGCACAACGACGCCAACGTGGCGATCTTCGGCTCGCGGACCATGTCCGTCGAGGCCGCTGTTGCGCGCCTCCGCATCTTCCTTTCGGAAGCGTTCGAGGGGGGGAGGCACGCCAGGAGGGTGGAAAAGATCGTAAGCATGGAGAAACGCCTGGGCATGCAGACGTGAGAAAAGGAGCGGCGAGATAATGTCCACACTCAAGACCGTTGATCCCGAGATTTACGATGTGATACGCCGTGAGACGGAGCGGCAGGCGTACGGCCTGGAGCTCATACCGTCGGAGAACTTCGTGAGCGAGGCGGTGCTGGAGGCGACGGGTTCGATTCTGACGAACAAGTACGCGGAAGGGTACCCGGGCAAGCGCTATTACGGCGGGTGCGAGTTCGTCGACCAGGCGGAGACCCTGGCGATAGAACGGGCGAAGAAGATCTTCGGGGCCGAGCACGTCAACGTCCAGCCGCACTCGGGCTCGCAGGCCAACATGGCGGTCTACCTGGCGGCCATGACCCCGGGAGACACCATGCTGGGGATGAACCTCTCCCACGGCGGCCACCTGACGCACGGCAGCCCCGTCAACTTCTCCGGGAAGCTGTTCAACGTGGTCCCGTACGGCGTGCGGCAGGACACCGAGACCATAGACTTCGACCAGGTGCGCGACCTGGCCATAAAGCACAAGCCGAAGATGATCGTCATCGGCGCGTCCGCGTACCCCAGGTCCATCGATTTTGTCCCCTTCCGGGAGATAGCGGATGAGACGGGCGCCATGCTGATGGCCGACATCGCCCACGTGGCGGGACTCGTCGCCGTGGGCATCCACCCGAACCCGGTCCCGTATTGCGAGTTCGTGACCACCACCACGCACAAGACTTTGCGGGGCCCCCGGGCGGGAATGATCATGTGCCGCGAAGAGATGGCCAAGAAGCTCAACTCGGCGATCTTCCCCGGCATCCAGGGCGGACCGCTGATGCATGTAATCGCGGCCAAGGCGGTTGCTCTCAAGGAGGCGATGAGCCCCGGGTTCAAGGAGTACCAGGAGCAGATCGTCCGCAACGCCAAGGCGATGGCGGAGGCGATCGCGCGCCGCGGCTACAGGCTCGTATCCGGAGGGACGGACAACCACCTGTTCCTGGTCAACCTGAAGGATACCCCCTTGACCGGCAAGGATGCGCAGGAGGCGCTCGACCGCGTGGGGATCACGGTCAACAAGAACACGGTCCCGTTCGAGACGCGCAGCCCCTTCGTCACGAGCGGCATCCGTGCCGGCACTCCGGCGATCACCACCCGCGGCATGAAAGAACGGGAGACGGAGCGGATCGGTAACCTGATCGCGGACATCCTCTCGGCCCCCGGCGACGCCGGCGTGGAGAAGCGGGTCGCGGCGGCCGTGCGCGACATCTGCGAGGCGTTTCCGCTCTACCCCGGCCTGTTGGCGGCTTATGCCCGGAGCTGACGGTTGAAGACCGCCGCGCGCACCCGTCCCGACTGGGACACCTACTTCATGGACATGGCCAGGCTTGCCTCCCGGCGCTCTTCGTGCCTTCGGCGCGCCGTGGGCGCCGTGCTCGTCAAGGACCGCCGCCTGCTGGCCACCGGGTACAACGGCGTCCCCTCGGGGGTGGAGCATTGCGAGGTGACGGGCTGCCTGAGGGAGAGGCTCAACGTCCCTTCGGGCGAGCGGCACGAGCTGTGCCGCGGGCTTCACGCCGAGCAAAACGCGATAATCCAGGCCGCGTTCCACGGCGTCTCGATACGGGGCGCGGTCCTCTACTGCACTAACCTTCCGTGCATCATCTGCGCGAAGATGCTGATCAACGCCGGGGTCAGGCGGATCGTCTACCTGGAAGGGTACGCTGACGCGCTTACCGGCGAGATGCTCAAGGAAGTCGGCATGGAACTCGTCCGTTTGGAGGAGCGCGCGCCTTGAAGTGCCCGCGGTGCGGCCATGTCGACAACAAGGTGGTCGACTCCCGCGCCGGAAAGGATGGCGACGTCATCCGGAGGCGGCGGGAATGCCTGTCCTGCCGCGGCAGGTTCACCACTTACGAGCGGATCGAGGAGGAGCTCCCCCTGGTCGTCAAGCGCGACGGGCGCCGGGAGCCTTTCGACCGACAGAAGATCATAAGCGGGATCTTGAAGGCTTGCGAGAAGCGCCCGATAAGCTACGCCACGATCGAGAAGGTGGTGGACACCCTTGAGAGCGAATTCCAGGCATCCGGGGAAAAGGAAATCTCGTCCGTGGAAATAGGCGGGCGCGTGATGGGGGAGCTGCTGAAGCTGGACGACGTCGCCTACGTCCGGTTCGCCTCCGTGTACCGCCAGTTCAAGGACCTGAGCCAGTTCGTCGAGGAGATCAAGACCCTGATCACCGAACCGACCGACCGACCCACCAAGTCCTAGCGGGCGCGATGTGACTTTCCCAAGTCCCGAATTCATGCGGATGGCGCTTGCGCTCGCCCGCAAGGGCGTCGGGCGGACGTCGCCGAATCCGGCCGTGGGAGCTGTCCTTGTCCGGGGCCGAAAGGTGGTCGGCCGCGGGTATCACAGGGCAGCCGGGCTGCCCCACGCCGAAGTGGAGGCGATCCGGGACGCCGGGCGCGCGGCGGGAGGCGCCGACCTTTACGTGACGCTGGAGCCGTGCTGCACCGTCGGGCGCACCGGCCCGTGCACCGAGGCGGTGCTGTCGGCGGGGATACGGCGGGTAGCGGTCGCGATGAAGGATCCCAACCCGGCGGTATCCGGAAAGGGTCTGTCGGCTTTAAGGAAAGCGGGGCTCGATGTGTACTGCGGCCTCCTCGAGGAATCGGCGACGGCCCTGAACCGCGCCTATTGCCGGTGGGTGGTATCGGGAAAGCCGTACGTTACGCTGAAGCTCGCCATGTCCCTGGACGGCCAGATAGCCGCGTCCACGGGAGCGTCCAGATGGATAAGCGGCGAGGAGTCGCGCAGGATCGTCCACCGGATGCGGTCAGAATCCGACGCCGTCCTGGTCGGGGGCGGGACGTTGCGCAAGGACGATCCGCTGCTCTCTTCCCGCATCCGCGGTGGCAGGGACCCCATAAGGATCGCGGTGACTTCGCGCCTGGCGGGGATTTCCGATCTTCGGATTTTCCGCGGGGGAAAGGGAAGGGTTATTCTCGTCTGCCCTCGGGGCGCATCGGGCCGCTTCGCGGACCGGGTGGCATCCCTGGGGGGGAGGGTGCTGGAGCTGCCGTCGAGGGAAGGGCGCATCTCCGCATCCGTTCTGCTTCGGGCATTGGGCAGTGAGGGGGTGACGTCGCTCCTGGTCGAGGGAGGCGGTCGCGTCGCGGGGTGGCTGGTCGCGGAAGGGGCCGTCGACCGATTCGTTTTCTTCATCGCCCCCAGGCTGCTGGGGGAAGGTACCAGGGCGATAGCGGGATTTCGTCCGCCCACTGTCGAAGCGGGGAGGAAACTGGCGATAAGGAACGTCCGCCGCGCGGGGGATGACCTCGTTGTGACGGCGGAGGCGCTTTAAGGGGCACGGGGGCTAAAATGTTTACGGGCATGGTAGAGGACGTAGGGAAGGTGGCGTCATTCGCGCCTGGAGCCAAGGGCGCGGCGCTGGAGGTGTCGTCGGGTCTGCCGACGGAGGAGCTTAAGGCGGGCGATTCCATATCGGTTTCCGGCGCCTGCCTCACGGTAACCGGGAAGGCGGCGGGGCGGTTCCGGGCGGACGTCTCCGCGGAAACGCTGGATCGGACCAATTTCCGCTCGCTTTCGCCGGGCAAGCCGGTGAACCTGGAGAGGGCTATGGCCGCCTCAGGGCGGCTGGACGGCCACCTGGTGTACGGCCACGTCGACGGAACGGGAACGGTCAGCGAAATCCGGCCCGCGGGGGATTCGCGGGTATTCCATATACGGGCCGATATCACTATAATGAAATACGTCGTTTTCAAGGGAGCCGTGGCCGTGGACGGCGTCAGCCTCACGGTAAGCGCGGTCCGTCCGGACGGTTTCGAGGTGACTCTGATTCCGTTTACCCTGGATAGGACCACCTTTGGCGGCATGCGGCCGGGGGACAGGGTGAACGTGGAAACGGACATAGTCGGCAAATACGTGCTGCGGTTCCTGGAAAGCGGGGGACCGGGTATCTCCAGGGATTTTCTCAAAAAACACGGATTCGCGTGAAAAGGTCGTCCAGATGCCGCTTGCCAGGATAGAGGACGCGATCGAGGACATACGCGCGGGTAAGATGGTGATCCTCGTCGACGACGAGGACCGCGAGAACGAAGGGGATCTGACGATCGCGGCCGACCACGTTTCGCCGGACGCCATAAACTTCATGGCCCGGTACGGCCGCGGGCTCATCTGTCTCAGCATGACCGAGGAACGGGCGCGCCAGCTTCAGCTCCCGCCGATGGTGCACGACAATTCCTCTCCCTTCGGGACGGCCTTCACAGTATCGATAGAAGCGCGCCGCGGGGTCACGACCGGAATTTCGGCATACGACCGATCCACAACCGTCCGCACCGCCATTGCGGAAAACGCCAGGCCGGAAGATCTCGTGCGGCCGGGTCACGTGTTTCCCGTGGTGGCGAGGAAGGGCGGGGTCCTCGTAAGGACCGGCCAGACGGAAGGGTCCGTCGACCTGGCGCGGCTTGCCGGCTGCTCTCCGGCGGGCGTCATCTGCGAGATCATGAAGGAAGACGGGACGATGGCGCGCATGCCGGACTTGAGGTCGTTCGCCGCCGAGCACGGGCTCAAGATCGTGTCGATACAGGACCTCGTCGAGTACCGGATGACGAGGGAGCGCCTCGTCAAGCGCATCGTGGAGACGCGGATGCCTGTGCGGGACGGCGGGGAATTCGCGGCGATCGCGTACAGGAACGAGATCAACGGCGATACCCACATGGCGCTGATCAAGGGGGAGGTCCGGCCGGATGTGCCGGCGCTGGTCCGCGTCCATTCCGAGTGCCTGACCGGGGACGTTTTCCATTCGATGCGCTGCGACTGCGGCGAGCAGCTCCGGAACGCCATGCGCATGATCGTCCGGGCCGGATCCGGAGTGTTCCTTTACATGCGGCAGGAGGGGCGGGGGATCGGCCTTGAAAACAAGATCCGCGCCTATAACCTGCAGGACAAGGGCTTCGACACGGTCGAGGCGAACGAGAGGCTCGGATTCAAGCCGGACTTGAGGGATTACGGGGTGGGTGCCCAGATCCTGGTCGACGTCGGAGTGCGGGACATCCGGCTGCTCACCAACAATCCGAAAAAGATCATCGGACTGGAGGGGTACGGCCTGAGGGTGGTCGAGCGGGTCCCCATCGAGGTGGCCCCCAACGCGGCAAACGTAAAGTACCTCAAGACCAAGAAGAAGAAGCTGGGGCATATACTGAACGTCGAGTGAGGGGGCTTGAGATGGCGCGGGTGATCGAGGGAGACCTCCAGGGACAGGGATTGAAGGTGGCGATCGTTGTGTCGCGGTTCAACGCATTCATCACCGACCGGCTGCTCGAAGGAGCGATGGACGGCCTGCGGCGGCACGGCGTGGAGGACAAGGACATCCTGGTGATCAAGGTCCCCGGCTCGTTCGAGCTTCCGCTTGGAGTCCGCAAGGCCGCCAAGGGAAAGGCCGACGCCGTCATAGCGCTGGGGGCGCTGATCCGCGGGGGGACTCCGCACTTCGATTACCTGAGCGCCGAAGTGACCAAGGGAATCGCCCAGGTGACCCTCGACTCCGGGGTCCCCGTCGCATTCGGCGTTCTGACCACCGATACGATCGAGCAGGCGATCGAGCGCGCCGGCACGAAGGCCGGCAACAAGGGATTTGAGGCGGCGCTGTCAGCAATAGAGATGGCCAAGCTGCTGCGCCAGGTATAGAGGAGGGCCGGGAGCGGAACAAGAAGTGCGCCGGGAATCGAGGGAAAAGGTCTTTCAAACGCTTTTCATGATGGATTTCCTGGGGGTTGGCCCTGACGAGGCCATCCCCCTTTTTGCGTTGACGTCCGACCCTCCGTCGGATCCCGGGTACTATCGCGACGCGGTCAACGGCGTATGGGACCACCGCGAGGAGGTCGACGACCTCATCCGGCGGGCGGCCGAGAATTGGCGGCTGGAAAGGATGGCGCTCGTCGACCGCAACATCCTTCGCCTCGGCGCGTACGAAATATGCCACTCTGACGATGTTCCTTACGTGGTGGCGATAAACGAGGCGGTGGACCTGGGAAAAAGGTACGGCTCGGAGGAATCCGGCGCTTTCATCAACGGGATACTTGATAAGATATCGGAGATCTCCAGGAAAAAGAAGGGAACCAGATGAAGTATCGACCGCAGGCGATCGAGTCCAAATGGCAGAAAGCGTGGGACGATGCCGGGGTTTCCAGGTGCCCGGACGAAGTCGCCGCACCCAAGTATTACTGTCTCGAGATGTTTCCCTATCCGTCCGGGCGCATACACATGGGGCACGTACGCGTATACACGATCGGCGACCTCATCGCGCGGTTCAAGCGGATGCGGGGCTACCAGGTGCTGCACCCGATCGGATGGGACGCGTTCGGCCTTCCGGCGGAGAACGCCGCCCACCGGCACGGGACGCACCCCGCCAAGTGGACATACGAGAATATCGACTTCATGCGCCAGCAGTTGAAGGAGCTGGGCATCTCCTACGACTGGGATCGCGAGTTCGCCACGTGCACCCCGGAATATTACCGCTGGGAGCAGCTCTTCTTCCTCTGGATGATCCGGGACGGGCTTGCTTACAGGAAGAGGGCGCTGCTCAACTGGTGCGACGAGTGCCAGACCGTCCTTGCGAACGAACAGGTCAACAGGGACGGGACGTGCTTCATCCACGACCAGACGCGCGTCACGCAGCGGGAGCTCGACCAGTGGTTCCTCGGGATCACGAAGTACGCGGACGAGCTCCTCTCCGGGCACGACGAGCTTGAAGGGGGGTGGCCGGAAAACGTCCTGGAGATGCAAAGAAACTGGATCGGGCGAAGCGAGGGGGCGGAGATCGATTTCCCGCTCGCCGGCGGCGACGGCAGGATCACCGTGTTCACGACGAGGCCGGACACGATCTACGGCGCCACGTTCATGAGCGTCGCGCCTGAGCATCCGCTGGTGGCGAAATTCGCGGATGAAACCGGGCGCGGGAAGGAAGTCCGCGCGTTCGTCGACCGCGTTGCCCGTCAGGACAGGATCGAGCGGTCCAGCGGCGAGATGGAGAAGGAGGGGATTTTCACCGGCGGCTATTGCATAAATCCGATGACCGGAGGGAAGATTCCGGTCTTTGCCGCCAATTTCGTCCTTTACGAGTACGGCACGGGCGCCGTGATGGCCGTACCGGCGCACGACCAGCGCGACTTCGAGTTCGCGAAAAAATACGGACTCCCGATCGTGCCGGTCATACAGCCCGAAGCGGGAGAAGCGTTAACGGCCGGGACGCTCGCATGCGCGTACGAGGGGCCGGGCCGCATGGCCGATTCGGGACCTTTCACCGGCATGGAAAACGAAGCAGGGAAACGCGAAATCACCAGGCATTTCGAGCGGGAGGGGATCGGCCGGGGGAAGGTTCAATACCGCCTCCGCGACTGGGGAGTAAGCCGGCAGCGCTACTGGGGGTGCCCGATCCCGGTGATCCATTGCGCGAAGTGCGGCGCAGTGCCCGTGCCGGAAGAAGACCTCCCCGTGGTGCTGCCCGAAGACCTCCCCTATACGCGGGAGAAGGGCAATCCGCTGGCCGCGGCCGATAACTGGGCATCCGTTCCGTGTCCCTCGTGCGGCGCGAAGGCGCGCAGGGAGACCGACACCTTCGACACGTTCTTCGAATCGAGCTGGTATTTCCTGCGCTACATCGATCCCCATAACGACGGGGAGCCGCTCGACAGGGGAAAGATGCGGGCGTGGATGCCGGTCGATCAGTACGTTGGCGGAGTCGAGCACGCCTGCATGCACCTCATATACGCCCGGTTCTTCCATAAATACCTGCGCGACCGCGGGCTTGCGCCGGGGAACGAGCCGTTCAGGCGGCTTCTCTCGCAGGGTATGGTGTGCATGGCGACGCTGGAGTGCCCTAAACACGGATGGCGCTACCCGGAGGAGGTCGATCCGGATGGAAATTGCAGGCAGTGCGGAGAGAAGGTCGAAGTCGGCCGCTCGATGAAGATGTCGAAGTCGAAGCGCAACGTGGTAGAGCCCTCCGCGCTCGTGGAGAAGTACGGCGCCGACACGGCAAGGCTTTTTTCCCTGTTCGCCGCGCCTCCCGAGAAGGATCTCGACTGGAGCGAGCAGGGGGTGGAAGGGGCATTCAGGTTCCTGGGAAGGGTGTACCGGCTGATCGCGCAGAAGGAAAAGGCGATCCGCGGCGCCGGCCGCGTCGGGGGTGAATCGGGAGAGCAGGCCAGGCGGATCCGGCAGGTTACCCACCGCACGCTCAAGAAGGTGACCGGGGACGTCGAGGACAGGTACCACTTCAACACGGCGATTTCCGCGGTAATGGAAATGGTCAATTTCCTTTATCTGGTCGAGGAGTCCGCCTGGGACTCGAAGGAAACCGCACCGGCGCTGCGCGAGGCTGTGGACGTCCTTCTCCTGATGCTTTCGCCTTTCGCCCCGCACGTTTCGGAGGAATTATGGGAGAAGGTCGGGAATGAGGGGATGGCGTGCCGAAAGCCTTGGCCCGAGGCCGACGAGGAAATGGCCCGCGCGGAGGAGATCCTGATAGTCGTGCAGGTGAACGGGAAGCTGCGCTCCAGGATCACGGCGGACGCGGAAGCCACGGAGGAGGAGATCCGGTCCATGGCGCTTGCCGATCCGCGCGTCAGGGAATTCACGGAGGGGAAGACGCTGAAAAAGCTCGTCGTCGTACCCAAGAAGCTAGTGAGCATAGTCGTATCGTGAAATCCTTTGCAGGCCCCGTCGCATTGAAGGGGATCGCGGTCTTCCTCATGATCGCGTCGCTTGCCTCCTGCGGTTACCGGTTCCGCCCGGATCCCGGTTCCCGGTTCGCCGATCCTTCGGTCCGCGTGGACTTGAGGCCGTTCGCAAACGTATCCGTTTTCCCCGATGCCGGAATATTGCTCGCGGGAAGGCTTCGCGAGGACCTGAGACGCATGGGTTTCCGCGGAGTATTCGATCAGGCCGGGGCGGAATACGTGATCGAGGGGACCGTCAAGGACATTGTCGAGGACGTCGTCTCACACGGCGCCGACCAGTTTGCGCTTGAACACCGCGTTACCCTTGTGGTCAACGTGCGCGTCGCGCAACTGGTCAAGGGTCGCCTGCTATGGAAGGAGGAGGGGCTAACCGAGTCGGCCTCCTACTACTCCGGAGCGGATTTCCAGTATACGGAAGCGAACCGCAGGGCGGCGATCGAAGAGGCGTGCCGCAGGATGGCGCGACGGATCGGCCAGGCCGTAAGGATCGTCCTGTGAAGCCGCAACCCGTTCCGGCGCTGTTTCGCCCCTGGCTGACCGGCACGCCGGCGCCCGCCTATCTCCTTTCCGGCGAAGGGGCCGGACTTGCCGACCTGGTCGCGGAGCTGTGGGTGGAGAGGTTTCGGGCGGAGTCCGCCACGGCGGAGCTTACCCGGTGGACGCCCGTGGACATCGAGAGGGAATCGATGGAAGCGGTTTTCAGGACTCCTTCCTTTTTCTTCCGTTTTCGCGTGTTCATCCTTCCGGACCTCGCGGAGCTTAAAAAAGGGCCCAAAGACGCGCTCATGGGTTACCTTTCCTCGCCCGATCCGTCGGTGGTGCTCGTCCTCCCGTGTACGGACAGGGGGGCGGCAAGGACATTTTCCGGGGTCAAGTCCGTTCGTTCCGCCGCTCCCGGCGAGGAGCAGGTCGTTTCGACGCTGGCCCAGGCGGCGGTGTCCAGGCTGCGCGATGCCGGCAAGGAGCTTTCGGAGGACGCGGCCGCGTTCCTGGTGAGATGGGTCGGGATGGACTTCGCCCGCGTCAAGGAGGAGCTGGCGAAGCTGCTATCCTACTCGGGCGACCGGCGGGAGATCGGGGAAGAAGAGATCAGGTCGGTGTGCATCGCCGGGGGCGCGGCGGACCCGTTCGGACTCGCGGAGAAGCTGGTTCGCAGGGACATAAAAGGTTGCATTACGCTTTTCCGCCGTTTCGCCGCCGTGGCGGAAACCGCCGACTACCACGGACTGGTAGGGGCGATCGCGTGGATCGTCAGGAGGCGGCTCGCGGGCAAGTCGCCGTTGTCACCCTCCAGGGGAGGAGAGATACTCACGGCGCTGTCCGGCATAGACAGGGCGATGAAAGGGGAGAGCAGGCTCTCCCCCGAGCAACTTTTCGAAATAAATCTGCTGAAGCTGCTTGCGTGAACCGTTCGCCGCTACTTCCCGGCGGAGGACTTGCGGACGGCCTTGGAGAGCCTGGCCACTTTCCTGGCGACCGTCTTCTTGTGCAGCACTCCCTTGGAGCCGGCCCGGGCGATGGTCGATGCGGCTTTCGAGAGCGCCTCGCCGGCCCTGGAGGCGTCGCCTTCCGCGACGACCTCGCGGACTTCCTTGACGGCCGTCTTCACGGTCGAGCGGATGTGACGGTTCCTTATCCTTCTCTTCAGGCTTTGCCTGTGTCTTTTTGCGGCGGACTTCGACTTGCCCAACGTAATCCTCCCTGCCTGATACTTAAGGTATTTTCGCGAATCTAAAATGTTATACGGGAGGGAAGCCCATGTCAAAGGGAAAACAGCATGAAAAGGGATTCGCGATGAGGCCCGCCGTCGTGCATACCGCGCCGGTCAAGCTTCCATACGGCTGGGCGAGCGCTGTTCTGTCGGGCGGGATGCTGGTATCCGTGGAATGGGAAGACTCGAAGGAACGGCTGGCGGAAACGCTGCGAAGAAAATTTCCCCTGGCCGTCGGCTCCGCTACGGATGGTTCCCGTCCGGGGAAGATCCTCAAGGATTATGCGGGAGGCGGGATCTCCTCGCCGGGTGAAATCTCCGCGCTGTCGATAGCATGGGATATGGCCGCCGGATTTCACGGCAGGATTTTGCAGGAGACGGCTAAAATTCCTTACGGACGGACCGTCACGTACGGAGAGCTCGCCGCGATGGCGGGAAGCCCCGGGGCCGCCCGTGCGGCGGGAGCAGCACTTGCGCGCAACCCGTGGCCGGTGATCGTCCCATGCCATCGGGTCGTGGGCGCAGGCGGGATGCTTGTCGGATTCGGCAAGGGACTTCCTGCGAAGGAAGCGCTGCTGAAGTTCGAGGAACGCAACCTCCGGCTTCACGGAGTTGCCCAATAAAAAGGCAAAATGTATAACCTGTAAATACTACGCGGGGGGGGGACTACATCCACAAGGCCTTCCACAACCTTTCCACAGCGGGTGTGGAGAAAAACCGGAGCGTCAAGTGGTTGTCTTCTTTGCCATCTCCCAGAACCTGTCCAGCGTGGCCGGATCCGCCCCCTCTATGGAACCCCCCGATTCAGATGCGATTTTTTCCATCGCCCTGAATCGCCGCACGAAGCGTTCGTTGGCGGTCATAAGCGCGACTTCGGGGTTGACGTTGAGGAATCGTGCCAGGTTCACGAGCGCGAAGAGGACGTCGCCCAGTTCGTGCTCCATCTCTTCGGATTTTCCCCCGGATACGGCCTGGTTCAACTCCCGGATTTCCTCGTCGACCTTTGCCATCACCTGCTCGGTGTTTTCCCAGTCGAATCCCACCCGCGCGGCTTTTTTCGTAAGCTTCGCCGCCCGCAGGAGCGAGGGAAACTTTTTCGGTACACCGCCGATAAGCGAGGAGTGGTTTCTGTTTTCGATATTGCGCTTGATGTGGTCCCACTGGAGGGAAACCGCCTCGGGGGAATCGGCGGTTGCGTCCCCGAAGACGTGCGGGTGCCTTCGCACCATTTTCTCGGAAATCGACGCTATGACGTCGGAGATGTCGAACTGACCGCGCTCCTTCGCGATCTGGGCGTGGAACAGTATCTGGATAAGCAGGTCGCCCAGCTCTTCGCACAGGAATCGGGGGTCCTTCCGGGCGATGGCGTCGAGCACCTCATGCGCTTCCTCGAGCAGGTACTGCCGCAGTGAGGAATGAGTCTGTGCCCGGTCCCATTCGCACCCACCCTCGGCGCGAAGCCGCGACATGATATCGACGAGCTTGCGAAAATCGTCCATGGCGGTTTTTCCCATGAATAATGATAGCATGGAAGATTAATGAGCCACCGGAATCTCATTCGCCGCCGTCTCCGCTTCGCCCTGGTGCTTGCGCCTCTACTGATCCTTGTTCAGGCGTTTCCGACGGCGGCGGAGGCCGGGGAGCTTTTTCCCGGGTACCCGCAGGCCGTCCGGACGCAGGCGGAGCGGGTCGTGGCCGCGGCCGAACCCGGAAACGGAGCCGTCCTGGCGAAGGAGGTGCGGCTGCTCCGCATCCGCATGCACGCCATGGGCATTCTTTCCATCAACGTCATTCCCGACCTTGTTTTCGAGCGGGCGGTGCGCGAAGGATGGAAAAAGGATGCCGATCCGATCCTGCGGGCGGTGCGCGAGGTCGCCCCGTTCTCGGTGCCCATGTGGGCGTGGCTGGTAAAAGAGGATATCCTCCGCCTTAGCCTGCCGGACTTCACTCAGGATTTCGAAGGCCTTTCGGGATCGCTGGAGCGGTTCGCGCCGTCGCTCGTGGGCTTCGCGGCATGGCTCGTATCCATTGTTTCCGCCTCCGCCTGCTGGTTCGTGATCTGGGTCTCGATATCCCTTTTCACCCGGGCAAGGCCCTCCATTGAGGGAGATATTCTGCGTTTCATCCGGGTTCCTTACCGGGAATACCTCGCCCCTCTGTTGGTCGTTCTGGTTTTCATCCTTCCCCTGCTGGCCGGTTTCGGCCTTGCCGTTGCCGCCTGCATCTGGATCGTGCTGTCGGCCGGATACTTGCGCCGCGGCGAACTCGTCATAATGTCGGCGGGGATAGCGGTACTGGTCGCGCTGTTGCTTTGCGGCGGGATCCTGGGCACCCTTCGCGCGTTCGGAGGAGACGGCGGCGGCGGGGGATGGCTGGGGGCGGAGGGGAATCTTGCCGTAGTGCGCCACAAGGACGCCGGGGAAGCGCAAGGCCCCCTCCCGGCCGGCATGCTTTCCTGGATGCTGCGGTTCGAGAAGGCGCGGACCGAGATGCAGGCAGGCCGTGCCGCCGTTGCGGAGACGCTGTGGACTTCGCTCGCAAAGGAGGGAAGGGAGCTTCCGTCCGTGCTGAACAACCGGGGGATCGTGCGCGCCCAGCAGGGGAGAAGGGACGAGGCGCTGGCGGATTTCGAGGCGGCGGTCTCCCTGCGTCCGCGTGACGGGGCGGCCCTTTGGAACGCCTACCAGGCCCACCTGCAGGAGTTCAACCTGGAGCTGGCGAGAAAAATCCAGCCGGAAGCGTGGGAACGAGTCCAGAAGATGGCGCCGTTCCTGCTTTACCCGTTCGACATGGAGCAGGAGGAGTGGATCGCGTCCCCCCTCCCCGTGCGCGAGATCTGGAAGGCGATTTTCCAGCTGCGCGGCGAATGGGCCCGGGACGCCGGGCAGAGGGAATACTTCGGGTTGTTTTTCCACCCGCTCTCTCCAAGGATTTCGCTTCTGTTCCTCGCAGTCGTCGCGATGTCCTCCTGGGGGTGGAAACTGCTATCGATAAAGCTTTGGGTGCACGGCACGTGCCGTGCCTGCGGCAGCCGTGCACTGGTGGTGCGCAGCAGGGAATCCTCCGACATCTGCACGCCGTGCCGCGTCAAGATCGGGGGAGGCATCCGCGCGGGAGAAGAGAGGAACAGGCGGGTGCAGGTCATCGTGATGCACCGCAGTTACGTCAAGGCCGCCTCCCTCCTTGTGCCGGGGTCGGGCGCGCTATGGGCCGGCAAGGAGGTCAGGGCGCTCGCATACGGCGTCGTTCTTTCGCTGGCGCTCGGCGCCGTAACGGCGTCGCTCGGCGGAGCGCGGGCGGGCGATCCGCTCGTGTCGGATTTGCAGTCCGCCGTTGCCGTGGGTGCGGCGCTCCTGTCGGCGTTCATCTGGGCGATAGGGGCCGCATGGGGGATGCGTTCGTTCTCGCTGCTGCAGCGGGAGCACAACATCGCCGGGGAGCGGATATAGCCATGCAGGGGAAAATTTCCGATTTCAGCATCCCGGACATATTCCAGCTCGTAGCCAGCCAGGGGAAGAGCGGCGCGCTCTACATACGCGGCGACGATCGGGAAACCGTGTTCCTGTTCGCCGACGGGTTGATCGTGGACGTCCGCACGGACAAGCGCGAACCCTCGGGAATGCTCGGATCGATGCTTGTGGACGCCGGGCTTCTGACCAGGGAGGAGCTGCGCAGGATACTGGCCGGGCAGGAAAGGGGCGGGAAGAAGCTGGGCGAGTTCCTGGTGGGAAAAAGGGTGATATCCGGGGAGACGCTCGCGAAGTACCTGACGCTCCAGATAAGGGAAAGCCTGTTCGAGACCTTGAGGCTCAAGGAAGGGGAGTACGAATTCGAGGGTTTCGCGGTCCGGGCTCCCACCTGGATGAAGTTCCCCGTGCGCGCCGACGTGCTCATGATGGAGGGGATGCAGTTCCTCGACGAATACCCGAGGTACCGCGAAAAATTCCCTTCGGGCGACTTCCAGGTGGCCCGCAGGCGGGGGGAGAAGGTGGATACCGCCTCCCTGTCCGCGGAGGAACGGAAGGTCTGGAAGGCGCTCGAATTTTCGGCGGAGCCCCAAAGGATATTCCGCAAGGCCTGCATGACCTGGTTCGAGGGGATCAAGGCGTTGTGGCTCCTGCTGGACCGCGGCTTCGTCGATATTTCCGTGGCGGAAGTGCGTCCCGAAGATCCGGAACGGGCGATAAAGGAGGAGTTCGCCAGGCGCAGGAAGGTCGGATACGTGAGGGCCGCGGCCTGGGCGGCAGCGGCCATGTTGACCGCATTCTGGGCCTACACGATACTGATTTCCCCCGCCGCGACGAACGCTTTCGCGATCTGGGTTCGATTCTTCTGAAACGGAGGGATAATTTCAGGGAGGCGCGATGGAAGCGGCTGAAAAGCGCGAAGATGCGATCCGGTTCGAAGATTCCTCGGTCCTCGCGGACCTGTTCGGGATCCACGACGACCACCTGAAGATAGTGGAGCGGACTCTCGGGGTATCCGTTCTCCCCAAGGGCAACGAGGTTTCGGTTTCGGGAGATCCGCTGCAGGTGGACCTGGCGGTCAAGGTCCTCGAAGGGCTGTATCGCGTTCTGCGCAAGGGGATCCCGCTCACGTCCAACGACGTGGCTGCGGCGGTCCGCATAGTGTGCTCGGACAGGAACGCCGACGTCTCCATGGTGTTCCAGGACGTGGTGTTCAAATCGTCGCGCAACAGGATAATAACGCCCAAAAGCGTGGCGCAGAAAATGTACCTGGACGCCATGCGCGATTTCGACATCGTATTCGGAGTCGGACCCGCGGGGACGGGCAAGACGTTCCTCGCGATGGCGATGGCGGTCGGCTTTCTCCTCAAGAAGGAGGTGAAAAGGATAATCCTTGCGCGGCCGGCGGTGGAAGCAGGGGAGAAATTGGGATTTCTTCCCGGAGACATGGCGGAGAAGGTGAACCCTTACCTGCGGCCGCTGCACGACGCGCTATACACGATGCTGGAGTACGAGCAGGCCGCCAAGCTCATGGAAAGGGGTACGATAGAGGTGGCGCCGCTCGCGTTCATGCGGGGCCGGACGCTCAACGACTCGTTCGTCATACTGGACGAGGCGCAGAACACGACGTCGGAGCAGATGAAGATGTTCCTCACAAGGATAGGGTTCGGGTCCAAGGCGGTGATAACCGGTGACATCACCCAGACCGACCTCCCCTCGGGCCGCGTTTCAGGCTTGAACGAGGCGCGCTCCATACTCGACGGCGTGGAGGGGATCCGGTTCTGCTGGTTCACCGAGATCGACGTCGTCCGGCATCCGCTGGTGCAGGAGATCATAAAGGCATATGAGCGATATGAAAAACGGGGATAGGGAACCGCGCGGGCCGGAAGGCCAGGAAGGGCGCAGGGGGCGTTCCCTGCGCGAGGCCTCGATCGGCCTCCTGTCTGCCGCCGTTTTCGCGGTCCTTTTCTACCTTTGGGGGGAGGAGCTCCTTCCGCGGGCGGCGGGGCGGCTGGGAGGAATCTTCCCGTTCGTCGGCGCGGTCGCGCTGACGCTTGCCGTCGCGCTTTTCCTGGCGGAGTGGTTCGGCTTCGCCGGGCGCGAGGTCCGCAAGGTCCGGCTGGCCGCCAGGGATTTCCTGTTCCTTTGCACCCTCTCGCTCGCCCTGTTCTTCCTGGCGAAAGGAGTCGTGGAGATCCTTCCGGAAGTGCCGTCGTGGAACCGCGCGGTGCCGGCCAGGGTGTTCGTGTACCTGATTCCACTCCCGGCGTTCGCCATGATCGTGCGCGTTCTCCTGAATTCGGAAGTGGCGATCCTGTTCACTGTCGCCGCCTCGGTCCTGTCGGCGGCGGCGGCCCTGGGCAGATGGCCGGCCCTTTTCTTCCTTCTGCTTGCCGGCACCGCCGCCGCGTCGCGCTCGGGGCGGATACAGGACCGGTACAGGATGCTGCTGGCTGGCGTCTACACCGCACCGATATGCGCGCTGGGGGCCATAGCGCTCGAGCTGGCGTTTCACGGCGCGGGGGGAATATGGTGGGCGGGGCTTTTCGCGGGAGTCAACGGCCTCATCGCCGGTCCCATAGCGCTGGCCGTCCTGCCGATGGCGGAATATGCGTTCGGATACGCGAGCGACATCCGGCTCATGGAGCTGGCGAGCACCGGCCACCCCTTGCTTCAGCGCCTGATGCTGGAAGCGCCGGGGACCTTCCACCACAGCGTCGTGGTCGGCACCCTGGCCGAGGCCGGCGCGGCGGCGATTCACGCAAACCCGCTTTTGTGCAGGGTGGCCGCGCTGTTCCACGATATAGGCAAGGTCGCCAAGCCGCAATACTTCTCGGAGAACCAGGCGGGAACGGCCAACGTGCACGACGACCTCTCCCCCGGGATGAGCCGCATCGTTATCCTTTCGCACGTGAGGGAAGGGGTGAAGCTTGCGCAGGAATACCGGCTGGGCGACAGGGTCGCGGAAATCATAGCGCAGCACCACGGGACGAGCATACTGTATTGCTTCCTCGACAAGGCGCAGTCACAGCTCCAGGAGCGGCGGGTGTCCGACGATACGTTCCGGTATCCCGGCCCCCGGCCAAGGACGAGGGAGGCCGCGATCATCATGCTGGCGGACGCCGCCGAGGCGACCGCGCGCAGCATGAAGAACCCTGCGCAGGCGGAGCTCGAGGAGGCGGTCACCAGGATTGTGAACAGAGCCTACCTGGACGGCCAGTTGAACGAGTGCGACATGACGCTGCGGGACCTGCACGCCGTCGAGCAGGCATTCGCCAGGGTCCTGACGGCGGTGGTTCACGCCAGGATCGATTACCCGGAGAGCGGGAAAGGCCCCCTCCCGTCCGTTCGAGCGACGTGACCGCCCGCCGGCGACCTGATCGGATAAGCATCAGGCAGCACGTCCGGCCGGTCCCGTTCAGGAGGGAGCGGCTGATTGCGCTGGTGCGGAAGGCGCTAGCCAAGGTGGCTTCCGGCGGGGCGGACTTGAGGATCCTCGTGGTGGACGACGCGGACATGAGGGATTGGAACCGCCGGTTCCTGAACCGCGCGGGTACGACGAACGTCATCTCATTCCCCGACGAGGAGCCCCATGGTGCCTCTCCCGCGACCGTTTCCGGAGACATACTGATTTCCGCGCCCGCCTGCCTGCGGCAGACGCGGGGTTGGCGCGGGTCCCCCGAGGAGCGGGTATTATTCTTCATCGTCCACGGGCTGCTGCACCTGGCGGGATACGACCACGAGCGCGGCGGGGCGGAGGCGAGGAGCATGCGCAAAGCGGAAATGGAAGTGTACCTGTCGGTTCTCGGGGGGTCCGCGTCGGGGGCGCGAGGTTGAGATTGAAGGAGCGCGCGGTGCCGTGGGCCTTGGGCGCCGCATTCGCGTCGTCATATGCGTTGGGGACGCCGGGATACGACGTCCCCGCGCTTCCCTTTATCTGCTGGGTGCCGTTTTTTCCCCTCTGCGCATCGGCGGGCAATCCGCGGGGAGCGGCGCTGCGGGGGTTCCTGGCGGGCCTGGCCGCGAACATACCCCTTTTTTACTGGATAGCGTACACGGTCGCCGTCATGGGAAGGCTCGGCTGGCCGCTGGGATGCCTTGCGGCGCTGCTCGTTTCCGCCTACATGGCGGTCTATTTCTCCGCTGCCGGTTATTTCGTTTTCGCCCTTGACCGCCGGTACGGCAGCTCCGGCCTGTGGGCCTTTCCGTTCGCATGGATCGGGCTTGAATTCGCAAGGTCGCTCCTGCTGTCCGGGTTCCCCTGGATGCTCTTCGGGTACACCCTGGCCGGAAGCGCGGTGCTGATGCAGGCCGCCGATCTGGCCGGGGTTTTCGGACTGGGATTCCTGCTGGTTGCGGCGAACGTCCTCCTGTACAGGGCGGGAGAACTCTTTTTCAGGCGGAACTACTCGAGGGGGCTGTTATTCGCCGGCGGCGTCGCCGCCATCCTGGCATTCCTGGCGGGTTACGGCGCCTACCGCACAGGCGGGGGGGCGGCCTCATCTTCCGCGGGAAAGCTGCGCGTGGGGATAGCCCAGGGGGGGATAGACCAGAACAGGAAGTGGGACCCGTCGTTTCAGCGGCAGACTCTTGCGATATACGCCGTGCTTTCCGGGGAGGCGGTGTCGAAGGGAGCGCAAGTGATCGTCTGGCCGGAAACGGCGGCGCCGTTTTTCTACGGATGGGAGGCCGAGCAGACCCGCATGGTCGACGGCGTCGCATCCGGGGCGGGCGTCCCCCTTATCCTGGGGGCCCCGTGGTTCAGCCCCTCCGGCGGAGGAAAATATTTCAACAGCGTCTTCCTGATCAACCGGCGCGGGGTGGCGGAAGGGCGCTACGACAAGCGCCACCTGGTCCCGTTCGGGGAGTACGTTCCGTTGAAACCGCTGCTGTTTTTCATAAAGAAACTGACCGCCGGGGGGGACGATTTCTCCTCCGGGACCGATCCGGCACTGTTTCCCGTCGCCGGGGCGCCGGCCGGCGCGTCGATTTGCTACGAGGCGGTATTCCCGGGGATAATAAGGGAGAGCGTCCTCTCGGGGGCGCAGTGGCTCGTAAACGTCACGAACGACGCCTGGTTCGGCGATACCGTCGCCCCGCACCAGCACCTGGCCATGGCCAGGATGCGCTCGGTGGAGTTCAGGCGGCCGATGGTGCGGGCCGCCAATTCGGGGATAAGCGCCCTTATAGACGACAGGGGTGTGGCGACCGGCACGATCGGCCTCTTCAAGGCGGGTACGCTGGTCGGAGAAATCGCGCCAGGAAGCGCGACGACCGTGTATGCAAAAACTGGTGAAATCTTTGCAATATCGTGTACTATAATAACTTTTTTGATTCTCATCGTCTTATTGCGAGGACCCGATGGCGTCAGGACTGCTGGAGGAAAAATTCGCAGGCCTTGAGGCGCGCCGCAGCGCGCTCCGGGGCTACCTTTGAAGTAGAACGCAAAAAATCCCGCCTCGCCGAGCTTGAAACGGCGGTTGCCAGGGAGGGATTCTGGGATGCCCCGGAGACCGCCGAAGCGCTTCTCAAAGAGCGGAAGGCTCTCGAAACGTTCCTGTCGAAATGGACCGGCCTTGAGGAATCCCTGGGGGACCTGCGGGCATGCCTCGACCTTTGCGACGAAACGGGCGATTCCTCCCTCGCCGCGGAGGTCGACTCCCACGTCGAAACTGTGTCGCGTGAGCTCGACGAGATGGAGCTGGACCGGATGCTCTCCGGGGAAGACGACGAGCGCAACGCCATCCTGACGATCCACGCAGGCGCAGGCGGGACCGAATCACAGGACTGGGCCGAGATGCTCCTGAGAATGTACACGCGCTTCGCCGACCGGAACGGGTTCGAGGTGGAGCTTCTGGAGCAGCAGGAGGGCGAGGAGGCGGGGATAAAGAACGCGACTATACTCCTCAAAGGCGATCACCCCTACGGATACTTGAAGGCGGAGCGGGGCGTCCACAGGCTCGTCCGCATCTCCCCGTTCGACGCCAACAAACGCAGGCACACTTCGTTCGCTTCGGTGTTCGTCTCTCCGGAAATAGACGACGCGGTCGAGATCCTGATAAACGAGTCGGACCTCAAGGTGGACACCCTCCGGTCCGGCGGGGCAGGCGGCCAGCACGTGAACAAGGTCGAGTCCGCCGTCCGTATCGTCCACGTGCCGACCGGGATCACGGTCCTGTGCCAGCAGGAGCGGTCGCAGCACAAGAACCGCGCGATGGCGATGAAGATCCTGCGGTCCAAGCTCTACGAGCTCGAGATGCGGCAGCGAGCCGAGAAGGCGACCGAGGCGCACAAGGCGAAGAAGGACATCGCCTGGGGCTCGCAGATCCGGTCGTACGTGCTTGCGCCGTACCGCATGGTGAAGGACCACCGGACGGGATACGAAACCGGGAACGTGGACGCGGTCCTGGACGGGGACATCAAGGAGTTCATCCGGCAGTACCTGCTCGCCGGGGGGGAAGAGGAATCCAGGGGGGGCGCCGCGTGAAAGAGGACTGGAACGACCTGATACGCGACAGGATCCGCAAGGCCGACGAGCTGCGGGAGGCCGGGACCTCCCCCTACCCCAACGATCAGAAGGTGGGGTGGACGACCGCCGCAGCACGGGAGGCTGCGGGAGGGAAGTCCGCCGAGGAGCTCGAGCGGGCGGTGATCCGCGTGGACGTCGCGGGCAGGATGGTCGCATCCCGATCGTTCGGTAAGGCGGCGTTCGTGGTCGTCGTGGACCGGGCGGGCCGGCTGCAGGCCTACATACGAAAGGACAAGCTGGGAGAGGACGCCTATTCCATATTCCTCAAGTCGGCCGACGTCGGCGACATCGTGTGGGTGGAGGGGCCGCTCTTCGTCACGCGGACGGGGGAGCTGACCGTGCTGGCGGAGAGTTTCCGGCTGCTCTCCAAGGCCATCCGGCCGCTCCCGGAGAAGTGGCATGGGCTGGTCGACGTGGAAACGCGGTACCGCCAACGATACGTGGACCTTATCGTCAACGAGAAGGTCAAGGACGTGTTCCGCACCCGCGCCAGGATCGTCTCGTACCTGCGCTCCTTCCTTGCGGCGCGCGATTTCCTCGAGGTGGAGACCCCGATGATGCAGCCCGTGGCGGGGGGCGCCGCGGCGAAGCCGTTCGTGACGCACCACAACGCCCTGGACATGGACCTTTACCTGCGGATCGCGCCTGAACTTTACCTGAAGCGGCTCCTCGTCGGGGGATTCGAGCGCGTATTCGAGATAAACCGCAATTTCAGGAACGAGGGCATCTCCACGCAGCACAATCCGGAGTTCACCATGATGGAGTTCTACCAGGCATACGCCACCTACGATGACCTGATGGCGCTGACGGAGGAGATGATCTCAGGCCTTGCGGTGTCCCTCAACGGCACGACGGCAGTCACGGTCCAGGGGGAGAGCATCGACTTCGCGCCGCCCTGGAAGCGCATGACGGTGGCGGGCGCGGTCGCTTCCTACGGAAACCTGCCCGAGGGGAAGCTTGCCGACCCCGCGTTCTTGCGGGAAACCGCGATATCGCTGGGGATAGCCGTCAAGGACGATTGGGGCCCCGGAAACCTCCTGGTCGCGATCTTCGAGGAAGTGGCGGAGAGGAAGATACGAGGGCCGGCGTTCGTAACGGAATATCCCATCGAGGTGTCGCCGCTGTCGCGGAAAAACGATCTGCGCCCGGAGACGGTGGACCGGTTCGAACTGATAGTCCTGGGACGCGAGATCGCCAACGCGTTCTCGGAGCTGAACGACCCGCTGGACCAGAGAGGCCGGTTCGAGGACCAGCTTCGCCGGAAGGAACGCGGAGACGAGGAGGCGCACGCGATGGACGAGGATTTCCTGCGCGCCCTCGAACACGGCATGCCGCCCGCCGCGGGAGAGGGGATCGGGATCGACCGCCTGGTGATGCTTTTCACGGATTCGCCCTCGATACGGGACGTGATCCTTTTCCCCCAGCTGCGGAAAGAGGGGTAGACCCGAGTTGAGGCTCCCCGTCGAATATTTCATAGCCCTCAAATACCTTCTCGCCAAGCGGAAACAGACCTTCATCTCCATCATAACGATCATTTCGGTGGCCGGCGTGACGGTCGGCGTCGCCGCGCTCGTCATCGTGCTCGCCGTCATGAGCGGGTTCGAGAAGGAACTCAAGGACCGCATACTGGGCGCCACGGCGCACGTCCACGTTACCAGCCTCGACGGCAGCATCGAGGAGCCGTTCTCGATCGCCGAGAAGGTGCGCCGGGTGCGGGGAGTGGCCGGCGCCAGCCCGTACATATTCTCGCAGATGATGATCTCCTCCGGCACCGCCGCCGCGGGCGGAGTGCTGCGGGGGGTGGACCTGGCCACGGTCGGGCAGGTCACCAGGCTCGTTAAGGACATCCGCAAGGGAAGCATGGAGGCGCTTGGGAGCGGGGGATCTTCCGGCCTTCCAGGCGTCATCCTGGGCAAGGAGCTTGCCGGAAACCTCGGGGTGACGGTGGGGGAGGTCGTGGAGATCCTGGTGCCCGGCGGCAACGTGACTCCGCTGGGAACTTTCCCTCGCGTGACGCGGTTCCGCGTCGGCGGGATCTCCGAGTCGGGCATGTACGAGTACGACGCCACTTTCGCGTACGTATCCCTCCCGGAGGCCGGGAAGGTGCTCGGGATGGATGGGGGGGGGACCGGGGTCGAGGTGAAGGTCGACGACATATACGCGGCGGGGGAAGTGGCGGGCCGGATCCGTTCGTCTCTGGGCTACCCCTATTGGGCGAAGGACTGGATGCAGAGCAACCGCAACCTGTTCTCGGCGCTCAAGCTCGAAAAGGTGGTCATGTTCGTCATCCTGGCGCTCATAGTGCTCGTAGCGGCCTTCAACATCATCAGCACGCTGATCATGGTCGTAATGGAGAAGACGCGGGACATCGCCGTCCTGATGACGATGGGGGCCACCCGGAAGACCATACGCAGGGTTTTCGCCCTGGAAGGCCTCCTGATCGGGATCTCCGGGACTGCGATAGGGACCGCGCTCGGAGCGCTCCTTTGCGATCTCCTGCGGCGATACCAGTTCATCCATCTGCCCGGCGACGTGTACTACATAACCACCCTGCCGGTGCTCCTTGACCCGTTGAACATTCTGCTGGTCAGCGGAAGTTCCATCCTGATATGCTTCCTGGCGACCCTCTACCCGAGCCTGCAGGCGGCGCGCATCGACCCGGCGGAGGCGATCCGCTATGAATAGCGGAGAGCTGATCCGCGTCGAAAACCTGCGGAAATCTTTCAGCAAGCGGGGCGGATCGCTGGAGGTCCTGAAGGGTATCGACGTTTCGGTCGCGCGGGGGGAGACCCTCGGGGTCGTGGGGGTCTCGGGCGCGGGGAAGACAACTTTCCTTCAGATAATAGGGACGCTGGACCGGGCGACGTCGGGGACTGTCTCCTACGACGGTCGCGAACTGACCGTCCTTCCGGAGGAGCAATTGGCGGCGTTTCGCAACCGGACAATCGGGTTCGTCTTCCAGTTCCATCACCTCCTTTCGGAATTCACCGCGCGCGAAAACGTGATGCTTCCCTGCCTCATCTCCGGCATGGGAAGGTCGGAAGCTGCCCTGCGGGCGGATGCGCTCCTTTCGGACGTGGGGCTTGCCGGGCGTCTCACGCACAGGATCGGCGAGCTCTCCGGGGGAGAGCAGCAGCGCGTGGCGATCTGCCGGGCGCTCGCAATGGAGCCCGCCGTCCTTTTGGCCGACGAGCCGACCGGGAACCTGGACAAGGAAACCGCCGGCGGAGTGATGGAGCTCATGCTCGACCTCAACCGGAGGCGCGGGCTTACCCTGATCATGGTCACCCACAACGAGGAGCTTGCCGGCCGGCTGCACCGGATAATCCGGATAGACGACGGGCGGGTCGTTTCTTGACGTTTCGCGCGGCGACAGCGGCTTTCATCTCGGCCATTTGCGCGGCCGCGACGCTGCTCGCCGCCGGCGACGCGTTCCCGGAAGGTTTCCGCGTCGTGGCGGTGGACGTCCAGGGAGCGCAGCGTGCCGGCACGGAAACCATCCGTTCGGCGATGAGCACCAGGGTCGGAGGGGAGTTCGACCTCGCGCGCATACGCGAGGACGTCAAGGCCGTCTATCGCATGGGATATTTCACCGACGTGCGCTTCGACGCCGAGGAGGTGCCCGGGGGATACCGGCTGACCGTGATCGTGACCGAAAAGCCCATCGTGTCCTCCGTGAGGATCGAGGGGAACAAGGAGGTGGAGGCCGCCGACATACGGCAGGCGATCACCACCAAGGAACGGTCGCTTTTCAGGGATGAACAGGTAAAGGAGTCGGCGCGCAAGATAACCGACGTGTACCAGAACAAGGGATTTTTCGACGTTACCGTGGATACGAAGGTGGAGGAGGAGGCCGACGGATCGATCAGGGTCGTTTACCGCATCGTCGAAGGATTGAAGCTCAAGATCGCCAAAATCCGCATCACCGGGAATCTCTATCTTTCCGCCAAGGCCATCCGCAAAGTCATGGACACGGACGAGGAGGGTCTTTTCTCCTTCATAACCGACTCCGGCACTTTCAAGAAGGACGTCCTCGAAAACGACATACGCAAGATAGAGTCGCTCTACCATAACAACGGATTCATCGACTCGAAGGTGTCCGATCCGGGGTTCACCAGGGGGCCGAAAGGCCTCGAGATGTCGATACACGTGTTCGAGGGGAGGCAGTACCGCGTTGGGCGGCTGCGGTTCTCCGGCGAGAGCGACGTCCCGGAGGACGCGCAGCGGAAGGCCGTCAAGCTGAAGCAGGGGGATATATTCAACCGCGAGACGCTCCTGGCCGATCTCCTCGCCCTGACTACGCTTCAGAACGACAAGGGATACGCCCAGGCGCTTGTCTCGCCGATCGTCGAGAAGAGGAGCGAGTACCCGGTCGCGGACCTGACCTACCGGACGGAGCGCGGCGGCAAGTTCCGGTTCGGGAAGGTGGAGATCGCGGGGAACACCAAGACCCTCGACCGGATCATCCGGAGGGACCTCGAAGTGGAGGACGGGCAGCTCTACACGGCGACCGGCCTCAAGGAAAGCAAGGAGAACCTGACCAGGCTTTCCTACTTCAAGGACGTCAAGATCACAACCGCCCCTTCGAAGGCCCCGGGCGAGATGGACGTCAAGGTGGACGTGCAGGAAGGTCCCACGGGCACCCTTTCGGGAGGAGCCGGGTACAGCTCGCTGGACAAGATCTTCGGCGTAGTGCAGGTCAGCGAGAACAACCTGTTCGGCAAGGGATGGAAGGCCCAGCTAAGCTCGCAGTTCGGGGCCAGGCGGACGGTGTTCAGCCTGGATTTCCGCGATCCCCATTTCCTGGACACCGATTTCAGCCTGCTCCTGAACGCCTACAAGACCGACACGAGATACACCGATTTCCATCGCAAGTCGTCGGGGGGAAAGGCGGGCGTGGGATACCAGGTCACCAAGTACGTGAACGCCAGCATGATGTTCCGCGTGGACCAGACCCTGATCTCGGACCCCGGCACCGCCATTTCGCCGATACTCAAGGAGGAGTTCAACAAGGGGACGCAGGAGACCAGGAGCGTCATGGTCAGCGTCGTCCGGAACACGACGGACAAGATGTTCGATCCGTCGAAAGGCACGGTGCAGTCCGTGTCCGTGGAGTCCGCCGGCGGCCCGTTCGGCGGCGACAGCGATTTCGTCAAGTATTTCCTGAACGCCAGGGCGTACTACCCGGTCATCGGTCCCACGGTGTTGAGCGCGAACTTCCTCTGGGGGCACACGGTCACTACGGTCGGGGGAAGGGTGCCGATCTTCGAGAGGTTCTTCCTGGGCGGACCGTACAGCCTGCGCGGCTTCAAGTCGCGCACGGTGTCGCCCAAGGACGAGAATACGGGGGAGCTCATCGGAGGGAACAAGGAGCTCTTCATGAACCTGGAGTACATATTCCCCCTGTTCAACGAGTTCGGCTTCAAGGGGGTGGTTTTCTTCGACGCGGGCAATGCATACCGGCAGGGAGATTGGCCGTGGAGCGGCGAGCAGCTAAAATATGCGGCGGGATTCGGGCTCAGGTGGTATTCGCCGATGGGGCCGCTGCGCTTCGAGTGGGGGTGGAATCTCAATCCATCCCCCGGGGAGCCCCGGAGGGTGGCCGAGTTCACGATAGGAACGGTATTCTAACCAAGGGGGAAGGCAACGATGGAGACTGTAAAGGTGTTGCGGATTGCGGCGGTCTTCGCCGCGGCGGTCATGTTCTCGGGCGCGGCCTGGGCCCAGGGGCCCAAGGTCGCCGTGATCGACGTGAACAAGATACTGAACGAGTCCACGGCGGGCAAGGCAGCGAAGCAGCGGATCGAGGCACGCTACGAAGAGCTCAAGAAGAAGGTGGAGGACAAGCAGGAGGAGGCGAGGAAGGCCAAGGAGGAGATCGACAAGCAGAAGATCCTCCTGGGCAAGGAGAAGCTCAAGGAGAAGGAGGATGCGCTGAACGGCAAGATCTCGGAGCTGCGCCAGCTGACCCAGGAGGCGGAGAAGGAGATGCAGACCCGCCAGGGGGAGCAGACCCGGGAGGTCTTAAAAATAGTCGAGGCGCAGTTGGAAAAGATCGTCGCCGCCGAGAAGATCGACCTGGTGCTCGATCGCACGCAGGGCGGCGTCGTCCACTTCAGCCCCGCCATGGACATCACCGACAAGGTGCTGGATATGGTGAACAAGGAGAAGGCCGGTGGGAAATGAGATCCGTCTTTCCGACCTGGCGGCGCGCGTAGGCGCACGCCTTGAAGGAGACGGCGATGCCGTCGTGACCGGGGTCGCTCCCATCGAGGAAGCCGGCCCGGCGCAGGTGACGTTCCTCGCGAACCCCAAGTACGCGCGGTTCGCACGCGAGTCGAAGGCGGCGGCCATAATCGCCAAGGGGCGCGTCGAGGGGGCGAGGACGGCATTCCTGCTTTCTGACAATCCTTACTTCACGTTCGCGTGCGTGGTCGAGCTGTTTCATCCGCCCGTGCGCCGGCCCGCCGGGATATCGCCCGCGGCCAGCATCCACCCGGGGGCGCGGCTGGGTAAGGACGTCACGGTCTGCCCCTTCGCGGTCGTCGAGGACGAAGCCGTAGTCGGCGACAGGACCGTGCTGATGCCGGGGGTCGTCGTGGGCGAGGGGGCGAGGGTGGGGGAGGATTGCATTCTTTATCCGCACGTAGTCCTGTACCACGACGTGCGGATCGGGTCGCGCGTGATCCTGCACGCGGGCTGCGTCATCGGGAGCG
This sequence comes from Deltaproteobacteria bacterium, assembly GCA_050263095.1. Classification (GTDB taxonomy): domain Bacteria; phylum Desulfobacterota; class Deferrimicrobia; order Deferrimicrobiales; family Deferrimicrobiaceae; genus FEB-35. The sequence continues at coordinate 11,328 of JBLNEW010000069.1, read as the reverse complement.
ACGGGTTCGGGTTCGCGCCTTCGCGCGAGGGGTTCCGGAAGATCCCCCAGGTGGGGACGGTGGAAATCGGCGACGACGTGGAGATCGGCGCCAATTCGACCGTGGACCGCGCGGCGCTGGGCGTGACGCGGATCGACCGCGGCACCAAGCTCGACAACCTGGTGCAGGTGGGGCACAACGTCACCATAGGCAGGGATACGGCGATCGCCGCGCTTACCGGGATCGCGGGAAGCTGCAGGATCGGCAACCGGGTGATGATAGGCGGCCAGGCGGGACTTGCGGGGCACCTGGAGGTGGAGGACGGAATAATGCTTGGGGCCAAGTGCGGCGTGGCCGACACGCTTCGCGCGTCGGACGCCATGGTCTGGTCGGGGATTCCGGCGATCCCCCACCCTTCGTGGCTGCGGATGTCGATGCTGCTGCCGAAGCTGCCGGAGCTGTTCCGCCGCGTGAAGCGGCTCGAGGAATCCGATATCCGGAAGGGGGAGGGGTAAGATGCTCAATATACAGGAGATCATGGACCTGCTGCCGCATCGATACCCGTTCCTTCTGGTGGACCGGATCCTGGAGCTGGAGCCGGGGCGGCGCATAGTCGGGCTCAAGAACGTCACGATCAACGAACCGTTTTTCGCCGGCCATTTCCCCGGGCATCCGATAATGCCGGGCGTCCTTATCGTCGAAGCGCTGGCGCAGGCCGGGGGGATACTCGCCCTCAAGGCGATGGGCGGGGAGAAGATGCTCGCATACTTCGCGGGGATCGAAAACTGCAGGTTCAGGCGGCCCGTCGTCCCGGGCGACCAGCTCCTGCTCAACGTGACTATCACCGCCCACAAGGGGCCCGTGTGGAAAATACACGGGGAGGCGCGGGTGGGAGACGCCCTGGCCGCGGAGGCCGACCTCACCGCCACGATCAGGGAATCGTTCACGGATCGCTCCCGGGAAGGATCGCAGAAATGATCCACCCCACGGCGATCGTCGATCCGGATGCGCGCCTGGGGGAAGGCGTCGAGGTCGGGCCTTACACGGTGATCGGGCCGAAGGTTACGATAGGGGACCGGTGCTCCATAGGCTCCCACGTGCAGATCGCGTCGCACGTCCGCATGGGGTCCGGGAACCGCATATATTCCTTCGCATCGATCGGGGCCCCGCCGCAGGACCTGAAATTCAAGGGGGAGGATACCTGGGTGGAGCTGGGCGACGGCAACACCATCCGGGAGTACGTTACCGTCAACCGCGGGACAGAGCACGGCTCGGGGGTGACCCGGGTCGGAAGCAACACGCTGCTCATGGCATATTGCCACGTGGCGCACGACTGCATCGTGGGGAACCGGGTCGTCATGGCCAACGCCGCCACTCTCGCCGGGCACGTCGAGGTCGGCGACGGAGCGATCATCGGAGGCCTCGTGGGCGTGCATCAATTCGTGCGCATAGGGGAGATCGCGATAGTGGGGGCGCTCTCCGGGGTCCCGCAGGACGTCCCGCCGTACGTTACCGCAGTCGTGGCCCGCGCCCAGAAGGGCCAGTCTCTTTACGGGCTGAACATGATCGGCCTCAAGCGAAACAAGTTCACGGAGGAGGGAATCTCCGCCTTGAAAAAAGCCTACCGGATCCTGTTCCGTTCCGGGACCCCGATGAAAGACGCGATGGCGAGGGTGGAGGCCGAGGTGGAGCTCCTCCCCGAGGTGAGGCGCCTGCTGGATTTCATACGGTCGAGCAAGCGCGGGGTTTTGAGGTAAGCCGCCATGGCGGGGAGCGGACGGCTCAAGGTCGGAGTCATCGGCGTCGGGTACCTGGGGCGAATTCACGCCCAGAAGATCGCATCGTTCTCCGACCACATGCTGGCGGGGGTGTGCGACTCCGACCAGGCCCGGGGGAAGGCAGTGGCGGACGAGTGCGGGACGGCATTTTTCGCGGACCGCAGGCGCCTTCTGAAGGAGGTGGACGCCGTATCCATCGCGGTGCCCACCACCGCGCACTATGGCGTGGCCATGGACGCGATGCGGGCGGGAGTCCATGTCCTCCTGGAAAAGCCGATAACTGCGAACGTGCGCGAGGCGCGCGCGCTGGTGAGGGAAGCGGCGAAGCGTAAGCTGGTATTCCAGATCGGCCACGTGGAGCGCTTCAACCCGGCGGTGCTGAAGGCGGCGGCGCTCCTCAAGGAGCCGCGTTTCATAGAGTGCCACCGCCTGGGCCCGTTCGGGGTGCGCGGCACGGACGTAGACGTGGTCCTCGACCTGATGATCCACGACCTGGACCTGATCCTTTCCTTCGTCCGCTCGCCGGTCCGTCGCATACATGCGGTGGGAGTTCCGGTGCTGTCCCCCAACATCGACATAGCGAATGCGAGGATATCCTTCGCCAGCGGGTGCGTGGCGAACGTGACCGCGAGCAGGGTGTCCGCCCGCAAGCAGCGCAAGATCCGTATCTTCCAGGAGGATGCCTACGTCTCGATGGATTTCGTCGAGCACACCATCCAGATCTTCCGGAAGACGTTCCCCGGGGGGCCCGGGGGGCCGCCTGAAATATCCGGCGAGCTCCTGGAGACCGGAAAGGGGGATTCGCTCAAGGACGAGATCCGCTCCTTCCTTGACTGCGTGATTCACCTCGCCCCGCCGAGGGTCTCAGGCGTAGAGGGGCTGGCCGCCCTGGAGACGGCCTTCCAGATCCTGCGCAACATGAGGAGAAGTTGAGCCCTGGGCCGAAGACCCTGTTCATCATATGCGGCGAACCGTCAGGGGAAACGTACGCGGCGAGCGTCGCCCGGGCGTTCCGGCGGCGCTTCCCGCGGGTCCCGATGGAAGGAATCGGAAGCTCGCGGCTTGCCGCCGAGGGCGTCAGGCTGCTGCTGGACTACGGGGCGATCTCGGTGGTCGGGATCCTCGAGGTCGTCCGTCACCTTCCCGCGGTCGTTTCCGCGCTTCGCGCCGCGAAGCGGCGCATCGGCGGTCCCGACGTGGGGGCACTCCTGCTCGTCGATTTCCCGGACTTCAATTTCCGGGTCGGCAGGGAGGGGCGAAAGAAAGGCGTCCCGGTGATCTACTACATCCCTCCCCAGTTGTGGGCGTGGAGAAGGGAGAGGGCCCGCGATCTGGCAGGATTCACGAAAGGCGTCGTGGTTCCGTTTCCTTTCGAGGAGCCGATCTTGAGGGAACACGGGGTTAACGTCCGGTTCGCCGGCCACCCGCTGCTGGACGAGCTGGCTCCGTACCTCGAAGCGCCTCCCGACCCTGCCAGGTTCGGCATCCCGCCCGGGAAGCGCGTCGTGGGACTTCTGCCGGGAAGCCGGGCCGGCGAGGTCCGCGCCCACCTGCCTGTCATGGCGGCCTCGGCGCGGCTGCTGTCGAAGCGGTTCCCCGACGCGCATTTCGCCGTTCCCTTGGCGTCGCCGGAGCTTGAAAGCCAGGTGGAAGCGGCGCTGCGCGGAGAGGAGTTCCCGCATACCGTCGTGGAGGACGAGCGCTTCGTCCTTTTCCGCGGGATGGAGGCCGCCGTCTCGGCATCGGGAACGGCGACGCTGGAGCTGGCGCTCCTGGGCGTTCCGCACGTGGTCGTTTACCGCACTTCGGCGGTCACCTACTGGATCGGCAAGCGCCTGGCGAAGGTCTCGTCCATCGGGCTGCCGAACATAGTGGCGGGCGAGCCGTTCCTTCCCGAGCTGATCCAGGACGATTGCACGCCGGACCGGATCGCGCGGGAGCTTGGCGCCCTTCTGTCGAACGCGGACCGCCGGGACTTTCTGGCCGCCCGCTGCAGGTCGCTGCGGGACAGGCTGGCGGGGCCGGGGCCCTCGGAGGCGGTCGTGGACATGCTGGCCGAAGCGGCGGGGGGATCGTGGGCATGACGATCTACAGGCGGATGCTGGACTACGTCCGCCCGTACGCGGGGCGGCTGGCCATGGCGATGGTGTTCATGGTGTTCGTGTCCGCGTTCCACGGCTCGATCGCCTTCCTCGTGAAGCCGGCGCTGGACGACATCTTCATCAAGAAGGACGCGTCCCGGCTTGCGCTCATTCCCTTCCTCGTGCTGGTTGTCTATCTCCTTAAGGCCGTTTTCGAGTTCCTGCAGGGATACCTGATGGCCGGAGTCGGCCAGCGGGTGATCCGGGACATCCGGGAGCGCCTCTACCGGCACCTGCAGTCGCTCTCCCTGTCCTTCTACACGAAGCACCCGACGGGCGTGCTCATGTCCCGCGTGCTGAACGACGTGGCCCTGATGCAGGGGGCCGTCACCGAGGCCGTGACCGGCCTGATCAAGGACTTCTTCACGGGGATTTTCCTCATCGGGGTCATATTCTACCGGGACTGGCAGCTCGCCCTCATCGCCCTGGTCGCCTTCCCCCTGGCGTTCTGGCCGATCGCGAAATTCGGCAGGAAGATGCGCAGGACGAGCATAAAGACCCAGGAGGTGACGGGCGGGCTGACGTCGCACCTGCAGGAGACGATCAGCGGTGCCAAGCTGGTGAAGGCTTTCGGAGCGGAGGAGTACGAGGTGGACAGGTTCGCGGCGCGCAACGCCGACCTCTTCCGGCTGAGCATGAAGATCGTGAAGGTGCAGGCGCTGACATCCCCGCTTTCGGAGACCTTCGCGGGCATCGGGGCGGCGGCGGTGATCTTCTACGGCGGATACAGCGTGGTCAACGGCCACAGCACCCCCGGGAACTTTTTCTCGTTCATGACGGCGCTCTTCATGCTGTACGAGCCCGTCAAGCGCCTGTCGCGCATAAACAACGTCATACAGCAGGGGATCGCGGCCGCGACACGGGTGTTCGAGGTGATGGACACCCTGCCCGAGGTGGAGGAGAAGCCGGGCGCGCCCGCGCTTGCGCCGGTGGGCCGGGAGATCGAGTTCGACCGGGTCGATTTCCGCTACCATGGCGACGGGGATTACATCCTGAAGGACATAAGCCTTCGCGTGCCGGCGGGGACAATGGTCGCCGTCGTGGGGTCCAGCGGCGCCGGCAAGACGACGCTCGTGGACCTGCTGCCCCGCTTCTACGATCCGCAGAACGGCGCGATCCGCATAGACGGCGCGGACTTGAGGGACGTTTCGCTTGCGTCCCTTCGGGGGCAGATCGGCGTCGTGAGCCAGCACACCATACTGTTCAACGACACGGTAAGGGCCAACATAGCCTACGGCATGCCGGACGCCCCGCTTGCGAAAGTCGAGGCGGCCGCGAGGCAGGCCAACGCGGACGGGTTCATCTCCCGCCTTCGCGAAGGGTACGACACCGTCGTGGGGGAGCAGGGCCTGAAGCTCTCCGGGGGCGAGCGTCAGCGCCTGGCCATCGCGCGCGCCCTGCTCAAGGACGCGCCGATCCTGATCCTGGACGAGGCCACGTCGGCGCTGGACTCGGAGTCCGAGAGCGTCGTCCAGGAGGCGCTGGACGCGCTGATGCGGGGGCGCACCACTTTCGTCATCGCCCACCGGCTGTCGACCGTCCGGAACGCGGACATGATCGTCGTCGTCGAAGAGGGAAAGATCGTCGAGAAAGGGTCCCACGAGGAGCTGCTCTCCGGGGACACGCGTTACCGGTCGTTCTACCTCAAGCAGTTCGAGGAACGGAAGTCCGGGGCTCCCTCCGGCGCCGGTTCCGAATGATCTTCACATGAAGGCGTTCCTCCCCCGGACCGGGGCGCACTTCCTTTACAACCTGGCCCTGACCGGCGCCCTTGTCGCGGCCTCGCCCGCCCTGGCGCCCTGGGTCCTTGCTTCGCGCAAGCGAAGAAGGAATTTCCTGGACCGCGCGGGAGCCAGGATGGATCGCGTGCCGCCCCCCTCGGGAAAGAGAAGGATCTGGATCCACGCGGTATCGGTGGGCGAGACCCTTTCCTCGGCGCCGCTGGTCCGGATGCTGCGCAGGCGGCTGCCCGAAGCCGAGCTCCTTTTTTCCACGGTGACGATCACAGGCCAGGAGACCGCGGAAAAGGTGCTCGGCGGCGAGACGGACGCCCGGTTCTACTTCCCGTTCGACCTTCCCGGCATCGCGCGGAAGTTTCTCGCCCGCGTCCGCCCCGACGTCGTGGTCATACTGGAAACCGAAATCTGGCCGAACTTCCTCGCCGAGTGCGCGGCGGCGAATATCCCGGCGGTGCTGCTCAACGGAAGGATCTCCGAGCGCTCGTTCGGCGGGTACGGGCGGCTCCGGTTCCTTTTTTCGAGGGCGCTATCCTGCTTCGCCGCGATCGCGGCGCAGACCGAAGAGGACGGCAGGCGGTTCCGCTCGCTCGGAGCGCCCCCTTCGTCGGTCGTCGTGACGGGGAACATGAAGTTCGACGTCGCTCCCCCCTCGCATGACCTGTCGCCCCTGCACGCGTTGCTGACGGCGGACAAGGCCCGCGGGACGAAGTGGCTCGTCGCGGGGTCGACGCACGAGGGCGAGGAAGAAGCGGTCCTGCGCGCGTTGGCGGGAGCGAGGAGGGTCAACGGATCGGTCAAGCTGCTCCTGGCGCCGCGTCATCCCGAGCGCTTCGGGCCTGTCGAGGAGCTGTGCCTGCGCGAAGGATGGGAGACTCTCCGGAAGACCCGCGCGGCCGACGGGCTCGAGGCGGTGCTTCCCCCCGTCGTCATACTGGACACGGTCGGGGAGCTCCTTTCCGCGTACGCCGCCGCCGACATCGCGTTCGTAGGCGGCAGCCTCGTTCCCAGGGGCGGGCACAACATACTGGAGCCGGCCCTGTACGGCGTTCCGACGATTGTCGGTCCGCACATGGATAACTTCCGCGAGATCGCCGAGATATTCGGCGACGCCGGCGCCGTCGTGAAGGTCAAGGACAAGGCGGAGCTCGCCGATCGGCTGGCGCGCTGGGCTGCGGACCCGTCGGGCATGTCGTTGACGGGCGCGAAGGCGAGGGAGCTGCTGGCGGCGTTCCGGGGCGCCACCGACAGGAACGCCGGGATAGTGGAGCGCGAGCTATCGAGGCGGCGGAGGGATGCTCGGTGATCGGGCCGTTCTCGGCCCTCAGAAGGGCGATGTACGGCCGGGGAATCATGTCGTCCGTATCCCTTCCTCGCCCCGTCATAAGCATCGGCAACCTCTCGGCGGGCGGGTCCGGCAAAACGCCTCACGTCCAGCACATAGCGTCGTGGATGAGCGGGCTGGGACTCAAGGTCGCCGTGCTTTCCCGCGGATACGGGAGGCGGAGCAAAGGGGTGATCTGGGTCTCGCGCGGCGATGGGCCGCTGGTTTCCGCAACCGTGGGCGGTGACGAGCCCGTCCTTCTCGCCGGGACTCTCCCCGGCGTCGCCGTGCTGGTCGGGGAGTCCCGCGCGCAGGCGGGGATCGAGTGCCTCCGCAGCCGGGAAACGGACGTGTTTCTTTTGGACGACGGTTTTCAGCACCTGTCGCTGCGCAGGGATGCCGACATCCTGCTCGTGGACGCCGCGCAGGGGCTTGGAAACCGCCGGTCATTGCCGTTCGGACCTCTCCGCGAGCCCGCAGGCAGCGCGCGCTTCGCCGACGCCCTTGTCCTGACCAGGTGCGCAGGCCTGTCCCAGGGCGAAGCCGTGGCCGCGACCGTCCCTTTCCCCGCCGGCCGCCCAAGGGCGTTCTCGCGGCTTGCCCCCCGCTCCCTTGTGGACCGCGGAGGCGCCGAGATCCCCCTTCCCTCCCCGGGCGCGGAAGCCGTGGCCTTTTGCGGGCTGGCCCGGAACGACCAGTTCCTGGCGACGCTGCGGGAATCGGGATTCGCCGTTCGCAGGTTCCTGGGCTACGGCGATCACCATTGGTACCTGCCCGCGGAGCTCGGGGAAATCGCCTCGGCCGCGGACGGCGGCCTGGTGCTGACGACCGAGAAGGACCTGGCGCGGCTTCCCGACGACGTTCCCTTCGACGTAAAGGCGCTGCGCGTGCGCGTGGAATTCCTGGAGGGGTGGGAAACGCTCTCGGGCCTTCTGCTGGAAAGGATCCGGTCCGCGGTGAGGCGATGAACGAGAAGCTGATAATGCTGTTCCTGAAGATTCTCCAGGCGATACCGCTGTCGCTGCGGGCCGCGCTATTCGAGGCGGTCATGCTGGCGGTCTGGGCGATGGATGCAAAGCACCGCCGGATCGCCAGGATAAACCTGCAGATCGCGTTTCCCGGGATGGGGGAGCGGGAAATGGCGCGGATCGTACGGCTCTGCTACGTCCGGATGGGCACTTCCGCCGCGGAATTCATCCATATCCCGAAAATGGATGCGAGGTACATAGCGGAGCATTTCCGTATCGAGGGCGCCGAGCACGTCGTAAAGGCGACGGAGGAGCGGGGAATCGCCCCCCTGGGATTTACGGGGCATTTCGGCAACTGGGAGCTTTTCGCGTTCGTCCACGGGATTCTGGTCGCACCGATCGCTTTCATCGTCCGGCCGCTCAAAAACCCGGTCCTGGACCGCATCGTGACGGAATGCCGCGAGTGGGGCGGGAACAAGGTGATACGCAAGGAGGACTCGGCGAAGCTCATAATGCGCGAGGTCCGCAGGAAAACGCTCGTCGGGATCCTCATCGACCAGAACGTGGACACGTACAGGGGAGTGCTCGTGGATTTCTTCACCAGGAAGGCCTACACCACCTTCGGAATCGCCCGGCTCGCCCTGGCTATGCAGACGACGGTCCACCCGGGATTCATCTTCCGGGATCCGGCGAGGAAATTCCACCATACCATCAGGTGGGGCCCGGCCGTGCCGATGGACCCGGAGGCCCCGCGGGAAGAGGAGGTCCTGCGCCTGACGCGCAGGTGCAACGAGGCGCTCGAGAAGGCGATCAGCGAGGACCCCACCCAGTGGCTCTGGTTCCACCGCCGCTGGAAGACCCGTCCGCCGGGGGAGCCCGACATTTACGGGGAAGCGAAATGAGGGGGATCGTTTTCCTGGACCGGGACGGAACGCTGATCGAGGAAAAGGAGTATCTTTCGGACCCTGCTCTCGTAATGGAAATCCCCGGGGCGGCGGAATCGCTGGAGCGCCTCTCCAGGGGAGGCTTCCTTCTCGCCGTGGTTTCCAACCAGGCGGGAATCGCAAGGGGGCGGATCAGCGAAGACCAGATGGATGCGGTTCACAGGGCGTTCGTCGATCGATTCCGGGCTGGCGGAGTCGAGTTCGACGCCGTGGAATATTGCCCGCATCACCCGGAGGGGGTCGTGGAGCGGTACAGGACGGCCTGCTTGTGCAGGAAGCCCGCGTCCGGCATGGCCGACAGGGTCATGCGGCGGCTCGGGGTGCCCGCTTCGTGCAGAATCTGGGTGGTAGGTGATAAAATGTCGGATATATTGATGGGGAAGCGGTTGATGGCCGGGACTATCCTCGTTGCGACCGGCCACGGGGAGGAGGAGCGCCTGGAAGGCGAGCGCGTGGGAGTGCGTCCCGACAAGTTCCTGCCCAGCATCCGGGAGGCGGCGGCGTGGATTTTATCGAGGGAGAAAGCGGATTGAGCAGGGGCGCGGGACGGGGCGCTGCCGTCGCGGCGGTCGGACTCGTTTTCGCTCTGTCGGTTCTGCTTTCGGCGGGGCAGGGATGCCTCTGGGGAAAGGCGGCCAAGGGCCCCGTTCCGTTCCCGCCGGACGAAGAAGGGGAGGTCACCCTCCTCGACGAGGAAGCGGAGCCGGAGGCCATACCCGAGGCTCCGGAAGGCTCCGGGTCGGTCGAAGCGCCTCCTCCAGCCGCCGGGCAGGCCGAAGAACAGCCACGGCAGGCCGCGGATGAGGCTGCCGGAACTCCGCCGGCCGCCATGGGTGCGCCGCCGATCGTCCGGGATGCACCGGCGTCCGTCCAGGATGCTCCGGCGCCGCAGCAGGAGGCCGGGGAACCGGTCCGGGATTCGGCAAGCGCCCCTCCGAAAGAGCCCGCCCCCAAACCCAGGCCGCACGCGGAGACACCGCCTTCCGCGGCAAAGGCGCCCGCGATCGCGCACCGGGATGTGCCCGCATGGGCGGCCAGGAAGGAAGTGCTGATATACAGGGTCGAGTTCCTGGGCCTGACGATGGGTTATGCGCGCTTCACGTCCAAGGGGAAGGTGCTGATCGAGGGGAGGGAGGCGTACCACCTGAACGTAAGGGCATGGACGTCCGATTTCCTCTCGGTCATCTACCCTATAAACGACAACATAGAATACTACCTGGACGTAAAGACGCTGGCCCCGATCCGCCAGGAGTTCACACACATCGGGAAGGGCAAGGACGACGTGGCGACCTTCGACCAGGTAAAAGGAAGGATCGTTTACCGGTACAAGGATACGGGGGAAATCCGCAAGGCGGTTGACGTCCCCCCCGATGTGCACGACCCGGTGACGGCGGCCTACTATTTCAGGGCGAGGGACCTGGGCGTCGAGGAGCGTCCGCGCCACGTCTACGGCGGCCGCAAGCTGTATGAGATATCCACCAGGAAAATAGGGCAGGAAAGGATCGACACCCCCCGGGGGCCGATAGGGACCATCATCATCCGGCCGATCATAAAGAGGGACGGCCAACCGGACAACAAGGGCGACCTGCGCATGTGGATGACCGACGACGGCCGGCGAATCCCTGTCCGGATATACGCAAAGTTCAGGAAAATCAAGGATTGGACGCTTGTCGCGGAGCTTGTACAGCCGCGGGAAGGGGGATGACGCGATGGACGAGGAACTTCTGGAAATCCTTGCGTGCCCGAAATGCAAGGGCGAGCTCAAGTTGTCCACGGACGAGACGGAGCTGCGCTGCGAGAAATGCCGCCTGAGCTACCGCATAGACGACGGGATCCCCATACTGCTGGTCGACGAGGCGTCTCCCATTGAATGACGCAGGCTTCGCCGCGCGCGCCCTCGACTGCCTGGCAAGGGTTAAGTCGTGCAGGCTCCTCGTGGTCGGAGACATAATGATGGACGAATACGTCTGGGGAAACGTGGGGCGCATTTCCCCGGAAGCTCCGGTTCCCGTCGTCGCGGTGACGAGGGAGACCCGTGCGCTGGGAGGCGCGGGAAACGTCGCGGTCAACATCGCCGGTCTCGGGGCGGACGTTTCCGTCGCGGGGCTCGTCGGCGCCGACCCGCCGGGCAGGGAAATCGTCAGGATGCTTAAATTCCGCCGGATCGGAGTCTCCGGCATCGTCTACGACCGGAATCGTCCCACTACGACCAAGACCAGGGTGGTCGCGCACAATCAGCAGGTGGTCAGGGTGGACCGTGAGAACAGGGAGCCTCCGGACGCCCGTTCGTCCGACGCCTTGAGGAAATACGTGCGCTCCGCCGTCCGGGAAGCCGGCGGCGTGGTCCTGTCCGACTACCGGAAAGGGGCGCTGTCGCGCGAGCTCGTCGAGGACGTGGTGCTGGCGGCGAAGCGCAACGGCGCGTTCGTGGTCGTCGATCCGAAGCGGACGGACTTTT
>JBLNEW010000068.1:0-82216 GCA_050263095.1 Deltaproteobacteria bacterium | reverse complement strand
CGACCGGCCGGGCAAAACGCTCGAATCAACATCAAATATCGAGCGCTTCGCCCGAAAACAAAAAGCGGACAATTCATTTGCTAATAAACCGGACATTTCTATTTGCTCTTAACAGAAGCGATGAAGGCGGGACGTCCCCTTCCGGGTGGCGGATTGCCTTTCGGAAACCTCAACCCTCGGCGGAACCCAAGGAAACGAACTTTTTCCGGCAAAGGGGACATTCGGGCTCGTAGCGGCCCGAACCCAGGTCTATGCGCTTATCCCATTCGTGCCCGCAAAGCATGCAGGTCAGGAAAAGGATTACATGGCCCTTATCGTCATCGGCCATCCGTCGCTCCCATCTCCCGTCCTCTTCAAGGTTAGGCAGGGTTTTTATTACGCATCTTGGCGCCCCCCCAGTTCAGCACATCGAAAGTTACCGATTGATTACATTTTGTCGCTTTTCCGGCGGAAAGTCGGGAGTGGTATAGTTATGCGCATGAAGGCGCTTCTACTGGAGAATATCCATCCTTCGGCGGTACGGGTCTTCGAGGCGGCCGGATTCGAGGTGGAGTCGTTTCCACACGGCGCAGGCAAGAAAGCGCTGGCCCGCATGACGGGGGACGCAACCGTCCTGGGGATAAGGTCGAAGACCCGCGTCGGGTCGGAAGTCCTTCGGCGTTCCCGTGAGCTTGCCGCGATAGGGGCGTTCTGCATAGGCACGGAGCAGGTCGAACTCTCCGCCTGCAATGCCATGGGCATCGCGGTCTTCAACGCGCCGTACAGCAACACGCGCAGCGTAGTGGAAATGGCACTGGGTGAAATGATCCTGCTCATGCGTGGAGTTTTCGAGAGCAGCGACCGGCTCCACAAAGGCGTCTGGGCGAAGAGCTCGAAGGGCTTTCACGAGATCCGAGGCCGGCGGCTGGGGATAATCGGCTATGGAAACATCGGATCGCAGCTTTCGGTCCTGGCCGAGTCGCTGGGCATGGAGGTCCTGTATCACGATATCGAAGACAAGCTTTCCCTGGGGAACGCCCGGAAGTGCGGTTTCGAGGAGCTGCTGCAACGATGCGATATCATCACCGTGCATGTCGACGGCCGTGAATCCAACAGGCACCTCATAGGAGAGCATGAGTTCGCCTTGATGAAGCAAGGGATCGTTTTCCTGAACCTGAGCCGGGGATTCGTGGTCGACCTGGAGGCCATGGCCCGATACCTGAGGAACGGAGTCATCAAGGGGGCCGCCGTGGACGTTTACCCGGAGGAGCCCGAGGACGGCAAGTCTCCTTTCTCCTCGCCGTTGCAGGGTCTGCCCAACGTGGTACTGACCCCCCATATAGGGGGCTCCACGGAGGAGGCCCAGGCAGGGATTGGCGCCTTCGTGGCGGAGCGGATCGTGGCGTACCTGGCGACCGGCGGCACGGCTTCGAGCGTCAATTTCCCCGTCTATCAACCGCTCGGGCGAACCTACCGGCACAGGTTCGCGCATATTCACGAAAACATCCCCGGGATGCTCGCCCGGATAAACGAAGTGTTCGCGCGCCGCGAGATAAACATCGCCGGGCAGCACCTGGAGACGCGAGGGACCGTCGGCTATGCGATCATAGACGTCGACGGCCCGTGCAACGAGGGGATTCTCCGCGACCTGGAGGCGATCCCCCACACGACCCGCGTCCGCCTAATATACTGAAACGGCGTTTTGAGAAAAATTCAAGGCGGCAGGTTTGAGCCAAAACAGCATTCGCCTGCTTCCGGCGATCTGCGCCGCGACGGTCGTTGCGATCCTGGTCGCGGGTCTCTGGCCCCGGAAGTTTTCACCGACGAATGAAGTGAGCTGGCTGGACGGGCGCAACGGACTTCGGTTCCACCGGTACGGAATCGCTTACAGCCCCGAGCCCGTCGCAGGCCTTTGGTCGGGTCCGGGGGAGGACCATCCCGTGAGCGTCGAGATGGCGCTGAAGGCCGACAGGGAGGCGGGCCGCCACCTTCCGAGGATACTGTCCTTGTACGATGAAAAGAACGGCGAGACCTGCTTCATCGGGCAGTGGAGGTCGGGGATCGTCCTTAGAAGATGGGTTGAGGAAACACGGGGGAAACGCGCGTTCCGCGAAACGGGCGCAAGAAGCGCCTTTGCCGGTGGCGGGAGGCGGCTGATCGCCGTGGTATCAGGAGATTCCGGCACGGCCGTTTACGTGGACGGTAAGCTGGAGAATTTCGACAGGGGATTAGTATTGTCGGCGGGCGGACGCCGCCGTCCCTCGTATCTCGTCCTGGGGAACTCGCCCGACGGAAGAAATCCGTGGGAAGGCGAGATTTACGGCCTTTCGATTTATACGAGGCTGTTGACCGCGGAAGAGGTGTCCGCTCGCTACAAGGCCTGGCTGAACGACGAGGGATCGGTCGAGGCCGCGGGGAACGGTCCCATATTGCGGTACAGGTTCGACGAGCGGGCAGGCTCCGCGGCGCGGAACAGCGCGGGACCCGGGTACGGCCTGGAAATCCCCTCTGTGTTCCTGGCGCCGTACAGGACGGTGCTGGCCCACGGATTGCGCGACCTGCGCCTCGATCGCTCTTCCGTAAAGGACATCGCGGTCAACGTGGCCGGTTTCATCCCCTTCGGCTGTTTCTTCATGGCATGGATCTCAAGGACAAGGCCCGGTACGAAGGGACGAGCTGCTTTCTACGTGATCCTCCTCGGATTTTCCATCAGCCTGGCCATCGAACTGGCGCAGGCGTACCTGCCGGCCAGGGATTCGTCCGCGATCGACGTCGCATGCAATACGCTCGGGACCGCCGCTGGCGCGGCGCTGTTCGTAACCGCGCCGTTTTTCGACGGCCGGCCGACCCCCCGGGGGCGGCAAACGCACTGATGGTCATCATGGTAAAAGGCTGGAGCCGACGGGCGGGCTTGAACCGCCAACCTGCTGATTACGAAGCCCCATAAATGCCTAAATAAATTAAGCATTTAGGTATCACATGATAGTTAAGTGGGGTCAAAATGGGTCAACTTAACCTTGCAAATGCGCCGCCCACGCGCCTGAAAGCTTGCCTTAACCTCTTAGGGCAAGTTGCTATTGAGCCCTCCGGAGTGAACTAACGTAATTAGTCTAACAAGAATCGAACATTTACCCTCAAGAATTGTCTCTGTACCAGTCGAGAATGCTGTATGGCCCGTTATAAATGCCGCCTGCTCTGGTTCCTGCGCAGGTGAGGTCCTGCCCCCAGCAATCGCTATGGATGGTTATTCTCCCGCTGCGCGGGAATGCAACGATGTTGTCGTTGATGGCTATTATCCTGTACTCAGTACCCACTGATGACTTTGCGTAGCCGGGGCCAATGCTTTGCAACAGGGCATGGACCTGCTCAAATGTAGGCATGGTCGTTATCTCCTTGGCTCAATCCGTTGCGTCTCAAGCCATTTCAGGACCTCTCCTCTCCTGTATCTTACGGCCCTCCCGATCTTGAAGTAGGGGACACCTCTTCCTAAAGATCTATCGTTGCGTAAAGTCGGGACGGATTTCCCAACAAGGATCGACACCTCATGCTCGTTCACGACCTTCATGAGATCAATTTCTCTATGGTGATGCTGGGTGGTTCTCGCTTCAATTGGCCTCACTTCTAAGAGGGGCTTAATTTTCTCAACAACTTTCTCGGCGACCAAATCGGCGAACTCTTCCGGCAAGGTCAGCTCAACCCTCATGGAACGCCTCCTTGTGAAAGGTTCTTGGTTTCAAAGAGTCGTATTGTTTTCTCGATCAACGGTATCTATAGCGGGAACGCCACCTCCTTGTTTTCCCTCCCGAACGGGCCTTGAGCGCCGCCTGTTTGCACTCCAGACAGTTCCGACCGTATCCTCCACTTCCGCTCTTGAGCTTGGGGTCCCAGAACTCTTGGGCTTTGCGGATCTCTCCGCACTTAGGACAACACCGCTTGCTACCGTTCTCGATTCCTTCCGCGTCGTCCTTGATATGAGCAACAGGGCTGCTGTCCTCGTCGGCCTTTGAGGCTACCTCCACGAGTTCGTATAGGCGCTTCGACATATAATCCACCGGGTCATTCCCGGTGTTGAACCGGTTCAGGCGCAGGAATTTGTAGCCGTAGGACTCGATGACCATCTGGCGTTCGATATCCTCGGGGCGATAGTAGAGTTCCCAGTTCCCGTTGTGGATTTTATTCCTCTCTACGAAGTGCTCGGCAAACCCGTCGTATTCGATGATGACATTGGCAGTGGTTTGCCCGTCATAGTAGCGGACGAGGAAATCGCAACAATAGGCCGGATGCGCATAGAACGGGTCCAATTGCCTGAGGTACTCCCCCACCGGGAATTGCGGGACGACCTCGATCCGTTCTTCGTTGATCTGGCAGAAAGGCGTCTTGTAGATCCAGTCGAGAACCTTGATTTCCATCGGGGATGTCGGGTCAACACCCAGCTTGTCTGCCCGGGACCTGTCATCCAGGATATTCTTGTAGTGGTTCAGAACGATTCCGATCGAACCACGAAACTGGTCGGCCGGCTTGGAGAGGACGAACAGAAACGCTTCCTTGCCGCGGCTGAATCCGACGTTCAGGCGCTGGACCTTGAGCCTGTCAGAATCCTGGGTTTCGGCATCGAGCGTGACGGGGAATACATAGTTGAGCAGATCCCGCTTGGCAGTTGCGACCATGCTGAAGATGATCAGGTCGCGCTCCTCACCCTGGCAGGTATCGAAGGTCATGATCTTCAGGCGAAGCTCGGACTCGAACTTTTCGCCGTACGCGTCGCGGAAAAGGATCTCGTTGAGGAGCTTGACCTGTTCCCGGAACGGCGTAATGACGCCGATGGACATCTCATCGCCATCGTCGATCATCCGGCGAAGTTCCTTGAGGATAAATTCGGCCTCGGCCCGGTTCACGTTCTTGACAGGGCTTTCCGGGACAGACTCGAGAACCTCGAAGCGGAGCACCTCCTGAATGGGTTTACTGCGGATTTTAATCGCCTGCAGCTGTCCGTCATAGAAGGTTTTCGACGAGAAGCTGATCAATTCCTGATAGCCGCGGAAGTGTTTGCGGAGCATCGTCTGGTAGTTGGCGATGAGGTCGAAGAATTCGAGGATCGATTTCTTTACATCGAAATGCTTCAACCGCTGGATCTTTGTCGTCGCATCGGCGACGTTGTCTCGGAAATACGCCTCGATGTCGGTCAGGTAGCCTGCGTTGATAGCGATACTCGCTTGCGAGGACTTCACGTTCGAGAACTGTTTTGCGTCGCCGAAGACGACGATCTTCTTTGCACGGAGGACAGCCGGGAGTGCTTGGGCGACAGACACCTGGCTGGCTTCGTCGATTACGACCAGGTCGAACAACCTCTGCTTGAGAGGGACATATTCGGCGTACTCCCGGATGCCGGCGATGATGATGGGAAACGCGTCCGAAAGGTGGTGGAACTCGTCCTCTGGGAATTTCTGCTTGTGCTTGATGACGCCGCCGATCTCTTTAACCGTCGCCTTCTTTTGATCGACGAATTCGAGGAAGCGGCTGTCGATCTCGCGGGTCATCCGAGTGGTGTTCAGTTGCTCGAGCCGGATCTTGGTGCCGACGTAGTCGGTCTTCGGAACTCTCCCCATATGTCCGACGATGTCTGACCAGAGAGCGGAGTACCTGACGGCTTTTGCGATGAATGCGAAAAGTTCCTCCGGGGTTCGGAAATCCTCTGAACGAAGCAGAGTATCGGCATTCGAGGGAGAACCAGCGATAACCGATGAGAACTCCCTCGCCAGAGACGCCAGCGCGGGAACATCAGCATGCGTAGCCTCGCCTTCCCTGAGAAGGCGATACGCGAAGCCTACAAGATGTTCCTGAAGTCCCTCGCGGGTGAACGTGTCGCAAAGAAGACCCAGGACGCGAGCCGCACGCTTCATGTGCGGCAATCGCTTGTGAAGGTCAATCGGGTCGGGACAGGGTAGATCGGAGCCGGCCTTGAGGTCGGTTTCGCGAACCGCTGCCCGCCGGAATAGCCAGCCGATAATCGGCATGCGTAGCGATTCGTACCGGGCGATGTACCGGAGGAGTGTCTCGTGGTGGCTGGATTCGAGCGTGGAGAAAACCGACAGTGGGTCGCGCGGTCCAACATCCCCGGCCAGTTGCCCTGCGCGCTCCCAAGCGGAAAGATGGGGGACGAGGTATTGGAGTGTGTTGCTACCGCCTTCCCGGAAAGCCCGGGTCAGAACCGCGGACGCCGAGGGAAAGTGGGCCGCGCCAGCCAAGGGAGCGAGTACGGGAATGCGGACGGGCTCCGAAGGCCTCTGGAGCCTGGAGATGATCTCCGGTCGGACGGTTTCGATCTCGGCTTCAAGCGCGTGCAGTTCGTTCAGAACATCAATCCTGATCGAGGATAGGGATTCGACTGTTTTCCCGATGTCAGCGCGCAGCGTGGCCGACGTCTCTTCGTATTGTTTTCTGAGGTCCTCCTCGTGACTGATTGCCGCTTTGTGGTGGCATTTGATCTTCGCTTGGGCTGACGCGGACACGAGGCGGTTGTAGGTGCCTCCGGATCTTCCCAGCCGCAGGATAGCGTTGGGGAAATCTTCGTCTCCGTGCCGCACCTTGGAAAGGGCTGATTCCAGTTTGTCTTGCACGACGTCGAGAGCTTCGGTCTTGTCGGAGAGGATGAGGACGCTCTGACCGTTTAGGATCCCTTCGAACGCAATTGCCGTGATTGTGTGTGATTTTCCAGTTCCCGGAGGTCCCTGGACGGATACATAGTTGCAGTTAGGATTTTTCAAGGCCATTAGGATCTTCCGTTGCTCCTCATTCACGGGGATCGGCGAGACGGCTACCAGACGGTCGGGGATGGTCATCTCGTCCCATGCAGACTCGACAGCCGAGGAAACGGAGACGGGGTTATCGAATAAGAAACCCTTGATGATGTTTTCGAAGAGGTCGCCGGCGCTCTTCTGTTCCTCGTTGAAAGCGGCGAGAAGCTCCTCATAGTCGTTGATCAGCGATTCGTCCGACTTGTCGAAGACTGCGAGGTATGCGGCGGTTGTGATCTTCAGCATCGGCGAGGATACCTGTTGGAGTGTTTTCCTCTGTAGGTCGATACCGGCAGCCAACTCGAACGCGAGGATGAGGCGGGAGAAAACGGTCTCCATTTCCTCGAGGAAAGACCGCTTGCCGTCCAGATAGACGATGCGGTCGGCCACTGGGGAAATGGGGAGGGAAGCTGTTTCCCCCTTATGTTCTTGGAGAATCCAGTCGACCGCCTGCTTGTTAACGAAAAGGTGCGGCTCGAAGTCGAGAATGAATGCCCGGTCCCCTTCATCGTATGTAAGCGTGGATGGAATGTAGAACAGCGGGAAAATATTGTGTCCGAACTTCAAGTCGCAGAAGTATAGGTATATGGACTGGTTTTCCGCGGAACGCAGTGAGTTTTGGAGGTCGCGCAGTTCCTGGAAGGCGTCGGAGGTAGCGACATCGACGAAGAACGATTGCACGCGGAACCGGACGTCCTGAGGGGAGAAGGAATCCGCGAAGAGGTCTCGCATTGGCGCTGTGTTGCCCGAGACAATCAACGTATTGATAGCCAGCGGGAGATTCTCAAGGGTTCTTGACGCGATGACATCCGTGAGGTCGGCCTCGATCTCGTATATGGACTCGATGGCCGAATAGGCTGCATCCCTGAATGGTGCCTCCAGTAAAGACAGAAGGGGTTGGACGATGTGCTTACCGATTTCTTCGGCGAAATGGACCTGGACGGATTCGACGAATTTCTCCGGGTCCTTCGCGGCAGATACGATCCTCCCCGCGGCAAACTCGACCGTGGTCTTTGCTATGCCTGAAATCGTGCAGTCTTCGATGGCATTGATGTACTGCCGGATGAGGTCACGCAGCGTCGGATTGATTGGAGCCCGGAACTGATCGGGAGCGATCCGGAGAGACAATCCTCCGTCCGGAGTGGTGTCGACGAGTTTCCACGAGGCCTTGTAAAGTGAGTCGTATTTCCTGAGTGGCATTCCCATTCGGAAGCCGGCATCCGAATGCAAATGTATACGACGACGCGGGGCATGCTGCCTCTTGAAATCCGACTGAAGGAAGTTCAGGAAATATCGGAGGACTTTTTGTGAAAACCCTTGGATGCCATTCGATTGCGCGTATTCGTCGTTCATCGTCTCAGGCCACCTGAAGGATCGTAGGCATTGGAAATGTCAACATCTGTTCACCTCGAAGTCGACCTCCTTTTTGTCGAGAATATCCCATCCGCGGAGGAATCATATTTTTTTTCATGTCTTCGTATACGCCTGTGCTTGTTAGGCACATAGGCCAATTTTCACTAATACATCGTCACTTTTTTTCAACAATAATTACGTCTTTGTCCTCCAGAGGTTTATTACAGAATCCACAAACCGATGCTCGTGGTGATAACAATGCGCCACAGCTTCGACATTGAGCCCTCATGTTGCTGTTCAAACTGATTCCGAAGATTCTTTCATGCCCAACCGGTGGACATTTTTGAAAGAGATGCTCAGACTGTCCTCGGTACTCTCGTGGGGCTCCGTCGGGGTATTCCGCTTGGCTATCATCTTGATTAACCTGAAAATAATAATTATTGGATACGCTTTCCAGTCCGCATATGTCCTTAACGGCTTTCAGCACTTCCTCAAGACGCAGTCTGAAAAATTCTTTGCTTGGCATCCGGTATTCCCCAAGGGCGATATGAACCTTTCTCTCATGCTCTTCTGGGTCGTTGGTTTCGAAGTATGCCTCAACAACAAAAGGTGTTGGAACCCCAGTTGACGCTCCCAATTCATTAACTCTGTCTCCCAGTGGCCTTCTTGTCATACCAATCTTATATAGTCCTGGCATCGACGGATTAGATAACACGTAGATATAACCTCTTATAACTCTGCATCTTATTATTATTTCGTGGCATGCATCGCAATGGATCACATTGCCGGCAATTTCATCCCTAATGCCGGCGAATTCATCCCCCATAAATATCGGCTTTTCTTTGCCACATTTTGTACAACTTAATGCCAGGATGGCCATGAATGTATGTACCTCCCCATTGTGCCTTACGTTCGGCTTAAGCCGCGAGATGAGGGGCGAGCCTTACCCCGACGGCCAAGGCTTTTCGGTGCGCCGCCAATCCGCAAGAACTGTGACCAGAAGGAGCTGTCAGCTTCAAGCGGTAGTTAGACCGTCTTAATTTATATTGTGTCCCAGACAGCAGAAATCGTTTGGCATGTCGCTTCTATATTCCTACTCATTCTTGCTCCTATTCTTGCTTGTTTATATTCTTTGCCTCTCGTAACATCGAATAGAAGAATATTTTTTGCTTGAATGCTCATACCTGCTTGGATCGAGGCTTCTAGGAACACCTGACATATTATTTTTGGTACGTCCGATGGCAGTGGTTTCTTGGAAAAATCTAGTTTAATTATTTTTGATTCACCATCTTCATTCACATATAGATCAGGGAATGCTGTTATCCGAAGATCGCCATATTGAACGGATAATGATATATCGGGGAGAACCGAAAATGTCTTGGTGCTGAAGTTCCGCCCATAATCTATAAGTGCCCGTGCATTGTGTCGAAGGCGTGTGCGTGTTCGCACAGAGGAGAGCAAAGCAAGACCTCGGAGGTTTGATGCTTGGGACCTGAGCCAATCCGCATCCCGTCCTCTTCTATGGAACGCCTCAATTCGGTCCCTTGCTTCGCGGTAATACAAAATTTTCGCTCGTGCTTCATCCTCAGAAGGGTATTTGTATTGCCGTATTAACCTCCTTTGTGCCGCAGCACTTGCCGTCATATAATCCGCCAATCCCTTCACTGATATCTTCTTCATTATTTCTCCTCCGCGGTCTAACGCTCCGCTTCAGCAGCGGGCGCTAAACGAAAAGACGCGAGCCGCCATTTGCAAGCGGTAGTTAGACCGCGTAAACAAAATGTCCCTTGTTTGTTTTTCCACTCATGTTGCAGCACTTGCTCCTCCACCAAAAAATGCAGTTACCCCTATGCAGAAACCAAAGTCGTACCACCCACCTGAATTTGGAAATGCGTAGATTCTAATGTCGGAAAAAATGCTTCCAATGAGACTGAATAAAATAATAAATCCATGCCATAGACCAGAGAAGAATCCTGGGGGATCATATGCGGCTGGAGTTGGCTGATGAGCACATGCGGAAACGATTAAACCCATAATGGACAGGAAAACGAATAAGTTTCTCAGTGAGTGTTTCAATTCCCTCCTCCCATTTTTCAGTCGGTCTAACGCTCCGCTTCAGCTGCGGGCACTCAGCGAGAAAGACGCGAGCCGTCAGTGCCAAGCAGTGGTTAGCTGGCGTCACGGTATGACATGCACCTTATCAATATGTCTCCCCGCATGGGCCTGCTTTACAAGCTGGTCAGCCCGCGTTATTCGCTGATTTCCTCTGAGTACATGTTGGTATACTACCTCGTCATACATCCGAACTAGGTCCTGGACTTGGTGAAACAACTTTCTGAGTGCAGCATTTTTTAATCTGTACTGTCCATTCATTTGTTTTATCAATAGTTCGCTGTCGGAGTAACAGGTTACCTTCCGCCGGGTATACCTTGCTGATAAGTCGAGGCCTTTTATTAATGCTTTATACTCTGCTTGGTTATTGGTGCAGTGGCCAATGCATTCCGAATATTCCTGTAATATTTCGTTGTTTGAGTTACAGATTATTAAGGCAATCGAGCCGGGTCCTGGATTGCCTTTGCTACCACCATCGGTATAGAGACATATATGATTGAAATTCATGTGCTATCTCCTAGAAATTTGGAATATAGCAACCCAAGATCTACCTAACTCTGAATGAATTTTCACAATTCGGACAGTGACCAAAACTTGGGCTCGCGGATTCTGTTAGGTGAACCAGTGCTCTAGTAACTTCCCAGCATTTTGGGCAATAGGGAACGGAATCTCCCTCAAGATAGTATACTTGGCCATCGTATTTGATGTTCTGTTTGACACGCAAAATTTCTTTTAACTCTTCGATCTTACTCAGACTTAATAGGTTTTGGCATGAAAGTTCAAATACTTCATGTTCCAACTCTACTATCTTTCGATACAAATCAGCATCGCCGATCTTCTTTATTAGGTCGGCAATTTCTTTTATGTTTTCCACAGCTCCCATTTGTGATCTCCCCTTGTTATTATTACTGCCCATCTCCGCTTCAGTTCTTTGCGCTCAGCGAGAAAGCTGCAAGCCGTCATCTGCAAACGGTGGTTAGGCGACGTAAATTAATGTCTCCTTCGATTCATTTCAAATGCCCCACCACTGATAGAACGGTCTAATGGGTCGAATTTATCGTTCGACTTAATAGGAGGATTTTTCTTACATGCATTACAAATTTTAGGCGGTCTTTTATTGTTCATATCATAAGTGGCGGCCTTGACTAATCCACATTCTTTACACAGTATATTTTTTGTAATCAATACGGTATTTTTTGATAATTGCTTAACGCCAATACCAATATGTTTCGTCTTTTGGCACCGAACAACATGCCCTCGTATTTCTTTACTCGACATAGTGCTATTACATAATGGGCACGTTGAAAAAGATGGCTTATATTTTGATATCTCCCTAACCATATTTTGTTCTCCTTTTTATATATAATTCCATCGTTCGCCTAACGCGGTTTAGACTGTAAATTTCTCGCCTATAAAAATCATAAAGCACATATTCAAGGATAGGATTAGGGTGCATGTCCTGCAGCCATGCCCTGGATAACGTAGCCTGAACATCCTGCTCAAGCCCGGCTCCTTGATCCCCCGGATGCTGAGGAATGCGGGGGCGCTCAATCGGCAGTTGAGAAAATATCGAAGGTGTAGCCGAATAGGAATGGCAAACGATCTCTCATTAATGTGCGAATCATATCGAGGAAATTGAATGTACTCAAATAAATTTTCCCGCACGTGCGCTAGATCTACTGGAGTTCCCCTGGTTTCGTAGACACCGATTCGGGTAATAATGAGGGTCCCGGGAGGTGGAATCATGCCAAAGCGAAAGAATCTTTCCGCGATAAAAATTCCAGCAAACTGGGAAACGGCCGTCAAGAGGCATCTCCAAACATCGATTCGCGACAATCCCGAGAAACTTCGAGAAGCGCTACAGATCCTCAAACCGAAACCTGTCAAAGAAGGCGTAGATACCCATCTAATTGATGATTTCGCAACGGTTGCCCTAAGAGAATATCTTGTTGCATGCGCCGATGGTTGCGATAATGACCTTAAGGATTTTGCAGACATAATAGGAATGTGCGCGGACATCAAAATCATCGCGGGGAAACGATATCCCAATAAATACTTCAGCGATTTGGCTGCAGCGATTCGCTTAATAAGGCGTGAAGACGTTCCGCTATTAAACCCAGACGCCGAAGAAGTGGGGTACTGTATCTACATTTATGAACAATGGGCAAAGGAAAAAGGCAAGCCCGGACGGAAACCTCCTGCACCAGATATGTTCATTAAACGGTTATCTCACAGGCTTGAGAACCGGTTCGGCCGCCCTTGTGATGAGATAGTCGCGTCCCTACTACGTGCGATGTATCCGGAGAAAGAGTACGACGCCAGTTACGTCGCCGAAAGGAGAAGGCGACTAAAAAATAGGCGGTATTAACCGCTATATCGTCCTCTTTTTCCGTCCATATAGCCTGGACCCAAGTTTTTCATTCAGCCTTACAACAGTAATAGTTTTCGAGATAGCCCCCTATAAAGGAGCTTATGGGCATGTCTATAACGGTGTATTTGACATTGGCACAGGCTGGAATGTATTGCGGCGGGCGTTTCGCACGTTGGGCACGACGACATCTATTGCCATATGTTCCGCACATACATCCTCCAGGTAGCGGCATCCTTTTCCGGACCGAAGATGTGGATCGCTGGTTGGCGCAGTACCGCGAAGAGCCGATATGTGTCGATGATGTGGTCGCTATATTCCGCGGAGTTGATGCTGGAGGAAGAGAGACCCGATGAAAATCAACAACCCACGATTACAAGAAATTGCCGACCTTTTAGAGGGGGTTAAATGGAACGGCCAAGGTTTCACAGCTTGCTGCCCGCGCATGCGGACAGCAATCCTTCCCTTAGCGTCAACCCAGGTGAAAAGGTTGATGTCGTTTTACATTGTCATGCCGGGTGCCCGCCGGAAGCGGTTTTCGCGGCGTTAAATGAGCAAAAACGCATTGCGGGCATTGTGTCGAGTGGATCAGTCACAGTCTCGGCACTAGCTGAAATAAAGCGGATCCCGGTTGAGTTTTTGGAATCGTTGGGCTTGAAAGATCGGATAGACGGGGTAGAAATCCCGTATAGATTGGCTGACGGAACAAGGGATGCGGCAGGGAGAACTGATCGCCTTACAATGGGGCGATATTGACTGGAATGGGAAATACATCGAAGTGCGGCGTGCAAACTGGGAAGGGCATATCAGCACGCCGAAGTCAGGGAAAGCGCGGCGTGTGGACCTGTCCGACCTGCTGGCGGCTATCCTTACTGAGCATCGGCGAGCTGTGGCTGCGGAAGCGTTGAAGGCAGGGCGGTCCATGCCCGAGTGGGTATTCCCTGCGAAGATATATCGGCTCCCCGAAGATGAGGAGGAATCGGTGGAAGTGACGGCGCAGGATGGGGCGAACGTTCGGCATATGTTCGCAGCGTGCTTGCGGAAAGCGGGCCTCCGGCAAATTCGCTTTCACGACCTTCGGCACACCTACGCAACCTGGCTCATCGGGAACGGGAAATCTCTAGAGTACGTCAAGATGTGTCTAAAATGTGCACTTAATCCCTTACATTTCGTCCGTTCCCGAATGATCCTGCGCGATTCGGCAACTTGCAAGTATGTGATTTTCCTGTAAGTGGTGGAGCCGACGGCCAGGATTGAACTGGCAACCTGCTGATTACGAATCAGCTGCTCTACCGTTGAGCTACGTCGGCCCGATGCGGAAAGGTCGATATGGTGCAGCCAGTAAGATTATGGACTGCCCACGCCGATGTCAAGAGTGCTCGATCTGGTACTGCTCGATGTGCAGCTTGTCGGAAGCCGAGATGTTGACCTTCATCCCGTACCGGTTCTCCAGCTTCTCGAGGAAACGGCGCTCTTCTCCGAACAGATCCTCCGCCAGCGCCGGATGCACGTGGAGAAAGACCTGCTTCCCGGAGAGCAGCGCTCCCTGACGCTCCAGCGCGCGGAATATCTCGTAGCAGATGGTCTTCTTCGACTTTATGACGCCCTCGCCGGAGCAGTAGGGGCACCCCTCCGAAAGCGACCGGGCGAGGCTCTCGCGGACCCGCTTGCGCGTCATCTCCACCAGGCCGAGCTCCGAGATCTTGCAGATGGTCGTCTTGCTCCTGTCGGCGCGCAGGGTGTCGACCAGCGCCTGGTACACCTTCTCGCGGTTCTCCTCGCTCTTCATGTCGATGAAGTCGATGATGATGATCCCTCCGACGTTGCGCAGGCGCAGCTGGTAGACGATCTCCTTCACCGCCTCGAGGTTGATCTTGACGGTCGTTTCCTCGAGCGAGGTCCTGCCGACGTACTTTCCGGTGTTGACGTCGATGACGGTCAATGCCTCGGTCTGCTCGATCACTATGTAGCCGCCGCTTTTCAGCCAGACCTTCTTGTCGAGCGCCCGCGCCAGCTCGATCTCGATGCCGTGGTGCTCGAATATCGGCTGAGGCCCCTCGAACAGCTCGATGCGGTCCTGTATGCGGGGGAAGAACTGCGCCGCGAATCCCCTGATCCGCGTGTGCTCCTCCTCGGAGTCGACCACGATCCGGTCCATGTCCGCAGTGAAGAGGTCCCTCACCGCGCGCAGAGAGAGCGACAGCTCCCGGTGCACGAGGGACGGCGCGCTGGAGGAGTCGCTCTTTTTGCGGATGGCCTCCCAAAGGCAGACGAGGTAGTCCATGTCGGCCTTGAGCTCCGCCTCCGTCTTCCCCTCCGCGGCCGTCCGTACGATCGCCCCCATGCCTTCCGGGCGTATCTTCTCCACGAGCCCGCTCAGGCGCTCCCGCTCCTCCTGGTCGTCGATCCGGCGGGAAATTCCGATGTGGACGGACCACGTGAGCAGGACCAGGTACCGCCCGGGAAGGGTGATGTGGCTCGTGATCCGCGCCCCCTTGGTGCCCAACGGTTCCTTGGCCACCTGCACCAGGATATGCTGGCCCTCGCGGATAAGCCCTTCGATCGGGGGCAGGAAATGCTCCTGCGGGTAACGCGCTTCCCGTATCCCGATGTCCTCGGGTAGCACAGGCTCCTCGCCGCTGTCGGAGTCGAACTCCAGCTGCGGGGTGACGAAGTCGCCGGCGAAGAGGAATCCCGCCTTGTCCATCCCGATGTCCACGAAGGCGGCCTGCATCCCCGGCAGCACGCGGATGACCTTCCCCTTGTAGATGTTGCCTACGATGTTCTGGTCCCCGCGGCGCTCTATGAGGAGCTCCACCAGGATCCCCGATTCCAGCGTCGCCACGCGCGTCTCGTAAGGCGCCGCATTGACGACGATCAGCTTGTTGGCCTTCTGCACGTTATCTCTTTCTTCGCGGAACCGGCTCCGCCGCGATTTTCTTCATGAGGAACCGGTCGGCCGCGAACGTCGTGCCGAGGAGCGCCGATACCGCGTCGAGCGGCCGGACGCCCCTTCCCGTCCCATGGATGATTGTAATGAAGAGCCCGTCGCCGTTCATCAGGAATTTGGCGACAAGTGGCTTGATGTCGATCTTAATGCGCGTTTCCTCCCGCACTACATCCACCGGAAAGGACTCCGATGCGGCGAGCTTCTCCCAGGCCTCGGCGGCCCCCGAAGGGGTGGCCTCCTTCGGGAATCCCGATGCGGTCGCCGGATCTATCCGGTACGTGCAGTGCATGTCGAAGTCGGAGATGCGGGGACTGCCCGGAGGCACGAGGCGCGCCGATACGCAGCCGATCCCCTCCGGAAGGAAGGCGGGCAGCTTTCTCTCCAGCTCGGACGCGGCCACCGGAAGGCTGAATTCCGCTTCCACATACTCCGCGAGGCTCTCGGTCCCAACCGGCAGCGCCGGCGAGAACGAGAGGCGGGGGGCAGGGTTGAATCCCTGGCTGTACGCGACGGGGAATCCTGCCCGGCGCAGCGACCGGCCCCACAGGGACTGCATCTCGAGGCCCGAGAGAAACCTGGCCGGGCCTTCCTTGGAATACCGGATGCGGAGCAGATGCCGCCCTTGCGCGGCCGGCGCGGCCGCCGCGGGACGTTCCTCCGCCGGATGCGCGCCCTCCTCCGAGGCGGTCATCGCCGAATAGGTGATGTTGGAGAGCCCGGGCGGGCACGCGCCGCACGCCGAGCATTCCCCCGAGCGGCAGTCAGGGGTGGCTTCGCCCGATCGGGCTTTCCCGCGCTCCGAAAGGAGAAATTCCCGGTCGATCCCCGCGTCGACGAAATCCCAGGGGAGGGGTTGCGCCGTGTCCCGCTCTCCGAGGTAGTCGCGCATGGCGAGCCCCGCCTCAGAGAACGCCTGGCGCCAGATTTCCGGCCTGAACGACTCGGTCCACGCGTCGAACCGCGCCCCCAGCCGGTAGGCGCGAAGCAGAACGCCCCCTAGCATTCCGTCCCCGCGGGAGAACGCCCCCTCCAGCTCGGAAACCGCCGGGGAGTGGAACTTGACCTCGATATTTTTATCACGCCCGACCTCCGCGCGTACGATCGCCACGCGCTCCTCGATCTCCTCCCTGGCGATCTGGCGCTCCCACTGGAACGGCGTGTGCGGCTTCGGCACGAAGGCGGACAGGCTTGCCGTTATCGTGTTCCGCTTCCCGTGGCGGCGGGCGACCGTGGCCACCTGCTTCGCCAGCCGGCCTATGGATGCGACGTCCCCGGCCGTTTCGCCGGGCAGCCCCACCATGAAGTAAAGCTTGAGCGTCTGCCAGCCGTTGGCGAAGATCCACTCGGCGGACCGCATCAACTCCTCGTCGCGGATGTCCTTGTTGAGCGACTGCCGCAGCCGTTCCGTGCCCGCCTCCGGGGCCAGCGTGAAGCCGGTCTTGCGGACCTTCCTTATCTGCCGGACGGTGTTCTCGCTCAATGCGTCCAGGCGAAGCGACGGCAGGGAAACGGAGATCCGCTCGGGCGAAAGCGTATCCATCGCCTCGGTTATCAGCCTGTCGATGCAGCCGTAATCGGCGGCCGACAGCGAAAGCAGCCCGACTTCGTCGTATCCGGTCCTGGGCGCGACCTCCTGCAAATAGCGCAGAAGGAGCAGCGGGTCCCGCTCCCGCACCGGCCGATAGACGTAGCCGGCCTGGCAGAACCTGCACCCCCTGGTGCAGCCGCGGGATATCTCTATTCCCAGGCGATCGTGGACGACGCGCATAGACGGCAGGATCGGCGCGGGAAGCAGGGGAGAGAGGGACAGGTCCGGCAGGACGCGCCTGGATACACCTGTCGAGACGCCCGGAACATAAACTCCCTCGATCCGCGAGAGCCCTTCCAGGAGCTCGCGCCGTTTCCCTTTCCGCTCCTTCCACTCCTCGACGAGGCGGATGATTTCCAGCGCCGCCTCCTCGCCGTCCCCCACGAGCAGGGCGTCGAAGAACGATTCGACGGGCGCAGGGTTGAGCGTGCACACTCCGCCGCCCAGGACCAGCGGATCGCCTTCGCCCCTCTCCCGGCCGAAAAGAGGGATGCCTGACAGGTCGAGCATTGCGAGGACGTTCGTATAGGTCAGCTCGTAGCTCAATGAAATCCCGAGGATATCGAAATCCCTCGCCGGGCGCCCCGATTCCAGGGATCCCAGCGGTTGCCCGCTATCCCGGAGGTGCCGCTCCATATCGATCCAGGGGGCGAAGGCGCGTTCGCAGAGCGTGCCCGGCCTGGAGTTGAGGATCTCGTAGAGAAGGAGGATACCCAGGTGGGACATGCCTATTTCGT
Organism: Deltaproteobacteria bacterium; assembly: GCA_050263095.1. Lineage (GTDB taxonomy): Bacteria > Desulfobacterota > Deferrimicrobia > Deferrimicrobiales > Deferrimicrobiaceae > FEB-35. The sequence goes on along the minus strand of JBLNEW010000068.1, from coordinate 64,335 downwards.
AAACGTCGGGAAAGGCAAGAAGGACGCGGGTTTTTGCGGCATCCCAGGAAACGAGCGGACGCCGCACCTCGCTCCCGCTGTACCGGGACGGTTTCTGCACGGAAGGAGGAATCGTTATCATGATTTTTCTACATTCCCAATTAATTTTTGAAAAATCAATGGTTTCAAGTTAAATTAACGGGATAATGAGCGCGACTGGAGCCGCAACGCATTGCGTCTGATCTGGAACCAGGGCGCAGGGTTCTCGTTCCGGGCGGAGGAATTCTTCGGCCGCGAGGAGGAGCTGGCGGCACTGACGCGCGTGTGCCTCGAGGGGAAGTCCGGCATCGGCGCCTCGGTGATGATATACGGGCCGCCCAACGTCGGAAAGACCTCCATTCTCCTCAAGCTGAAATACGATCTGCAGACCCTCTCCGAAGGCGCGGCCCCGCCGCGCCCCTTTCCGTTCTACTTCTCGTTCAGCAAGATCCTTTCCCATCCGCTGGCCCTCTCGCAGCATTTCCTGCAGGAATACCTTTGGCAGCTTCTGGTCTTCCTCGGGGACTCGCCGCCTGCGGCGTTCGACACTGACGCGTTGTGCGACCGGCTCGGAACCTACGGACTCGTCGACTATCGCGAATTCATCGTCGCCCACCGGCGTTTCACGGAGCGCGGCGACGGACTCTCGGCGCTGGTGAACGCATTTTCCTTCCCGTTCGTGTGGGGGGGGGAGGTATTCTATCCCGTTTTCCTCTTCGACGACTTCCAGTATACATGCAAACTCCAGAGCATTCCCGACGGCGCCATACTTTCGATCCTGCGCCCGTATATAAAGTCCGGGCATTTCCCGATGGTGATATCGGGTTCCTCCCCGGGGCACGTGACATCTTCCCTGAAGCGGGAAGGATTGTTCGGTTCGTTCCAGCTGATGGAAGTGGGCGGGATCTCGCCCGCGGCCTCCGAGAGGATGTGGTCCTCCCTTTTCGCGCGCAGGAACATACGGATGCCCGTCCACATACAGGCGCGCGCGGCCGCGAGGCTCGGCCACATACCGATCTACCAGCGGATGTTCGCCGAGGAGGTTTCCTTTCGCAGCGTGCAGGTGGAGGACGAGATCGGGTTCGAGAACCTGTTCGCACTTTCGATAACCGAGGGGCAGCTAAACCGTTACTGGCGGGAATTCTTCGAGAGCGCGTTCCCCGACAGGATGGCGCGCGCCCGCGCGATCAAGTTCCTGAAGCGCGTCGTGTGCGACCAGTTCCCGCTGGACACGTTCGAAGGGGCGCTGTCGCTCCTCGGGACATCCGCGGAGGACGGAGGGGAGATCCTGTCGGCCCTTGAGTTCAAGGGCCTGCTGAAGTCCGACTTCGAGCAGCTGCGGTTCGTCGGGGATCCGGTGCTGGCCGATTTCCTTTTCTGGGCTTTCGAGCGGGGCGTTCTGGGGAAGAGCGGCTCCCAGGTGGCTGCGTCGCTGGTGCAGGGGAAGCTTTCGCACTCCTTCGCGGGGCAGATGGAGGGCAGCCGGGAGAAGTGGATCTCCGTGACGAAGGAGCTTATGCGGAGGTGGGACTGCCGCGACGTGCCCTTGCTGCTGTTCCGATTCGACGGTTTCCGGGAGAAGTTCGGCGGGAAGGGGCTTCTGGAGGTCGTGATCGGGCTGGAGAAGGATCCGCAGAAGATGCGGCTGCCGAAGATCAGCTCCGTGTCCACGGGATACCGGACCAGGCGCGGCGGTCCGCGGTTCGATTTCGACCTGGTGGCCTACGGATTCCTGGAAGCCGAGTTTTCCGAGGAGAACCTGGTTATCTGGGCGGTGGACGTGATGACGGAGAAGTCGCTGACCGCCAACGCGGTGGAGCACTTCGAGAACCGGTGCAGGATCTTGAGCCTCGAGAAGGGACTTTCTCACGGCCAGCTGCGGAAGTGGATCCTGTTCGAAGGGACGGCGGACGCGGCCGCCATGGAAAGAGCGGCCCAGCACGACATCCTTCTGACGCACCGTTCACAGATGCGCCTGTTCCTGAACCTGTTCGGCATGGAAGAGCTCGAGACGGCGCCGGAAGAGCGCAAGGGCTCCGAATCCCCGCAAGGGGCGGAACCGCTGGAGTTCGAGCTGGTGCTCCCGATGAAGGCGGACACGGAGGTCGTCGCGGCACGCGTCGCGGAGGAGGTGGCGGCCTACGCCTCGCTGGACAAGGACACGGTCGACCGGCTCAAGATGGCGCTCATAGAGGCGTGCATCAACGCCTTCGAGCACAGCGGGGCGGAGTCGGGCAAGGTAAGGCTCCGGTACGTCCTGTCCCCGGAGAAGATCGAGCTTTTCGTCCAGGACGAAGGAAAGGGCTTCCGCGGCGGGAGAGCGGGGGGGGAGTCGAAGCGCAACCGGGGTTGGGGGCTCAAGCTTATACGCGAGCTCGTGGACGAAGTGGACATAGCGACGGGCGACCGTGGAACCGTAGTGCGGATGGTCAAATACCTCGGCCGCGAATCCGGAAAGGAAGGGGAGGGATCCCAGGGTCCCGGGTGATGCCAAAGTGAGTTACCTGACGGTTCGGACGCGCCAGGCGAACGACGTCCTGGTGGTGTACATCGACGGATACCTCAACAGCCTCATGGGCGAGGAGGTGGAGCGGGTCGTGCAGGAAGCCCTTGACGCGGGCCGCAGGAAGGTGTTGCTCAATTTCGAGGGGACGCGCCTGATCAACAGCATAGGGATTTCGATAATCATCGACATCGTCGAAAAGATCATGGAGCGCAGCGGGATGCTCGCGTTCTGCTCCTTGAGCCGTATCAACCGCGAGCTGTTCCAGATGACGGGAGTCGCCCGTTACGTCCAGTCGTTCGATCTCGAGGAGGAAGCCCTTGGTTATTTCGCGCAGTCGTCCTGAGTCCGCCCGTGCAAGCGGGGAACGGATTCCCGCGGGAAGGCGGGAGGCGTTCAAGCTGAAGGCGCTCCGGGATTTCACGCTGTGTCTCGCGCGGGCCCGCGATTTCGACGAATCGCTGCACCTGTCGCTGATGGTGATCCTGGGATCCTGCTCGATCGTAAAGGGGGCGCTGCTGCTTCGGGAGGACGGAGAATTCAGGGTGCGCGTTTCCCGCGGCCTTCCGCCCGGAATGCCTCCGATCGAAGCGACGAAGGAGCTGGCGGCCGCGCTCCGTCGTTCGGGGCGGCCGTTGTTGATGGGGCGGCGGGAGGTCCCCGGCGCGATCAGGAAGGCCGCCGAGGGGATGGAGCACGCGGTGCCCGCCTTTTCCGTGGACGTGCTGTGCCCGCTCGGGACCCGCAACGGCCCGCTGGGTCTTCTGGCCCTCGGCCCCACGATCACGGGGGAGCCCCTGACCTTGGGGGAGAGGGAGACCCTGGGAGTCATGACGTCATTCCTGTCCGCTCACATATCCAATCATCGCGTGATGTCCGACATATTCCGCCTGAACGAGGTCCTTCGGTTCCAGGTCCAGGAAAACGAGCGGCTCATAACCGGGATGCAGGAGATCTATCTCGACACCATCCGGGCGCTAGCGACGGCCATCGAGGCCAAGGATCCCTACACGCGGGGGCATTCCGAGCGGGTGGCGAGGATATCGGTTTCGATCGCGAAGGGGCTGGATCTTCCCGAGAAGGAAGTGGAGGCGATCCACATCGCGTCGATCCTTCACGATGTCGGGAAGATAGGGACGGCCAGATCCATCCTTACGAAACCGTCCCCCTTGACGGCGGGGGAGATCAGGGAGATACAGAGGCACCCGCAGACAAGCTTCGAGATTCTCTCCGAGATAAAGTTTCCATATCCGAACGTCGCGCAGCTGGCCAGGGATCACCACGAATGGCTGGACGGCACGGGATATCCGCACGGAAAGCGGGACCGCCAGATTTCCATGGGCGCGCGAATCATAGCCCTTGCCGACGCGTTCGACGCCATGGTGTCCGACCGCCCCTACCGGGACAGCCTTCCCCTGGTCGCGGCGCTCGGGGAGATCAAGTCATGCCTGCGGCGGCATTACGACCCGATAGTCGGGCGTATGTTTTTCCGGTCGCTGCGCGGGGAACTCTCCGGCGATCGCAGGGAAGCCCCGGTTTTCACGGCGCTTGGAGAGCGGTATATACGCGAGGACGCGGTCGCGTTCCTCGACCGGACCCTGCAGGACCTGCGCTAAGCGCTGCGCCGGCCGACTTATCGGCGGATGTCCATGAGGAGCGCCCGCAGCGCGGACAGCCCCCGGTGGAAATGCTCCCTGCGGTGCGGTTCCAGGGTCAGTATGGGAGCGGCCCCCGCGTCAAGCGCGGCATGAAGGACCCCCCGGAAATTGATCGTCCCCTCACCCACGGGAAGGTGGTCGTCCCGCAGTCCCATGTTGTCGTGGATGTGCATCTCCCGCAGGTCCTTCCCGAACGCCTCCACCCACTTGTGGACCGGAACGGCGGAAAAGAGGGTAGCGTGCCCCGCGTCGCAGCAGAATCCCAGCCGGTTCGATCCGACCGCCTCCTTCAGGCGCAGCAGGTGCTCCGGCGACTCGTCGAATACGTTTTCCAGGAACAGGTCTACGCCATGCTTCTCGGCGGTTTCCATCGCTTCCCCGAAGGTCCGTCTGGCGGGCTCGAGCCACTTGGAGGAGTCGAAGTCGAAAATCCATCCGTAATACCCCCCGTGGACCACGATCCCCCGCGGGCGGAATACGGGGACCAGGGCGATCGCCTGGCGCAGCCGGCGCAAGGCGAGGAGGCGCGCCTCCTCGTCACGGGCGCCGGGCCAGAGGTCCTCGAAAGGGGCGTGGAAGGTGGCGGTTCCGACCCCGACCGAACGCAGCGATTCCGCCGCGGCCTCCGCCCTTCCCGGCTTCATCGAGTCGAGCGTCCCTGCGGAAAGATATATCTCGGGCCCTACGCCGTTTTCGGACAGGAGGCGGGCGGTCTCCGGGAGCTCCAGCATCGGAAAAGGGACAGTCGTGTGGATAGTCCAGTCCATGGCCTCGCGAAACGATACCCCATCGCGCACGGCGGAGCAAGGGCCGGCCGCCGAAAAAACCTTGACATACGGGTGTATACTGCATACATTATCCGGCAATCCATAAAATGGGGGGGATCCGTTTGCTGCAGAAACTGAAGATCCAGATAGACAATCACATGACCCTGCGTGAAAAGATCGTGGAAACGGTCCGAAACGCCATCGTGAACGGGCAGATACCGGCGGGCGCCCGGGTGGCCGAGCCCGAGCTGGCCGACCGCTTCGGCATCAGCAGGACGCCGATCCGCGAGGCGTTCCGCCAGCTGGAGTCGGAAGGGTTCATCACCGTCATCCCGCGGAAGGGGGCCATCGTAGCCTCGCTTTCCGCCAAGGACATCTCGGACTTTTACGATCTCAAGATGGTGCTCGAGGGATACGCGGCGAGGTGCGCCACCAAGGTGCTGACGGAGAAGGAGCTGGTCAAGATGGAGACCGTGAACCGCCAGATGGAGACCGCCTCCGTCAAGAAGGACCTGCGCAAGGTGCTCCTTCTTCACAATGAGTTCCACGACGTCTTCCTCAAGGCGTGCGGCAACGAGAAGCTCCACGGGATCGTCCAGAACATGGTGATGCAGTTCCAGCGCTTCCGGCTCATTCTCGCGATGCGCGGCAAGATAGAAGGCTCCATCCGCCAGCACAGGGAGATCATCGACGCGTTCCGGAAGCGGAATTCCGACCTGGCGGAGTCCCTCGTCATCAAGAACGCCCAATACGGGAAGAAAGTCCTTCTCCGGGAACTGGCGAAGGGGTGATCCGGGGCGGCTGAAGGCACCCAGATGCCCGATCAGGACCGGCTGCGCAACATCCCTTCCGTCGCCTCCCTGCTTGAATCAAGGGAAATCCGCCGGCTGCTCGCCCGCATCCCGCGCGCGGTCGTAGTGGACGCCATCCGCAGGACGCTCTCGGTCCTGCGCGGCGAGGCATCGCTCGCCGCGTCCCCGTTACGAGGCCGCGACGAATGGACCGCCCTCCTGCTTTCCCGGCTCCCCCCCGAGATAGCCGCAGGGGAGTCGCCGTCGCTTCGAAGGGTAATCAATGCCACCGGCGTCGTCATACACACCAACCTGGGCCGGGCGCCCCTGCCCGAAGAGGGCATACGCGCGGCCTCCGAGGCTGCGCGCGGCTATTCCAACCTCGAGCTAGACCTTGCGACGGGGGGCCGCTCATCCCGCCTGGTCCACGTCGAGAGCCGGATCGCCGGGCTGACGGGCGCGGAGGCGGCGCATGTGGTCAACAACAATGCCGCTGCGGTGCTCCTGTGCCTGGCGGGAATGGCGAGGGGGCGCGAAGTCCTCGTCAGCCGCGGGGAGCTGGTGGAGATCGGGGGCTCGTTCCGCATCCCCGACATCATGTCCGAAAGCGGAGCGACCCTCGTCGAGGTAGGGACGACGAATCGCACGAGGCTGGCGGACTATGAAAATGCGGTCACCGCGCGGACGGCGCTTCTCCTCAAAGTCCACCGCTCCAACTTCAGCATATCCGGCTTCACCGAGGAGGTTTCGGCGGCGGCACTGTCCGAGCTGGGGGGGCGGCTGGGGATCCCCGTAATGGAGGACCTGGGCTCGGGGGCCCTGTTCGATTTTTCCGCGGCGGGAATCCCGGGGACGCCGACGGTCCGCCAGGCCCTGGCGCAGGGGCCGGGAGTCGTGACCGTAAGCGGAGACAAGCTGCTCGGAGGTCCGCAGGCCGGGATCATAGCGGGGAGAAGCGCCATCGTCGATCCGCTGAAAAAACACCCGCTCTCGCGGGCCCTGCGGGTCGACAAGCTGTGCCTTGCGGCATTGGAGGCAACGCTCTGCCTGTACGCCGACGAACGCAGGGCGCTTGCGCGCGTCCCCGTGCTGGCCATGATCACGGAGGGGGAATCCGCCGTCCGCGCAAGGGCGCGCAGGCTGGTGCGTCGGATCCGGACGGGAGGCGGGGGGGGGCTCGAGCTGACGATCGAACGGGCGCATTCTTCCCCCGGCGGGGGGGCGATGCCCGAAGTCCTGATCCCCACGCACTGCGTCGCCGTATCGCATCCCGGCGTGCGGGCAGAGGAGCTCGAGGGCAGGCTGCGGCAGGGGAACCCGCCCGTCGTGGCCAGGATCGGCAAGGGCAGGGTTCTGCTCGACTTGCGGACCGTACGCGACGGCGAGCTTCAGGAGCTGGCCGCAGCGCTGCTGGCCGCAGCGGCGGGGGAGCTTCGATGAGGCGCCCGACGCGCGCAAGTTCAGGGTTGAACGGGCCTCGTCCGTCAGTGTATAAAAAGACATGCTGAATTCCGGAGTGCTTGTCCTCAACCGGGCGTTTTTCCCCGTGCACGTCACGAATGTGCGCCGCGCGTTCTGCCTCCTGTACTCCGGCCTGGCCAGGGCCATCAACTCAAGCTACGAGATGTTCGATTTCCAGTCGTGGAGCGAGCTGTCCATCGGAACAAGCGACGAGTCGGTCGGGCTCGTCGGTAGAATGATCCGGATCCCGAGGGTGGTCGTGCTCGTCGCCTACGACAGGGTCCCGAAGCGCACGGTGCGCTTCAGCCGTCACAACATATTCGTCAGGGACCGGAACACGTGTCAGTACTGCGGGAAGACCCACCCCCGCAGCGATCTGAACCTGGACCACGTGATCCCCAGGTCGCGGGGGGGGAACGCCACGTGGGAGAACATAGTCTGCAGCTGCCTCCCCTGCAACAAGCGCAAGGGCGGGATGCTGCCCGAGGAAGTAGGGATGCGCACGATCGTTCGCCCGGCGCGCCCCAGGTGGACGCCCGAATACGCCTTCTCCCTCAGGGCGCCGGTCCACAGGGAATGGCTGCCGTTCCTGAACGTCGTAGACTTCACTTACTGGAACCTAGAACTCGAAAGGTGACCCGGCCGCGCAAAGACGGAAGGCGGGGCTTCCTCGATTCACTCCTGTTCATCGTCGGGCACCCCCTGTCGCATTCGCTAAGTCCTGCGATGCACAACGGCGTCATCGCCCGGCTGGGCCTTCCCGTGAAATATATCGGCGTCGATCTTCAGCCCGGTTCGCTTGCGGATTTTTTCCGGGTGGTCCGCTCGGGGAACTTCCTCGGGGGGAACGTGACGATCCCGTTCAAGGAAGAGGCCGCGGCCCTGGCCGACGAGAGGTCGGAATCGGTTTCGGCATGCGGCGCCGCGAACGTCATAGTCGCCAGGGACGGACGGCTTGTCGCCGACAACACCGACGGGCGGGGCTTCCTGAACGCCCTGAATGGGGAGGGATGGGGGCGCAGCTTCCCGCGGGCCGTTATCCTCGGGGCCGGAGGCTCTGCCAGGGGGATCGCATATGAGCTTTGCCGCAACGGCACCCGCAGCCTGGCCATCCTGAACCGCCACCCGTCGCGCGCAGAGGAAATCGCCCGCGTTCTCTCCCCGCGGTTCCCAGGGGCGAAGATCTCGGCGGGAGAGCTTAACCCCTCGGGAATGAAGAAGGAATTCCCCGGAACCGACCTGATAGTGCAGTGCACCTCCCTTGGCCTGTCGGGGGAGTGGAAAAATTTTCCCATTGCGGATATAACGAAATCCTCCTGTTTTGCCGATATAGTTTACCGGAAAGGAGGAACCCTGCTCGTCCGCCGGTTGAAAAAGAGGGGGATAAGGGCCGTCGACGGCCTCGGGATGCTGGCGCACCAGGCGGCCAGGAGCTTCTTCCTGTGGACGGGCAAAAGAGTCCCCGCGGAAAATTTTATTTCGTTTGCCAGAAAACAGTTGCAGTATGATAATTAATTTTATGCTAAATATAGTCTAATTTATACTCTATTTGGTGACTATTCGATGTCCGTGATGGCAACCAAAATCGGCGAGATGCTCCTCAAGGGAAACATCATCAGCCCGGAGCAGCTAAGAAGCGCCCTGGATACACAGAAAAAGACCAAGGAGCGGATCGGGTCGGTCCTGGTCAAGTCCGGCTTCATCAAGGAGCAGGAGCTCCTGGCTTTTCTCGGGCGCCAGTTCAACGTCCCCGTCGTCGACCTGTCCAAGTACGAGATAAACGCCGAAGTCGTCCGCCTTCTGCCCGAGGAGATGGTCCAGAAGAACCTCGCGCTTCCCATCAACCGCGTCGGAGCGAAGCTGATCGTGGCGGTCGCCGATCCGTCGAACATGGCGATCATCGACGCCATCGGGTTCAAGACCGGCTATGCGGTGGAGCTGGTGCTTGCCTCGGAGAAGGACATAACCACGGCCATAAACAAGTACTTCGACCAGTCGATGGATTTCAAGGACATCATCTCCGAGCTGGACGAAGACCTGGAGGTCGTGCGTGAAGAGGATTTCGAGGCCACCGACCAGGAGAGCAGGGTCGACGACGCCCCGGTGGTCAAGCTCGCCAACTTCGTGCTCACCGACGCCATAAAACGCCGCGCCTCGGACATCCACATCGAGCCGTACGAGAAGGAATTCCGCGTCCGCTACCGCGTGGACGGCGTGCTCTACGAGGTCATGCGACCGCCGCTGAAGCTGCGCAACGCCCTGTCGTCCCGGCTGAAGATCATGTCGAGCCTCGACATCGCGGAACGGAGGCTCCCGCAGGACGGCAGGATCAAGCTCAAGGTCGGGAAGGGCAGGGAGATGGACTTCCGCGTCTCGGTCCTTCCCACCATCTACGGCGAGAAGATAGTCCTGCGCCTCCTGGACAAGGCGAGCCTGCAGCTCGACATGACAAAGCTGGGGTTCGAGGTCGAGTCGCTCAAGGATTTCCAGGAGGCCATCCACCGCCCCTTCGGGATGATCCTGGTGACCGGCCCGACCGGTTCGGGCAAGACCACGACCCTCTACTCGGCGCTCGCCGACCTGAACAAAACGACGGACAACATCTCGACCGCGGAAGACCCGGTGGAGTACAACTTCGCCGGGATAAACCAGGTGCAGATAAAGGAGGAGATCGGGCTGACGTTCGCGGCGGCGCTGCGCTCCTTCCTGCGCCAGGACCCCGACATAATAATGGTGGGGGAGATACGCGACTACGAGACGGCGGAAATCGGCGTGAAGGCGGCCCTCACCGGGCACCTCGTCCTTTCGACGCTCCACACCAACGACGCGCCGAGCACCGTGACCCGCCTGTTGAACATGGGCATCGAGCCTTTCCTCGTATCCTCGTCGCTTAACCTGATCCTGGCGCAGCGGCTGGCCCGCAGGATCTGCCAGAACTGCAAGGAAGAGTTGAAGATACCGCCGAAGGCGCTGCTGGACGCGGGCATGAAGCCCGAACGGCTCAAGTTCGCGCGTCCGTCCCGCGGCAAGGGGTGCGACGACTGCAACGGCACCGGGTTCCGCGGGCGCGTCGCGCTTTACGAGGTCATGCCCGTAAAGGAGGACTTGAAGGACCTGATCCTGCGGGGCGGATCCGCGCTGGAAGTCAAGCGGGAGGCGATCCGGCTCGGGATGAAGACGCTCCGGCAGTCGGGGCTGTCCAAGATCGAGGAAGGGGTCACCACGCTGGAGGAAGTGCTCCGCGTGACCGCACCCGATTAAGCGGGGAAGACCAAGGAGAAGACGCCTATGATTTCGATGCACGAGATGCTGAGCGTCATGTACGAGAAAGGCGCCTCCGACCTTCACATCACAACGGGCATCGCCCCCACGATTCGCGTGGACGGGCGGCTGGTTCCGCTGCCTGCGGAGCCGCTGGCCCCGCCTGACACGAAACGCCTGTGCTACAGCATCCTGACCGAGGCGCAGAAGCAGCGGTTCGAAGAGGAATGGGAGCTGGACCTCTCCTTCGGCGTGAAGGGATTGAGTCGCTTCCGCGCCAACATATACATGCAGCGGGGGGCGGTGGCGGGCGCGTTCCGGACCATTCCCTTCCGGGTCCGGACCTTCGACGAGCTGGGGTTGCCGTCCGTGCTGAAAGACCTCTGCAAGAAGCCAAGGGGGCTGGTCCTCGTGACGGGGCCGACGGGATCGGGGAAATCGACGACCCTCGCCGCGATGATCGACAAGATCAACTCGGAGCGACAGGAGCACATAGTCACGATCGAGGACCCGATCGAGTACCTGCACCCGCACAAGAAGTGCGTCATCAACCAGCGGGAGGTGAACGCCGACACGCAGAGCTTCAAGAAGGCTCTGAAGCACATCCTCCGGCAGGATCCCGACGTCGTGCTCATCGGCGAGATGCGGGACCTGGAGACGGTCGAGGCGGCGCTGACCGTCGCGGAGACCGGCCACCTGGTGTTCGCCACGCTCCACACGAACTCGTGCGTACAGACCATCAACCGGATCCTCGACGTGTTCCCCCCGTACCAGCAGCCGCAGGTGAGGGCCCAGATGTCGTTCGTCCTTGAGGGCGTCGTCTCGCAGATCCTCCTGCCCAAGGCTTCGGGGCTGGGCAGGGTGCTCTGCCTGGAAGTGATGGTCCCGAACCCGGCGATCCGGAACCTGATCAGGGAGGAGAAGGTCCACCAGATCTACTCGCAGATGCAGGTGGGGCAGACCAAGTTCGGAATGCAGACCATGAACCAGTCGCTGCTCGCCGCATATCTTCGCAGGGAGATCACGCTGGATGACGCCGTGGGGAGGAGCACCGACCCCGAAGAGTTCAGGAACCTGCTCTCGGCGGCGCACAACGCGCCGCAGGGCGCGGGAAGAAGAGCCTAGAGGGCAGGCGCGGAGGAAACGATGCCGAAATTCGTCTGGGAAGGCAAGACCAGGGCGGGCGGAAACCTTTCGGGGGAGCTGGAGGCGCCCAACGAGGCCTTCGTGCTGGCGCAGCTGCGCAGGCAGCAGATCGTTCCCGTCAAGGTCAAGCCGAAGTCGAAGGATCTGGGATTCAAGCTCCCCGGGTTCAGGGGAAAAATAAGCCAGAAGGAGCTGGCGATCTTCACGCGCCAGTTCGCCACCATGATCGACGCCGGCCTTCCCCTTGTCCAGTGCCTGGACATACTCGGCATGCAGCAGGAGAACCAGGCGTTCAAGACCGTCATCATGAAGGTGAAGGAGGACGTGGAGAGCGGCTCGACCTTCGCCGACGCCCTGTCGAAGCATCCGAAGGTGTTCGACGAGCTGTTCGTGAACCTGGTCGCCGCCGGCGAGGTCGGAGGCATCCTGGACACGATCCTGTCCCGCCTCGCCGCGCACATCGAAAAGGCGATGAAGCTGGCCAAGAAGATAAAGGGCGCGATGGTCTACCCTTCGACCATCGTCGCGGTCGCCATCATCGTAACCGTGGTCCTGCTCTTGTACGTCATCCCGATATTCGGGAAGATGTTCGAGGACTTCGGGCAGGCCCTTCCCGTGCCCACCCAGTTCGTCCTCGGGCTCTCCGCCTTCACCAGGAAATATTTCCTGCTAGTGCTGGTCGCCATCGGGGGGCTGGTCTTCGCGTTGCGCTGGTACCGGTCCTTGGAGAGCGGGCGCAGGAACATAGACGCCCTCCTCCTCAAGCTGCCGATCGTCGGGAGCCTGCTCCAGAGAATCGCGGTGGCCCGTTTCTCGCGCACGCTGGGCACGATGGTGAGCAGCGGCGTGCCAATCCTGGAAAGCATGGACATTGTCGCCAAGTCGGCGGGGAACAAGATCATCGAGGAAGCCATCGTCAAGGCCCGGATGAGCATAAGCGAAGGGAAGACGATCGCGGACCCGATCGCCGAAGCCAAGGTGTTCCCCGTGATGGTGACCCAGATGGTGGCGGTCGGGGAGGCGACGGGGGCGCTCGACACGATGCTCAACAAGATAGCCGATTTCTATGACGAGGAGGTCGATGCGGCCGTGGACGCCTTGACCGCCCTCCTCGAGCCGATGCTGATGATATTCCTGGGCGTGGTGATCGGCGGCCTGGTCATCGCGATGTACCTGCCGATCTTCAAGCTGGCAGGCGTCGTCGGCGGATAGAGGGTGTCGGCGGTTTCCGCCGACAGGCGCGGGAAGGAGGCCCCGGGCGGGCGAAACCTCCTTCTGGTCCGAACCGGGATCACGTTCGCCCTGCTGGCATCGGTAGTATCGGTCCATTTCCAGGAGCCGGAGCTCTTCCTCGCCGGCGGGTTCAAGTACCTCTACGCGGCCGTCGTGCTTTCCTACGGGTGGCTGCTCCTCCGCTTCGCGCTTTGGGGCAGCGGCGACCTTTCCCTGCCGATTTGCATAATCCAGGCGCTCGTGGACGTGGCGTTCGTTTCCATAATCGTCTTCGCCACGGGAATGTACGACAGCGTTTTCGCGTTCATGTACGTCGTCATCATCCTGCTGGGAAGCCTGGAGCTGTTCCTCAAGGGAGCCATGATCTGGGCGGTATTTTCCGCCGTTTCCTACGTCACGCTCCTTTACCTGCAGATGCGCGGGGTCCTCGTGCCCCCCGGGGCCGAGGAATTCCGCCTCGCCTGGTTCCAGTTCCTCCGGCCCGCGCTTACGAACTCCATCGGCTTCCTGATGACCGGCGTGCTTTCCGGACTTCTCGGGGAAGACATAAGGAAGACACGCCAGCGGGTCCTGGCGCGCGAGGACGACCTCCAGAAGCTGGAGTCGTTCCACAAGCACGTCGTCGACAACATACCTTCTGGGATCCTGACCGCCGACATGCTGGGACGCGTCAGCCTCATAAACGACACCGCGTGCAGCATACTGGGAGTGCGGAGGGAGGACGTGGCGGGGAGGCACGTGGAGGAGGTCCTCGGAGGGCTCGAGCTGCTGGACCCCAGGGGAGAGCTTCGCCTGCCCCGGTCGGAGATATGCTTCCGCCGCTCGGACGGCGCCGAAATCTTCCTTGGTTTTTCAGCGTCTCCCTTGAAGGACGCGGAAGGAAGAGTGATCGGAAGGGTCGTCATCTTCCAGGACCTGACCCCGGTGAAGCTCATGGAGGAACGCGTCCGCATCGCCGACCGGCTTGCGGGCGTGGGGGAGCTGGCCGCCGGGCTAGCCCACGAGATACGCAATCCGCTCGCCTCGATCGCCGGCTCATCGCAGATGCTGAGGGAATCCCCGGACCTGGCGGAGGACGACATGACGCTTCTGGACATCATAGAGCGCGAAAGCACGCGGCTTAACGGCCTCATATCCGACTTCCTCGCCTACACGGGGCCCTCCCTTCGCAACGTGGGGCCCGTGAACATGGCGGACCTGCTGGGCGAGGTCATCGACGCCGTCCGCGCGGGAGAGGCACGTGAAAAGGGCGTGGAAGTCGAGAAGCTTACGCTCAGGAACCTGTTCGTCGACGGCGACTCGGAGCAGCTCAAGCAGGTCATCTGGAACCTCATGCGCAACGCAGTGCAGGCCACCAGGCCCGGCGGCCAGGTGCGGCTCGACCTGTTTCCGCAGGTGCGCCACGGGGAGAGGTACGCGGTGACGACGGTGAGCGACACCGGAATGGGGATCGATCCCGCAAACACGGGGAAGATTTTCAATCCGTTCTTCACGACCAAGGAGGGAGGGACGGGGCTCGGGCTCGCCATTTCCCAGAGGATCGTCCAGATCCACCGAGGTTTCATCGAAGTAAGGTCCCAGCCGGGGCACGGAAGCACCTTCTCCGTTTTCCTCCCCGAGAGGAGGGCGAACTCGCGTGCCGGCGGTTCCGCCTCCTGACGCAAGAATCACCGTAATAGGAGCCGGGCTCGCGGGCTCGGAGGCCGCGCTGGTCCTCTCGGCCGCGGGCGTTCCCGTCGATCTGCTGGAGATGCGCCCGGGCTCCTCTTCGCCCGCGCACACGACGGGATGGTTCGCGGAGCTCGTGTGCAGCAACTCCCTGGGCTCCGAGGAAGAGCAGTCGGGAAAGGGCCTGCTGAAGGCGGAGCTGCGGGAGCTGGGATCGAACCTGCTTTTTCTCGCGGACCGCGCCCGCGTCCCCGCGGGAAAGGCCCTTGCCGTGGACCGCGAACTCTTCGGGAAGCTGGTGACCGGAGCCGTCCGCTCCAGGCCGAACGTCCGGGTGGAGGAGAGGGAGGTCCGGTCGATTCCCGAATCGGGCCTTGTCCTCGTGGCGTGCGGTCCGCTTCCTTCGGACGCGCTGTCCTCGTCGATCCGAACGCTCCTGGGGGACGAGGGATATTATTTCTACGACGCGATCTCGCCGATAGTCGACGCCTCCACGATAGACGGAGATGCCGCGTTCCTGGCGGACCGGTACGGCGGCCGGCCTTGGGAGGGGGATTATCTGAACCTCCCGATGAACAGGGAGCAGTACGAAGCGTTCCTGTCCGCGCTGCTGTCGGCCCGCGTGGTCCCTGCCCGTGAGTTCGAGGACGAGAGGTATTTCGAGTCATGCATGCCGTTGGAAACGCTCGCCCGCAGGGGGCCGGAAACGCTCCTTTTCGGGCCGATGCGCCCGGTCGGCCTTCCGGACCCAAGGACGGGAAGGATTCCGCACGCCGTCGTGCAGCTCCGCAAGGAGAATGCGGCGGGGACGATGTACAACCTGGTCGGATTCCAGACGAAGCTCGCCTATCCCGAACAGGAGCGCGTATTTTCCATGATACCGGGGCTCTCCCGCGCGAGGTTTCTGAGGTACGGTTCAGTCCACAGGAACAGCTTCCTGGACGCGCGGCGCCATCTACATCCGTGGCTGGAGTGCCGGAGGCGTCCGGGCCTTTTCTTCGCGGGCCAGATCACGGGGGTGGAGGGCTACGTGGAGTCGATAGCCTCCGGTTTCGCGGCTGCCTGTTACATCGCATCGATGGCGGCGGGGAAAGCGCCCTTCCCGCTTCCCGACGCCTCCATGACCGGGTCCCTCCTGCGTTATATAACTTCGCCGCGCCCGGGCCGTTGCCAGCCCATGAACGCCAACTTCGGCCTGCTCCCGGAGCCCCCGCCCGGCAGGAAGCGTGAGCGCAAGGCAAGGCAAGCCGCGGCGGCGCTTTCCGCGATCACGGAATTCCGCAGAAGTTTCTTTAAATTTAACCCCTTGTGTGTTACATAAATCTTTTCCTTTTTTGAAGGTTTGGAAGGGAGATGCCACGTATTCGAACGACGCCATCGGCCGATTCGCGCAGTTCCTCCTCTCGGAGCGGAATGCTTCCAGGGAAACCGTGCGCGCATACGTGCGCGAGGTTTCCGATCTCGAAGCGTTCCTGAAGGAGAGGAAGGGGAAGGGCCCCGGCAAGGCGACCGGCGGGTGGAAGACGGTGACGACCGATGACCTGCGCAGGTTCTTCTCCGCCAGGTTTCCGTCCCTGAAACCGGCGTCCCTGGCGAGGAAGATCTCGGCCGTCCGGTCATTCTTCGCGTTCCTGGTCGGTCAGGGGGCGCTTCCGGGGAATCCGGCTGCGTCGCTCGCGGCCCCCCGAAGGGAGATGAAGCTCCCTGGTTTTCTCCCGGTTGACGAGATGATGGACCTGCTCCGATCGGCGCCGGGGGGAGGAGAGAAGAGCGCGCGCGATGCCGCGATCCTCGAGCTGCTTTACTCGTCGGGCCTGCGCGTCGGGGAACTGGTGGCTCTGCGGCGTGAAGACATACGCCTGAAGGAGGGCACGGTTCGCGTGACGGGGAAGGGGCGAAAGGTGCGGATCGTACCGGTCGGGGGGAAGGCGATACGCGCGATAAGGGAATACCTGTCCGAGCGGGAAGCGTCCGCTTCTTCGGAAAAGGCCTCGGATGCGGGTGTCCTGTTCCGCAACTTGAGGGGGGGCGGCCTTTCGGCTCGCAGCGTCGCCCGTATCCTGGATTACGCCCTCAGGCGGGCAGGGACGGGGCGGAAGCTGTCGCCGCACGGACTCCGGCACAGCTTCGCGACGCACCTGCTGGAATCCGGCGCGGACCTGCGGGCTATTCAGGAGATGCTGGGGCACTCGTCGCTTTCCACGACGCAGAGGTACGCGAGGGTCAACGTCAGCCATCTCGTGCGGGCATACGAGTCGGCGCACCCCTTGTCGCGCCCGGGGAGGAAGTCTTGACCGAGATTCGGGGGACTACGATAGTGGCGGTGTCGCGCGGCGGCCGGGTGGCGATGGCGGGGGACGGGCAGGTGACCATGGGCGCCACCATCCTCAAGCACACGGCCCGGAAGATCCGCCGCCTGCATGAGGACCGCGTGCTTGCGGGATTTGCGGGGGCGACCGCGGATGCGATCACGCTGTTCGAGAAGTTCGAGGGGAAGCTCTCCGAATTCCGCGGGAACCTCCGGAGGTCGGCGGTGGAGCTCGCGAAGGAATGGAGGACCGACCGGGTGCTGCGCCGGCTGGACGCGGTAATGGTGGTGACCGACGGACGGGACCTGATGCTTTTGTCCGGAAGCGGGGACGTGGTCGAGCCCGACGACGGAGTGATCGGCGTCGGCTCCGGGGGGCCGTTCGCCCTGGCGGCGGCAAGGGGAATGTTGCAGCACACGGAGCTTCCGGCGCTCACGATCGCGTGCGAGGCGCTGCGCATCGCCTCCGGCATATGCATATATACCAACGACAACGTGGTGTCGGAGGAGATCGCCGCGCCATGACGGGAGGCGGGAGGGAAGGGGGGGGCGCCCGGCCCATGATCCCGCGGGAGATCGTGGCGGAGCTGTCACGCCACATCGTCGGCCAGGAGAAGGCCAAGCGCGCCGTGGCGATCGCCCTGCGGAACCGCTGGCGCAGGCGGCAGGTCCCGTCGTCGCTCCGCGACGAGATCGCGCCTAAGAATATAATAATGGCGGGACCCACTGGGGTCGGAAAGACCGAGATCGCAAGGCGGCTGGCGCGGCTGGCCCAGGCGCCTTTCCTGAAGGTCGAGGCGTCCAAGTTCACGGAGGTCGGGTACGTCGGCCGCGACGTGGAGTCGATGATCCGCGACCTTGTGGAGATAGCCGTGCACATGGTCCGCGGCGAGGAGATGGAGGGGGTGGCCGGAAAGGCCCGAGCGGCGGCGGAAGAACGCCTGCTCGATCTGCTGCTTCCTCCGCGTCCGGCCCGGCCCCCGGGGATGCCTGCCCCGGAAGGGGAGCAGAAGGCGGAGGATTCGCGCGAGCGGCTGCGGACGATGCTTAAAGAAGGGAGGCTGTCCGACCGTACCGTGGAGATCGAGGTGAGGGAAAGCGCGGTGTCCGCCATCGACCTGACGGGAGTGCCGGGCGGCGAGGGGCTTGCCGGGATCGAGGGGAACCTCCAGGAGATGCTCGGGAACCTCTTTCCCCGGAAGGTGCGGCGCAAGCGCATGCGGGTCCCTGAGGCGCTCTCCTTCCTGGAAAAGGAGGAGGCGTCCCGCATGGTCGACATGGACAGGGTGAAGCAGACGGCGGTCGAACGCACGGAAAACGAGGGCATCGTCTTCCTCGACGAGATCGACAAGATCGCGGGGCGTGAATCGGTCTCCGGGCCCGACGTCTCCCGGCAGGGCGTCCAGCGCGACCTGCTTCCGATCGTGGAGGGATCGAACGTCAACACGAAGTACGGGATGGTCCGCACGGATCACATTCTTTTCATTGCAGCCGGGGCCTTCCACATGACCAAGCCCTCCGACCTGATACCGGAGCTTCAGGGGCGGTTCCCGATACGCGTCGAGCTCGACTCGCTCACGAAGGAGGATTTCGTGCGGATCCTGACCGAACCGCACGGGGCGCTCACCCGGCAGTATGCCGAGCTGCTGCGGACCGAGGGCGTGAAGGTGGTGTTCACGCCCGATGCGGTCGAGCGGATCGCGGAGATGGCGTGCGAGGTGAACGACCGGACCGAGAACATAGGGGCGAGGCGCCTCTACACGATACTGGAGAAGCTCCTGGAGGACCTCCTGTTCTCGGCGCCCGAGATCGGCGGGCAGGAGATAGTCATACGGAGGGAGTACGTGGACGACAAGCTCGCGGGAATCGTCCGTGACGTCGACCTGAGCCGGTACATCCTCTAGAAGCGCGGCGGGGCAACAGGATGAAAAGCTACATACAGAAGGCGGAAACCCTTATCGAGGCGCTGCCGTATATCCGGGAGTTCTCCGGAAAGACGGTAGTGGTCAAGTACGGCGGAGCCGCCATGGCCGGCGACGAGCGGATGGCTTCATTCGCCGAGGACATCGTCCTCCTGCAGTTCGTGGGGATACGCCCCATCGTCGTGCACGGGGGAGGGCCGCAGATAGACAGCGTCCTTTCCAGGCTCGCGATACCTTCGGAGCGGAAGGAGGGGCTGCGGGTCACCTCGCCGGAGGCGATGGAAGTCGTGGAGATGGTGCTCGGCGGGACTGTCAACAAGAAGATAGTGGCTCTGATCGACCGGTTCGGAGGGAAGGCGGTGGGCCTGACGGGGAAGGACGGGGGATTGATCCGGGCGAGGAAGTATTCCGCCCCCGGCAAAGACGGGGCGCCGCTCGACCTCGGAATGGTCGGGGAGGTGACGGGCGTCAATCCCGAGGTGATACGCAGCATGGAGCGGGACGGTTTCGTGCCGGTCATCGCGCCAATAGGGGCGGGACCCGCCGGGGAGGCGTACAACATCAACGGGGACACGGCGGCGGCCGAGGTCGCCGCGGCGGTATCCGCCGAAAAGTTCATTCTCCTGACGGACGTTCCGGGCGTGCTCGACCGTAGGGGCGAGCGCATTTCCACCATGACGATCGAGGATGTGGAAGCCGCCGTCAGGAACGGCTTGATCACTGGGGGGATGATCCCGAAGGTCGAGTGCGGGCTTACGGCGCTGCGCAAGGGTGTCACCAAGGTCCATATACTGGACGGGCGCGTCCCGCACAGCGTGCTGCTGGAGATATTCACCGACGCGGGGATCGGAACCGAGATAACCGGGCCTGCCGC
Organism: Deltaproteobacteria bacterium; assembly: GCA_050263095.1. GTDB lineage: Bacteria > Desulfobacterota > Deferrimicrobia > Deferrimicrobiales > Deferrimicrobiaceae > FEB-35. The sequence goes on along the minus strand of JBLNEW010000068.1, from coordinate 44,725 downwards.
GGAAAGGGGAGCGCCTTGGGCACCTCCGACGTGATCGCGATGACCGAAAAATACCAGATGGCGAACTACGCCCGCTCCCCGGTGGCGTTCGTGCGCGGGGAAGGCGCAAGGCTCTTCGACGCGGAAGGCCGGGAGTACCTGGATTTCCTGGGGGGCATCGCCGTGGCGCTCCTCGGGCACACGCACCCGGAGGTCACCCGCGCCGTGACGGTGCAGGCGAGGAACCTGCTTCACGTGTCCAACCTGTTCCACGTCCCCGTCCAGGCCGAGGCGGGACGGCTGCTGTCCGAGTCCACGATCGGGGGGAAGGTCTTTTTCTGCAACAGCGGGACCGAGGCGAACGAGGCGGCGATAAAGCTTGCGAGGAAGTGGTTCGCCGACCGGGGGAAGGAAGGCGCACACGAGTTCGTCGTGCTGGAGGGATCTTTCCACGGCAGGACCTACGGAGGGCTTTCCGCCACCGGGCAGCCCAGGTTCCACAAGGGTTTCGAGCCGATGCTCCCGGGATTCGTCGTCGTCCCGTTCGGCGACATCGCGGCGCTGGAAGATGCCCTGACCGAACGCACGTGCGCGTTCCTGGTCGAGCCGATACAGGGGGAAAGCGGCGTGCGGATGCACCCGCCCGGTTATCTCAAGGAGGCCGAGCGCCTCTGCCGCCAGAACGGCGTGCTCCTCGTCGTGGACGAGATCCAGACCGGTCTCGGGCGAACCGGCGCCATGCTCGCGAGCGAGCGGTTCGGCCTGATGCCCGATATCGTCACGCTGGCCAAGGGACTCGCTAACGGGCTGCCGCTCGGTGCGGTGGTCGCGCGCGATGACGTCGCCGCCGCGTTCGGCCCCGGCTCGCATGGAAGCACGTTCGGGGGCAATCCCGTATGCTGCTCCGCGGCCAAGGTCGTCCTTGAGACGCTTAAGTCGCAGGGATTCCTCGAAGAAGTCCGCCGCAAGGGAGAATTGCTCAAGAACGGGCTTTCCGAGATGGCCGAGCGGCGGACCGACGTCCGGAAGGTTCGCGGCCTGGGCCTCATGCTCGCCATGGAAATGGAGGTCGAGACGAAGGAGATAGCCGCGCAGTGCCTGCGCAACGGCCTGGTCGTCAACGCAACGTCTGGTAACGTGCTGCGCTTCCTGCCGCCGCTGACCGTGAACGACGCGGAGATCCGGCATGCGCTCGACCTGTTGTGGGAATCCCTGCCCGAGGGAGGACGCAAGTGAGCAAGGATCTGCTGCGGATCCTCGATCTCGACGCCGGGGAGCTCCTCTCCATAATCGCGTCGGGCCGGGCGTTGAAGCGAAGGAGGAACCGGCGCGGCGCGCTCCGGCCGCTGGCCGGCAAGACGCTGGCGATGATCTTCCAGAAGGCGTCGACGCGGACGCGCGTGTCGTTCGAGGTCGGCATGACCAGGCTGGGAGGGCACGCCATCTTCCTTGCGCCGGGGGACACGCAGATCGGGCGGGGCGAGCCGTTGCGTGACACCGCCAGGGTGCTTTCACGTTACGTCGACGCGATCGTGATCCGGACGTTCCTCCACGAATCGGCAAGGGAGATGGCCGAATGGTCGAGCGTCCCCGTCATAAACGGCCTGACCGACGACCACCATCCCTGCCAGGTGCTCGCCGACCTGATGACGGCGCAGGAGCGGGGATTGGATATCCGCAGAATGAAGGTAGCGTACATCGGCGACGGCAACAACGTCGCCAATTCATGGGTGGAGGCGGCGCACCTGCTCGGCTTTTCCCTTCGCGTCGCGTGCCCGAAGGGATTCGAGCCGGACGCGGAAGTGCTGCGGGAGGCCGCTGCCGGGGGCAAGGGAGACGTGCGCATCGTCCGCGACCCGGCGGAAGCGGCGAAAGGCGCGGACGTCCTGTATACGGACGTGTGGACCAGCATGGGGCAGGAGAAGGAGAGGCGACGGCGGCTCGAGGCGTTCCGCGGATATAGCATCGACGCAGGCCTGCTGGGGAAGGCGCGAAACGGGGCGATCGTCATGCACTGCCTGCCCGCCCATCGCGGGGAGGAGATCACCGACGACATGATGGAGGGTCCGCAGTCCGCCGTGTTCGACGAGGCGGAAAACCGCTTGCACGTCCAGATGGCCCTGCTGGCGAAGCTCATCCCACATTAACGGACGGAGGAAGCGAAATTGAAAAAAGTCAAGAAGGTCGTGCTCGCGTATTCGGGGGGGCTGGACACCTCGGTCATCCTGCGGTGGCTCATCGAGACGTACGAATGCGAGGTGATCGCGTTCGTGGCCGACCTGGGACAGGGAGAGGAGCTCGCCCCCGTCCGCGCGAAGGCGAAGAAGACCGGAGCCTCCAAGGTGTACGTGGAGGACGTCAAGGACGAGTTCGTCAGGGATTTCATCTTCCCGTCGCTGATGGCCAACGCGGTCTACGAAGGATCGTACCTCCTGGGGACATCCATCGCCCGCCCCCTGATAGCGAAGAAGCAGATAGAGGTGGCCAGGAGGGAGAAGGCCGAGGCCGTTTCCCACGGCGCCACCGGCAAGGGGAACGACCAGGTGCGGTTCGAGCTGACCTACTACGCGCTGATGCCGGGAATCCGCGTGATCGTGCCGTGGCGGGAGTGGGAGTTCTCCTCCCGCACCGACCTCGTAAATTACGCGAGGAGGCACGGCATCCCGACGCCCGTCACTGCCAGGAAGCCCTACTCCAGCGACCGGAACCTCATGCACATCAGCTTCGAGGGGGGGATCCTCGAAGACCCCTGGGCGGAGCCGCCCGAGGACATGTTCGTTCTCACCCGGTCTCCGGAGAAGGCCCCCGGGAAGCCGGTGTACGTCGAAGTGGACTTCGCCAGGGGCGTTCCCGTCGCCGTGGACGGGAAGAAAATGGGCCCCGCGAAACTGCTCGCCCACCTGAACCGCATCGGGGGAATCCACGGGATCGGACGCGTGGACCTCGTCGAGAACCGGTACGTGGGCATGAAGTCGCACGGAGTATACGAGACGCCGGGCGGGACCATCCTGCACTGCGCGCACAGGGCAGTCGAGTCGGTCACTCTGGACCGCGAGGTGATGCACCTGCGGGATTCGCTGATCCCGAAGTTCGCCGAGCTCATCTATTACGGCTACTGGTATTCGCCGGAGATGGAGCTGCTGATGTCGACGGTCGAAAAGACGCAGGAGAACGTGACCGGGACGGCGAGGCTCAAGCTTTACAAGGGTAGCTGCGCCGTCGTCGGCAGGAAGAGCCCGGTATCCCTGTACCGGACCGATTTCGCCACGTTCGAGAAAGAGACGGTATTCAACCAGGCGGATGCCACCGGCTTCATCAAGATAAACGCGCTGCGCCTCAAGATCCGCTCGATGCTCAAGGGCGGGAAGGGCTGAAAACGAGATGGCGAAGAAAAAAGCGTGGGGAGGGCGTTTCACAGTGGGGACCGACCGGTTCGTCGAGGAATTCACCGCCTCGATCCCGTTCGACATCCTGCTCTACAGGCAGGACATCGCCGGCAGCATCGCCCACGCCCGCATGCTCGGCCGGCGGAAGATTATCCCGAAGGCCGAGGCGGGGCGGATAGTCGCCGCGCTGGGCGAGATCCAGCGGGAGATCGAGTCGGGGAAGATCTCCTTCGCCCTTTCCCAGGAAGACATCCACATGGCCGTGGAGCAGCGCCTTATCCAGAAGATCGGGAAGATCGGCGGCAAGCTCCATACCGGCAGGAGCCGCAACGACCAGGTCGCCCTGGACCTGCGGCTGTACCTGCGTGACGAGATCGACGAGATACTCGCGCTGATCGCGAAGGTCAGGGAGCGCATCCTGCGGCGCGCCGAGGAGTGCTTCGGAGTCGTCATGCCGGGATACACCCACGTGCAGCGGGCGCAGCCGGTCCTCTTTTCCCACTACCTGCTGGCGTACGACGAGATGCTTTCGCGCGACGAGGACAGGTTCGGTGAAGCCCGCCGCCGCGCGAACGTATCTCCGCTGGGGGCAGGCGCCCTGGCAGGCACGACGTTCCCGCTTGACCGCGAATCCGCGGCAAGGGAGCTCGGGATGGACGGTTTGTGCGAAAACAGCATAGACGCCGTCTCCGACCGCGACTTCGCCGCCGATTTCCTTTTCGCATGCGCCGTGGCCATGATGCACCTGTCCCGCCTCTCGGAGGAGATGGTCTATTGGTCCTCCTCCGAATTCGGATTCCTTTCCCTGCCGGACGCGATGTGCACCGGTAGCAGCATCATGCCGCAGAAGAAGAATCCCGACGTCCCCGAGCTGATCCGCGGGAAGGCCGGCCGCGCTTACGGGAACCTGATGAGCCTGCTTACCATCATGAAGGGGCTCCCGCTTTCCTACAACCGCGACCTTCAGGAGGACAAGGAGCCGGTGTTCGATTCGGCGCGGACAGTGAAGGAATCGCTGATAGGCGCGGCGCTGCTCATCGAGGGCATGTCCGTGAACGAGGAGAGGATGCGCACGGCCTGCGACGACGGATTCCTCACCGCGACCGACCTTGCGGACTACCTTGCCCGGAAGGGAGTCCCGTTCCGCAAGGCGCACGAGATAACCGGAAAGATCGTCCGCTACTGCGAGGAAAACGGGAAGAGGCTCAAGGACTTGAGCCTTAAAGAGCTGCGGTCGTTCCACGCGAGGATCGGCGAAGACGTGAGGGACGCGATCTCGCTTACCCGCTCCGTCCGCCAAAGGAACACCCGCGGGGGAACGGGGCCCGAAGCGGTCCGAAGGCGCCTCGAGGAGCTGAAGAAGAAATGAGACGGAAAACGCTCGCACTCCTTCTGCTGGCCCTGGCCCTTTGCGCGGCATTCGCCTGCGGGCGGAAGGCGAAGCCCGAGCCGCTGCGCGGCGAATCCCCGATCGGGAACCTATCATCGTCGGCGAGGTGATCGTATGCACCATTTCGAAACGAGGCGGGGGGAGATGTATTGCGAAGGCGTGCCGCTGCGACGGATAGCGGAGGCCGTGGGAACTCCCGCTTACGTGTACAGCCATGCCACCCTTGCGCAACACTTCAAGGTTTTCGACGAGGCGTTCGCGGGAATGAGGCACGTGGTCTGCTACTCGATGAAGGCGAATTCGAACGGATCGGTCATAAGGACGTTCACGAACATGGGCGGGGGCGTGGACATCGTGTCCGGCGGAGAGCTGGCAAGGGCGCTGGCCGCAGGGGCGCCGCCGTCCAAGATCGTCTATTCGGGCGTGGGCAAGCAGATATGGGAGATCGAGGAGGCGTTGAGGCGGGGGATCCTGATGTTCAACGTGGAGTCCCGCGAGGAGCTGGAGACGATCGACGCCGTTGCCGGCCGGATGAGGAAGCGCGCCCCGATCTCGCTGCGGGTGAATCCGGACGTCGACCCGAAGACCCATCCTTACATTTCGACGGGGCTAAAAAAGAACAAGTTCGGGATCCACATAGGGCAGGCGATCAAGGACTACGAATGGGCCGCGAGGAGAAAGCACATCGAGATCGTGGGAGTGGACTGCCACATCGGCTCGCAGCTTACCGAGATATCGCCTTTCGTGGACGCGGCCGCAAGGGTCCGGCTGCTGGTCGACCGGCTGATCGGGAAGGGACTCCCGATCCGCATCGTCGACATCGGGGGAGGGCTGGGGATCACCTATGACGAAGAGCTTCCCCCTGACCCGAAGCAGTATGCAGAAGCCGTCCTAAAGTCCTTTGCAGGCCTGGACGTCACCCTCGTGCTGGAGCCCGGGAGGGTGCTGGTGGGAAACGCCGGCGTCCTGCTGACCGGCGTTCTGTTCACGAAAGAGGCGCCGACCCTGAAAGGGAAGGGGAAGAAGCGTTTCTTCATCGTTGACGCCGCGATGAACGACCTTGCCCGCCCCTCCCTTTACGGCTCGTATCATGCGATCGTTCCCGTCAGGGGAAGCGCCCGTACAAAAGTCACGGCCGACGTCGTCGGCCCGGTATGCGAGTCGGGGGACTTCCTCGCGAGGGATCGCCGGCTGCCGCAGGTCCGCCGGGGGGACCTGCTCGCCGTCATGAGCGCCGGCGCGTACGGATTCTCGATGGCGTCCAACTACAACTCGCGGCCGCGGGCGGCGGAAGTCATGGTGAAAGGTTCGAGGTACGAGGTGGTCCGGAGGCGGGAACCGGTCCTGGAGCTTGCAGCGGGCGAGAAGACGGCTTCGTTTCTGCTAAAATAGCCGCACGATGATTTTCGACGGGTGACGGATGAAGAAGGGCATTCCATTTTCTAAGCTCAACGGCAGCGGAAACGATTTTCTGCTGATAGACAATCGCGGAGGGATCATGCGCGGCATCGCCCTCCCGTCGTTCGTCGGCAAGGTCTGCGACCGATCCCGCTCGGTCGGCGCGGACGGGGTCATCTTCATAGAGAAGTCGAGGAGGGCCGACTTCCGCTGGCGGTTCTTCAACGCCGACGGATCGCGCGCCGAAATGTGCGGAAACGGGGGGCGCTGCGCCGCCCGTTTCGCCGTCGAGCGGAAGATCGCGAATCGCGCGCTCGGATTCGAGACCGACGCCGGCCTCATCCGCGCGGAAGTCAGGGACCGGACCGTCAAGCTGCAGATGACCCGCCCGCGCGGCCTGGCGCTTTCGAAATCGCTGACCCTGGGCGGCAGGAAGATCGCGTACTCGTTCCTGAACACGGGCGTACCGCACGCGGTCCTGTTCGTCCCCGACCTGGAGAAGATCGACCTGCCCGGGACCGGGCGGGGGATCAGGAGGCACCGCGCCTTCGCCCCGCGAGGCACGAACGTGAACTTCGTGCGCATCAAGGACGGCGTCGTATGGATCCGCACGTACGAACGCGGGGTGGAGGGCGAGACCCTTGCGTGCGGAACGGGCGCCGTCGCCGCCGGCCTGCTTTCAGCGGCGCACGGATATGTGCGCCCGCCGGTGTCGGTCCGCACCCGGGGCGGGGAGGTGCTCACCATTCACTTCGACCGCGGAAAGGATGGCTTCGGGGAGGTCTACCTGGAAGGCGACACGTCGTGGTCATGCGACGGCGTTATTTTAAAGGAAGCTTACCGCTACTGAAAAGAGGGGGAGGACGAAGATGTTCCACGGTGCCATCGTCGCAACGGTCACGCCGTTTCTGAACGGGAAGCTGGACCGGAAGGGACTTAAAAAACTGGCTGAATTCCAGATCCGGAACGGGACGGACGGGATAGTCCCCTGCGGGACGACGGGGGAATCGGCGACCTTGTCGTACGACGAGCACGAAGCGGTAATCGACATCGTGGTCGAAGCCGCGGCGGGGCGGGTGCCTGTCATCGCGGGGACCGGGTCCAACAACACGAAGGAAGCAGTCGCGCTGACGCGGTACGCGAAGAAGGCGGGGGCGGACGCAGCGCTGGTCATAACCCCGTACTACAACAAGCCGACGCAGGAAGGTCTCTACCGCCATTTCCGCGCCGTGGCGGAGGCGGTCGACATTCCCGTCATCCTGTACAACGTTCCGGGGCGCACCGGCGTCAACATGGCCGCCGAGACGGTGGCCCGCCTCGCCGAGGTAAAGAACATCGTGGGAGTGAAGGAGGCATCCGGGAACCTCTCCCAGGTGTGCGACATCCTTCAAATGACGCCGAAGAAATTCTGCGTTCTTTCGGGCGACGACGGCCTTTTCTTCCCCATGATGGCGCTCGGCGCGAAAGGCGTGATATCCGTCGCGTCGAACGTCGCGCCGAAATTGATGGCCGACCTGTACGACGCCTTCTCCCTGGGTGAGTTCTCGAAGGCGCGCGAGATTCATTTTCGCCTGTGGCCGCTGTTCCATGTCCTTTTCGTGGAAACCAACCCGATCCCGGCGAAGACGGCGCTTGCGATGATGAAGATGATACGGGAAGAATTCCGGCTGCCGTTGTGCCCGATGTCCGATGGAAACAGGAAGAAGCTTGCCGCCGTCCTGTCGGACCTTCGGCTGGCGTAGGCGGAAATATGGCGAGAGTGGTGGTTTGCGGCGCCATGGGCAGGATGGGGAGGGCGGTACTCTCCGTGCTGAGGGAGCGCCCGTTCGGGCTGGTCCTTTCAGGCGCGGTGGAGGCGCCGGGTCATTCGCTCATCGGGCAGGACGCCCTCGAGGCGGCGGGCGCGGGGAAGTCCGGAGTGCCTGTCACGGACGATTTCCCGAATGCGATCGCGACGGCCGACGTGGCGATCGACTTCACGCATGCCGCGTCGTCTGTGTCCCATGCGCGCCAGGCGTTTGCCGCCGGGAAGGCGATCGTTATCGGAAGCACCGGGCTTGCGCCCGAACAGGTTTCGGAAGTCCGGGAAGCGGCGAAGGGCATTCCGTGCGTCCTGTCGCCGAACATGAGCGTCGGCGTCAACCTCATGTTCAAGCTGGCGGCCGATGCGGCCGTGGTGCTGGGCGACGAGTACGACGTGGAGATAGTCGAGGTGCACCACCGTTTCAAGAAGGATTCCCCTTCGGGGACTGCCGTGAAGCTCGCGGATTCCGTGGCGGCGGCGCTCGGAAGGGATATGAAGGACGCGGGCATCTACGGCCGCCGCGGAATCGTGGGGGAGCGGTCGCGGAAGGAGATCGGCGTCTTCGCCGTGCGGGCGGGCGACGTGGTGGGAGAGCACACACTGGTCTTCGGGGGGATCGGCGAGCGTTTCGAGATCACCCACCGCGCCCACAGCCGGGAGACGTTCGCGCGAGGGGCGGCCCGCGCGGCCGCGTGGGTGGCGGGAAAGCCTCCCGGCCTCTACGACATGCGCGCCGTGCTGGGAATATAGCCTTCGATGAAGCTTTTGCGGTTCGAGAAGGACGGCAAGGCATCGTGCGGCGTGCTCGATCCGGAGAGCGGCGGGATCCGCGAGACCGCGGGGCAACCGTTCGACGAGGTCCGCTTCACCGGGAACGTCCACCCGCTGGGCGAGGTCCGGCTGCTGGCCCCGGTTTCCCCCTCCAAGATCGTCGCGGTCGGGCTCAACTACAAGGACCACGCGCGCGAGATGGGAAAGAAGATCCCCGAGGAGCCGCTCATATTCCTCAAGGCGCCGTCGGCACTGAATCATCCGGGGGGGGACGTGGTATACCCGCGTGCAACTCGGCGCCTCGATTACGAGGCCGAACTGGCGGTTGTGATCGGGCGCGTCGCCAAGGCCGTGGCGGCGAAGGACGCGCCTTCCGTGATACTGGGATACACCTGCATAAACGACGTGACGGCGCGCGACCTTCAGGCGAAGGACGGCCTTTACGCGCGGGCGAAAGGGTTCGACACCTTTGCGCCGATCGGCCCCTGGATCGAGACGGTGCTCGATCCTTCCTCGCTCCGGATCCGGTGCCTCGTGAACGGAGTGGTCCGGCAGGACGGGAACACCCGCGAGATGGGCGCGTCCGTCTTCCGGCTGGTGGAGTTCATAACCGGCGTCATGACCCTTTTCCCGGGGGACGTGATAGCCACCGGGACCCCCCCCGGGGTGGGGGCGGTCAAGGCGGGGGACGTCATGACGGTCGATATAGAGGGCATAGGCCCCTTGACCAACCGGGTCGTGCCCCAATAGTCCATGCGAAACGGAGAACCTTGAGACATGAGCCGCTTCACGCTATCCAGCCGTATCCAGGCGCTGCCGCCGTACCTGTTTGCGGAGCTTGACCGCAAGAAGCAGGAGGTCAAGGCGCGTGGCGTCGACATCATCGACCTCGGCGTCGGGGATCCGGACCGCCCCACGCCCAAGTTCATCGTGGACCGGATGAAGCGTGAATCGGCGATACCGGCGAACCACCAGTATCCCTCCTACGAGGGGCTTCCGCAGTTCAGGGCCGCCGCCGCCGGGTGGTACCGGGAAAGGTTCGGGGTTTCGCTCGACCCGGCGACGGAGGTCGTGGCGCTGATAGGGTCAAAGGAAGGGATCGCCCACTTCCCGCTGGCGTACGTAAACCCCGGCGACGTGGTCCTGGTCCCGGACCCGGGGTATCCCGTTTACCACATCGCCACGATGTTCGCGGGGGGCAAATCCCACTTCATGCCGCTGAAGCGGGAAAACGGGTTTCTGCCCGAGCTGGACCGGATCCCCGCCGGCGTCCTGTCCAGGGCCAAAATACTGTTCATAAATTACCCCAACAATCCGACCTCGGCGGTCGCCGACCGCAAGTTCTACGGGAAGGTGCTGGCCTTCGCGGAAGAGCACGACCTCATCGTGGCCCACGACGTGGCGTATACCGAGATATATTTCGACGGCGTCAAGCCGATGAGCATCCTGGAGCTTCCCGGCGCGAAGAAACGTTGCATCGAGTTCCACTCCCTCTCCAAGACCTACAACATGACCGGATGGCGGATAGGATTCGCCGTGGGCAATCCGGAGCTGGTGGGAGGGCTGGGCAAAGTCAAGACCAACGTGGACAGCGGCGTCTTCCAGGCCATCCAGGGAGCGGCGATCGAGGCGCTTGGGGCGGGGCAGGCGGCGACCGACGGAATCAGGCGGACGTACCAGGAGCGAAGGGACGTGCTGCTGCCGGGGCTGCGCGCGCTCGGCCTTGATCCAGTCACGCCTCCGGCCACCTTCTACGTATGGATACCCGTGCCGAAAGGATACACGTCGGGCACGTTCTGCGAGCACCTGCTGGCGAATACCGGGATCGTCACGACTCCCGGGAACGGTTTCGGCCGGAGCGGCGAGGGGTACATCCGGATCGCCCTGACCAAGGAGAAGTCGCGGATACGGGAAGCGATCGAAAGGATGAAAAAGGTCGGGTTCTAGGCGGACCATCGCCCGGGGACGTAGTCCTGCTGCTCGGCAGCAACGTGGGGCGGCGGGTGAGGCGGCTGCGGGATGGTCTTATGCTTCTTTCCCGGAACGTGGATGTGGAGCTGGTATCCCGCGTCTACGCGAGCGAACCGTGGGGAAGAGCGGGCCAGCCCTGGTTCCTGAACATGGCGGTCCGGGGGAGATGCGGCCTTCCGCCCGACGATCTCCTGGAATTCGTCAAGGAGGTGGAGGCGGCCTCCGGGAGAAAGTCCGCGGCAAGGTGGGGGCCGCGGGAGCTGGATGTCGACATTCTGCTCATGGGCGACAAGACGGTGAGCGAGCCGCACCTGGTCATCCCGCACCCGGGGCTTCCGTTCCGCAGGTTCTGCCTTTTGCCGGCGTCCGAGGTTGCCGCCGGCGCGCCGGTGCCGCCGGAGGGAAGGACAGTCAGGGAGCTCCTGGACGCGTGCCGGGATCCGCTGGAGGTTTTGCCCGTTTGATATCAGAGGGAAGGAGGATTGCATGATGCGCAAGTCGGCGCTGGCGGTTGCATTGGCGCTCGTCATGCTGTTTCCGGCGGGATGCCGTAAAAAAGAGGCGCCGCAGCCCGCGGGAGAGGGGGAGACGATAAACCTTAACGCCCTCTCGCAAATAGAAAACTACAAGGAAATACTGAAGAAAGACCCGAACAACCTGCAGGCGCTTATTAACATCGGGAACCTTTATTTCGATACGCGGCAGGATCTGCTCGCAATCGAACATTACCGGAAGGCTCTTGCCCTCGACCCCCGTAACGTCAACGTGAGGACGGACATGGCAGTCAGCTACCGCAGGACCGGTGACCCGGACAGGGCAATTGAAGAACTGAAAAAGGCCATTTCGATGGATCCCAGGCATGCGCAGTCTCGCTACAACCTCGGCATAATCCTCATCCACGACAAACGCGACGTGGAGGGGGGGATACGAGCCTGGGAGGCGCTGCTGGAAAACGTTCCGAACTATCCGTACAGGGAATCCCTGAAGAGCGAGATCTCAAGGATGAAGGGCATGACCGCCCCGGAAAAGCCTAAATTCAAATGAAACACATTTTATTTCCGGTTGTTTTACAACCGATAATGCCTTAAAAAGACACGGTTTACACTCGGTATTTCGACTCTAGTTACGGGATCGTATACCGGAAGCCCAATCGCGATAAAGCCGTTATATTTTTCTGTTGACACCCATTCCCGTATGGAATATATGTAACATTGTTTTGTAATCCCTTTTCCAACAGCCTACATGGAGGACGCGAGATGGTCAGGCGGGACAAGTCCAACTACATCATACAGTCGGTCGCACATGCTCTCGATGTGCTGGAGGAATTCCGCGGCGAGATGGACGAACTCGGCGTCACGGAGCTCAGCAAGAAACTTAAACTGCATAAAAACAACGTATTCCGCATCCTGGCCACGCTGCAGTCAAGGAATTACATAGAACAGAACAGGACCAACGACAATTATCGCCTTGGGATCAAGTGCCTGGAACTGGGGCAGACTTTCATTCACCAGAGGGGCCTCCTGAAGCAGGCCCAGCCGATACTGCGCGAGCTTGCCGAGAGCTCCGGCGAGACCAGCTACGTCTCCATTCTGCGGGGCGCAGATGTAGTCTACCTGGACGCGGTGGAAACGACCTCGACCGTGCGGGTCATTTCCCGCGTCGGGCTCCACATGCCGCTCCACGCGACCGCGGCAGGGAAGGCGCTGGTCGCTTTCGACTCGGAAGAGGAGATCCGCAAGAGGTTCCATGCGGAACTTTACAAGTACACGAAGAACACGATCACCAGCCCGGAGGAGCTTCTCAAACACCTCGCGACGGTAATCGAGCTCGGATACGCCACCGACCTGGAGGAGTTCGAGGAAGGATTGCGCTGCGTCGCTTCGCCAGTCCGCGACTACACGCGGAAGGTGATCGCGGCGTTGAGCGTCACCGGCCCGGCCCACCGGCTCCCCGACGAGAAGATCGGGCAGAAGATCGGACCGGAAGTGGCCCGTTGCGCCAAGGCGCTGTCCACGCGCCTGGGATTCAGGGAGTAATCCACCCCCTTTTTTTCGCCTTTCCGTCCGCGCCGGGCGTGCGCACTTGACAGGTCAAGTGCACGCGTGTTAATCACTTGTTGAATGATTGTTCATTCATAAGGAGGGGCGATGGCCAGGCGAGGGCCGCGGGGCGGAGGGGTCGCCAAGCGTGAGCGGATTCTGCGGGCGGCGATAAAGATCTTTTCCCAGAAAGGCTACTTCAACTCGAAGATATCCGAGATCGCAAGGCTCGCGGGAGTCGCGGACGGGACCATCTACCTTTATTTCAAGAACAAGGACGATCTCCTGATCTCGCTCTTCGAGGAGAAGATGGGGGAAGTCGTGGCCGACATCCGGACCCGCGTCGCGGATGGGGACGGGGCGCTCTCGCGGCTGAGGATCTTCATCCGGAACCACATGGATCTTCTTACGCGCGAGGCGGGCCTCATCGAGGTGATCCAGGTGGAGCTCCGGCAGAGCAACAAGTTCATGAAGGAATATGTCCCGGTAAAGTTCCTGGAGTACCTGGACGTCATAAGCGCCATCCTCGAGGACGGGAAGCGGGAAGGCGTCTTCCGCCGCGAGCTGAACGTCACGCTGGCGCGACGTGCGATCTTCGGGGCGCTTGACGAGATCTCGCTGGCCTACGTGCTTTCCCGCAAGCGCAAATACGATCCGGCCGCGGCTGCGGAAGAAATATACAGGATTTTCGCCGAAGGGCTTTCGGTGCCGGCGCCCGCGAAGGGAGGGGGAGAATGATCGGTTTCGATTTCACTGAAGAGCAGACGGCGCTCCAGGACATGGCCCGGAAGTTCGCGGCGAACGAAATCCGTCCGAAGGCCGGGGAGGCGGACCGCACGGGGGCTTTCCCGAAGGAGATCTTCCGGAAGGCGTTCGACCTGGGGCTTATGACGGGATTCATCCCCGAAGCGCACGGAGGGCTGGGGCTTGGCTCCCTGGAGTCCTGCATCATCGAGGAGGAGCTGGGATGGGGTTGCTCCGGCATCGCCACTTCGATGACCTCGAACGGGCTCGCCCTTACGCCGATACTCATAGCCGGGACGGATGACCAGAAAAAGGAATTCGTCGCCCCCTACGCGCGGGAACTGATGTACGCCTCGTTCTGCCTCACGGAGCCGGGGGCGGGCTCGGACGCCGGCGGCATAGCAACCACCGCGAAAAAGGACGCGGACGGCTATATCCTGAACGGCAGGAAATGCTTCATCACCAACGGGACCTACGCATCCCAGTACACGGTTTTCGCTTCGACCGACCGCTCCAAGGGGCACAAGGGGCTGTCGGCGTTCGTGGTCCCGCGCTCGCTCGGAGGGGTTTCACCGGGCAAGAAGGAGGACAAGATGGGGCAGCGCGCGTCCGATACCTCGGACGTGCTGTTCGAGGACGTGCGCGTACCGGCGGCGAATCTGCTGGGCAAGGAGGGGGACGGGTTCAAGATCGCGATGAAGACGCTGGACTACGCCAGGCCGACGGTCGCGGCGATGTCGGTCGGCGTGGCGCGGGCCGCTTTCGAACACGCGATGCAGTACTCGAAGGAGCGGGTGCAGTTCGGGATGCCGATCGCGATGAACCAGGCGATACATTTCCTGCTTGCCGACATGGCTATGGACATCGAGGCGGCGCGTCTTCTCACCCTCAAGAGCGCCTGGCTTATCGACCAGGGCAGGCGCAACACGAAGGAGTCGTCCTTCGCGAAGGCGTTCGCCGCTGACCTGGCGATGCGCGTGACCACCGACGCGGTCCAGATTTTCGGGGGCTACGGCTACATGAAGGATTACCCGGTGGAGAAGCTTATGCGCGACGCGAAGCTCCTGCAGATTTACGAAGGGACCAGCCAGATCCAGCGCCTGGTGATCGCCAAGGAAATCATGATGAGGTAGGCGCCGCCGGGGGGACAGCCCCGCCCTTTTCCGGATCGCGGCGTGCGAGCGACAGCAGATCGTCCGCGGCCTGCTCCAGTTCCTTCCTCCATGGCAGGCCGGAAAGGAATCGTTCCGGTATCGCGGAAGCGCCCATGTAGGCGCCGCACAGGCTCCCCGCCATGGATGCGGCCCCCTCGGCGTCGTTGCCGAGGTTGGCCGCCGGCAGGACGACTTCAGGAAAACTATCCGGCGACCGAAGGAAACATGCCCACGCGAAGGGCAATCCCTCCTGGACCGCGGTTCCGTTCCCCAGCGATTCCTGCATCTCCTCTATTTCGGCGCGCCGCAGCAGCAATGCGGCCAGCTCCGTTCCAAGTTTGCGCAACAAGGCCGGCGATTGCCTTCCCTGCCGGCTTCGCGCGGCCCGGTCCGGCTCGATTCCGGTGATTGCCGTGGAGATTCCGCGGACGAACCCCAGCCCGTCGAGGGAGCCGGAAGGCGAGTGCAGCAGCCGCGCGACGGCCGTCGCCTGGGCGATCGCTCCCGCTATCGCCGCGGCGTTCGGGTGCGTTATGGAGGCCACGATCCCCGCCTCCAGCTTCATCCTGCGGAAGTCCGCCGCGCGCAATAGAGGCAGGGGAGCGATCCATGAGGCCGGGGCGCTGTCGGGCGCGTTCACGCCGGACTCGAACCAGGGATAGCCGCGATCCGCCAGGTTCGCCGCGAACTCGGACTCCGCGCCTCCGCGCGACCGGCCCGGTGCGGCGGCGAAAAGGGCCGCGATCTCCTCCGGGTCCACCCTTCCATGTCGGACCAGCGAACGAGCCAGCAGGAGGAAGGCGGGCGGGGGCGGGTTTGAGTCGGCAGGCTTTCTTCCGTGCGAGCGCAACGGAGCGTATCCCTCGATCTTCCCGTATAGCTCGCGGACGTCCCGGGGGGAAAGCCCCTGGGCGGGCCTGCCAAGCGCCTCGCCGATCGCGCCGCCGAGAAGCGCGCCGCGGAATCGGTCCCCGTAGTCGATGCCCCGGGAAAATTCCAGCTGAACGTTTTCCCCTTTCGAGAGGTAGGGAGGTATCTTCGCCCTTCGGACCAGGAAGTGGTAGATCGCCTCGGGCTCCTTTTCGAAGAGCAGCGGCTGGTCCTCCTTCCTTCGCGTGATTTCCTGGACCTTGCGCTCCGCGATTTCCGTCATCCGGCGCAGCATTTCCCAGAAATCCTCGTTTCCCTGCAGTGGTATCTTCCGCATCGAGCGGGTCAGGCAGGATTCGATAACGGCCGGATCATGGAGGGAAAGCGCGGCCATCCGCTCGCCGTTCGGGCCGGAGGCGTCTTCCGTACGGCCGACCCGCTCGTTCCCTCCGGCCTGGCCCGGATCGGGCTCTTTCCCCTCGCCGGCTTCCGGTGAGGGCGGCGAAGGAATTTCGTCCTGGAGGACATAGCCGCGGTAGTGGGATTCCATGATTTTCCTGGTCTGGGAAGGTGTAAATCGCATTGCATGGAGGATCCGAAGCAGCGTTTCGCTCCTGGGGACCTTACCGCCGTAGACTACCTGGCGGAGCAGTTCGTAGCTGCATCCAAGCTCCCTGCGGTCGGAATAGAATTTCTTCAGGGACGAGTATCCTAGAGACTCGATTCGTTTCTTAAGTATTTTCGATAGAATATATTCCGGCACTTCACCCATGAGTGGATCCTTGCCCCGTCGAGGGTCACGTTCCTTTAAAATCAATACAACAATAATTGTCTTAATGCAAGTTAAAATGTTAACAAAAAAAGTATTATGGTATATATAAAATAAAAGTTGTTTAAACTGAATTTCCGGTTAAAGCGATTCGGCGATGATTTCCGAGATGTCCTTCGTCTGAACCGACTCGTCCATGTTGTTGAACTTGACCGCATCGTCGAACATGATGAGGCAGTATGGGCAGGCCGACCCTATGGCGTTGGCGCCGGTGCGCATCGCCTGGTCGAAGCGGAGGTGGTTGATGCGTTTCCCGGGAAGCTCGAGCCACATCCCGCCTCCCCCGGCGCCGCAGCAGAATCCGCGCTCGCGGTTCTTTTCCATCTCGTTGATGGTGATGCCTGGAACCGCCGCCAATGCCTCCCGGGGGGCGTCGTAGAAGTCGTTGTGCCTGCCCAGGTAGCAGGAGTCGTGAAATGCCACCAGCAGGTTGACCTGTTTCGACGGGGCGAGCCTGCCCTGCGCCACGAGGTCGCGTAGCAGCACGGAATGATGGATAACCTCCACGTTCACCCCGAACTGCGGATATTCGTTCCTGAACGAGTTGAAGCAGTGAGGGCACTGCGTGATCACCTTCTTGACGTTGTACGAGGAGAAGATTTCCTTGACGGTCTCCACCATGCCCAGCTGGAACAGCCCCTCCTCGCCCATCGGCCGCGCGAAGGCGCCGCAGCAGGTCTCCTCGAGTCCCAGGATCGCGTAGTCGACGCCGGCGCGGGAGAGCAGCGAAGCGACCGTCCTTGTGACCTTCTGGTTGCGGGGATCGTACGCCCCGGCGCATCCAGGCCAGTACAGGTACTCGAATTCCTTCTTGTCCGCAGCCAACGGGACGTCGAGCCCCGCGGTCCATTGGGCCCGGTCGTCCTGGGGGAGCCCCCACGGATTGCCGGTGTCGCCCATCTTTTTCAGCGCGGTGCGTGCCCCGTCGGGGATCCTGGAGCGCGCGACGTAGCCGCGCCGGACATCCACGATCATGTCTATGTGCTCGATAAGCACAGGGCACGACTGCATGCAGGCCCGGCAGGTGGTGCACGACCAGATCTCGTCGGGAGAAAGGACTCCGAACGCGAAATCCCGCACGACCGGCAGGCCCGTTTTCTTGTCGATTTCGGCAGCGGACGGTACGAGGCTCCAGAAGATTTCCCTGCTCATCTGGTCGCGGGTCTTGAGGACCACGTCCCTTGGAGACAACGGCATCTCCGCGGCGTAGGCAGGACATTCATCCTGGCATCTCCCGCATTTCGTGCATGCGTCGGACGACAGGAGCTGCTTCCAGGAGAAGTCCTCCACGTCCGCGACGCCGATCTTCTCCTCGTCCTCGATTCCCGGGATCGGCTGGAGCGCTCCCTTCGGACGCGATGTCCGCAGGAAAATGTTCACAGGGCCCGCCGCCAGGTGGAGCATCTTGTTCATCGGGATGGCGGCGAGGAATCCGAACGCGAGCAGCAGGTGCGTCCACCATAGCGCCCGGTGCGCCGACAGGAGCTCTCCTATCCGGACCTGGGCGAAATACGGCGCGATGGCGTTGGCGACGTAGGATGCGCGGGCGGCGGCGGGGTTTGTCGCGGCCAGCCTCAGGGCTTCGATAAGGAAGCCGGTGACCCCGATGGCCAGGAGCAGGAGTAGCTGCAGAAGGTCGTCGCCTTCACGGGTAAGCCCGTCGGGCCGGAAAAGGTACCGGCGGACTATGGCGACGAGTATGCCGACGATGAGCAGAAGTCCGAAGGTATCGACGAACAGCTTGAACACAATGTAGAAATCGCCGTCAAGGATTTGTACGCCCAGGTCGAATTCGAGCGCCACGAGGCAGGTGGCGATGAACAGGACGATGAATCCCGAGTAGATGGCGAGGTGCATCAACCCGCCGAGTTTACGTTCGACGACCTTCTGCTGGCCGAGCCCGATCCTGAGGGCGTCGACAGTGCGTCCCCAGAGGTCGCCCAGGCGGTTTTCCTTTTCCGCGCTCCCCCGCCGCCAGGCGCAGATCCTCTTATACGTTCCCCACGCGAAAACAACGACGACCGCCCCGAACAAGGCGTACATGATGGTCGCCGTCGGGGGGGGGAGATTCCACAGTATTTCGCGGCCGATGACTTTCATGGGGGGCTCCGTGGGAAGGGCTCAGCGGATATTTGTACCAGACAGGCGCCTGGCGGCTCAAGACAAATATTCGCGAGTCCCGCGGGAGATTGGATATACTTGGCCGGGAGGGACGACGCCATGCCGGAGGTTTTCGTTCAGGGAAACGCCGCCCATTTCCAGGACACCGTAAAGTCGATGCGGCGCACCGTGGTGTTTCTGCACGGAGCCGGGGGCTCCCACCGCACGTGGCGCGACCAGTGGGCGGGACTCAAGGGAACGGCGCGACTGGTGATTCCGGATCTTCCCGGACACGCCGGATCCATCGGCAGCCCCAAGGAAACCGTGGGCGAGTACGCCGCCTGGCTTGCGGATTTCGCCGGCGAGGCGGGGCTGTCGAAATTCGTGCTGGCGGGGCATTCCATGGGAGGTGCGATAGCCCTGCAGGCCGCGCTGGACCGGGTGCCGGGCCTGGAGGCGATCATCCTGACGGGTACCGGGGCGAAATTGAAAATCAGCCCCGTGATATTCGGCGGCATCGCCGCCCGGTTCCGCGAGTTCGCCCCGGAACTGGTGGAATGGATGATGGCGGGGGATGGAGACGCTTCGCTCCGGGAGGACGTCACGAGAGACGTCCTGTCGACGAGGCCGTCGACCTTCGCGGCGGATTTCCGAGCGTGCGACTCCTACGACGTGCGCAGCCGGCTGGGCGAGGTCCGCGTCCCTGCGCTGGTCATCGTGGGAGACGACGACCGGCTGACTCCCCTCAAGTACTCCGAGTTCCTGGCGACCGGCATCCGCGGCGCCGTGCTCAAGATCATCCCCGGCGCCGGGCACATCGCGATGCTCGAGAAGCCGACCGAGTTCAACAACGTGGTCGCCTCCTTCCTCCAGTCCCTGGGGTAGCGCCTTCGGCCACGCCGCCGCTCACGCTGTGGCTTCTCAATCGGCTGCATTCCCCAGTGGCGCGCCGGCCTCGAACGGAAGGCGCGAGACGCCGATGGCAGGTCCGGCGCAGCGGGTCGCCGAGGCGGAACCGTCCGGTTCGGCATAACCTGTCTTGGAACAAACCGGCTTGGCGGACCACTCATGGTGACCGAAGAGCGGGGAAGCACCGCTTGGCACGTAATACCTGATGCAGGGGAGCCGAAGGCGAGAGCGAGCACGGAGCTGCCGGAGGCGTAGCGCCTTCCGTTTCGGGCGTGCTCTGCACGAGGCGGCGCAGCCGATCGCAGCAGCGCGCAAGCGGCGGCGTGGTACACTACCCGGATGAATGAGAAGGCGATTTCCGCGCTCAGTGCGATCTTCGGGGAGAGGTTGAAAACGTCCCTGGAGGACCGCATCTGCTATTCGTTCGACGCCACGGGGAAGGAATTCCTGCCCGATGCCGTAGCCTATCCGCTGACCGCCGAGGAGGTGCGCCGGACGGTCCTCCTCGCCAACGATCACAGGTTTCCGGTCGTGCCCCGGGGCGCAGGGTCCGGATTTTCCGGCGGCTCCCTGCCGGTACACGGAGGGGTCGTCCTGTCCACCGAGCGCATGGACCGCATCCTTTCGATCGACACGGAAAACCTGGTCGCCGTGGTCGAGCCGGGAGTGGTGACCGGGACGCTCAAGGAGGAAGTGAAAAAGCGAGGTTTGTTTTACCCTCCCGACCCCGCGTCGCTTAAGTTCTGCACCGTCGGCGGGAACCTGGCCGAATGCGCCGGCGGCATGTGCGCCGTGAAGTACGGAGTCACCAGGGACTACGTCCTGGGGCTGGAGGCGGTCCTTGGCACCGGAGAGCTTGTGCGGACGGGCGTCTACACCGTCAAGGGAGTCGTGGGATACGACCTGACCAGGATGCTGGTCGGCTCCGAGGGGACGCTGGGGATCATCACGAAGGCGACGCTTCGGCTGATCCCCCTGCCGGAATCCGCGGCGACGATTCTTGCATTCTTCGGGGCCAGCGAACAGGGGGCGCGGGCGGTGGCGGGGATGGTGGAAGAGCGGATCACACCCTGCGCGATGGAGCTGATGGACCGCACCGCCGTCGACTGCGTTAGGGAGATCGCTTCCCTGCCGGTCCCCGCGGCGGCGGGGTGCGCCCTCCTGATCGAGGTCGACGGGCCGGCCGCCTCGGTGGCGCGGGAAGCCGGCCAGGTCGAGGAGGCGTGCCGCCGGTTCGGCGCGATCGAGGTGAGCCGCGCCGCCGACCCGGCGGGGCGGGAGCGGCTGTGGGAGCTGCGCAGGTCCATTTCGCCGTCGATCAGGAAGGTGAACCCGGTGAAGATCAACGAGGACATCGTGGTTCCCCGCAGCCGCCTGGCGGAGATGTTTTCCTTCCTGTCGGGTCTTGCATCACGCAGGAATTTAAAGATCGTCAACTTCGGGCACGCCGGGGACGGCAACATCCACGTCAACATAATGATCTCCGGAGTGGACGAGGAGGAGAGGGTCCGGGCCGAGGGCGCGGTGGAGGAGGTATTCCGGAAGACGGTCGAGCTGGGCGGGACGATCTCGGGCGAACACGGGATAGGGATTGCGAAGGCCCCGTTCCTCGAGATGGAGGTGGGCCCCCTGGGCGTTTCGGTGATGAGGAGGCTGAAGGACTGTTTCGATCCTAACGGAATACTCAACCCGGGAAAGATCTTCCTTTCCGAGCCCGCGGTACGGCCGTGAGCGATGACGGCCTTAGGGCCCTGACGGGCGCCTGCGCCAAATGCGGCACTTGCCGGACCGTCTGCACGCTCTACCCCGAGCGCAAGGCGGAAATCTCGGTGGCGCGCGGGAAGATCGCATTGGTCGAAGCCGCGCTTTCGGGGCGGGACGAGAACGTCGAGGCGGTGCAGGAGGCGCTGACCGATTGCCTGTTGTGCGGCCGCTGCGAGCGCGCATGCCCCAACCACGTCCTCGTCGAGGAAATCATCATGAAAGGGAGAGCCGACGCCGCCCGCAAGGCCGGCATTCCCGCCTGGAAAAGGATTCTCTTCGGCGGGGTGATGACGTCTCCGGGCAAAAGGGACGCCGCGCGCGGCCTGGCGGCGGCCGCCCAGAATCTCCTGTTGAAGAAGGTCCCCACCGGAAGCGGCCTGCACTACCGGTTTCCTGAATCGTTCGGATTCTCCGGGCGCACGGTCCCCGAACTTCCCGAAAAGGGATTCATCGCTTCGCTTGCGCCCGGCGAAGCATCGGCCGGGGACGTCATGCTGTTCGTCGGCTGCGTCTTCGACCACGTGTTCCCGGACGTGGGAAGGGCGTCATACGACTCCATGAAGGCGTCCGGGAGGGCGATAGCCGTTTTTCGGGACGCCGCCTGCTGCGGCCTGCCCGCGATGGTGTCGGGCGATTGGGAATCCGCCCGCCGATGCGCGGAGGAGAACGTCCGCCGTCTGCTGGCAGCCGGGCCGGAACGGGTCGTCTTTCCGTGCGGATCGTGCCTGCTGATGTTCAAGCGCAACATGTTGGCGCTCATCCCGGAGAAACATCCGCTTCGGGAGGATGCGGTCAGGGTGTCGAACCTCTGCGTTGATTACGCGAGCTTCATACTGGAATCCGGCGTCGTCTCCCGACTTCCCGATCCGCCGGCCGAAGGGAAAGCGGGAGAGATCTGCTACCACGATCCATGCCATCTCTCCGGCACCCTGGCGAAAGGCTCCGAGGCGCGGGAGGTGCTCAGGGGCGCTGTGGGCGACGCGTTCGCCGAGATCCCCGGCGCCGACGTCTGCTGCGGGTACGGCGGGACGTTCAACGTCCGCGATTACCCCACTTCGTCGCGCATCGGGGAGAACAGGATCTCGATTGCCTCGAGGGGCGGGGCACGGGTCGTCTCCACCGCCTGCTCCGGGTGCATTCTCCAGCTGCGCGACATGGCTGCGCGCACCCGTCCTTCCATGCGGGTCGTCCACATCGCGGAGCTCGTGGCGGGCGCGCTGGGCGGCCGTTGACACCCTACACGCGGGATGTTATGAAACTCCAACACTGTCTCGCATTTATGCCAGGAGGGTGGCATGTCACTCCAGGAAAAATTCGACGATCTCAGGAAGAAAAACGCCCTTGCCATGGAGGGGGGCGGCAAGAAGCGGATCGAGACGCAGCACGCGCAGGGCAAGCTCACGGCGCGGGAGCGAGTCGAGCTGCTGCTTGACCCGAATTCCTTCGTCGAGCTGGACCGGTTCGTGCAGCATCGCTGCACGGACTTCGAGATGGAGAAGTTCCTAGGCGACGGCATCGTTACCGGCTACGGCAAGGTAAACGGGCGCCTCGTCTACGTTTTCGCGCAGGACTTCACCTGCTTCGGCGGGTCGCTCTCAGAGGCGTACGCCGAGAAGATCTGCAAGATCATGGACCACGCGGCGCGCAACGGAGCCCCGCTGGTCGGCCTGAACGACTCGGGAGGGGCCCGCATCCAGGAGGGGGTCCAGAGCCTGGCCGGCTACGCCGAAATCTTCCTCCGCAACACGATCTACTCCGGCGTCATCCCCCAGATATCGGCGATCATGGGTCCGTGCGCGGGCGGCGCCGTCTACTCGCCGGCGATCACCGACTTCATCCTCATGGTCAAGAACACCTCCTACATGTTCGTCACCGGCCCGGACGTAATAAAGACGGTGACGCACGAAGAGGTGACCAAGGAGAACCTGGGCGGCGCCATGTCCCACAACGAGCGCAGCGGAGTGGCGCACTTCGCCGCCGAGGACGAGAAGGAGTGCCTCTACCTCATACGCGAGCTGCTTTCCTTCGTGCCGCAGAACAACATGGAGGACCCGCAGGTCGTCACCCCGAAGGACTCGCCGGACCGCAAGGAGGAAAGCCTGAACCAGATGGTGCCCGATATTCCGACCAAGCCGTACGACATCCGCGACGTCATCAGGAAGGTCGTCGACGACGGGTACTTTTTCGAGATACAGGAGCATTACGCGCGCAACATCGTCATCGGCTTCGCCAGGATGAACGGGCGGCCCGTCGGGATCACCGCGAACCAGCCCGCCGTGCTGGCCGGCTGCCTCGACATCAACTCTTCGATCAAGGGGGCGCGGTTCGTGCGGTTCTGCGACGCCTTCAACATCCCGCTGCTCACCTTCGTCGACGTCCCGGGCTTCCTGCCGGGGACGGCGCAGGAGTACGGCGGGATCATCAAGCACGGCGCGAAGCTCCTCTACGCATTCGCCGAGGCGACCGTTCCGAAGGTGACCGTCATAACGCGCAAGGCATACGGCGGCGCGTACGACGTCATGGCGTCCAAGCACATACGCGCCGACGTCAACTTCGCGTACCCGACGGCCGAGATCGCCGTGATGGGGCCGGACGGCGCGGTCAACATCATCTTCCGCAAGGAGCTCCTCAAGTCCTCCAATCCCGACCAGACCAAGGCCACGCTCGTCGCGGACTACCGGGCGCGCTTCGCCTCGCCGTACAAGGCGGCGGAGCTGGGCTACATCGACGAGGTCATAATGCCGGAGGAGACCCGCCCCAAGGTCATCAGCGCGCTGGAGATGCTCTCGAACAAGCGCGACTCCAACCCGCCGCGCAAGCACGGAAACATCCCCTTATAGGAGGGCTTCACGTGTTCAAGAAAATCCTGATCGCGAACCGGGGGGAGATCGCCGTCCGCGTGGAGCGGGCCTGCCGCGAGATGGGGATACCTACCGTCGCGGTGTACTCGGAGGTCGACCGGCACGCGCTGCACGTGAGGTATGCAGACGAGGCGGTCCTCATCGGGCCGTCCCCGGCCTCCGAATCGTACCTGGTCATCGACAAGATCATCGACGTGGCGAAAAAGAGCGGCGCGGAGGCGATCCACCCCGGGTACGGGTTCCTCGCCGAGAACCCCCGCTTCGCCGACAGGTGCGAAAAGGAAAAGATCAAGCTGATCGGCCCCTCGGCCCACGCGATGCGGACCATGGGGTCAAAGACGATCGCGCGGAAAACCGTGCAGTCGGCCGGAGTGCCGGTCGTCCCCGGCACGGTCGAGCCGCTTGCGACCGAGGAGGATGTTTTCCGCGTGGCGCGGGAGATCGGGTTCCCGATCATGCTGAAGGCGACTGCCGGAGGCGGAGGCAAGGGGATGCGCCTGGTCCGGGAGGAGGGGGAGCTCAAGTCCGCGCTGCGGATGGCCAAATCCGAGGCGAAATCGGCCTTCAGCGACGATTCCGTATACATGGAGAGGTACATAGAGCAGCCGAGGCACGTGGAGATCCAGATCCTGGGCGATCGGCACGGGAACTACGTCCACCTGTGCGAGCGGGAGTGCTCGATCCAGCGGCGGCACCAGAAGGTGATAGAGGAGTCGCCGTCGGTCATCGTCACTCCGGAGATGCGGGCGGCGATGGGCAAGGTGGCTATCGAGGCGGCCCGCGCGGTGCGGTACGAAGGCGCCGGCACTTGCGAGTTCCTGGTCGACGCGAATCGCAACTTCTACTTCCTCGAAATGAACACCAGGCTGCAGGTCGAGCACCCCGTCACCGAGATGGTGACGGGCGTCGACATCGTCAAGGAGCAGATCTGCGTGGCCGCCGGCGAGAAGCTCTCCATCCGGCAGGAAGACGTCAGGCAGGACGGACACGCCATCGAGTGCCGCGTCTACGCCGAGGACCCCGACAAGAACTTTTTCCCCTGCCCGGGGCTCATCACCTCGCTGCGCACGCCCGGCGGGCCCGGGGTGCGGGACGACTCGGGAGTCTTCGAGGGATTCGAGATCCCCATCTACTACGATCCGATCATATCCAAGCTGGTTGCATGGGGGAAGAACCGGACCGAGGCGATCGCGCGGATGCGACGGGCGCTGAACGAATACGTCGTCACGGGGGTCAAGACGACGATACCGTTCCACATCCGCGTGATGAACAACCGGCACTTCGTAGAGGGTAACTTCGATACGAACTTCATCGACAAGGTCTTCTTCAAGGAAGAGGAGGAGCGCAGGCTCGAGCACGGGGACGTGGCCATGATCACGGCGGCGATCCACGTGTTCCTCGAGGAGCGGAAGCGCGCGATGGCGCACAAACCCGCGGCGGCCGCCGGCCCCGTCTCCATGTGGAAATATTCGACCCGGCCCGGCATGCGGAAACCCCTCTAGGAGCTGCCATGAACTACATCGGGACTATCGGTGAAAAGGAAGTGAAGGTGGCCGTACGGGAGGCGGGAGTCGCCCGGTACGTGGTCACGATAGACGGGCAGGAGCACCTGGTCGACGCGCACCAGGTCCAGAGCAGCGTCTGGTCAGTCCTTTACGGGGACGCCTCGTTCGAGGTGGACGTCCAGGGGATGAAGGACGACGAGTTCGAGGTGCTGATCGCGGGCGACTGCTACAAGTTCACGCTCATGAACGAGCAGCGGAAGGCGCTGATGCGGGCCGGCGGAAAGGGGGCGGCCGGCAAGGCCATGGTCTCATCGCCGATGCCGGGGAAGGTCGTAAAGCTCCTGGTCGGATTGGGGGAGGAAGTCAAGGCCGACCAGGGTGTCATCGTAGTCGAGGCGATGAAGATGGAGAACGAGCTCAAATCCGCGCTCACGGGGAAGGTCAAGGAGATCTTCGTGAAGGAAGGCGAGGTCGTCGAGTCCGGGGCGAAGCTGCTCCTGGTGGAATAGGGGGAAGAAATGGCGTCGGACAAGAGGAAGGGAGGGGGGGCCTCCCGGTTCCGGACGGCGATGGACCGGTGGGAGAAGGAAGTCCTCTCGCCGGCGGTGGGCAAGGCTCCGGAGCGCCGCAAAAAGTTCGAGAGCACATCGGGCGCGGAGGTCGAGCGGCTCTACACCCCCGCCCAGCTGGACGAGTTCGACTACCTGAGGGACCTGGGATTCCCGGGCGAGTATCCGTTCACAAGGGGTGTCCAGCCCACGATGTACCGCGGGCGCCTGTGGACCATGAGGCAGTACGCGGGCTTCGGCGACGCCAGGGAATCGAACAAGCGGTACCGGTATCTTCTGGACCACGGCCAGACAGGCCTTTCAGTCGCCTTCGACCTGCCCACCCAGATGGGATACGACTCCGACAGTCCTATTGCGTCGGGCGAGGTCGGGAAGGTCGGAGTGGCGATCGATTCCCTCGAGGACATGGAGGTGCTCTTCGACCGCATCCCCTTGGGGAGGGTGTCCACCTCGATGACGATCAACTCCACCGCGGCGGTGCTGCTGGCGATGTACGTGGCCGTCGGCGCGAAGCAGGGGGTCGCCGCGGAAAACCTCAACGGCACGATACAGAACGACATCCTGAAGGAGTACATCGCGCGGGGGACATATATCTTCCCCCCGGCCCCGTCGATGCGGGTGATCACGGACATATTCGCCTACTGCAAGGTCCACGTCCCCCGCTGGAACACCATCAGCATTTCCGGGTACCACATCCGCGAGGCCGGCTCAACGGCCGCCCAGGAGATCGCCTTCACGCTGGCGAACGGAATAGCCTACGTACAGGCGGCGATCGACGCGGGGATGTCGGTCGATTCGTTCGCCTCGCGACTGGCGTTCTTCTTCAATGCGCACAATCCGTTCCTGGAGGAAGTGGCCAAGTTCCGGGCGGCGAGGCGGCTCTGGGCCAGGATCATGAAGGAACGCTTCAGGGCGAAGGACCCGCGCTCATGGATGCTCCGGTTCCACACGCAGACCGCGGGCTCTTCCCTCACGGCCCAGCAGCCCGACAACAACATAATCCGCGTAACCGTCCAGGCGCTGTCGGCCGTACTGGGAGGGACGCAGTCCCTCCATACGAATTCGCGCGACGAGGCGCTCTCCCTGCCCACGGAGGACTCCGTGCGGATCGCCCTCCGCACGCAGCAGGTGATCGCCCATGAGAGCGGGGTCGCGGACACGGTCGACCCCCTGGCCGGCTCGTACTGCATCGAGGCGCTCACTTCGACGCTTGAGCGGCAGGCGGCGGAATACATTGGAAAGATCGACAGGCTGGGCGGGGTGATAAACGCCATCGACGCGGGATACGTCCAGAAGGAGATCCAGGACGCGGCATACAGGTACCAGCAGGAGATAGAGCGCAAGGACCGGATCATCGTGGGCGTAAACGAGTTCGAAGTAAGCGAGGTGAGGCCGGACAAGCTGCTGACGGTCGATCCGAGGATAGAGAAGGGGCAGCGCAAACGGCTAGCGGAGCTGCGCCGGAAGCGCGACGGCCGTGCGGTCCGCGACGCGCTCGCCTCGCTCGACAAGGCCTGCCGCGGGAAGGAAAACGTCATGACGCCGATACTGGCGGCGGTCAAGGCCTACGCGACGATCGGGGAGATTTCCGACGTCATGCGCGGGGTGTTCGGCACCTACCGGGGGAAGGTTACCGTCTGAAGCGAAAAACTACCGCATCCCGACCCGCATCTTATTAAAGTAAATTGCGGTAAACCTTCGGTGCGGGAGGGAGGTCGCGATGGGCGAGATCCGGTGGGAAACAGACGTCAATGCCGGGGTGGAAAAGGCGCGCAAGAGCGGCAAACCCGTTTTCCTGGACTTCTGGTTCGACGGCTGAATCGGCTGCGCCAGGATGAATACGGGTCCGTATTCAGACGAGCAGGTCAAGAAGTTCCTGGAAGAGCAGTTCGTTCCCGTCCGAAGCCAGTGTTTCTGGGACAAGCCGACCGAGCCGATGCAGAGGTTCGGCATCAAGTGGACACCGACCTTCCTGGTCCTTGACGCGGAAGGCAAGGAGCACCATCGGTTCGTCGGATTCGTTCCGGTCGACGACCTCTTCGCGAACCTGGGCTTGGGGAAGGGGAAGCTTCTCTACGACACGGACCGGATGGCGGAAGCCATTTCCCAGTTCCAGACCGTCATAGACCGGCATCCGGCCGCGGGGGCGACCCCGGAGGCTGTTTTCCTCCAGGGCGTAGCGGGATACAAGCACGCGCACGACCCGAAGGCGCTCCGCCGCGCATACGATTCGCTGAAGGCGAAATACCCCCAGAGCGAATGGGCAAGGCGCGCCGATCCGTATTCGGCGATACCCCTGTAGAATGCGCGGTTTTCGGTTGATTTCCGCGCGGGCCGAAGGCTAAATAGAATGGACGCGGAACTCGGTTCTCGGGAACGGGAGAAGGATGGGGGAACTGCTGCGGCGGATGCTCGAAGAATGCGAGGGGCGGTTCGTTTCGGGCCAGGAGATCGGAAGGCGGCTGGGAACGTCCCGCGCCGCCGTCTGGAAGCAGGTCCAGGCCTTAAGACGACGAGGCTTCGGCATTGAAGGGGCCCGGGGGGCCGGCTACCGGCTTCTCGGGCTACCCGACCTGATCGAGGAAAAGGAACTTTTTTCGCGATTGTCTCGCCCCGATTTCTGGAAAGCGCTGGTTTTTTTCCCCGTAACAGACAGCACCAACAGCCGCGCGGCGGAGCTTGCCGGGAAGGGCGCCGCCCATGCCACCGTAGTGTGCGCGGATGCGCAGACTTCCGGCCGCGGACGGCTGGGACGGAAGTGGGAGTCTCCGCCCGGCGTAAACCTTTACCTGTCGCTTCTCCTGCGCCCTCGGCTCGATCCGGCGAAGGCCCCTCGGCTCACGCTCGTCGCGGCGATCTCGCTTGCCGCCGCGATCGAGGACGTCTCCGGCCTGCGGGCATCGCTCAAATGGCCGAACGACATTTTCCTTTCCGGGCGGAAAGTCGCGGGAATACTCGCGGAGATGTCGGCCGACCCGGACCTGCTGCGCCACGTGGTGATCGGAGTGGGGCTTAACGTAAACGCGGAATCGTCCGGCTTCCCAGCAGAGCTGCGGGAAAAGGCGACCTCGTTGAAGATTTCGGCTGGCAGGCCGTTCCGGCGGGTGGACGTGCTTGCCCGGTTTCTGGACTCGTTCGCGGAATGCTACGAGGCGTTCCTGTCCGGCGGGTTCAAGGCGCTCCTCCCGGAATGGAACCGGCGGGACGCGCTCCTGGGCAAGCGGGTGCTTCTGCGGCACGGCCTGGAAGAAGACCGCGGAAGGGCGCTCGGGGTGGACGATTCCGGACAGCTCCTTTTCCGCCGCGAGGGGGCGCACCGCACCGTGAAGGTCGCCAGCGGAGAAATCCTCGAGTTCGCGAGGTGACGGCGGTTGCTTCTCGTAATTGACGTCGGAAATACCCACACGGTCCTGGGGATCTACGATGGCGAGAAGCTCGTCCACCACTGGCGCGTCTGGACCGACAGGGAAAAGACCAGCGACGAGTACGGGATCCTTATCCGGAACCTTTACGACGGCAGCCACTTCTCATCGCGCGAGATCAATGCGATCGCCGTCGCCTCGGTCGTTCCTCCGCTCACCCCGACGATTGTAGACCTCTGCTCGAGATATTTCGGCATCGCCCCGCTGGTGGTAGGTCCCGGCGTCAAGACAGGCATATCGATCAAGATGGACAACCCCAAGGAGGTCGGCGCCGACCGCATCGTCAACGCGGTGGCCGCATTCTCCGGGCACAGGAAGGCCTGCATCGTCGTCGACTTCGGAACGGCGACCACGTTCGACTACATATCCGATTCCGGCGACTACATGGGCGGGGTCATAGCCCCCGGGGCGAACATTTCCGCCGAGGCGCTCTTCCGCCAGGCGTCCAAGCTGCCGCGCGTCGAGATAGCGAAGCCCCCCACC
This sequence comes from Deltaproteobacteria bacterium, assembly GCA_050263095.1. Lineage (GTDB taxonomy): Bacteria > Desulfobacterota > Deferrimicrobia > Deferrimicrobiales > Deferrimicrobiaceae > FEB-35. Next base: position 14,777 of record JBLNEW010000068.1, on the reverse strand, counting down.
GTCATCGGCAAGAACACGGTCGCAGCGATGCAGTCGGGCATATTCTACGGCTACATCGCGCTGGTGGAGGGAATCATCGACCGCATGAAGAAGGAGATCCGCCTGGACCCGCTGGTCATCGCCACGGGCGGGCTGGCGCGCGCCATCGCATCGGAGTCTTCCAAAATCCACGTAATTGATGAGAATTTGACTCTCGAGGGGCTGCGTATTATATACGAGAGGAACCTGGCGCCGGGGCCCTGAAGCAGGGGAGCCGAACGCCCACTAGGAGGAACGAGGCGTCGTGGACATCAATCAACTGAGAAACGTAGGAATCATCGCGCACGGGGGGGCGGGAAAGACCACGCTGGCCGAGGCGCTCCTTTTCAACGCCAAGGCGACCGACCGGATGGGGCGCGTCGACGACGGGAGCTCCAATTTCGACTACGATCCGGAGGAAATCCGCAGGAAGATCACGATCAGCACATCCTTCCACCACTACTCGTGGAACAAGGTGGAGGTGACCGTTACGGATACTCCCGGATACATCAACTTCGAGGCCGACACGCGCGCCTGCATGCGGGTGCTGGACGGCGCTGTTCTCGTCGTCAATGCGGTTTCGGGCGTCGAGGTGCAGACCGAGAAGATGTGGAAGTTCGCCGCCGATTCCGACGTCCCGGTGGTGGCCTTCATATCGAAGATGGACCGCGAGAGATCGGATTTCGACAAGGCACTGGAAGAGATCGCCGACATCCTGAAGGTCAACGCGGTCGCCGTGCAGCTGCCCATCGGCAGGGAGGCCGGGTTCAAGGGAGTGGTCGACCTTTTCCGGATGAAGGCGCTCGTCTACAAGAACGATACCGGGGAATTCGAACTGGCGGACATACCTCCCGATATGGCGGAAGCCGCGGGAAAGGCGCGGGAGCGGCTCGTCGAGGCGTCCGCGGAATCCGACGACGCCCTGATCGAGAAGTACCTGGAAGGCACCGAGCTCTCCGAAGAAGAGATAAGGAAGGGGTTCACATCGGGAGTGCGGGCGAAGAAGTTCCTGCCGGTCCTTTGCGGGTCGGCGCTGCGCAACATCGCGATCCAGCCGCTGCTGGACATGATCAACTACGCGCTGCCGGACCCTTCCTACCGCAAGGAGGTCAAGGGGATCAACCCGAAGACCAAGGCCGAGCAGACCCGGGCCATATCCGCGAAGGCCCCTTTTTCCGCGCAGGTGTTCAAGACGCTTGCCGACCCGTACGCTGGCAAGCTTTCCATCTTCAAGATCTTTTCCGGCACGCTGACCCCGGACATGGCGCCCCTCAACTCCAGCAAGGACGCCGCCGAGAGGATAGGCCAGATCCTGAAGCTCGAGGGGAAGAAGCAGAAGGCGGTCGGCTCCGCGTCCGCCGGCGAGATCGTCGCGGTTGCGAAGTTCAAGGAAACCTCCACCGGCGACACCCTGTGCGACCCTAAGAACCCGATCGTTTTTCCCGCTCCTCCCGTCGTGGAGCCGGTCATATCGTTCGCCATCAGGCCCAAGACCCGGAACGACGAGGATAAGCTGGGCACCTCCCTCGCCAGGATGATCGAGGAGGATCCCACCATCCGGTTCAGGAAGGAGGCCCAGACAAGGGAGTTCATCCTGGCCGGGATGGGGGAGACGCACCTGGAGGTGGTGGTCGAGAAGCTCAAGCGGCAGTACGGCGTGGAAGTGGAGCTGCGGACGCCGAAAATACCTTACCTCGAGACCATCAAGGGGAAGGCCGAGGCGCAGGGGAAACACAAGAAGCAGACCGGCGGGCGCGGGCAGTACGGCGACTGCTGGATCAAGATCGAGCCGCTCCCCCGCGGCAAGGGGTTCGAGTACGTGGACGCGATCGTCGGCGGCTCGATCCCGCGCCAGTACATTCCGGCGGTGGAGAAGGGCGTCGTGGAGCGGCTCTCCAAGGGGGTCATCGCCGGCTACCCCGTCGTGGACGTCCGCGTGACCGTTTTCGACGGCTCCTTTCACACGGTCGACTCCTCGGAGATGGCGCTCAAGATCGCCGGGTCGCTGGCGTTCAAGAAGGCCGCCCTCGACGCCAAGCCGATTCTCCTGGAACCGATAGTCGAGATGGAGGTCGTCGTGCCGGAGGAGAACGTCGGCGACATAATCGGGGACCTGAACGGGCGGCGGGGGCGCGTGCTGGGGGTGGACGCCCACGGGAAGAGCCAGATCGTCAAGGTCCAGGTCCCGCTGTCGGAGGTTCTACGGTATTCCTCCGACCTGCGGTCGATAACCTCGGGGAGGGGCCAGTTCACCATGGCCGTCTCCCACTACGAGGAAATCCCCGCGGCGATCGCGGATAAAGTCATCGCCGAGTCGAAGAAGGAGCTGGGCGAGGAAGAAGAGGAGTAATGGAAGGCGAAACCCGGAAGATTAGGGTAAGCTTGACGGAAGATCAGCCGGTCGACGAGGCCGTCCGGGGATCCATGCAGAACGCGGTCCTGAAAATGCCGGTTCCGCAGAAGGTGGAGCTGGCCGCCAAGGGGAACAAGGAGGTCCGGCAGATTCTTTCGAGGGACCCGAACAAGCTGGTCGCCCGGGCAGTGATCAAGAGCCCGCGCCTCTCGGCGAGCGACGTGGCGGCATACACTTCGTCGCCGCTCACGAACGAGGAAGTGCTCCGCGATATCGGCGAGAACAAGGAGCTGATGAGCAATCCGTTCCTGCTGAAGGCCATGGTGTCGAACCCGCGGACGCCGGTGCCGGTGGCGATGCGGCTGCTCGTGCGCCTTCCCAACGTCGAACTGATCCTGCTTTCGAGGAACCGCAACATACACGCGGTCATTCGCCGCGAGGCGAAGCGCCTCGCGGTTCGCCGCCGCTGATCGCAAGTCCGGAGGGACCGGATGGCGTTATTCAACTATGCGACAAGAGAGCTGAGCGCGAAGATCGTCTATTACGGTCCGGGGCTCTCGGGCAAGACCACCAACATAGAGATGGTTCATCGCATCCTCCGGCCGGAGCAGAAGGGGAGGCTGATTTCCCTTCCCACCGAGACCGACCGGACGCTGTTCTTCGACTTCCTTCCCGTGGACCTGGGGCAGATAAAGGGATTCAAGGTGCGGTTTCACCTTTACACCGTCCCGGGCCAGGTGTTCTACAACGCCACGCGCAGGCTCGTCCTCCAGGGTGTGGACGGAGTCGTCTTCGTCGCCGATTCCCAGGCGGACATGGCGCAAAGCAACGTGGACAGCCTGAAGAACCTGGTCGAGAACCTCGCCACGTACGGCAAGAAGCTCGAAGACCTCCCGTTCGTGCTGCAGTACAACAAGCGCGACCTGAAGCAGATCCTGCCCGTGAAAGACATGTCGGCGAAGCTCAATCCCAGGAGCGTCCCGGTGGTCGAAGGCATCGCCAAGGACGGCGTGGGCGTATCGGAGACACTGGTTACCATATCCAGGATGGTGTTCTCGCACCTGCGGAAAACCCTCCTCATGCCGGGAGAGACGGCCGAGCATGAAGAGATAGGGGAGATTGCGGACGTAAAGATACGGGAGTCGTTCCGGCCGAAGGAAGCCGAAGTATTCGAGGAGATTTCCGACCTCGAGGAGATCCAGGAGGCGCCGGAGGTCCTGGAATCCGCTCCCGCCGCCGAACCCCCCGCATTCGGCATGACCGCCGTCGAGGTGCCGGATGCGCCGGCGGCGCCGGAAACTCCTCAAACCGCCGAGCCCTCCGAATTCAGCGGGACCGCCGTCGAAACGCCGGAGAGAGCCGCTGTTCTTCCGGCGGCGCCGCCCGCTGCCGAAGAACAGGCTGCGCCCGGTCGCGGGCTCCTCGAGGGCCTGGACGAGATCGAGATAGAGATCCCGGCGGTCGCGCCGCCTCCCCCCGAGGAAAAAGCGCCCCGGGCGGCAATCTCGCTGGAAGCGGAAGAAGGGGGGCCGACGTTCCTGAAATTCGAGAACCCGTACATCGCTCCGGAGGGGCATGCCGTGCTCCCCGCGGTATTTTTGGACGCACGGGGAAATATCGTGCGCGTGCGGATCCGCATATCGATGGAGGACCAGGAGTAGCATGCCGGCGGAATTCGTCAAGCACGCTGGGGAAATTCTTAGGTCGGGCAAGCCGATCGAGGAGCGTCTGAGGGAGTTCACGGCGGCTGTCGGCGCCTTCCTGCCGGGGGGAGTGTCCTCGATCCTGCTGTTCGACCGGGACACCGAGGATTTTTACCTGCGGTCTACGACGCTGCGTTTCACCCCCTCGCCGGAAACCCTTCACTTCTCTTCGGCGGGGACGGTCGAGGACCTGGCGCTGCGGGAGCGCCGGGTCGTGACCCTTTCCGAGATACACCGTTCTCCCGGCAGCCGGCTCCGGGGCGACATGGTCTTCTTCCCCCTCGTCTCTTCGGACGAGCCGCTCGGGGTGCTTGCGGTCCAGATGATCTCCGCCGACGGCATGCCGCAGGAGCGCATTTCGGCGCTGGACGAGGCGGCCCTGCTGCTGTCCGACAATATCGGCATATCGCTCCGCGAGGAATCGGCCGCTCTCCGTATGACGAAAATAGCCGCCATCAACGAGGCGGGCATCAACATAATATCCACGCTGGACCTTCAGAGGCTGCTGAAGCTGGTCGCCACCTCGGCGTGCCTGATTATGGAGGCCGAGTCGTGCATCATCCGCCTCCTGGACGCTGCGACCGGGAAATACGCCATACGGGACTTTTACGGCATGAAGGCGGAAAGCGACCAGAAGGACCTTTTCCGCATGGACAAGAAGGCGGTGACCGACATCCTCAAGGGGGCGCCCTCGGTCCTCGTCCGGGACGTGGCGGAGGAGGAGGACTGGAAGGAGTTCGCCGGGATCGCCAGGACGATGCTTTGCCTTCCCCTGAAGAGCGAAGGGGAGGTCATCGGCACCGTGTCGATCTTCGATAAGTTCCCGCACAAGACGTTCTACCCGACTTCCTTCAACAACGACGACACGGCGACGTTCGAGAAATTCATCCGGTACGTGGAGAAGGCCATCGGCAACGCCATTGCTTTCGAGAGGAACGAGCGGCTGAAGAACCTCGACGAGGCGACCGGACTGCCGACGCTCAAGTATTTCCAGGGGCGCCTCCTCCACGAGCTGGCCCGCGCGAAACGGTTCAAGCGAAGGCTCGTCCTCATGATATGCGAAGTGACGCCGCGGCTCCCGGAGCGCGAGTTCGCCGCCGTGGACCGCGGGGAGATGGTCGTCATGAGGCTGGCCGGAGTGCTAAGGGGATCGTTGAGGGAATACGACGTGGTCGCCAGGATAAGCGAGTGGAAGTTCGGAATGATCCTGCCCGAGGCAGAAGACGGCAGGATGAGCGCCATCCCCCGCATCAAGAAGGCGATCCACGCCGAGGTCGAGGAGATCCGCAAGCGGATCAAGGACGTCCGGGTCGACCTCCGGTTCGGCCACGCCTCCTACCCCGAGGACGGGGACGACCACGAGAAGCTGATCTTCAAATCCAACATCCTCAAGATGTGATTATAAGAGGTCGAGGTCCTGCGGAGGGGGGCCGGCGAGCCCGCCTTCGTTCATCGATCCCGTCCGGTATCCTTTAAGGTCTACCGAAACGTAAAGGAAGCCGTTCCTGCGGAACCCCTCGTGGACGGCGTTTGCGACATCAGCCTCGAACAGGCGCGGTATCTCCTCCTGCCCGACCTCGATTCGCGCCACTGCGCCGTGCACGCGGACTCGGAACTGCCGGAACCCGAACCCCCGCAGTATTTCCTCGCATGCCTCCACGCGCCGCAGCGACTCCTCGGTAATCTCGGTCCCGTAGGGGAACCGCGAGGAGAGGCAGGCGAAAGATCCCTTGTCGGCGGTCGGAAGGCGAAACTGCCGGCTCAATGCGCGGATCTCCTCCTTGGTTATCGCGTTTTCCAGAAGGGGGCTTCGAACGCCGAGTTCCTTCGCTGCCCTCCGTCCAGGGCGGATATCGTTTAAGTCGTCGGCGTTGGAGCCGTCGCAGATCGCGGCGAATCCTTCGTTCCGGGCGATGCCTGCGAGAAGCCCGAACAGCTCCTTCTTGCAGTGATAGCAGCGGTCGGGCGGATTGGAGGAAAAGCCGGGGATCTCCAGCTCGTTCGACTCTATGAACCTGTGGGAGACGCCCCACTCGCGCGCGATCCTCTCCGCCTCGTCCCGCTCGGACTTCGGGTATGTAGGGGAGATGGCCGTAACAGCTAGGACCCTTGTCCCAAGCGCCACGCGGGCGGCATGCAGCAGGAAAGTGCTGTCGACTCCGCCGCTGAAGGCGATCACTGCCGAGCCCATTTCCCTTAGCGAGGCGAGCAGCGCGTCCCACTTGCCCTTCTCCGGGACAGTTGCGCCGATCTCCCCGCGAGAGTCAGCAAAGGAGCGCATGGTCCGCCTCTCTGAAATCCGGGTCGGCAGGTATATGGATGATGCGCTCGCCGGTTTTCGCCGCCTCGCGCACGCGGAAGGGCGGCTCCGTGCCGGGCTTCGAATACCGGGTGAAAAACTTCGCGAGCAGCCCCACGGGGGCCTCTCCCCCCGTCTCCTCGATCCCGATGGAGGGGCCGGAAAATCCCTCGGCTATGTAGATGCGCAGCTTCCCCCTGCCGAGCGCCTCCAGCTTTCGGTTTTCCGCCTCGTCGCGCCCCACGATCACCTTTTGCCCGTCCGGCATACGGAAATGCCTGCCCACTTTCAGCAGGTTCAGGTCCGCCATGTCCGGCGAAGGGCAGTGTTCGAAGAGGTCCCTCACCTTGACGGAGAAGGTCTTGTCCGTAAGAAGGCAGCCGCCCGCCGGGCAGGGATAGTCGGCGACGTTCCACTCTTCCGCCAGGCGGATCTGGTCCTTGCGCGAACGGCCCGCAATGTCCAGGAGTGCGTTGCGGTCGACCCATCCTTCCCGCTCCGCGACGGTCGGCTCCAGGTTAAGCGCCGAGAGGGGGCGAAGCACAAGCCCCGCGCAGCCGCTGTGCTTCTCGATGACCCGCAGGGCGTCGCTTCGCTGGGACATGGGGCGCTGCCCCACCACTTCCCCCGTGACCAGGAACGATGCCCCGATCTCTTCCATGTACTCCCGCCCCTTCCTGAGCGTGAAGATGCGGCAGTCGATGCAGGGGTTCATAGCGGAACCCCGCCCGTGCCTCGGATTGCGGACGATGTCCATGTACTCGCTCCCCTTGGCGACGGTCCTTATCGGGATCCCCATTTTCCCCGCGACTATCTGCGCCTGGGAATGGCAGCCTGCGCCGTTTCCGGCTTCCCCGGCGCCCGCCGGCTTGCGCGAGCAGGTGCAGAACGGAGAGGTGAAGTGCAGAGCGAAGAGCTCCACCCCCTGGTCCAGCATCATCCTTGCCGCCAGCGTGCTGTCCAGGCCGCCCGAAAGAAGAATTACCGCGCGCACGGGGCGCCGCAATGCCGCCGTCTTCACAGAGGGGCGCTCCGGTCGAGCCCGTACTCGAGGGGGGACAGCGGCGAGAGGATCCTTGGGGACTCGCCGCAGGCAGGGCATTCCGGATCTTTCTTTACCTCGAGCGTGGAGACCGAGGCGTCAAGCGTGTCGATCATAAGCAGCCTTCCGAGCAGCGGCGCGCCGATCCCCAGCAGGAGCTTCACAGCCTCGACCGCCTGCCACGATCCCATGACGCCCGCCGACGCTCCCAGGATCCCGGCTTCCGAGCAGGTCGGGGCGTCCCGGCGCGGGGGAATATCGGGGAGAAGGCATCGCAGGCACGGCCCACGGCCCGGGACGACCGAGAGGATCTGCCCCCCGAAACGCAGGATCCCCGCATGCACCAGCGGGACGCCGGACAGGACCGAAGCGTCGTTGCAAAGGTACTTCGTCGGAAAGTTGTCGCTGCCGTCGACTACCACGTCGTATCTCCGGAACAGGGACAGGGCGTTCTCCGTCGTAAGCGCCGTATCGTGCACCTCGACATCCAGGTCCGAGCGGAACGCAAGGAGCGACGCCTGCGCGGAGCATGCTTTTGCGCGCCCCACCGAAGACTCCGAATGGATGGTCTGCCTGTTCAGGTTGCTCAGATCCACGCGGTCGCCGTCGATCACGCCGATCCGTCCGACCCCTGCCGCCGCAAGGTAGAGAAGCGCGGGCGAGCCGAGCCCTCCCGCGCCGACGACGAGCGCAGCCGAGGAGAAGAGCTTCTCCTGGCCTGTCGGTCCGATTTCCCGCAGAAGGAGGTTCCGGCTGTACCTGAGGACATCTTGGTCCTTCCACTCCATCGAAGTATTATACCCTAGATATTACGGGCGCTCCTGATAGCATAGGGAAAGGATCGCCCCCGGAGGCAACTTGCCGATCGACGTGGACCCGATACGGAAATCCGAGTTCCCCGTAACGGAGAAATTCATCTACCTGAATCACGCCGGAGTCTCGCCCATCCCGGCCCGTTCGGCGGAGGCCGGCGCCCGCGTACTGTTCCGGTCCCGCGACGAGGGGGCGTTCAGGCTGCGCCAGTGGCAGGAGATCGGCGACGAGGCCCGGGTCCGGTTCGCGCGGATGATCGGGGCGACGACGGAGGAGGTGGCCTTCATCAAGAGCACCTCCGAGGGGCTCTCGTTCATCGCCGCCGGGTTCCCGTGGAAGGAAGGGGACAACCTTGTCACCGCCAACGTCGAGTTTCCTTCGAACGTTTACCCGTGGATGAGGCTCGCCTCGCGCAGCGTCGACGTGCGCATGGTGCCGGCGCGGGACGGCAGGGTCTCCAAGGAGGACATTTTCGCGGCGTGCGACGGGAAGACCCGCCTTATTGCGCTTTCCTCGGTGGAGTTCGCGAACGGGCACCGCAACGACCTTCCCGGCATCGGGGAGTTCTGCCAGAAGAAGGGGATCTTCTTCTGCGTGGATGCGATACAGAGCCTGGGAGTCCTGCCGATGGACGTGCGCTCGTACGGGATCGACTCACTGTCGGCGGACGGTCACAAGTGGCTGCTCGCTCCGGAGGGGATCGGCGGATTCTACATCTCCAGGGAGGTGATGGAGATGGTGGAGCCCGTCGTGCTCGGATGGCACTCGGTGCGGAACCGGTTCGACTTCGAAAACTACGACTTCCAGCTGTCTCCCGACGCGCGTCGCTTCGAGCCCGGAAGCTCCAATACCGTCGGCCTGGCTGCGTTCGGCGCATCGCTCGACCTGCTTCTGTCGGTCGGAGTGGACAGGATCTGGGAGAGGGTCCGGCGGCTGACCGAAGGGGCGATAGAAGCGGCCCTGCGGCGCGGTTACGAGATCGTGTCGCCGAGGCATCCGGAGGACCGCTCCGGCATAGTGACGTTCAGGGTACCCGGCGCCGACCCGCACACGCTCTGGAAGGCGCTTCTCGCGAAAAACGTGGTCTGTTCCCCCCGATCCGGCGGGATCCGCATATCCCCGCACTTTTACAACACTCCCGAGGAAATCACCCGGTTCTTCGAGATACTGGCCGAGGAAGCCGGGCGCACCTGAACGAATCAACCGGATGAGGAGGCACGCGAAAGGCGATGAACGTCGAACCCTATGAAAAGATCCTGATGGTCGACGACGACGAGCTCGTCTCGGAGGTCATCGGCGCGGTCCTGCAGAGCCACGGATACCGGTTCGAGAGCGCGCACGACGGACATCAAGGGATTCAGAAAGCCAGGAACCTGCACCCGGACCTGATCTTCCTCGACATATCGATGCCGGGGATGGACGGATTCCAGACGTGCCGAAACCTCAAGGAGGACCCGGCCACCCGCGGGATCCCGGTGGTCATGCTGACGGCGTACGCGGACCGGGAATCCCGGATAAAGGCTCTGGAGGCGGGAGCGAGCGACTTCCTTGCGAAACCGGTCGACAACACCGAGCTGGTCGTCCGGGCGGCCAACCTGCTCAAGACGAAGCGTTACCAGGACTCGCTCGAAGAGCAGGGAAGGTTGCTCGAGCGGCAGGTACAGGAAAGGACCAGGCAGCTCAAGGAATCATTGCTTGACACCGTCCAGCGCCTGACCCTGGCCTCGGAGTACCGGGACGTGGACTCCTATGTTCACGTCAAGCGGATAAGCTATTACACCGGCCTTGTGCTCAAATGCCTGGGCATAACGGGGGAAGAGGCCGACATCATGTTCTACGCAAGCCCGATGCACGACATCGGAAAGGTCGGCATCCCGGACGCGATCCTGCTTAAGCCCGGGGTCCTGACCGACGAGGAATTCGAGATCATGAAGACGCACACCACAATCGGGGCGAGGATACTGCGGGGATCGAGCAGTCCATACTTGAAGTCGGCGGAGCGGTTCGCGCTGTACCACCACGAGCGGTGGGACGGGACCGGGTACCCGCAGGGTCTTAAAGGTGAAGCGATCCCGATCGAGGGGCGGATCATGAACCTGATCGACCAGTACGACGCCCTGAGAAGCAAGCGCCCGTACAAGCCCCCGTTCGAGCACGAGCGAGCCGTGGCGATACTGACGGAAGGGGGGCACCGCACCAACCCCGTCCACTTCGATCCCAGGATCCTCGCCATTTTCAAGGAAAACGCCGAACAGTTCAGGCAGATCTACGATACCCACCAGTCGTGGTAGGGCGCCCGGGGTAAATATCGACGCCTGGAGTACCCGAGGCGGTCAGTGGCGAGACCGGTACTTTTCCCTCGCGATGAGCGCGGCCCCCAGCGCTCCCGCAAGCTGAGGCTCTTCAGGGACCAGCAGCCGGATTCCGAACCGGTCTTCAAGGGCCTTGCGGGCGGCGGGATTTTTCGCGACCCCGCCGGTCATGACCGCGGGCGATTCGCTGCCGACCCGCTCGGCGAGGGCCGCGATGCGGTTCGCTATGGCAAGGTGGACTCCCCATGCTATGTCCTCGGCGGATGCGCCCGACGCTATAAGGGAGACCACCTCCGATTCGGCGAACACGGTGCACATCGAGCTGACGGACAGCGACCTTCGGGACAGCAGTGCGCGGGGCCCCATTTGCTCCAGGTCCATTTCAAGGGTCCGCGCCATCACTTCAAGGAACCGCCCGGTGCCCGCCGCGCACTTGTCGTTCATCGCGAAGTCGGCGACCCGGCCGTCCGGGGACAGCCGGATGACCTTGCTGTCCTGCCCGCCGATGTCGAGCACGGTCGACGCTCCGGGGAACAGGTGGCGCGCCCCGCGCGCGTGGCACGTGATCTCGGTGACGTTCAGGTCCGCGGACGGAACCCTCTCGCGGCCGTAGCCGGTCGATACGGTGATGGCGATGTCCGCCGCGGTCCCCCCCGCGATCTCCAGGGCGCGGGAGAGGGCCTCCCCGGATGCCTTTTGGGCGGAGGCGCCGGTGGCGACGATGGCGTGACCAGCCAACGCCGCCTTCCCGTCCAGGAGGACCACGTCGGTGGAGAGGGAGCCGACGTCGATCCCGGCGTATAGGACCCGGCGGGCCGTCATATCGTCGCGAGCTCGTATTTCCTGGAGCCGAGCCCCAGCTCTTCGCCGTAGGAGAGCTGGGTCGTCCAGTCGATGGAGGGGTGGGTGCCCCGGAAAGGATCCGTGCCCGCCGCCCGGATCACCAGGTCCGCGCACGCCTGGTCGATGGCGACGGGATCGCACGAAGCGAAGATGCCGACGTCCGGCGCGATCGGCCGGTCGCTGTTGCCGTAGCAGTCGCAGTAGGGGGAGACCTGCGTGACGAAGGTGAGGAACAGGGTGGAATCCCTCTTTCCGTCGAGGGCGCCCAGCGCATGCTCCACCATCTTTTTCTGCACCGTGGGCGCGGCCTCGTTCCAGTCGATCATTACGGCATGCGCCGGGCAGACGACGATGCAGTCCGCGCAGCCGATGCAGGCTTTCGGGTCGACGAGGGCCTTTTCCGGGATGACCGAGATCGCGCCCGAGGGGCAATGGGCGACGCAGGTTCCGCAGCCCGTGCAGGCGTCGGGGTCGACGAACGGCGACACGGTCGAGTGCTGCGCAAGCTTCCCCGCGCGGGAGGCGCACCCCATGCCGAGGTTCTTTATTGCGCCCCCGAAGCCGGAAAGCTCGTGGCCCTTGAAGTGCGTGAGAACGACCATGGCATCGGCGTTCGCGATCGCCGCCCCGATGGAGACCTCGCTGAAAATCCTCCCTTCGACGGGAACGCGGACGGCGCTCTCTCCCCTCAATCCGTCCGCGATGACGATGGGGGCGTCCGCGACCGCGTATGCGAAACCGTTGGTGACGGCCGTCCGCAGGTGGTCGACCGCATTGCTCCGTCCGCCGAGGTAAAGCGTGTTCGTGTCGGTGAGGAAAGGCTTCCCGCCTGCCGCGGTCACCTCCTCGACGGCCTTTCTGACGTATATGGGGCGAAGGAATGCCGTGTTTCCCTTCTCCCCGAAGTGAAGCTTCACGGCGGTCAGGTCGCCGGCCCCAATCCTGGAGGAAATGCCGGCGGCCCGAAGGAGGTTCCCAAGCTTGTCGAGAAGGCTCTTCCCGGGGGGCGCGGACAGGTCCGCGAACCAAACTGTCGACTGCATGCAGAAACCCCGCATTGACGGATGGGAATTCAAAAACTATAATATATCATTCGGTGCAGCTCCAGGACATTTCCCGAAAAACCTCGGAGGTCGGAGTCCAATGAGCTTCAAGGTGGGGGACATGGCCGTCTACCCGGCCCACGGCGTCGGAATAATCCAGACCATCGAGACCAAATCGATCTCGGGGGGCAGGCGGGAATCGTTTTACGTATTGCGCATCCTGGACACGGGGATCACGATCATGGTCCCGGTGAACAACACGGAACAGGTGGGCCTGCGTCGAATCATGGACAGCCGGGCCGTGACGTCGGTATACAAGATCCTCAAGGCGCGGGAGGTGGACGTCGAGCCCAAGCCGTGGAACCGCCGGTACCGCCAATACATGGACAAGCTGAAATCAGGTTCCCCCTTCGAAATCGCCGAGGTCCTGCGCAATCTCCTCCTTCTCAAGGGAGAGAAGGCGCTCTCATTCGGGGAGAGGAAGATGCTGGACACGGCCCGTACCCTCCTCGTGAAGGAAATCTCCCTCGCCAAGGCAGTAACGGAGGAAGCCGTCGAGGCGGACCTGCGCCGCTTCCTGAACCTGTAAGACACCTCCGCAAGTTGGCGTCATCTCTTTTCGCATCGTCCGTCCGCATCCGCGTGAAATTTCCGTCCGGAGGGTAATTGGCCAGGGTAGTCGCCATCGTAGTAGCCGGCGGTGAGGGCAGGCGAATGGGCGGGGATGTACCCAAGCAGTTCCTCCCTCTCGGCGGCCGTCCGATCATCGATCGGACGATATCCTGCCTTGCCGCCTCGCCGCTGATCGACGGCATACTCCTGGCGCTTCCGCCGCAATCCCCAAGGGACCTCAAGGAATCGTTCCGCGGCCGGCCGAAAGTGCTGCGGGTGGTCGACGGCGGAGCCGAACGCCAGGATTCCGTGCGCAACGCCCTCACCGCGGTGACCGGAGATGCGGAGGTGATCCTGGTCCATGACGCCGTGAGGCCTTTCGTTTCCGCGGACCTGCTTGCGCGCTGCGTGGAGCTTGCCGAAGAGCACGGCGCAGTCGTTCCCGTGGTTCCCGTGCGGGAAACCGTAAAGGAATGGGATAAAAACGGCAGGACGCTTTCGACCGTCGACAGGTCCAGGCTGTACCGGGCCCAGACTCCCCAGGCTTTCCGCGCCGGGATCCTCCGGAAGGCATACGAGAAGGCGGGCGCGGAAGGGCTGCGGGGGACCGACGACGCTTCGCTGGTGGAAGCGGCGGGATACCCCGTGACCCCGATTCCGGGGGAAGAGGCGAACATCAAGATAACCATCCCGGAGGAACTGCGCATGGCGGAAGGGCTGCTGCGGGAGGGGCCCGATTTCCGCATAGGGCTGGGCGGCGATGCGCACCGGCTCGTCTCCGGCAGGGAGCTCTGGCTCGGAGGAGTCAAGGTCGAGCACGAGATGGGGCTCCTCGGGCACTCGGACGGCGACGTGCTTCTCCATGCGATAGCCGATGCCCTGTACGGCGCCATGGGCGACCGCGACATAGGACACCATTTCCCTCCCGGCCTTGAGGAGACCCGCGGGATACCGGGCAGGAAGATCCTCGAGCACGCGCGCGGCAGGATGGAGGAGCTGGGTTTCTCTCTCGTGGGGCTCGACGCCGTGGTAGTCTGCGAGGAGCCCAGGATCGCCCCGATCGTGGAGGAGCTGCGCGCCTCCATAGCCGGGATGCTGCTCGTGCCCCCCGAGCGGGTGAGCCTTAAAGGGAAGACCACCGAGGGAATGGGCTTCGAGGGGAGAAGGGAAGGCATTTCGGCGTGGGCCGTGGCGCTGCTTTCGGGGTCCCGGCCGCCGGCGTCGACGCATGGGGGTGCAGACTGAATGGCGTTGACCGTGTTCAACACCATGGGAAACAGGAAAGAGACGTTCGTACCGATCGCTCCCGGCAAAGTGAAGATGTATGTCTGCGGGGTGACAGTATACGACCTGTGCCACATCGGGCACGCCCGCGCGAACGTGGTATTCGACACCATAGTGCGTTACCTTCGGCACCGCGGGCTCGACGTCACTTTCGTGCGCAACTTCACCGACATCGACGACAAGATAATAAACAGGGCGAACCGGGAGGGGACGGACTACCTGACGATCTCCAACAGGTATATCGAGGCCTTCTACCGGGACTTCGACCGCATGGGACTGTTGCGGCCCGACGTCGAACCGCGCGCGACGAAACACATTGAGGAGATAAAGCGGCTCGTGGAACGGATAATCGGTGCAGGGAAGGCCTACGTCGTAGGTGGCGATGTCTACTATTCCGTCAAGGGTTTCAAGGAGTACGGCAAGCTCTCGGGCAAGAACACGGATGACCTGCTGGC
>JBLNEW010000067.1:0-43869 GCA_050263095.1 Deltaproteobacteria bacterium | reverse complement strand
TCGGTTCGCCGCCGGGTCTGAAGCGGCGGCAAAGGCCATCGCCATCCCTCCGAGATGTTCCGGCAGGAAGGGGGATCGGATTCCGCGCACCTCCCCGCGCTCCATCCTCCGGCGCACCGGGTCGGAAAACCTGGTCGCGACGACGGTCACGGCGGCGCCGTGCGCCAGGAGAGCATCGATCTTCCGCTCCGCGACCTTGCCCGCCCCCACGACGAGGACAGGCGTCCCGCGGATATCGCAGAATATGGGGAAATAGGTTCCGCTCATCGTCATGCACACCTCACAGGAAATATTCCGGTTCGGGCTTCCCGAACGGATCGGGGAGAACGCTTCCGCGCAGCGCCTCCACGCGAACCTCGTCCCCTTCGGCGAGATTGCCGGCCATCGGATGGCTGCGCAGGATGAGCGAGGTCAGCGAATATCCTTCCTCCGTCTCGAGCGTCGCCCGGAGGTGGGTCCCCTGGAAGGATACGGATTCGACCTTGGCGTGCGACTGTCCCGCCTCGGGGATTCCCGGCGGATGGATGGAGACGTCCTCGGGGCGCAGTATCACCTTGACCCAGCTTCCCTCGGGAGGCGGCATGTCGCCGGTCATCCGGATCGCGAGGCTTCCCGAGTATGCGTAGCCATGGTACATCCGGCCCGGCAGGACGTTGACGTCCCCGATGAACCGGGCGACGAACTCAGTGGCGGGCTCCTGGTAGACGTCGCGAGGATGAGCGACCTGCTCGATCCGCCCTTCGTTCATGACGGCGATCCGGTCCCCCAGCTCCATGGCCTCCGCCTGGTCGTGCGTGACGATAACGGCGGTGATCCCGACCTTCTTCTGTATCGTCTTGATCTCCCGTCGCAGCCGTTCGCGGACCTTCACGTCCAGGGCAGAAAGCGGTTCGTCGAGGAGCAGAAGCTTCGGCTCCACCGCCAGCGCGCGCGCCAGGGCGACCCGCTGACGCTGCCCGCCTGAAAGCCGGTCCACCGGGCGGTCCGCCTCCTCCGAGAGGCCCACCAGATCGATCATCGCGCCCGCCTTCCTGTTCCTCTCGCCCGCCGCAACGCCGCGGATCCGGAAACCGAACGCGATGTTCTCGACGACGGTCATCCGGGGGAAGAGCGCGTAGTCCTGGAAGACGAACCCGACTCCGCGATCCCGGGCCGGGGTGGTTTCCATGTCCTTTCCGCCGATCCGCACCGCGCCGGCGTCATGGGGGAGCAGACCCGCCACGATCCTCAAGAGCGTGGACTTGCCGCAGCCGCTGGGGCCAAGCAGCGCCATAAGCTCGCCGCTTTCAACGGAGAGCGAGACGCCGTCGAGGACGGTTTTCTCTCCGAACGACTTCCGGATCCCCTCGGCGGCAAGGTGGGTCGTCAAGCCTGCACCTCCTTGATTCCACGGCCGGCCTGGACGAACTGGAGGAGGAGCAGGATCAGGAAAGACGCGAGCGCCAGCAGGATCGCTATGGCGGAGGCCCCTTCGACGTCGCCGGTGTTGAAGCGTGAAAAGATGTAGAGCGGGGCGGTCTGCGTCCGCCCGACGAGATTTCCCGAAACCATTATGGAAGCCCCGAACTCCCCCAGCGACCGCGAGAAGGTGAGGAACGAGCCGGCGACCAGGCCCTCCTTTATGGACGGCAGGGTGACGAGGACAAATACCTGCCACTCCTTCGCCCCCAGCGTCCGCGCGGCGTCCTCCCCCGAGCGGGGAGCGGATTCGAGGACCGCTCCCACGGCCCGGACCATGAAGGGGAAGGTGACGAAGACGTGGCCAAGGAGCAGCCCCGGGAAGGAGAACATCAACTGGATGTTCCTTTCGCCCAGAAATTCCCCGAAAGGACCGAGCGGCCCATACAGGAGGAGGAGCGCGAAGCCGGTGACCACCGTCGGGATCGCGAGCGGAATGTCCACCAGGGCGTTTATCGCCCTTCGTCCAGGGAACCGATAGCGGGTGAGGACGAAGGCCATCGCCGTGCCGATAAGGCCGTTCACGGCGGTGGTCGCCAGCGCGACCCACGCCGTCAGCCGCAGCGCCCCGAGGGCGCCCGGATCCCGGAGCCGGCTCCAGAAGATCCCGAGCCCTTCCCGCACCGCGTAGCGGTTGAGCGATACCAGCGGCAGCAGGATGAGGACCAGGAACAGCCCGACGGCTGCCGCGAACACCGACCACCGCACCAGGGCGTCGAGATTCCGGAACCGGCCCGGGGCCATGCCTATTTGCGCTGCGTCTTCTTCCACGCGTTTTCGATCACGTTCTTTCTGGCATTCTGCCATCCGCCGAGGTCGTCGACGGTAAACGGCTCGGCGACCTTCGCGTACTTGGCGTGGAACTCCTTTTCCACCTTGGCGTCGACCGGGCGGAAGCCGTACTTGGCGTACGCGCGCTGCGCATCGGCGGAGTAGAGGAACTTGATGAACTCGGCGACGGCGTGCTCCTGGTCGGGCCGGATGTTCCTGTCGATCCGCGCGACCTTCCACTCCGTCTCGATCGTCTTCTTCGGCACTGAGATCGCGTAATCGCGTCCCTTGGCCTTTTCCAGCAATGCCTCGTTCTCGTACGTCACGATGGCGTCGCCGAACCCCGCGTCGAACTGGACGAAGGTCTGCCGCGCTGATTCCGGCTGAGCGATGACGTTTTTCTCCACGGCGGAGAGGAGCTTCACTCCCTCGTCCTCCGGCCCGAAGGTGAGGTTTTTGAAGTTCGCCCCCGCCCCGTACATCGCGAAAATCGCCCACTGCGCGCCGCCCGAGGTGTCGGGGCTGGCGTGGAGGACCTTGACGCCTTGCCGGGCAAGGTCCTGGTAGGTCCGCAGTCCTTTAGGATTGTCCTTCCGGGTGACGAATATGATCACCGACTTGATGACCGACCCGTTTTTGGGATTCGCCCGCCAGTCGGATGAGATGAGCCCCTTCCCCTTCAATTGGTCCAGGTAGAGCTCGGAGGAGAGGATCGCCACCTGCACGGGAGCGCCGCCGAGGATCTGGTTCTTGAGCGTCCCCGAGCCGGCGAACGATGCGCTGATATCCACGTCCCTGCCGAACTTCTCCTTGTAATACTTCTTGAACGCCGGGAGGATCTCCTTGGTCGTCGCGTCCTCTGTAACGCAGCAGGAGTGAAGCGCCAGACGCACGGGTTCCGCATATGCCGTTGTCGCCAGGAGCGCCGCTGCCAGGAAGAAAACGATGCTTCTTTTCATACTGCCTCCACAAATAATATGTTTTTTATAGGGTTTAATTTGTCAAAAAAAACCGCCGGAGGGGCCGGATGTATTTATATAAACCCTATGGGCATAGTAGTATATTTTTCGGACACAAGATGTCAACAAAAAAATACGATCGAGAGACGAATACCGGGGTCCCCATGGACTACCGGGGGTTGATCACCCATGACTCATCGGGGGCGGAACGACCGGCCCTTTGCGACCGATTGCGAAAAGCTGCAGGTTCTGAAACATTTCCTTTTTCCAGAATATCTCAAGAAAATGGGGTTGGACTAAAACGGGGACTGTTTTTCCCCTATGGAGCAGGGAGGAGGAATAATGAAACTCTCCTGGTCATTTCCTGTCGTTTTCGCGGTTGCCTTGTTCGTCATCGCGGTTCCCGCATCCGCGGCGGAGAATCCCGCTAACTATATGGTGCTGAAGGGCGGTCTTTACTCGCCCAGCCAGGATTTCGACATCGGCGCCACTCACTTCGAGCTCGACGACGGATTCGTAGCGGAAGTCGCGTTCGGGCACTATTACCTTCCGGTGTTCGCCACGGAATTTGGAGTCGGGTATTTCGAGAGCAAGGGCTCGCCTGCGACGCCGTCCGGCGAAACCAAATTCAAGGTAGTTCCCGTGACATTGACCGCGAAGGCTCTTCTTCCGTTCGGGCCGATCGAGCCGTACGGCGAGTTCGGAATCGGCGGTTACATCACCAAAGCCGAAGTCTCCGGCACGATCGCCAACTTCAGCGGATCGACCAAGGGCGTCTTCGGGCTTCATGCCGGGGCCGGGGTGAACTTCAACGTTGCGCCGAACATCTTCGTGGGAGCCGAGGGGAGATACCTCTGGGCGAAACCGTCCTTCGGCGGGCAGGATATCAAGCTGGACGGATTCACGGTTACGGGCAACCTTGGTTTCCGGTTCTGACAGGAATCGCCCGTCTCTTGAAACAGGTGACCTCGCCTTCGACGAGGCGAGGTCGATTCACGTATGGAGGATGGCGAAATCAGCCGGCATCGGATCAACAAGCAAGGAGGTCAAGTCATGCGGGAAATCAGGCACGTCGTGAGTTTAATGGTTTGCATCGCGCTGATCGTCGCGCTGGCGGCCTGCGCAGGCTCGCGCACGAAGGAGAGCGCCGGGGAATATGTCGACGACTCGGTAATAACGTCGAAGGTCAAGGCCGCGCTGGTGGCCGATCCGGTCACGAAGGCCCGCGAGATCAGCGTGGAAACCTTCAAGGGGGTCGTCCAGCTGAGCGGATTTGTCGCGACCGCGGCGGAAAAGGAGAAGGCGAGCGAAATCGCGAGAAAGGTAAAGGGCGTGACGGAGGTCAGGAACAACATCATCGTCAAGTAGGGAACGGCATGGCGACGTCACGGCAATCCTTGGAGGGAGAATGAAAACATCGATACTCGCCGCGCTCGCAGCGGCTTTACTGCTTACGTCGTGCGTAGTCGCGCCCGGACACCGGGGCCACGAGGTGGTAGTGGTGCCGCCTCTTCCCGCGATCGTGGTGCTGGAGGAGGATCCGTACTACCATCACGGCGGCTATTATTATTACTATCACAGCGACCGGTGGCACTACTCGAAATCCAGGGGCGGACCTTGGGTGGAACTGCCGAGGGACCGCTACCCGAAGGAGGTCAGGTTCAAGTACAAGGACAGGAAAAGGAACAAGGACGATGAGAGGGGCCGGGGGGAGAAACGCGGGCACGACGACCGCGACAGGTACTAGCCGGGGCCTGCCGGATCAAGGGTGCAGCAAGGTGCCGGCCTGCCGGTATGCCTCGACAAGCGTCTGAAGCGGCAGGTCGGTGTGCCAGTGACCGGTGACCCGGGCGACCGCCCACAGGAAGAAGATCGTCCCCAATCCCGCCGCGGGGACGTACCATGGGGACCAGGCGGACGGCCCTTTCCTCGTGACCGTCAGGCAGTCCTTCACCGGGCAGGCGGCGACGCAAGACATGCATCCCGTGCACTCGGGCGTCCACACGGAATTCTTCTTGTGGACCGTGATCTCCACCGGGCACGCCCGGGTGCATGCCTTGCAGTCAGTGCAGGATTCCGCGTCACGGACGACCCGCTGGGGCGACGCCCAGCTCACCAGCCCCAGCAGCGCGCCGTACGGGCACAGGTACCGGCACCAGAAATGCTTGATCACGACGGACAGCGCCGCGAGCACAATGAGAGTGATCGCGGCGGTCCGCGAGATATCCGTGAAGAAGAGGAGCATCTTGGCGTCCGCGGCGTAGTTGTACGTGGAGTTCATGAACTTGTAGATCGCCACCTTGTTCATGCCGATGACGATCGCCCAGAAGAAGAACGCCAGGAGCACGTATTTGAGCGAGGTGAGCGCCAAATCGATCCCGTCGTGCATGACGGTCACCCTCCCGCTCCTCTTCCACAGAGTCTTCTTGCCGACCCACTCCAGCGCCCTCGATATCCCGCCGACCGGGCATACCCAGGAACAGAATACCTTCCGCGCGAGGAATGACGAGAGGATGGCCGCGATCAGTATGGTCAGACCCGCCGGATGGATGTCGTCGTAGTTGCCGGTGAGGATGAAGCGCTTAAGCCCCATCAGGGCGCTGATCGGGAGGAACCCCTCGACCGCGGGAGGGCGGTGCGCCGTTACCGGGCCGCCGGAAACGACCTGGCTGTAAAAAGCGTGGAACTCGACGCCCACAAGGGCGAAGAAAAGTACGTAGGCTCCCTGGACAAGCCAGCGAAGCTTGGGGAGAAATTTATATGGATTGCGCCACCTGGCTTGGGGCGCTTCCGCGGGCGGCGCAGCGGTCGGATCCGTTCGCAGGGCGGCAGGCTCGGGCATCGATGAGGTCTCCATAAGGTGAAATCGCCACTATACTTTATCATTCCTCCTCCCTCCTTCCTTGACCTGCCTCAAGTCCGGGAATTAAACTGAAGCCGGAATTCCCACGCCGGAAGGGAGTTTATAGGGCATGACCCTGATCGGGGAAGTGTACGTCGCCGACGTCCTGGGAAAGACCGTCCTCGACCCGCTGGGAGAGGAGATCGGGAAACTGCGCGACATAGCCGTCGAAGGAGGCGCGCCTTTCCCCCGGGCGGCGGGCCTTGTCCTGGAAAAGAAAAAGAAGACCTGGTTCCTGCCCTGGCCGGACCTGAACATATTCAACCGGCGGATCATATCGTCGCGGAAGAGGGAATCGGAGCTGTCCGAGTTCCGCCCTGCGCCCGAGCTGCTCCTGATCGGGAAGGACATACTCGACAAGCAGATCGTCGACATAAACGGCGCCAAGGTCGTGCGGGTCAACGACGTCAAGCTGACGGAGGAGGGCGGCGCGGCGTGCGTAACCGACGTCGATGTGGGCGTGCGGGGGATCCTGCGCCGCCTGGGAGTCGAGCGGCGGGGGGACGCCTTCTTCGAGGCTATCCGGCACCCGCTGCGCCACCAGCTCATCTCGTGGGAGTTCATCCAGCCGCTGGAGTCCAAGCTAGACAGGCTGACCCTTTCCGTCTCGAGGGAAGCATTGTCCGGCATCCACCCCGCCGACATCGCCCAGATAATCAGCGGGATGTCTCCCGACGAAAGGAAGGGGTTCTTCGAGAAGCTCGACCTGGAAACCGCCGCGGAAGCGCTCCACGAGCTGGAGCCGGAGGTGCAGGCGGACCTTATCACGGACATGGACAAGGAACAGGCGGCCGACGTCATCGAGAGGATGCCGCCCGACGAGGCAGCAGACGTCATCGCCGATCTTCCCGCCGAGAAGGCCCAGGAGCTCCTGGGCCTCATGGAGAAGGAGGAGGCCGAGGACATCCACGAGCTGTTGGCCCACGAGGAAGACACCGCGGGCGGCCTCATGATCAACGAGTACCTGGCATATCCGCCGGGGATCACACTCGGGGATGCAATGGGGCGGTTCCGTAAGGACGCAACCGAACTCGAAGCGTATTACTACATATATGTAGTCGAGGGGGAGAAGCTCCTCGGAGTGCTTGGCCTGCGCGACCTTCTCCTTGAGGACCCGGGAAAGCCCATAAGCGACGTCATGCATAAAAAGCTGATAACGGTTAACGCCGATGCGGGCCAGGCGACGGTCGCGGAGCTGATTTCGAAGTACAACCTGCTTGCCCTGCCGGTGGTGGACGAAGAGAACTGCCTTCTGGGCGTCGTCACCGTGGACGACGTGGTCGATCTGCTCCTGCCCCCCGCATCCCGCCGCAAACGCCGAAAAATGTAACTTGATCCCGGGGACGTCCCCGTATTCCCGAATTGATTTACAGGCCGAGCAGGGCGGGAAGAGAAGGGAAGAGAGTGACGAAGACGAGCAGCGCGGTCAGGATTATCATGACGACCGTGGTGGTCCACGCGATAACGTTGAACGATTTCGAGTTGACGTAATCCCCCATAAGCTCCCCGTCGTTGCTCAGCTTCAGCATGAAGATCAGGACGAACGGCAGCAGGATGCCGTTGGCCACCTGCGAAAGATACATGATAAGGATCAGGGGCGCCTCCGGGTATAGGACGAGGATCGCGCCGGAGACGATCAGCCCTGTATACAGCCAGAAGAAGTGGGGCGCGGTCCGGAAATCCTTGTCGATGCCGGATTCCCATCCCATTCCCTCGCAGACCGAGTAGGCCGTCGCCAGCGGCAGGATGGAAGCGGCGAAAAGCGATGCGTTGGCAAGGCCGACGGCGAACAGGATAGACGCGTATTTTCCCGCAAGGGGTGAAAGGGCGAGCGCCGCGTCCTTCGCATCGGTGATCCGGACGCCGGCGGTGAACAGGGTCGCCCCGCAGGCGACGATGATCGAAAGTGCCACTATGTCCGTCACGAAGCAGCCGATGACCACGTCCGCGCGGCAGTACTTGTAATCCTCCACCTGTATGTTCTTCTCGACGACGGCCGACTGCAGGTAGAACTGCATCCAGGGAGCGATGGTCGTACCGACCATACCGATGAGAAGCATTATGTACGCCCCGTCCATCCTGATATCCGGCGTGACCAGCTTCATGGCGACCGTTCCCCACGGCGGGTGCCCAAGCCATGCCGAAACCGCATAAGTGAAATAGATCGTGGCCGCTATCAGGAATATCTTTTCAACGACCCGGTACGTTCCCTTGACGACGAGAAACCAGACCGCCATGGCCCCGATCGGCACGGAGAGATACCGGCTGACCCCGAAGATCTCGAGCGCGGCCGCCCACCCCGCGAACTCAGCCACGGTATTGCCGAGATTGGCGACCAGGAGCGCGGAGAGAAGGAAAAACGTCAGCCGGACGCCGAACTTTTCCCGGATGAGGTCCGCGAGCGTCTTCCCCGTGACTACGCCCATCCTGGCGACCATTTCCTGCACGACGATGAGCGCGACCGTTATGGGGATCAGCGTCCACAGAAGCGAATAGCCGAAGTGGGCGCCTGCGATCGAATAGGTTGCGATCCCGCCTGCGTCGTTGTCCACCGAGGCCGTGATGATCCCGGGGCCCAGGATGGCCAGGAAGGCGAGCAGCTTCTTCTTGTCCGGCCGGCGCAGACGCAACGAAATGCACCTTTCCAAGCGAGGATAACCTTACAAAATTACCATATTCATCGCGTAGTTGGCCACGCGAAAAGGGGATGCCTCGGCGGGATTCGGAATGGTTTTCCAATAGGGATATAATGGAAACGTGGCAAGGGGCGGAATCGGCGTCGAACGTATCCTGGGGAAGGGAGGTTGCCCATGGAACTCACGCTGACCAACAACGAAGCACAACTGTTGAAGGAGATACTGGAAGCGGACCTGTCCAAGCTCTTGATGGAGATCGCCAACACCGACATCCGGAGCATGCGCAAGGGACTCAAGGAGAGGGAAGAGACCCTTCGTACGATAGTTGGAAAGCTCCCGGCCGCCAAGGCGGCTTGAAGTTTGGCGACGGGAGGATCGCGGAACGGTTCAGTTCGTAGGCCGGAATCCCGATCGGGCTAGCCGGACGGCCAACTCCTCCCCGTGGGCGCGGTCGCGGGTTTCGAGCAGGAGCACCACCGCGGAAAAACCAGGGGGGCAGTCGGGCGGCAGCCGGTCGTGTTCTATGCTTACCACGTTGGACCGCTCGCGGGCGACAGCCTCAAGGAGCGCGGCCAGCGAACCGGGGCGGTCCATGACCAGGAACCTGAGGCGAACGAGCCGCCCGGAGCGGAAAAGCCCCCGCTCCGTAATCTGGGCGAGGAAATTGACATCTATATTCCCCCCGGAGAGGACCATGACGGCGGGGAACTTCTTCGGCGGGCGCTTATAGAGCAGGGCGGCAAGCGAAGCGGCGCCGGCCCCTTCCAGGGTGGTCTTCATCTCCTCGAGCGCGTAGAGGATCGCGGCGGCGATCTCTTCGTCCCCGACGGTGACGACGTCGTCCACATACCGCCTTGCCGCCTCGAAAGTGCGCTCGCTCATGCCGGCAACCGCGATGCCGTCGGCGATCGTGCGCACCTGCGGGCAGGCGACCGGTCGGCCTGCCGCAAGCGACGGCGACAGCGATGAAGCTCCTTCCGCCTGTACCGCCACCAGCTCCGCTTCCGGGTGCTTTTCCTTGATGGCCGCTCCGATTCCGGCCAAAAGCCCTCCGCCTCCGACGGGAACGTAGATCGTCCCAGGAACCCTGCCGGCGTCGAGGATTTCAAGCCCAAGCGTCCCCTGCCCGGCGATCACGAGAGGGTCGTCGAACGGATGGACGACGGCGAAACCGTACTCCTCCGCAAGGGAAAGCGCATGCCGGGATGCCTCCTCGAAAGTGTCCCCGTGAAGGATGATCCGGGTGCTTTCCCCGCCCTCCCGCTGGGCGGCCGCCGACTTCGAAACCGGCGCCCATACGGGCATTACGAGCGTTGCGGGTATGCCGGCTTCGCGGGCTGCGCGGGCGACCCCGCGGGCATGGTTGCCGGCGCTTGCGGCCATCACCCCCCGCACCTTGGCGGCATCGAGGGAAAAAACCCTGGACGCGGCGCCCCTGATCTTGAACGAGCCCGAGACCTGGAGGTTTTCGAGCTTGGAGAGTATCTTCCCCCCGAACCTTTCGGACAGGGGATCTTCCTCGACGAGGGGAGTGGAGTACGCCAGCCGGTAGACCTTCTCCCGCGCCGCCAGCACGTCCTCGCGCCCGAAATCCATTGTCCCTCCCCGCCGGCATCATTCCCGTCCCGTATCCGAAACGGCATCACCAGTTTATCCGCCGGAGGCGGCTCAATGCCAGAAACTTGCCGCGCGGCCCGCCGGCGATTGCGGAATGGCGATCGCGAAAAATATTCTTGACAGGGATTGCGCGTGATTGGTATATGTGAGCAACCATTTCATTCAAGAGGTCTCCTGTCCTGGTCCGGCGGGCAAGCAAAAAAGGCGGCGCAACGGCGAAAAAGCAGGATTACATCGACGGCGCAAGCGCGCGCGCGGCGAAGACCGCGATGCCCGGAGACAGGATGGTAAGGGCGCTTGCCGAAACGTTCGGCGCCTTGAGCGATCCCACTCGCGTCCGCATCATCTCCGCATTGGGCGGGCAGGAACTGTGCGTTTTCGACCTGGCGCGCCTTCTCGGCCTGTCCGGGTCGGCCATATCGCACCAGTTGAGGCTCCTTCGCGGCCAGCGCCTGGTGAAATACCGCAAGGAAGGGAAGGTCGCATTCTATTCCCTGGACGACGACCACATACGCAACCTCATGGAGGAATGCGTCAAGCACGTTACCGTAGGGTGATTTTTTTTCATCATATTTACAAACGACTGTTCAGTCGTAAGTATGAAGGCGAAGGAGGCCACGCATGCCGGGAAAGATAATAGCCAATTCGATCGCGGCGATTTTGCTTTTTCTGCTGATCGGAGGCGCATCGGAGACAAACGCGCAGGAGACGGGGACGGACAACGCCGCCGGACGCATAGGGGAACTGGAGAAGGAGGTCAAGCGCCTTTCGGAGCGGGTCGAATCGATGGATAAGACGAAAACGTCCTACGGCGGATCCTGGATGGACAAGTTCACCCTCGGCGGCTACGGAGAGATGCACGCGAACTTCGGGGAGGGAAGCGCTCCGGACCAGTTCGACATCCACCGCCTGGTGGCGTACGTCGGCTACACCTTCAGCGACTGGATCCGTTTCCACTCCGAGGTTGAGCTCGAGCACGCCTTTGTCTCGAGCGAGAGCGACGGGGAGCTGTCCATCGAGCAGGCCTACCTCGATTTCCTGCTGTCGGACCCGGTGAATATCCGGTTCGGCAGGGTACTCGTGC
The DNA here is from genome assembly GCA_050263095.1 of Deltaproteobacteria bacterium. GTDB lineage: Bacteria > Desulfobacterota > Deferrimicrobia > Deferrimicrobiales > Deferrimicrobiaceae > FEB-35. The sequence continues at coordinate 32,442 of JBLNEW010000067.1, read as the reverse complement.
CCGTCGGGATCACCAACAGGAAGCATGAGCCGCCGACATTCTACGGAGTAGAGCGGCCCTCCTTCGACAGGGTGATCGTCCCGACGACCTGGTTCGCCGACGGCATCGGCGTATTCGGAGGGATCGGCCCCTCGCTGAAGTACGAGCTGTACCTTCTCGGCGGACTGGACGGATCGCAGTTCGGCGCCGTCAACGGGATCCGCGACGGGCGGATCAAGGAGCGGTCGAGCCTTCACGAGCCTGCCGTCACCGGCCGCATGGATTTCTTCCCCCTCGTCGGTTGGCCCGGGCTCGGCAGGTTCTTGCGGCTCGGGGCCTCCGCCTATTACGGCGGCGTCGACAACGGGAACCAGGGAAATAATCCGGGAATCGACGGGGATTTGCGTATCCTCTCGGGAGATTTCGAGTACTCCGTGTGGAAGCTCGACTTTCGGGGCGCGGTCGCCCACGAGCGTATCCAGGGAGCGAGGCAGATCGGCAACGGGACCGCCTCGGAGATCTTCGGATGGTATATTGAGGGGGCGTATCACGTATTTCCCGCAGCATGGAAAAAAGGAAAACTCGCCAAATCCGACGCCGCGGTCTTCGCGCGGTACGAGGACTTCGACACGCAGTACAGGATGCCGGAGGGCGTTGCGAAAAACCCGGCGGGGGACCGCCGGGAATGGACCCTCGGCGCAAGCTTCTTTCTGACGCCGACGCTTGTGGCCAAGGGGGACGTCCAGTTCCGGGACGATGCCTCCGGGACGGACCTGCCCACCCTTGTCAACTTCGGCCTGGGCTGGCAATTTTAATTCGTGTTGGGGGTGCAAAGGATGCGATTTCACCGCCTGCTCGTCATGGTCGCGTTTATTTTTCTGGCTGCCGGAATTTCCTCCTGCGCCGCGGGGAAAGCCTCGATTCCAACGGCCGACGAGCTGCGAGCCTCGGGAGCCCTCCCGGCGGGGACGGACCTGGACGCCCTGCGCAGGGGACGGGCGATAATGGTGACCGAGTGCGCGGCCTGCCACAGGCTCTTCCTTCCGCATGAGTATTCTCCGGAACAGTGGCGCGGGATCGTAAAGAGGATGGCGGCCCGGGCGTCGCTCGGCGGCGACCAGGCGGCGGACCTGGAACTTTACCTTTCCGTTGCGGGCAGGATCGGGGCGGGAAAATGAGGGAATGGAGCGGATTGTTCATTGCGGCAATAGTTATATTGATTTCGGCTGTGGCGCGAGGAGAGGAAACAGGAAAAATCCGCGACAATTCCTTCCTGCTGGAGGAGGCATACAACCAGGAAAAAGGAATCGTTCAACACATACAGACGTTCCAGTACATGAAGGACAGGTCCTGGGCCTACAGCTTTACCCAGGAGTGGCCGGTACCGAAGGAAACACACCAGCTTTCCTATACCGTTCCCATCCTTCATCTGCGCGATGACGGGACCGAAACGGGATTCGGGGATGTCTTGCTGAATTACCGCTGGCAGGCGGTCCTGAAAGACAAGGTTGCATTCGCCCCCCGGCTGTCCCTGATCGTTCCAACAGGGAACCACGATAAAGGCTTGGGAAACGGTTCGGCGGGGTACCAGGCAAACCTTCCGCTGAGCTTCGAACTTTCCGAAAAAATTGTGGGCCATTGGAACCTGGGGATGACGTTCGTCCCCGGAGCCGAAGCGGCGGACGGCGGAAAGGCGGATACCGTCGGATTCAACTACGCAGCCGGCATTGTTCACCTCCTCACGGAGAATTTCAACGTTCTGATCGAAGCCGTCGGGACGTCAAGCGAGTCGGCGGAAGGAAACGGCCTGACAAGCCGGGAGCATTCATTTTTCATCAATCCGGGCGTCCGTTTCGCGTTGAATTGCAAATCGGGCCTCCAGATCGTTCCCGGGATAGCGATGCCGATCGGAGTGGGGCCTTCCGGCGGCGAGTACGGTGCGTTCCTGTATCTATCCCTGGAGCACCCGCTTTTTTAGGCGGAAGCGTGATAATCGGGGGTGTCTCCCCGCGTTATTCTTTCGTTTCGACCCTCGCCTCCCACCAACGATAGATGGTAGGGAGGACGATCAGCGTAAGGAACGTCGACGTTATCAGGCCGCCGATGACGACCGTGGCCAGCGGCCGCTGCACTTCCGCGCCAGTCCCTTGGGACAGCGCCATGGGGATGAAGCCCAGGGATGCAACCAGGGCCGTCATCAGGACGGGGCGCAGCCTCACCTCTGCCCCTTCCAGTATGGCTTCGTCCAGCGGAATCCCTTTCTCGCGGAGCTTGTTGAAATAGGAGACCATGACGATCCCGTTGAGAACGGCTACGCCGAAGAGGGCGATGAATCCCACGGCCGCGGAGACGGAGAACGGCAGCCCCCGGAGAAATAGGGACACGATTCCGCCGATGACGGCAAAGGGGACGTTCAGGAGGATCAGGAACCCCTGGCGCACCGAGTTGAAGGCGGAAAAGAGCAGGATAAAGATCAAGGCCAGGCAGATCGGGAGTATGACGGAGAGCCTTGCCATCGCCCGCTGCTGGTTCTCGAACTGCCCGCCCCAGGTGATGTAGTATGTGGGCGGAAGTTTGACCTTCGCCTCGATGGCGTCCTTGGCAGCGGCGACGAAACTGCCGATGTCGCGCCCTGACACGTTGCACTCCACGACAATCCGGCGGGAGCCGTTCTCCCGGGAGATCTGGGCCGGCCCCTCCTCGGTGTAGACCTTTCCCAGTTGCCGTATGGGTATTCTTGCCCCCCCTGGGGCGGGGACCAGGATCTCGCCGATCTTCTCCACGTCGTTGCTCAACTGCTCGGGAAACCGCAGCGCGATGGAGAAGCGCCGTTGCCCCTCGAAAAGCTCCGAAACCGGTTTCCCGCCCACGGCGATTTCCAGGACGTCCTGTATGTCGCTCACGTTTATGCCGTAGCGGGCTATGGCCGCGCGGTCTATTTCAATCTGAAGGTATCCCAGTCCGGATATCTTCTCCACGGTGACATCGGCGGCCCCTCCGACTTTCTCGACGATCCGCGCGATCTCCTCGCCCTTCGCCTTCAGGATTTCCATGTCGTCGCCGAAAATCTTCACGGCGATCTGGGACTTCACTCCCGAAACCAGCTCGTCGACCCGCAGGGCGATCGGCTGCGTGAAGGAGAAGGACATGCCGGGGATGTTTTCCAGCCGCTCCCGCATACGGTCCACCAGTTCCTCCTTGGCGCGGGCCGTTTTCCATTCTTGGCGTGGCTTAAGGTTGACGAAGATGTCGGAAACTTCGATCCCCATCGGGTCCGAGGCGATTTCCGCGCGGCCGGCCCGGGAAACCACCTTCTCCACTTCGGGAAAGGACAGGAGCGCCTTTTCCACGGCGGCGGCGGTTTTCACCGTGTCGGTAACGGAGACCGAGGGAAGGCGGAATGATTGCACCGTGATGGTTCCCTCGTCCAGGGTCGGCAGGAACTCGCTCCCCAGGAAGGGGACAAGGGCCAGGGCCAGGCCCAGTGCGGCGCCGGTGACGGTCAAGGTCTTACCCGGGTGGGCGATCGACTTCCGCAGTGCGGGAAGGTAGGCCTCCCGGAGTGTGCGGAGAAGCCACGGGTCCTTCTCCTCGGCGATTCCATCTTTCAGAAGCAGGGAACAGAGAGCGGGAACGGCCGTCATCGTCAGGATCAGGGAGCCCAGGAGGGCGAATCCCACGGTGTACGCCATGGGGGAAAACATCTTCCCCTCCATGTCCCGGAGAGTCACGATGGGAATGTAGACGATGATGATAATTCCGACTCCAAAGACGATCGGACGGGCGACCTCCCTGGCCGAATCGAAGATCGTTCGGATGAAACCTTCCCCCTTCTTCCTTTCGCCGAGATTCCGCATGGTGTTCTCCACCATAACCACGCTCCCGTCGACGATCATTCCGAAGTCGATGGCTCCCAGCGTCATGAGGTTGGCCGAGAGCCTGAGCCAGTTCATCCCGAGGAAGGAAAAAAGCATCGAAAGAGGGATTACCAGGGCCACGATGAGGGCCGCACGGGCGTTGCCGAGGAAATAATAAAGGACTGCCACGACCAGCAGGCCGCCCTCCAGGAGATTGTTCCGGACCGTCCGGATCGTCTTGCGGACCAGCTCGGTCCGGTCGTAGTAGGGGACCAGGCGCACCCCCTCCGGCAGAAGCTTCTGGATGGTCTTGACCTTTTCCTTGGCCCCGGCGACCACATCCTTGCTCGAGGCCCCCTGGAGCATCATCACGATGCCGGCCACCGCTTCCCCCTTGCCGTCGCGGGTAGTGGCCCCCTGGCGCGGTTCGCTGCCGACCCGAAGCTGCGCCACGTCGTCGAGATGGATCGGCGTCCCGTGCCGGGTCGCCACGACGATCCGTTCCAGGTCGGCAAGGCCCCTGGCCAGGCCCAGTCCACGGACGATGTACTGTTCCTCCCGATGCTCGATGTAACCGGCTCCGCTGTTGGCGTTGTTCTTCTCCACGGCCTCCATGACGTCGTGCAGCGTCAGGTTGAAGCTTTTCAGTTTCCCCGGGTCCAGCAGGACCTGGTACTGCTTCACCTGTCCGCCGAAGGAATTGACGTCGGTGACGCCGGGGACCGTGCGCAGGATCGGCCGGACCACCCAGTCCTGCAGCGCGCGGAGCTCCCGGATGTCGTGGTTTTCCCCCTCGACCAGGTATTGGTAGATTTCTCCCAGTCCGGTGGTGATGGGCCCCAGCTGCGGTTCCATCCCCTTCGGAAGCCGCTCGCGCGCCTGCTGGAGGCGCTCGAAGACCTGCTGCCGGGCGAAGTAGATGTCGACCCCGTCCTCGAACACCACCGTGATCACGGAGAGGCCTATCTTGGAGAGGGAGCGGACCTCCTGGAGGCGGGGAAGCCCCCCCATGGTGGTCTCTATGGGGAAGGTGACCTGTTTCTCCACCTCGGTCGGGGCCATCCCGCCCGCCTGGGTCAGCACCTGCACCTGGACGTTCGTGACGTCCGGGAATGCGTCCACGGGAAGCCGGTTCATCGCCCACAGACCGGCGCCGGAAAGGAGGAGGATCGCCATGACGACCAGCAGCCGCTGTTCCAGGGAAAATTTGAGGATCCTGTCGATCATGATCCTATTCCTCTCCGAGTTCGCCTTTTTTCAGCTCCGACTTCAAGAGAAACCCCCCCTTTGCCGCATACCGATCTCCTTCTTTCAGGCCCGCGGTTACCTCCACCCAGCCTCCCCAGTTGGCCCCCGTCGCCACTTCCCCGGGGATGAATTCGTCGTCGTCACCGGTGAGGAACAGGACCTTCTTCCCTTCCAGCTCGACGATGGCCTCCTCGGGGACTGCCAGCACCGGCGCGCCTCTCCGCGGGATAGTCAGCTCAACCGCGGCGAACATCTCGGGTTTTAACTTCCTCCCCGGGTTTGCCACCTCGATACGCGCTTTCACGGCACGAGTGGTTTCATCCACCAGATCGGCTATGTAGGTTACCTTTCCCCTGAAGACCATGTCGGGGAAAGCACCGACCTTTACCGCCGCCGTCCCTCCCTTTTCGATCTTCGCCAGGTCTTTCTCGTTGATGTCGACCAGCACCCACACGGAAGAAAGGTCGGCGACCGTGAAGAGGTTTTTCGAAGGATCGGCCAGCTCCCCGACGGTCGTATGCTTCTGGGTCACGACCCCGGAGATGGGGGAGTGGACGGGGAGGAGGATTCTATTTTCCTCCGCGTGCTTTTCGAATTCCGATGGCGAAAGGCCGTAGAGCCTCAGCCGTTCCTCGTCGACATGGAGCTCGGATATCGACATCCGGTATTCCGTTTCCGCCTGCAGGATCTCCTTTCGGGCGGCGATCTTTTTCTCGACGAGGGACCTTGTCCTCTCCATGTTGCCCTTCGCAAGGTCTACCCGGGACCGGGCCTTGTAGTATTCGGACAGTGCCTCCCCCAATTCCACGCTGTCCAGTCGGGCAAGGACCTGCCCGGAGACGACGGTGTCTCCGAGACTCGCTCCGACCCACACGATCTTTCCGGGAATCCTTGGTGAGACGTGGGCGGTCCGGTCCGCGTTGGATTCCACCTTGCCGGTCGCTGCGATCAGGCCGCCCATAGTCATCTTTTTCGCGGTCTCCACGACGACGGCGCGGTTTTGCGGTATCTCCGGTTTCAGTCGAACGCCGCGGGGCTGCTTGTCTCCCGCTTCCATTCCTCCGCTGCTTTTCCCGGCATCGACCGCCGCCGTTCTTTCCTCGGTCGCCCGTTTTCCTCCTGTCGCGATTTGGCTGAACCTGTACACAAAGGCGCCGCCCACGACGACAGCGACCGCTATCGAAACGATCGCAAAGGTCCCCATCTTTCTCATTCGTTTCCTCCGCCGTACTCGATTCGTGTTGCACCCGTCATTCGATCCCTCCGCCTGACGCCGCCGTGAGCCGGGACATGGACGTGTTCCATTCGTGGAGAGCCGACAGGTATGCTTCGTTCACCTCGAGAAACTTCCTTTGCTCTTCGATTGCCGAGAGAAAGCCCACCTCCCCCATGCGGTAGGCTTCCAGAGTCAGCCGGAGGTTTTCTTCGAGCTGGGGGAAGATGTCCTTGTCGTAGATCGACAGCGATATCCCGGTGGACATCAGGCGGGAAAAAGCCGCTTCCACGCTCCTCTCCATGTTTTTCCTGGCGGATGCGTACCGGTTTTCGGCGCTTGTCCTCCACGTGATCGCTTCCTTCTTTCCCGCCTGGTTCCGGTCGAACAGAGGGAGAGGCACCGACAGCTTTAGCCCCACCAGCTTGTCGCGGTCTTTCGCCGTTATGTCTCCGACGTCAAGCGAAGACCCTTCCCGCTCCAGGGAGAGCGACGCCGTCACGTTGGGAATCCCTTCCGCCTCCGCCATGCGGATCGCCGCCTCCGCCTTTTCCTTCTCGACTGCCAGGGCCAGGAGGTCCGGTCTCCGGGAAAGCGCCAGGGCTTTCAGGTCCTCGATCCGGGCTGAGAACGCATGCCTTTCGAGTGCGCCCGCGAATGCAGCCCCCGAATCCGGGGGGAGGCCCATAAGGGAAAGGAGTTTCAACCGCCTCGGTTCGACTTCCCGTTGCGCTTGCGCCTGCCGTTCCCTGCTCCTGGCCACTTCCACGCGGGCCAGGTTCAATTCCAGCTCGGGAATGTCCCCGGCCTCGAACCTGTCCCGCGCGACCTGAAGGAGCTGCTCGTTGAGCTCCGCGAACCTCCCGGCCAGCTTCAACTGCTGTTCGGCCAGGAGGAGATCGTAGAAGGCGACCTTGACCTCCTCGACAAGGAGTCGCTGCGCGTCGGCTATCCGGTATCCGTACACTTCCAGGTCCTTCCCGGCGACCGTAAGCCTCTTGGTCCTTTTCCCGGCGGTCAGGATCTCCTGGGACAAGGCGGCGGAGAACCTCCGTTCGCCTTCGTTTGCGAAGATGAAATCGCCGGCGCCCTCGAACTCAAGGGAAGGGTTGGGGAGCAGGCCCGCCCGGATCTTCGCCGCCTCGCGCAGTCCCCTCTCGGCGCGCAACGCCTTGAGCTCCCAGTTGTTATCCAGGGCACAGGATAGGACTTCGGGCAGACCGAAGACCTTCTCCGCGGAGGATGCCGATGCGACGTTTGCCGCAATCAGCAATGCCAGCAGAGCCGAAAACATGGATCCGATGGAAGAACCCAATCCCGCCACCTCCTTTGACCCGATGACCAAGTCGCCTCGCGACCTCGATATATGACGACTGCCGTCCCGCCCCATTCCGCGCAGGGACGGAAGCGGACCAGAGCGCCGTCGCTCATCGCGGTGAGCGACGGGGGATGTTCGATGGAGCAGGTCTAGATCAGGAGAACGGTTGTCCGAAGGAAGGCGCAGGGAGCCCCGGCGGGCGTACAGGCGCGTACCGTGAGAAGTTCATCGCGGGGCAAAGCCGGTATTTCATCGGTTTGGAGGAAGGCCGGCGAAGGCGATGTCGCAAGTTGGCCTGCATGTCCGGAGATTTGCGACGAGAAAGCGAAATTCGCCCACGGCCCGGAAAGAGAGAGGACGTCCGCGCAGGGACCGCAATGGTCCGGCTCGCGCGAAAGTTCCCTTTCGGGGGCGTCAACCGGCGTGCGCCACGCCACGGACGCGGAATAACACGCGCCGGGCGATACGGCGGCCTCGACGGCGACGTGGCCGTCGGCGCCGAAGCAGAGCACGCTTTCCCCCGGCCCGCCGACTCCCGGCAGGAAGACGGTCAGAAAGACAGTCCATGCGACGACTGCAGGTTTTCGAAAACGCCTCATGCCGCCTCTCTCGCTCCAAAAACGATCAAGAAGCACGCCAGTCCGTTCCGTGCCACTTGTAATGATGCAAACAGGAAGGCAAAGTTCTATCTTCCCCCATGAATCGCCCCTTCCCTCCCTTGTTCCGGCAGGAACAGCCTTTCAAGGACCGGAAAAGGACGGTATCAGATTGTCGGGGGCCTGAGAAGAAAAAAGCGATGCGCTTCACACCGCATCCCAGGATTCTCATATACACCGTGAAGCGCCTTGATGTTGGCGGTATATTATGAAATATAAGAACATTCTAATATCCTATGTGGAGGAAAAATGGACGCCGAGCGCGCGTACGGATGGGCGGACCTGCTGAAGGCTTTCGCCCATCCCACACGGCTTCAGATCCTGGACGAGTTGCGCAGGGGGGCGCGCTGCGTGACGGACATGGAGGAGATCCTTCCCGCCACCCAGGTGAACATCTCCCAGCACCTTACGGTCCTGCGCAACGCGAAGCTCGTGGATTTCGCGCAGGACGGGGCGCTGCGCTGCTACTACCTGAGCCGCCCGAAGCTGGCGGATGGGATCCTGGGCTTGCTTGCCGCGGACTTCCCGGTCATCCGCAAGACGAAGGAGCAGATCGACCGGGAGAAGGATCGCGCGAAAAAGGAACAGGTGGTGTCCCGTGGCTGACGGATTCCGCTCTCCACTCATGGACCACGACCCGCTCGAGACCCCGGTCTTCCTGCCGGAAAACCTTCTCGAGTCGGCGAGGGTCAAAAAAGGTTTGCGGAAAATGACAGTCCCGTCCGGCTGCCTGCTGGACTTCGACGGGGAGCTGGTCGAACACCTTGTCGACGCTGGGAGCGCCGTCGCGGACCCGGACTGGCCGTGCTTCCACACCCGGTTGTTCAGGTGGAGGTCGGAGGGAGCCGAATACGGCGTGATCGGCGGCACGGTCGGCGCCCCGTTTGCCGTTCTCGTCGCCGAGGAGCTGTTCGCCCTCGGCTGCCGGGCGCTCGTGAGCATATCTTCGGCGGGGCTCATAGCCAAGGGCCTTTCTCCGCCGTTTTTCCTCCTGATCGAGAAGGCTTTGCGCGACGAGGGGACCAGCCACCATTACTTGCCGGCGGGGAGATTTTCGGTCGCTTCTCCATCCCTTATGGCGGCCGTGGCGCGGCGGACGGCGGAAATGGAGATCTCCGTTCTTCGGGGAGTTTCCTGGACGACCGACGCCCCGTTCCGCGAGACCGGATCGGCGATCGCGGCGCGGCGAGAGGAAGGCGTCGTCTCGGTGGAGATGGAGGCGGCGGCGCTGCTGGCCTTGGGAGCGGCAATCGGAAAGCCGGTCGTCTGCCTGGCCCACGTCACCAACGCGATGGCGACGCGCGGGGACGATTTCGAAAAAGGGGGAGATGCCGGCCTGGAGGAGTCCCTGTCGGTTTGCGCGCTGGCCCTGGACGCCGCAGTCGAATATGCGGAACGGGAATGCCCATGAGCCGCCGGATCTACCTGGATTTCAACGCCAGCACGCCGATCGCGCCGGAGGCGGTAGAGGCGATGCGTCCTTTTATTGCGGACCACTACGGCAATCCGTCGAGCCTTCACTGGGCGGGCATGCCGGCGAAAGACGCGGTGGAAAAAGCGCGCGGACAAGTGGCGGGACTATTGGGTTGCGACCACACGGAGGTCGTCTTCACAAGCGGCGGTAGCGAGGCGAACAACCATGCCATAAAGGGGATCTTCTTCGCGAACCGGGACAGGGGTGGACACATCATCACTACGGCAGTTGAGCACCCGGCCACCCTGAATCCCTGCAGATTCCTGGAAAAGCTCGGAGCGAAGTCGACCGTCCTTCCGGTCGATCGTCACGGAATGGTGAACCCGGGAGACGTGCGCAGGGCCGTAACGCCGAAAACCATCCTGATCACCGTGATGCACGCAAACAACGAGGTGGGGACGATCGAGCCGATACAGGAGATTGCGGCAATCGCCCGCAAGGCGGGGATTCCGTTTCACACCGATGCGGCGCAGACCGCGGGGAAGATTCCCGTCGATGTGGAGGAACTCGGCGTGGACCTGCTCTCGGTCGCCGGGCACAAGGTATACGCGCCGAAAGGGATCGGAGCGCTTTACATCAGGGAGGGGACGAGGATCGAACCGTTCGTACACGGGGCGGGGCACGAATCCGGCCGAAGGGCGGGGACGGAGAACGTCCTTCTCGCCGTGGCGCTGGGAGCTGCCTGTGAAGCCGCCCGAAAGTGGATCGGTATGCCGCAGGTTCAGGCGCTTCGCGACCGGTTCTTCGACGGTTTGAAGGAGGTATTCGGAGACGGGATAACTCTTAACGGACATCCGGCGGCGCGGCTTCCCAACACTCTCAACGTCAACTTCGTCGGCTGCGCGGGGGCCGAAGTGCTTGCGCGCCTGCCGGGTATCGCCGCGTCCACGGGCTCGGCGTGCCATGCCGGTTCGGTGACCCTGTCTCCGGTCCTCGCCGCGATGGGCGTACCGCCGGAGGAGGGGATGGGCGCCGTCCGGTTCAGCCTGGGGCGGACGACCACGTGGGAAGAACTGGAAACGGTTCTCGCCCTGCTTCGCGAAGCGAAGTGATCCGGCTCTTCCTTGCATCCCGATTCCCTGCCTGGAATCAAAAAAAGACGGGATGGATGCGATGGACGGGTTGCTGAAAGGGTTCGCAAAGGACGAGCCGTTGCTGGTGGTGGGCCTTGTCGACACGGAGGCGGTCGAGACGGCGAAATCCGTGCACGATACCTATCCCACTGCATCCGCCGCCCTTGGAAGGGTCATGAGCGGGGCTCTCCTGCTCTCTTCCCTCCTTAAAACCGGGCAGAAAGTCATCCTGCAGGCGGCCGGCGACGGACCTCTGCACGGGATCGTCGCCGAAGCGGACTCGGCGGGCCGGGTCCGGGGCTACGTTAAAAGGCCCCACGTGCACCTGGGCTTGAAGGACGGCAAGCTCGACGTCGGCAGGGCGGTCGGCAAGGGATACCTGAACGTCATCAAGGACCTGGGGCTGAAGGAATATTATCGCGGCATCGTCCCCCTGCAGACCGGCGAGATCGCCATGGACCTCGCGTATTACCTGAACGCATCCGAACAGATCCCCGCGGCGGTTTCGCTCGGGGTATACGTAGAGACGGACAATTCGGTGAAGGCATCCGGAGGCTACCTTGTCCACCCGATGCCCGGCGCGAGCGAGGATGCGATCGAACGCCTCGAGAAGCGCCTCAAGAAAATCCGGCCCGTGAGTTCGATGATCCTCGACGGAATGGGTCCGCGGGAGATCATGGAAGAGGCTGCGGGGATGCCGATCGACGTCCGCGAGCTGAAAGAGGTTTCCTTTCATTGTCCGTGCTCCGGAAACCGCGTGCTGGACGCGATCGCCGCGCTCGGCAAGGCCGAGATCGGCGAGCTTATCGGGAAAAGCGAATCGGCCAAGGTGGAGTGCCATTTCTGCAGGAAGGAATATGCCGTCTCCCGGGCGGAGCTTTTTTCCCTCTTGATTGATAAGGACGACGGTCCATCGGATACAATGACGTCCTGAAGGCTTCGATGGAAAGGGGGTGATCTCCTTGGCGGATTCCCGCTGTCCGTTCCGCCTCTCCCGATGAGGCGTCGGGCGCCCCGCCGGTCGGCGGGGGAATGAAGAAGTATCGCATCGTCGTTTACAACTCGCCAAAGGAGGTCGCTTCCGATGTCCGACGGAATACGCGCATCCGGCCTTGCCCGCTCCGGAGTCCTGAATCAAGCCGGTCCCTTAAGACCATTTCCATTGCTGCTGTCGATCGTTTGCCTCCTGTTGTTCGCGCAGGGATCAATCGCGGGGGAAAGGAAAGGCGTCGTAACGGTAACGGTCGACCTCAATGCCCCCGCGGACGCCAAGCGCGTGGACCTCTGGATCCCCTACCCCATGTCGGATGAAAACCAGGAAATAGGCGATGTAATCGTAAGCGGCAATTACTCCTCCATGGGAGTGTACCGGGAGGGGAAGTTCGGCAACAACATCCTGCACGCGGAGTGGAACGCACCTGCGGGCCGGAGAACGCTGACCTACACATTTCGCGTCAGCAGAAAGGAAGTAGTTGCGAAAATATTCCCCGGCAGGGAAGCTGCGATCCCGGGGAGGGAATTTGAAATCTTTCTGGCCTCCACCAGCCTGGGGGCGACCGGCGGAGCCGCCAAGGAGTACGCGGAGAGGATCACAAAGGGGAAGAAGTCCGTCCTGGCGAAAGCGGCCGCCATATACGATTGGACCGTCGAGAACATGTACCGCGACCCCGACGTCAAGGGGTGCGGGCTGGGCGAAGTCGACTCGCTCCTGCGGAAGCTGGGAGGCAAGTGCGCGGACATCCATTCCGTGTTCGTCGCGCTTGCGCGTGCCGCGGGAATCCCCGCGCGCGAAGTGTTCGGGATCCGCATGCCCAAGGGGAAGGAAAGCGACATGACCAAGGCGCAGCATTGCTGGGCCGAGTTCTACATGCCCGGCTACGGCTGGGTCGTCGTCGACCCCGCCGACGTGCGGAAGGCGATCCTGGAGAAGAAGATGACGATTAAGGAAGCGCAGCCGCTGAGAGAGTATTATTTCGGCGCCGTGGATGAAAACCGCATCGCTTTCGGCACCGGAAGGGACCTGAAGCTCAATCCGCCGCAGCAGGGAGAGCCGCTGAACTATTTCATGTACCCTTACGCGGAGGCGGACGGAAGGCCCCTGAACGAGGACCTGTACGGCTTCAATATCGGCTACGCGATCGGGTTCAGCGAGCTTTAGAGGTCATGAGGGAGATTGCGGGCCCGCGGAAGAGCGCCATCCGCGGGTCCCCATGTCAATTCCCCGTCGTGAAGCTTCTTGTCGGGCTCGCGGCGGTGCCCAGGCCGTCGTCGGCCTCCACCTTCCAATAATAGGTTGTGCCGGTAGCGAGTCCCGAAGCAATGTGGGTGATGTTGCCCGAAGCCGCTGCGGGGGGGGCGGAAGACCCGCCGCCGCAGCCGGCGATTACTAAAGTTCCCAGAATCCCCGCAAGAAACAGGATTCCTGCAAGCCTTGCGGATTTCATCGCGAGCAGGATCACCGACAGGAACAGTACAATGGGCAACCAGGCAGGCAACCCGTGGATTTCGAGGTGTTTCGCGGATTTTCCATCCTTTGTCCGCGCCACCGGAACGGGGACGACTCCCGTGAAGGAGGGATCGGTCCCCAGGAAGAAAAGGTAATCTACCTGGTCTCCGTCGGGATCCGCGGAAGGATTCCATTCGAAGGGAACGGTAGTCGGCGTCCCTGTCGTCCCGTCGGCCGGCGATACAAGGGCGGGCGCCGCAGGAGGATTGTTCGGCGCGACTATTTCAAGGACTAAGCCGTTTGATCGATCCGCGACGAAAAGGTTTCCCTCCTCGTCCTCTCCGAAGCTGGAAACGTTGCGGGATTCGGAGAGCAGCAGCGCATTCTGCCATGCCGCGCCGTCGCGTTTAAGGCCCCAGAAATTTCCGGTGCAGAAATCCGCGTAGAGGTAAATCCCCTGCATCCGCGGATAGGCGGTCCCACGATAGACGAATCCCCCGGTGATCGAGCAGCCCTGGCCATGGTCGTATTCGGCCACCGGAAGGACAAGCCCAGCCTGGCTGCATGCCGGGTCGCCGAAACAGTGGGCGCCCTCCATGATCCTCCATCCGTAGTTTTCGCCGCCCGGACTCTCCGCCGGCTGGAAATCGACCTCCTCGAAGGAACCCTGCCCTACGTCTCCGATGTAAAGGTCGCCCGTCTGCCTGTCGAAGGAAAATCTCCACGGGTTGCGAAGACCCAGTGCCCAGATTTCGCCCCGAAAGCCCGCTGTCTGTGCGAACGGGTTGGTCGGCGGGACAGCGTATAGTAGGCCGGGATCCGCTGCGGATTCGACGTCGATCCGCAGGAGCTTGCCCAGCAGCGAGGCCGGGTTCTGTGCGTTGTTGAACGGATCTCCCCCGGAGCCGCCGTCCCCCTTGCTTATGTATAGGAAACCGTCCGGACCGAAGGCTATCTGGCCGCCGTTGTGGTTGGAAAACGGCTGCGGTGTTGCGATCAGCATTTCCTCGGAGTCCGGATCCGCTGCGTCGGGATTTACGGTCAACCGGAATCTCGATACCACGTTGTTGTCGACAGGCCTCGTGTAGTACACGTAGAAGTATCTTTTCGTCGCATACCCCGGCGGGAAGGCGAGACCCAGGAGCCCCTGCTCCCCGATGGAGAGCACGCGGTCCGATATGTCGAGAAATGGCGTGGCCTGCAAGGCGCCGTTTTTTACGAGCAGGATGCGCCCCCCCTGTTCCACAACATAAAGGTTTCCGCTCCCGTCGCGCGCATTCGTGACTCCTACGGGAAGCGACAACCCCGCATATTTCGTTACAAGGGAAATCCGCGGCCAGGCGACGGCAGCCTGCGCATCGGCGGCGGCGAGAAGGCATGAAAACGCAAGCGCGATCACGCGCGCTTTGCGCACGCGCCGGACGGTCCCGTCCATCGCCTCGATCCTCCGCGGTCGTTTCCATGATTAGATGTCGAAGTTGCGGGCTGCGCTTTCGGTTGCGCAACGATATGCCGGGAGGGTCCGGGAGCTGATCCGGCTATTCGGCGGATTTGGTCCCGGCAAGGAAATCGACGATATTCTTGTGCCCTTTCTCCAGGGCGTAGTCGGCCGCGCTCTTCCCCTTGCCGTCCGTTGCGGCCGGGTCCGCGCCCCACCTCATCAGCACGGCCACCGTGCCCAAGTGTCCCTGCCTCGCCGCCCACATCAGGGCCGTGCTGCCGTCCTCCGCCCTTGCGTCCACGGGGAAGCCCTGCCGCAGCAGCATGTCGACGATGGCCACGTACCCCTTGGATGCGGCGTAGCTCAACGCGGTCAACAGCGAATGCCCGCCTTCTTCCGTTCCGGGACCGCTCATCCTGAAATCGTTCACGGTCTTTCCGTTCTTTCCTTCGCTCATGGTCATCCTCCGGGGAGCGATCGCCCCGCGCTAGGGCAACTCTCCCACGAAAGGGATTACAGATTCATTACAGATGCCCCGAGTAAATGGCGGAAAGGCTTCGCGCCGGGCCCGGCAAATGACTCGGTAGCGCCATCAAGGGTATAATCCGTAAAGACAAATCGGCTTCAAACGGGCAAACTGGTTATGCATCGACAACGCGGCGGTAACTCGATGGCGGGACGCATACTCTTCATAGACGACGATCGTGCGGGCCGCGAAGTGGCCCTCTTCAACCTTCGCAAGGCGGGCTACGAGGTGGTCGCCGCCTCCGACGGGCAGGAGGGGATCGCAGCATTCTCCCCCGAGAAGTTCGACCTGGTAGTAACGGACGTCAAGATGCCGGGCATTTCCGGGATCGACGTGCTGCGCCGGGTCCGTTCGCATGCGCCCGACGTCCCGGTGCTTGTCATCACGGCATTCGGGAACGTCGAGACCGCGGTGGAAGCGATGAAGGAGGGGGCATACGACTTCATCGGGAAGCCTTTCCACCGCGACCAGCTCCTCCTGTCCGTGGGCAAGGCGCTCGAGCGCCGGCGGCTTGCCGCAGAGGTGCACGACCTGCGGATCCGCGCCAGCGGGGTGGAGCGGGAAATCGTCGGCGCCTCTGCCGCGATGAAGCAGGTGCTCTCGATCGCGGACCGGGTGGCCGGGTCGGACGCCACGATCCTCATCACCGGGGAGAGCGGGACGGGCAAGGAGGTCGTCGCCCGGCGCATACACGTTCGGTCGCGGCGCGCCGAGGGGCCTTTCGTGGCGGTCAACTGCGCGGCGATTCCCGGAGAGCTGATGGAATCGGAGCTTTTCGGCCACGCCCGCGGCGCGTTCACGGGGGCGGTCCGCGATCGGGCGGGTCGGTTCCGCCAGGCGGCCGGCGGGACGATCTTCCTCGACGAGGTGGGGGAAATCCCGCTCCAGCTCCAGGCCAAGCTGCTGCGGGTCCTCCAGGAACGGTCGGTGGACGTAGTCGGGGGGGACCACCCGGTACCCGTCGACGTCCGCATCGCCGCCGCGACGAACCGGGACCTGCCGGAGAAGGTCCGCGAGGGGACATTCCGCGAGGACCTGTACTACAGGCTGAACGTCGTCGAGATCCGGGTTCCCCCCCTCCGGGAGCGTCCGGAGGACATCCCGCCGCTGGTGGAATATTTCATGGCGGAAGCGAGCGCGGGACGCGATGTCGTGATCCCGCCGGCCGTGATGGAGGAATTGAAATCACGCTCCTGGCCGGGAAACGTTCGGGAGCTGAAGAACGCGTGCGAACGGATGGCGATATTGTGCGGCGGGACCGAGGTCTCGATCGAAGATCTGCCGCCGGCGGCGCCCAGGGCGGGAGATGAGTGGCCCCCGCTCCCTACGGATGGGCTGTCGCTCGTGGACCTCGAGAAGAAGGTGATAGAGCGGGCGTTGCGCCTCAAGGGCGGTAACATAACGCATGCCGCCACCTACCTGCGCGTGCCCCGCCATATCCTGGTCTACCGGATCGAGAAGCACGGGATCCGACGCGATGCCTGAAAATCCCGCCGGCGCATTCCGGAATGGAATCATCTCCGACCTCCGGCCGATCTTTTCGGCCCGGATGATCCTCACCGCGTGGATTCCCTGCCTCCTCATAACCGCCCTCCATTACCGGACCCCTTCGCATCATGGATGGGTCCACGACGTACTCAGGCGGCTATACTACATGCCGATTCTGTTCGCCGCCTTCTCGGAAGGGGTGCGCGGCGGGATTTCGCTGTCGGTGTTCGCCTCCCTGGTCTACTTCCCCCATGCGTTCACCAGCCTGGTTTCCCGGGACCCGGGCGACGCGCTGGAGAAGGGGCTGGAGATACTCCTCTACAACCTGGTGGCGGTGGTCGCGGGGCTTCTCGTCGACAGGGAGCGCCGCGAACGGGAGAAGCAGGAGCGGCTCGCGATGAAGCTCTCCGACGCGCTGGAGGAACAGCGGCGGATCGAGCTGCAGCTGATAAGGGCGGGGCGCCTGGGGGCGCTCGGCGAGATGACAGCGGGGATCGCGCACGAGATCAAGAATCCGCTGCACGCGATGAAAGGCACGGCCGAAATCCTGCGGGACGTGGTGCCGCCCGATGCGCCGGAACGCAGGATGCTCGACCTCCACCTGGGCGAGATCGACCGGCTGGCGCAGACCGCCGAGAGGTTCCTTACTTTCGCGCGTCCGGCGCCGACCGACCGCCGACCGCTGGAACTGCGGGAAGTCGTTCGGCGGGTCGTTTCCCTGGTCGAAACCCAGGCCCGCAAGGAAGGCGTCGTGACGGTGATGCTGCCCGCGGCGGGAGGGGATGCCGGGGTGGTCCTGGGAGACGCCGACCAGCTCACCCAGCTCCTGTTGAATATCGCGATCAACGGCGTGCAGGCTATGGCCCCGCAGGGAGGAGGTACGCTCACGTTCTCGATCGACGTGGACAGGCGGGGGGAGAAACGGTTTTACGTGGCGCGCGTGGCCAACACCGGACCCCCTGTCCCTTCGGACCAGCTCGAGCGCATTTTCGATCCGTTCTTTACCACCAAGGACGGCGGGACGGGCCTTGGCCTTTCCATCGGCTCCCGCATCGCGGACCAGCACGACGGCGTTCTCAACGTGCGCAATCTCCCGGACGGGAAGGGGGTCGAGTTTTCGCTCGCCCTTCCCGCGGAAGGGTAAGCCGATGGCGGACGAAAGGTCGCTGTCCGAAGTCCACTCCACGGTGGAGATCCCCGAGAAACGGGGGTTCCTCCGCCGTCTCTTCGCCTTCGCCGGCCCCGCCTACCTGGTCTCGGTCGGGTACATGGACCCCGGGAACTGGGCGACCGACATCGCGGCCGGTTCCCGGTACGGGTACGCGCTGGTCTGGGTCCTTCTCATGTCCAACGCGATGGCCGTGCTCCTTCAGAGCCTGTCCGCCAGGCTGGGGCTCGTCTCCGGCCGGGACCTGGCGCAGGCATGCAGGGACAGGTACGCGGCGCCCGTCAACTTCGCCCTGTGGATCCTGTGCGAGGCGGCGATCGCCGCGACCGATCTCGCCGAGGTAATCGGTTCCGCGATCGGGCTCCAGCTCCTGTTCGGCATCCCGCTGATCTACGGGGTCCTCATAACGGCGCTGGACACCTTCCTGATTCTGCTGCTGCACCAGGCCGGCATCAGGAAGATGGAGGCGTTCATCCTCGTCCTGGTGGCTACGATCGGCGGGTGCTTCCTCGTGGAGATCGTGATCTCCGAGCCCAACCTGCCCGGGATTGCGCGCGGTTTCATCCCGGGCCTGCCGGACGCCGATGCCCTCTACTTCGCCATCGGCATCCTGGGAGCGACCGTGATGCCGCACAACCTGTATCTTCACTCGGCCCTGGTCCAGTCGCGCAAGGTGACCAAGACGGCCAGGGGCATCCACCAGTCCCTCAAATTCAACCTGATAGACTCGGTCTTCGCGCTGAACATGGCCTTCTTCATCAATGCGGCCATTCTCATCATGGCCGCCGCGGTCTTCCACCGCGCCGGGTATTTCGAAGTGGCGGAGATCCAGGACGCCCACCGCCTGCTCGCCCCCCTGGTGGGGACGACGGTCGCCCCGTTCCTGTTCGCACTGGCCCTTATCTGTTCGGGTCAAAGCTCCACCATAACCGGGACGCTGGCAGGGCAGATCGTGATGGAGGGCTTCGTCAACATCCGCCTCCGCCCGTGGCTGCGGCGCCTTGTCACAAGGGCGGTGGCCATAACGCCCGCCATCGCCACGATCTTGTTGGCGGGGGAGGGGGCCACGGGAAAGCTGCTGATACTGAGCCAGGTCGCATTGAGCCTGCAACTGTCGTTCGCCGTCATCCCCCTCATACATATGGTGAGCGACCGGGGGCTTATGGGTGCTTTCGCCATCCGTTCGTGGGTCAAGTGGCTCGCATGGGCGACGGCCGGCATCATCGCCGCGCTGAACGTGAAGCTCGTCGTGTCGGAGGTGGGCGGCTGGCTGGGCCGCGGCGGCACTGCCGGCCTTGCGGCCCGGGCCGTGGCGCTTCCGTTCGCCGTCGCGGTCGGGATGCTCCTCCTGTACATTCTCGCCGAGCCCTTCCTGTTCCGACGGGGTTGGAAGCGCAGGCCGGTGGACGTCCACGGGGGACCCGAGCCGGAGGTCGGAGAGCCATCGCGGCCGTTCCGGAAAATAGCCGCCGCGCTGGACTTCGGTCCCACGGATGCGGAGGTGCTTACACGAGCCGCCGCGCTGGCGTCTTCAGCCCGGTGTCCCCTGCTGCTGC
This sequence comes from Deltaproteobacteria bacterium, assembly GCA_050263095.1. Classification (GTDB taxonomy): domain Bacteria; phylum Desulfobacterota; class Deferrimicrobia; order Deferrimicrobiales; family Deferrimicrobiaceae; genus FEB-35. The sequence goes on along the minus strand of JBLNEW010000067.1, from coordinate 12,999 downwards.
TGCACTGCGTCGAGAGCGCAAGCGCCAAGGCGCTTGGCGGCGAGGCCGGCGACATGGAAAGCGAGGAGGACCTGAAGCGGCTGAAACGGTACGCCGTCGCCCTGGGCAAGTACGACGTCGAGGTCGACACGGAGCTTGGCTTCGGGCACCCGGTCAGGATCATCCCGGAGATCATAGGCAGGCACGGGGTGGAGCTGCTCGTCGTCGGCGCCCACGGGCACAAGGGCTTTTCCGATTGGTTCTACGGATCGACCATCGACGAACTGCGGCATCGCCTGAACATATCGGTCCTCGTAGTGGGCAGGGAGGGGCCGAAGACCTCCGGCGGGTGATAGGATGCGGCGCAAATCCTGTACCATGGGGGGGCTGTAATCATGGGAAATGTTATCAGAGGATTGAAGCCAATGCGGACAGGAAAAAACTCCTTCCTGCCCGTCATCTCCATGATATTGGTCTGCCTCGGGCAGCCGGCGACCGCCCACGGTCCCTCGGGTCACGATGAGCACGTCGCTACGGATAACGGAGCGGCGATGAAGGCGCAACACGAGAGGATGATAAATTTCAGGAGCGCGGCGCAGACCCTCAGCGACGCCATCATCCGCAGCGACAGCCGGATGGCCGCGGCAGGGGCAGATAAGTTACAGAAGTCCCTCGCGGGGCATGAAAAGGATATCCCCCATAAAAACAGGAAACTCACGAAGGAGTTTCACGCACTTTACGTCGAGTTGGGAAAGCGAACGGAAAAGATGAAGGCGTCCATCCTTGCGAACGATCTTTCCGAAGCGGCAGTTTCCTACGGCCAGGTCCTTTCCGTGTGCGTCTCCTGCCACAATAAATTCCGGGATTGAAGCGCCTGACTCGTATAATTCTGCGCGAAAATGATCCGACAAACGCATGAGGAGCCGCCCTCGGGCGGCTCCTCATTCCGGTAATTAAACCTTGTTGGGCCATCAACGAGTATCTACGCCGATCCTGTAGGTGACCCCTCCGGCATCGACCGTGGGAAGCTTCTCGTCGGAAGCCGATTGGACCGAAAATGTAACGCTCTCCGATGGGAGCCGCCCCGTTTCCAGAGCCTCCTGATACTCCCAGGTTCCGTGCTCCGGCGCTTTTGCCTCCTGCCTGTCCGCGGCCAGAGATGTGCCGCTCCATGCCATGATTGCCGACACCACCGCAACCGCCGCCATTCCCGCAAATTTCTTCATCGCTTTTTCCTCCGCTTTCCCATGATTTGGTTTTATTGGTTTCTTCGCCGGCTGGAAATTACCGGTGCATGGGTCGTGCCGGAAAATATTTTTTCAATTTTTTTCAACAAAGTATCCATTCGGGCCGCGGGCACGCCGTCGGGAACCGAGAATAATCTTCAGCCGAATGAAGAATATTCCTCCATTGGATCATCGCGGAACCCGATCGGGAACCGGCTGGTATCGATATGTCCTCGATTTGTAAAAGCATTTTGTTTTTATCTCACGGTTGGCACGGAAGGTGCTGCATGCCTTCCGACATCATGATCCGGGAGGGCACATGGAAATGAAAGGAGCCGAGAAACAGGAGAGGAGGATCCGGGTAGTGATCGCCGCAGCGATTCTTCTCCTTGCCGGATTTGCCGCCATCGCGCATGCGGGATTTTTCGACGGCATCTTCAAGAAATCTCCCGCGGAGGCGGCGAAGTCGGCCGGAGTTGTCGAGACTGCGGACGCAGTGAAGATCCCCCTTGGGGCGCTCGATTCGGGTAAGGCGCTCTTTCTGCAGCAGGTGCTTGCGGGACGTCAGATCCATTATTTCGCGCTGAAAAGCTCCGACGGCGCTTATCGCGCCGCGTTCGACGCGTGCGACGTCTGCTTCCGCGCGAACCGGGGCTACCGCCAGGACGGCGACCTGATGGTGTGCAGCAACTGCGGGCAGACCTTTCCGTCCGCAAAGATCGGCGAGGTCAAGGGGGGGTGCAATCCGCATCCGCTGACACGGAAGGTGGAAGGCCGGTACCTGGTGATCAAGAAAACCGATATTGCCGCCGGGAAAGATTATTTCCTCCGGAAGCGCGCGTAGGGAAGGGGAGGCGGCGGCATGAACATCCGCAAACTGGCATGGAAAAACCTCTTCCGCCGCAAGTCGCGGGCGGTGTTCACCGGGCTCGGGATCTTCCTCGGCATCGCCACTTTCGTCGCCCTTGCGTCGCTTACCACGCAGATGGAGGAGTCGGTTCGGGACAAGCTGGACAGGTTCGGCGCGAACATCCTGATCACCCCCCGCACTGAACAACTCTCGCTCGGCTTCGGGGACATTTCCCTCGGCGGCACGCAGGTCGCGCATTCCAGGCTGACGGCGGCTGACGGGAAGGCGATCCGCGGGATCGAAATGAAAGAACGCCTCCGCTCGGTCGTCCCGTTCTTCTTCACGGCGGCGGACGCGTCGGGGAAGAACCTCGTTTGGATGGGCATTCCGGCGACGGAGATCGAGGCGGCGCGGCCGTGGTGGAGGATATCCGGGAGCCCGATACGTGAAAAGGGAGAGATCCTGCTTGGCTCCGAGACCGCGGCTGTCCTGGACAAAGGACCCGGCGGAACCGTCGTCTCCGGCGGCAGGACATTCCGCGTCACCGGCGTCCTGCAACCGACCGGGGAGAAAGAGGACGGGATGATCATCGCTTCCATCGGCGACACCCAGTCCCTGGCACGGAATCCAGGGGGAGTCACCTTCTTCGAGGTGGCGGCCCTTTGCAAGGACTGTCCGGTGGAGGACATCGTGGACCAGATCGGGAGCGCGCTTCCCGGCGCAAGGGTCTCGGCGATCCGGCAAGTGGTTGAGAGCCGCAAGGCCGCGGTGGACCAGTTCCGCCGTCTCGGAATCGGCGTTTCCGCCATCGTCCTGGCTATCGGTGGATTGATGGTGTTCGTGACCGTGATGGGCAGCGTTCAGGAGCGCACGAAGGAGATCGGGGTTCTTCGGGCTGTGGGATTCCGCAGAAGGGCGATCCTTACCCTCCTGTTCTGGGAGACGGGTTGGATTTCCCTCCTGTCCTCGGCCTCCGGATCCCTTGCCGGTATTGCCGCCGCCCTGCTCGCCGCGCCCCATTTCGGCGTCGATCATGCGGGGGTCGCTCCGTCGCCGGCGATCCTGGGGATGGCCCTGGGAATGGGTTTGGGGCTTCTCGGAACGATTCCGCCTGCGCGGCGGGCCGCGGCCCTCTCGCCGACGGAAGCCATGCGCAGTTTGTAATCACGAGGGGGAATCCATGGACGCATTCATCCGGCTGGAAAACGTTTCGATGCTCTACGGCAACAACGGCACGAGCACGGTCGCCCTTCGCGATATCTCCCTCTCCATAGCGGCGGGCGAGTACGTAGTGATCACGGGAGAGTCGGGGGCCGGCAAGAGCACCCTGCTCACGATCCTGGGAGGGCTCCAGGTGCCGTCATCCGGCGCCGTCCTCATGAAGGGCGTGGACCTGTCCTCGCTTCCGGCGGATGGACTGGCCGACTTCCGTAGGGAGACGATCGGGTTCGTCTTCCAGGCGTACCATCTCCTCCCGTACCTGACCGCCCGGGAGAACGTCATGGTCCCCATGTCTCCCTTGCGGACGAGCGCCCGGGAGAAGGCGGGGCGCGCGGATGCGCTGCTCGCATCGGTGGGACTTTCGGGGAAGGAGGAGAGGCTTCCTTCGGAACTCTCCGGCGGCGAATGCCAGCGGGTCGCAATCGCCCGCGCACTGGCGCACGATCCCCAGGTCCTGCTCGCCGACGAGCCTACCGGGAACCTCGACTCGTCCACCGGGGAGCAGATCCTGGACCTGTTTTCCGGTCTGCACAAACACGGAAAGACTGTGCTCATGGTCACGCACAACCGCGCGAACCTTATACGGGCGACGAGGGCGATCCGCCTCCGGGACGGCCTGGTCGCGGAAGACGATCCCTTCATGGCACCGCACCAGGCGCTGTAAAGGCAGGGACCGAAGGAATCGCGCAGACGGGAGGGTAAGGAAACGATGGAGAGAGAGGAACGGTTCCAAGGGACAACGGAGGGACACTTCGACGAAAGCGTCCCACGGGCGGTAGAAGAGGCGAATGACATACCAGGGCGGACGGGCCCCACTTGGAGAGCCTGGGTTATCTCCATCATCGCTGCGATCGTCCTTTCCGTGACGGCGACGCTGTTGCTGGGCGGATCCTTCCGATTCACGGGCGGCGCATCTTCAGGCGGGTGCGGGCAGGGGAGCGACTGCTGTCCCCCTCCGGAGGTGGGAAAATGACGAAACGATCGCGCGGGAACATCGGCGAGGCGGTCATGCTCGCTATAATGGGGGCGATGGTCGTGGGAGGGATCGTCGTATGGCTCGCGACGGGACATTTTCACATGATGCCGATGCATGGGGAGAAGCACACGGAGGAGAAGCACATGAAAAAAGAAACCGTTTCGTCCGGCCCTCATGATGCGCATGCGGGGCACGCAACATCACGGCCTGAAGAGCGCGGAAGGGCGGCAGGGCAACATGATACGGAAAAAAATAAAGATTTCCGAGTCGTTACGATTATTTCAGAATAGGGCATGAACCCGGCACGAGGCACGGCAATACTTGAGGAATGGAACCGATAAAATGACAGGCGAAAGAAACGGCGCTTCCGTGCTTCGGGATGGGATCTTCCTGCTGTTCCTGGTTTTCCTGCTCCCCGCGGGTCCCGCCGCGGCGCAGGAGGCGCCTCGCCCCGTATCGTATTACGTCGACTCGGCCTTATCGAAAAATCCATCTCTTTCCGCCATGCAGGAGCGGATCAGGATGAGGGAAAACGCCGCCATCCGCGCCGGCGCCCTCGACAACCCGAAGGGGTGGGTCGCGGTCACCAACGTGCCGGTTCGCACGTGGTCCTTCCGCGAGGAGGACATGACCGGCAAGGAGATCGGCATCTCGCAGATGTTTCCCTACCCGGGGAAGCGAGGGCACCTGACCCGAATAGGGATGCTCGAGAAGGAGCAGACCGGGCACGACCTCGAGGAGATGCGGAACATGCTCAGGGCCGAGATCAAGATGGCTTATGCGGAGCTCTTTTCCGTCCGGAAACAGGTCGAAACGGTGCGCCGCACGCGGGATGTCCTGCGCGACATCGTCGAAGTAACTCGTGAAATGTATGCGGTCGGCAAGGCAGGCCAGGCCGACGTTCTCCGCGGCCAGCTGGAGTTCGGGAAGATGCGGGAGATGCTGCTGATGCTGGAGAACCGGGAGCGGGTCCTCTCTGTCCGGCTGAACACATTGGCCGCCCTCCCCCCCGTGGAAGCCGTTCCGCCCCTCGAAGAGCTCAAGGAGTTCGCGATCCCCTACACCGAGGGGAAGCTGATGGCGATGTACGAAGAGAGCAGGTCCGCCCGCAAGTCCCTCCAGGCGAAGGTAAGGAAGGGGGAGGTGGGCGTGCTGCACGCCGAGCACGAGTATCGGCCTGATTTCGAGCTCTCCTTTTCCTACATGCAGCGGGATTCCATGCAAGACGGCACGAGGCGCCCCGATATGTTCACGGGGATGCTGTCCATGACATTACCCATCTGGAAAAACGAGAAGATAGAGCCCGGCATCCGGGAGATGAAGGCGGAAAGGGACATGGCCGCGCGCGAGCTGGAAAACCTGGACCTGGAGACTTCAAACATCATCGGGGCCACGCTGTCATCCATGGAAAACCGCGCATCGGTGGCCGCATTGTACCGAACGACCCTCGTTCCCCAGGCCGAACAGGCGCTTGAAGCGAACATGGAGGCCTACCGGGTAGGGAAGATCGATTTTCCGATGCTGATGGACGCGGTCATGGCCGTCCTCACTTTCCGCAAGGAGTATCCGGCAATGGTGGGAGAGCTGCATATGGAGAAGGCAAAGCTTGAAGCAGCGGTCGGAAGAGAGCTGCCTGGAGGCGACCGATGACCGACGAGAAGAGGCAGGACGGGACGTCGAAAAAGAAGCGGCTGGTTGCGGTCGCCGCCGTCGCAGCGTTTGCCGTGATCGGAGCCGGGGTCCTGGCCTATTTCAAGGTGCCCGCCTTCCATAACCTGCTCCACCCCCACCCGGCGGACGACGCCCCGAAGGCCGCGCAAGGGCAGGCTAAATACACCTGCGGAATGCACCCCTTCATAATCTCCGACAAGCCCGGGAATTGCCCCATATGCGGCATGACTCTCACCAGGATCGAGGATGCAGGCCCGGCGGCGACGGCCGGGAGCGCCGCCGACAAGGTGCCCGCCGGGAAGGGCGAGCGGAAGGTCCTTTTCTATCGGAACCCCATGAATCCGGGGGTCACTTCGCCCGTCCCGGCCAAGGACGAGATGGGCATGGACTACGTTCCGGTATACGAGGATGAGGCGGGGAACGGAGGCGGCGCAGTCCCGGGGTATTCGACGATCAAGGTGGGCGCCGAGAGCCTGCGCCTGTCCGGAGTCCAAACGTCCCCCGCGGTGCGCGAAAAGATCAGCCGCTCGGTGAGGGCTGTGGGGATCGTCGTACCCGACGAGACGCGCGTGCGGCGCGTGCAGACCAAGATCGAGGGGTGGATCGAAAAGCTTCACGTCAATTTCACCGGGCAGGCGGTGGCGAAGGGCCAGCCGCTCCTTGAGATATATTCTCCCGACCTGGTGGCCGGCCAGCGGGAGTACCTGCTCGCTCTCGAGATGCAGAACCGGATGAAGGAGAACCCATACCGCGAGGAGCGGATGATGGCGGCGGAACTCGTCCAGTCGTCCAGGCGGCGGCTCGAGCTCTTCGACGTGCCGCAAGGGTTCCTCGCCGAGCTGGAGAGGACCAGGGAGCCCCGGCGCACGGTGACGCTCAACTCTCCGGCATCGGGCTACGTTACGGTCAAGGAGGTCTTCGAGGGGACGAGGGTCATGCCCGGCATGGAACTTTTCACCGTCACCGACCTTTCCCGGGTCTGGATCGATGCGGACCTCTACGAGTACGAGGCGCGGGCAGTGCGCCCGGGGCAGCAGGCGTCCCTCGCCCCCGCATACGAATCCGGCCCCCTGTTGAAGGGAAGGGTCGCCTACGTCTATCCCACGCTCTCGCTCGAAAGCCGCACGCTCAAGGTGCGCTTCGAGTTTCCGAATCCGGGGCTCCGCCTGAAGCCCCAGATGTACGCCGACGTTTTCCTGGAGCTGGGCTCCGCGACCGGCGTGGTGATACCCGATTCGGCCATCATGGAGACTGGTCTGCGGCAGATCGTCTTCGTGGACCTGGGAGGAGGCAGTCTCGAGCCCCGGGAGGTTCAGGTGGGCGTACGAGGCGATGGGAAGGCGCAGGTCCTGTCCGGCATCAAGGAGGGCGAGCGGGTCGCCGTTCGGGCGAACTTCCTCCTGGACTCCGAATCGAGGCTTAAGGCCGCCCTCGCCGGAATGACACGAGGCGGATCGTCTCCGCCGGCCACGCAGGGCAAGCCGCCGTCCCAGGACCATGCCGGCCACGGGGACGGGCGATGAACCTTCACGGCGCCGGAGCATCCGGCGACCATGGGAAAGAAACATTCATCCAGCGGGTCATCGGGTTTTGCGCGGTAAACCGCTACCTGACGCTGCTGGCCGTGGTGGCGGCCTGCGTGCTCGCCGTGTACACGCTCAAGGAGATCCGGCTCGACGCGCTCCCCGATCTTTCGGACACCCAGGTGATCGTGTACTCGAAGTGGGACCGGTCCCCCGACATCATCGAGGACCAGGTCACCTACCCGATCGTGACGGCGCTGCTGGGAGCTCCGAAAGTCAAGGCGATCCGGGGATTCTCGGACTTCGGCTTCTCCTACGTCTACGTGATCTTCCAGGACGGCACGGATATCTACTGGGCGCGCTCCCGGGTGCTCGAGTACCTGTCCAAGATCCAGGCACGCCTTCCGAAGGGGGTTCAGACCGAGCTAGGTCCCGATGCCACGGGCGTCGGGTGGGTCTTCCAGTACGCCCTGGTGGACAGGTCGGGAACCCATTCCCTGGATCAGCTCCGGTCGTACCAGGACTGGACGCTGCGCTACGCCATCCAGTCCGTCCCCGGCGTCGCCGAGGTGGCCTCCATCGGAGGGTTCCAGAAACAGTACCAGGTGACGGTCGACCCGAACCGGCTCGCGGCCTACGGAATTCCGCTCGACATGGTGACCGAAGCAATCCGCATGTCCAACAACGAGGTCGGCGGCCGGTTGATCGAGTTCGCCGGCGCGGAGTTCATGGTCCGGGGCCGGGGCTACGCGAAAAAACCGGAAGACATCGAAAAGGTCGTGGTGAAAACCGGTCCCGGGGGCGTTCCCGTTCTCCTCAGGGACGTCGCCCGGGTGTCCCTGGGCCCGGAGATCCGCCGCGGCATCTCGGACCTGGACGGAATCGGTGATCACGTGGGCGGGATCGTGGTCATGCGCCACGGGGAGAACGCCCTGAACGTGATCGAGCGGGTGAAGGGGAAGATGAAGGAGCTTGCCCCTTCACTCCCCAAGGGCGTGGAATTCGTCACCACTTACGACCGCTCGGACCTCATCCACCGGGCGATCGGCACCCTCAAGCACGAGCTTGTATTGGAAATGCTCATCGTGTCCCTCGTGATACTGATTTTCCTTTGGCACGTGCCGTCGGCGCTCGTGGCGATAATCACGATCCCGGTGTCCGTGCTCCTCTCTTTCATCCCCCTTTACTACATGGGTGTAACGGTCAACATCATGAGCCTGGCCGGCATCGCGATCTCGATCGGCGTGCTGGTGGACGGGGCGATCATCGAGGTTGAGAACGCCTACAACAAGATCCACCAATGGCAGGCCGAAGGCCGGCAAGGGGACTTCCACCAGGTGCGGCTGGCGGCGCTGAAAGAGGTGGGCCCATCCGTCTTCTTCTCGCTCCTTGTCATCGCAGTTGCGTTCCTGCCGGTCTTCGCGCTTGTTGACCAGGAAGGGAGGCTGTTCAAGCCCCTTGCCTACTCCAAGAACCTGGCCATGGCGCTGGCGGCGATCCTGGCGGTCACCCTGAATCCGGCCACCCGCATGATGTTCGCGCGGATCGACCCGTTCACCTTCCGGCCGAAATTCCTGGCAAGGCTTGCCACTCGCGCATTCGTGGGCACGTACCATGCCGAGGAGAAGCACCCGATATCGCTTGCGATCCTCAAGGTATACGAACCGGCCTGCCGGTTCGTGCTGCGCCGCCCGAAGGCCGTTATCGCGGTTGCCGTCGGCCTGTTCGCCTTAAGCATCCCCATCTACATGAGGCTCGGAAGCGAGTTCATGCCGCCCTTGAACGAGGGAACCATTCTCTATATGCCGACGACCCTCCCGGGGCTCTCGGTGGCCCAGGCCCAGGACCTGATGGAGCGGCAGGACAGGGCCTTGAAGAGCTTTCCCGAAGTGGAGCGGGTCTTCGGCAAGGCGGGGCGCGCCGACACCTCCACCGACCCCGCGCCATTCTCGATGATGGAGACCACGGTGGTCTTGAAGCCCGAGAGCCGATGGAGCGGGAAGAAGCGCTGGTACTCCTCCTGGGCTCCCGATTTCCTCAAGCCGCTATTCCGGCCCATCTGGCCCGACCGCATCTCCTGGGACGAGCTGGTTGCCAGGATGGACGACGCCGTGCGGTTCCCCGGGGTCACCAACGCGTGGACCATGCCCATCAAGGCAAGGATCGACATGCTGACGACCGGCGTGCGCACGCCAGTCGGTATAAAGATCTACGGGAGCGACCTCGGGGAGATCCAGCGGATCGGGGAGCGCCTGGAACAGGTGATCAGGCCCATCCGGGGGACGCGCAGCGTATTCGCCGAGCGCGTCACGGGCGGCTACTTCGTGGACTTCGAGCCGAAGCGCGACCAGATGGCCCGTTACGGGCTGACGATCGAGCGTGTCCAGGACGTGATCATGACCGCCATCGGGGGCGAGAACATCACGACGACCGTCGAGGGCCGGGAGCGCTATCCCGTGAACGTGCGCTACCCGCGGGAGCTCCGGGAGGACGTCGACCGCCTGGGCCGGGTCCTGGTTCCCGTGCCCAACCCGATGGGGGCACAGGTTCCGCTTGCCCAGCTGGCGGACATCAAGCTTGTACAAGGCCCCTCAATGCTCCGGGACGAGAACGGGTTCCTGGCCGGGTACGTGTACGTGGATATCGCCGACCGGGACGTGGGAGGCTACGTGGAGGAGGCCAAGACGGCCGTCGAGAAGAACGTCGCGCTCAAGACCGGCTACGTGCTCCAGTGGAGCGGCCAGTACGAGAACATGCTGCGGGTGCGCGAACGGCTTAAATTCGTAGTGCCGCTGACCCTGGCCCTGATCTTCGTGCTCCTCTACATGAACACCCGGAGCGCCTTCAAGGCCTCGGTCGTCATGCTCGCGGTTCCCTTTTCGGCCATCGGCGCCATCTGGCTCTTCTACGTGCTCGACTACAACGTGTCGATCGCCGCCTGGGTGGGGATGATCGCGCTCCTGGGACTGGACGCCGAGACGGGGGTCTTCATGCTCCTGTTCCTGGACCTTTCCCATGACGATGCGAAGAGGAAGGGGCTCCTGCGGAACGTCGCCGAGCTGGACGAGTCCATAGTCCATGGGGCCGTCAAGCGCGTTCGCCCGAAGTTCATGGTCGTCGCAGCGGCATTCATGGGGCTGTTGCCCATCATGTGGTCCACTTCGGCCGGAGCGGATGTCATGAAACGGATAGCCGCGCCCATGCTCGGAGGCCTGGTCACATCGTTCATCCTGGAGCTCCTCGTGTACCCGGCGGTCTACAAGCTCTGGAAGGCGCGGGAGCTCAAGCTGAATATCCTGCCGACGGAGGGGTGAGGAACCCGGGAATGGACGGTCGCCGAAACAACCGAACAACAGGAGGGACGAGGATATGAGAAATCCGAATGCGGGGATGGAGAGGCTTGCGGTATGCCTGCTGGCGGTCGCACTGCTTGCGTTGCCGGGGATTGCGGCGGCGGCCGAGAAGGGGCACGGGGGGATGCACGGCATGAAGACGGAAGGCGCGAAGGAAAGCCACGGCGGCATGATGAAGATGGGCGACAAGGTCTTCAGCGGCAAGGTCGGGCCGTGGCAGGGGGAAGCCCGCCTGATGGACATGAAGGCGCACATCGATAAGGCCAAGGCTTCGGGGATGAAGATGGAGGGGATGATGAAGAGCCATCACATGGCCTTCGGTTTGACCGATCCGAAGTCGAAGAAGCCGGTCACGGAAGGGAAGGGATCGATAACGGTCGTCGCTCCGGACAAGAAGGAGGAGAAATCGTCCTTCATGGCGATGGAAGGGCATTTCGGCGCCGACGTGAATCTGCCCACGCCGGGAAAATACACGTTCAAGGTCTCGATCGAGTCCGCCGGGAAGAAGGGCTCCGCTACGTTTTCATACGCGGTGAAGTAGGCGGAGCTTGAGCACAGGCCAATGTATTATTCAGAAAGGTCCATTTATTTGCCGTGGATTTTTACCTCCGGCGGGAACCCTCCGACATGCGGCTCATCTAATCCGAAAGCGGCGCAGTGCGCCGGCAGTGCAACAGGATTAATCGGAGGTGGATATATGAAGCAGATGTCTGTTCTTGCATTGCTGTTTGCGGCGTTGTTCCTCGTCTTTTCCACGGATACGGCATCGGCCGGGTGGTACGGGGAATCTTCCCGGTCGGACATGTCGAGCGAAGAGGAGAGTAGCTCCTCCGACATCGGGAAGGGTCCGCCCGATTCGGTATCCACCGGCTCCTGGCAGTACGAAGGGCCGGTTGAAACCGGCACCATTCCGATGGGAGAAGACCTGTCCGAGGCTCAGAGCGGCGTATCCGACGATGTTCCCACGCAGGAATCCGGTGGTCTCGAGTTCCGCGAAGAGTTGGACTCCGGGCCGTAACGCAAACCCGTGAAAAAGATAACCACGAAAAAGAGCCGGCTCGCGGGGCGGATTTAGCCCCGCGAGGCCGGCTTTTCACTGTGCGGATACCGACATGATGCTGATAACACTGCGAAAATTAGTTATCGATAATGATTTTCTTGAAGATACACAATATGTAGTTTATCCTGATTAGTACACCCCGCGCGGACGCCGGGGACGGAGGGAAAATCCCGGTTGCCGGCTCGGAACGGACATCTGGCCCTCGCGGCTGCCGTTATTATCGCTTCGGGGATATTCCTTGCGCAGCCCCTGGATGTCATGGGCGCCGGCCGTTGCCGCGAGGATGTTTCTTCGGGCAATCGGCTGGCGGACGAGACGATCCGCGGAATTTCTTCCCTTCCCGACCGGGAGGTTTCGCTTTCGGGAGCGCTGTTCCTGGTATCCGCGCGCGCGGCGCTTGACCTTGAATGCCGCAAGGCCGAAGGCGCGATGGTGGAGAAGGAGCTGGACCGCATAGCGAAGCGGGTTTCCGCGTCGATCGGGAACGCCGTGTCCGCGGATCCCGGAAGTACGATCGCCGCGATGAACCGGGTCGTCTACGACGAGGAGAAGTTCGCCTACGATCCCGCCCCGGGCGATCCGGGCAATTACCTGCTGGACCGTGTGCTGGCCAACAAGCGGGGGAACTGCCTCGGGCTGACCGTGGTTTTCCTGTCCCTGGCCGAAAGGCTCGGCGCTCCTGTTTTCGGGGTATACGCTCCGTCGCACTGCTTCGCGAGGTACGAAGGGAACGGGGCCCGCATCAACATCGAGACGGGTGCCGCCGGCGGCGAGCGCGGTGACGACTGGTACGTTCGGAAGTTCCGGATAGGCGAAGGGCGACCCTACCTGCGGTCGCTGGGAAAGAAAGAGATGATCGGCGTATTCCTGAAAAGCGTCGGGGCGGCCTACTCCAGGCAAGGCAGGGACGAGGAGGCGCTTCGGCTGTACCGCGAGGCGACCGCCTTCTACCCCGGCCTGCCCGACGTCTACTACAACGCCGGAGTCTCATTGCAGAAACTCGGCAGGCACGAAGAGGCGATCGGGCAATACAGAATCGCCATAACGGTCGACCCGGGAATGGCGGCGGCCCGGGGAAACCTCGCCGCCACCCTTTGCGGCTGCGGCAGGATCGAGGACGGGATCCGGGAATTCAGGAAG
>JBLNEW010000066.1:0-10309 GCA_050263095.1 Deltaproteobacteria bacterium | reverse complement strand
CCGAAGGGCAGAAGGCGAACCGGGACTCGTTCACGTCGGGCGGCAGGATGGGGATCCCCTTTTCCCGGCAGTAGCTTATGTACCGCAGGATCTTCGCCGTGTCGCCCGACTCGGAGGTCATCAGCGCGCAGAAGTACTCTACCGGATAGTGGGCCTTGAGAAACGCGGTCTGGTAGGCCACCATGGCGTAGGCAGCGCTGTGCGACTTGTTGAACCCGTACTCCCCGAACTGCGCTATCTGCTCGAAGATGGCATGCGCCTTGTTTTCCGGGATCCCGTTCGCTACCGCGCCTTTCAGGAACCGCGCCTTCTGCTTCTCCATCAGGACGGTGTCCTTCTTGCCCATCGCCTTGCGCAGGACGTCGGCCTCCCCCATGGAGAAGCCGGCCAGCGCAACGGCTATCTGCATTACCTGCTCCTGGTAGACCATGACGCCGTAGGTGTCGCGCAGTATCTCCTCGAGCTGCGGGAACGGGTATTCGGTCTTCTTCCTCCCGTGGCGCCGCGCGATGAAGTCCTCCACCATGCCGCTCTGGAGCGGGCCGGGCCTGTAAAGCGCCACTGCGTGGATCAGGTGCGCGAATTTATCCGGCTTGAGACGCACCAGCAGGTCCGTGAAACCGCCGCTCTCGCACTGGAACACCCCCGGCGTGTCCCCGCGGGAGAGCATCTCGTATGTCTCCGCGTCGTCCAGCGGTATGGTCTCGAGGTCGACCGTTTCGCCCCGGTCGCGCAGCAGCTTCAGCGCGTCGTGGATCGCGGTCAGCGTCCGAAGGCCCAGGACGTCGAACTTCACGAGTCCGACCTTCTCTATGTCCTTCATCGAAAACTGGGTCGTTATGTCGCCGTTGGAGTTCCGGTACAGCGGGACGTATTCGGTGATGGGCTTGTTCGCGATCACTACGCCTGCCGCGTGCGTCGATGCGTGGCGCGAAAGCCCCTCGATCGCCCGCGCGTACTCGAACAGTTCGGCCGCCTTGGGCGTCTCCTCCACGGCTTCCTTGAGCCTCGGCTCGACCTGGAACGCCCGCTCGATCGTCATGCCGAGGTCCGGGGGGATGAGCTTCGCTATGCGGTCGACCTCCGCGTACGGCATCTCGAGCACCCTTCCCACGTCGCGGACCGCCGCCCGGGCCTTCATCGTCCCGAACGTGATGATCTGCGTCACGTTCTCCTCGCCGTACCGCTCCTTGATGTACTGGATCACCTCGTCGCGCCGGTCCTTGCAGAAGTCGCAGTCAACGTCGGGCAGGCTTATCCGCTCCGGGTTGAGGAACCGCTCGAAGAGCAGCCCGTGCGGGATGGGGTCGATCTCCGTTATCCGCAGCGAGTAAGCGACGAGGCTGCCCGCCGCGCTGCCGCGCCCCGGCCCCACCGGTATCCCCTTTTCCTTGGCGTGCCTGATGAAGTCCCAGACGATCAGGAAGTACCCGGAATATCCGCTCTGGTTGATGACCGACAGCTCGTACTCCAGCCGCTTCCGGTATGCCGCCTCGGTCTCCTTCGTGACGTTCTCGCCGCGTTTCCGCTTTTCGAGGAACCTGCGCTCCATACCCTGCACGCTCAAGTTCCGCAGGTATCCTTCCGAAGTCATCCCGTCCGGGACCTGGAACGCCGGTATCTTGTTCTTCCCAAGGTCCAGCGCGACCTTGCAACGTTCGGCGATGGCCATGGTGTTCCTGATGGCGTCGGGAGCGGCGTGCCCGAACGCCAGGTCGAACTCGGCCGGGGATTTCAGATAGAACTGGTCGCTCTCGAACCGCATCCTCCCCTCGGTCCCGATCGTCTTCCCGGTCTGAAGGCAGAGCAGGACGTCGTGGACGCGGGCGTCCTGGCGTTCGAGGTAGTGGCAGTCGTTCGTGGCGACCAGCGGAGTTCCGGTGCGCCTCGCAAGCTCGATAAGAAGCGGGTTGGCCTGGTTCTGTTCCTTGAGTCCGTTGTCCTGGATCTCGATGAAGAACCGGCCGTCGCGGAAGATGTCCTTGTAGGTCTCAACGCACTCGGCGGCGGCATCCGCTCCCTCCTGCGCGAGCGTCCGCGGGATCTCTCCCTGCAGGCAGGCCGAAGTGGCTATCAACCCGTCCGCGTGCTCGCGGAGCAGCTCCTTGTCCACGCGGGGTTTGTAGTAGAACCCCTCGACGTGCGCCTTCGACACCACCTGCATCAGGTTCTGGTACCCTTGCGCGGACTCGGCCAGAAGGATCAGGTGGTATGACCTCTCGTCGCCGTGGTTCTGCTTCCGCTCGTGGCGCGACCCTGGCGCGACGTAGATCTCGCAGCCCAGGATCGGGCGGATCCCCGCCCTGGTCGCCTTCTCGTAGAAGTCGATCGTCCCCATCATCCCGCCGTGGTCCGTGACCGCGACCGCGGGCATCCGGAACTCGGAGACCTTGCGCACCAGGTCGTCGATCTTGATCGTCCCGTCCAGCAGGCTGTACTGGGAGTGGAGGTGGAGGTGAACGAACTCTTTCATTCCCATTCTATGGTGCTCGGCGGCTTCGACGATACGTCGTAAACGACCCGGTTGACGCCCTTGACCTCGTTGATTATCCGCGTCGAGATCCTCTGGAGGAGGTCGTACGGCAGGCGCACCCAGTCCGCGGTCATCCCGTCCTGGCTCTGGACCGCCCGTATGGCGGCGACGTTCTCGTACGTCCGGAAATCGCCCATGACCCCGACCGTCTTGATGGGGAGAAGGACCGCGAACGATTGCCAGATCGACTCGTAAAGCCCCGCGTCCCGGACCTCCCCGTCTACTATGGCGTCTGCCTCCCTCAGGATGCCGAGCCTCTCGGCGGTGACCGGCCCCACGATCCTCACCGCCAGGCCGGGCCCGGGGAACGGCTGGCGCTCGAGTATATGATCGGGCACGGCGAGCTCCCTGCCCAGCTCCCTCACCTCGTCCTTGAACAGCTCCCGCAGCGGCTCCATGAGTTTTAGATGCATCTTCTCCGGGAGTCCTCCCACGTTGTGGTGCGACTTGATCACGGCCGACGGCCCCTTGAACGATACGCTCTCGATCACGTCCGGGTAGAGTGTCCCCTGACCGAGGAACCCGACTCCGCCGGGGATCTTCTTCGCCGCCTCCTCGAACACGCGCACGAAGAGCTCGCCTATGATCTTGCGCTTTTTCTCCGGGTCCTCGACGTCTTCCAGGGCCGCGAGGAACCTTTCCGACGCGTCGACGTACTCCAGGTGCAGCCCTATGCCGCTGCGGAACGTCTCGAGCACCTCTTCGGCCTCGCCCTTGCGAAGCAGCCCGTTGTTGACGAAGATGCAGGTGAGCCTGTCCCCGAGCGCCTTGTGAAGCAGGACCGCGGCGACGGAGGAGTCCACGCCTCCCGACAGCCCCAGCACGACGTTTTCATTCCCGACCGTCTCGCGGATCTTCCGGACGCTCGTCTCCACGAAGGAGTGCATCGTCCAGGACGGCGACAGCCCGCAGACGCGGAAGAGGAAATTCGACAGGATCTCCTTCCCCTTGGGCGTATGCGCGACTTCCGGGTGGAACTGGACGCCGTAGATCGTCTTTTCGTGGTTGCTCATGGCGGCGACCGGGGAATTCGCCGACCGCGCTATCGACGTGAATCCTTTGGGAAGCGCCTCGAGCCGGTCTCCGTGGCTCATCCAGACCTGGATCGTCATGTTGTGCCGAAGCTCCTCGATCCCCAGGAAGAGCGGGTCGCCCCACTCTCCCTTTATGTTGGCGATCCCGTACTCCCGGTCTGTCGATTTGGCGACCTTCCCGCCGAGCATGTTCGCGATCACCTGCATCCCGTAGCAGATCCCCAGCACCGGGATCCCCAGCGAGAACAGTTCCGCCGAAACCGTCGGGGCGCCCTCGTCGTAGACGCTGGCAGGCCCCCCCGACAGTATTATCCCCGACGGGCGGAAATCCCTGATGAAGGAGAGGCCCACGTTGTACGGGTGAATCTCGCTGTAGACCTTGAGCTCGCGGACACGACGCGCTATGAGCATCGTGTACTGCGAGCCGAAGTCCAGGATGAGGATTTTCCCTTCCAATGCCCTACTCCACCCGGTAATTGGGGGCTTCCTTGGTGATTATCACGTCGTGCACGTGGCTCTCCCGCAGGCCTGCGGCGGTTATCTTCATGAATACGGCTCTTTTCTTAAGCTCCGCGATGTTGCCCGCCCCCACGTACCCGCTGCCCGATTTGAGCCCGCCGATGAGCTGGAACACCATGCCGGCGATGGGCCCCCGGTAGGGGACCCGCCCCTCTATCCCTTCGGGGACGAGCTTGCTCTCCGCCTCCACGTGCGCCTGGAAGTACCGGTCCTTGCTCCCGCGCTTCATCGCCTCGAGCGAACCCATTCCGCGGTACACCTTGTAGGAACGGCCCTGGTAGAGCACGAGCTCTCCCGGGCTTTCGTCGGTCCCCGCGAAGAGCCCGCCGATCATGACGGCCGACGCGCCGGCGGCGATCGCCTTGGTGATGTCCCCCGAATACTTGATCCCGCCGTCCGCGATGATCGGTATCCCCTTCTTCTCGGCAACAGCCGCGCACTTCATGATCGCGGTCACCTGGGGGACGCCGACCCCCGCGATGACGCGCGTGGTGCAGATGGATCCCGGGCCCACGCCGACTTTCACGCAGTCCACCCCGGCCTTGATCATCGCTTCGGTTCCTTCGCCTGTGGCGACGTTGCCCGCAATGAGCTGCACGCGGGGGAAGTTCTTCCGAAGCGACTTTACGGTGTCGATTACGTCTCTCGAATGCCCGTGCGCGGTGTCGACGCAGAGCAGGTCGGCACCGGCTTTAAGGACTTTCTCTACCCTCTCCTCCCACCCGGCGCCGACGCCGACGGCGGCTCCGACCCGCAGGCGCCCCTTGCCGTCCTTGCAGGCGAAGGGGTACTTCTTGATCTTGAGTATGTCCTTTATCGTGATGAGGCCGCGCAGGTTGTTCTTCCCGTCGACCACCAGCAGCTTTTCTATCCGGTTCTTGTGCAGGATCTCCTTGGCCTGCTCCAGCGTGGTCCCCACCGGCACCGTCACCAGGTCGTCCTTGGTCATCACGTTCGAGATCGGCTGGTCGAAGTTCGTCTCGAATCTTAAATCCCTGTTTGTCAGGATCCCGACCAGCTTCCCGCTCCTGGTCACCGGCAGCCCCGAAATCCGGTACTTCTTCATCACTTCGAGCGCCTCGTGCACCTTCTGGTCCGGGTCCACCGTTATAGGATCTATGATCATCCCGCTCTCCGACTTCTTGACCCGGTCGACCTCAGCGGCCTGCTCGTCGGCGGTGTTGTTCCTATGAACTATCCCTATCCCCCCCTCGCGCGCTATCGCTATGGCCGTGTCGGCCTCGGTGACCGTGTCCATCGCCGCGGTCAGCAAGGGGATGTTAAGCCTTATCTCCGGAGTCAGCGTGACGGCAACGTCCACGTCCTTCGGAATTACCTTCGATTCTCCAGGCAGCAGCAGGACGTCGTCGAACGTCAACCCTTCCTCGAGCCCCCTGCCGTCGTTTTTCCCCAGCACAACGCTCATCCCCGCTCTCCTTTTTTTCAAGACGGCATTCCCAGAACGATCCCTTCCAGGAGTCCCGCGTCGCTTACGATCAGTTCATCCACCTTGAAAATCTCCATCGCCGCGGCCGCCTGGCAGACGCCCGGCACGATATAGCGCTCCCGGCCCTTCTCCATCCCCGGCAGCCGCAGCCGCTGCGCGTCGGTGAGCCTGTTCAGCCGCCCTTCCCAGTATTTGAGCCTTTGAAGCGACATTACGTATCCGTCTATCTTCTCCGGCCGGTATACCGTCATCTTCCTGTCCAGCGCCGCCAGGGTCGTAAACGTCCCCGCGGTCCCGATCATCCGCCTGAACCTTCTCCTCCATGATGCGGTCCCCGAAGAGATCCGCTCGGAGAAGTAGCAGCGCATGTTCCGGACCTGCCACTCCAGCGGAGGGTCGGAAACCGGGATGAGGCTGCTCGCCACGACGACTCCGATCGGAAGGCTCACCGACTCCGCCTTGCCCGGCCCGGCGATGAACTCCGTGCTGCCCCCGCCGATATCCATGACGACGCTGCCGCCGCCGCGAAGCCCACCGTGGATTCCCTGCCAGGTCCTTCCGGCTTCCTCCTCGGCGGTGATCACCTCCACCGCCACCCCCGCCCGCCTCGCGGCATCGAGGAACTCGGCCCTGTTTCCGGCCTCCCGCAGTCCGGCCGTTCCGCAGGCGCGATAGCGATCCACGCCAAGCGCATCCATCGCCTTGCGGAACTCCTTCAAGGCCCGGATGGAATCGCGGAATTCCTTTTCCCCGATCCTTCCCGTGGAGCGCAGCTCCCTGCCCAGCCCCGTTATCCTGCGCATCCTTTCGACGGGACGGATCACACCTGCGGCCCGCCCGGCGACGAGCATCCGGACCGTGTTGGTCCCTATGTCAATCGCCGCTATCAGTCCCATCTGGACCTGCACCTTGTTCCCGTCCGGGGAGGTCTTCCTTCCCTTCATTATTCTCCAGTGTCCCGATAATGCTGGCGCAGAAGAGATAGGCGGCTGCGAACAGGTATGCAACGATTATAAAGCATATGATGCTGAACAAGGAACCGTAAAGTACATTCAACTTGCTGAATCTCTTGATATAAAACCTGAATCCCCCGTTTATCGCGTAGAAGAGCAGAAGGAACAGCAGGCTTCCGGTGACGGCGTTTCCCAGCCCTACGCGCCGGGAGGACAGGTACCGGTAGCTCAAGACCCCCGCCAGGAAGATAGTGCCCGCCAGCGCGACCTCGCGGATCCCGTAAATCATGGCCTGGAACGCCGCGTCCCAGTGCGCGGCGATGCCCTTGGTGAAATAGGCAAGCCCCGACAGCAGGGGCGGGATGAGGATAACCGCCGACGTGAGGACGATCAGCGTGCAGACAAGCGACACGTGAAACAGCGCGCCCCTCACGAACCGCCTTTTCCTGGATGTGCCTAGCATGACCGCGAGGGAGGTCTGGACCGCGTCCGTCGCCGAGAAGGAGGTGAACAGCAGAAGCAGCGTCCCCAGGATCCCGAACGTGGCGCCCGACGCGAACAGGTTTTTGAGGTTAGGCACGAGGACCCGCGCGCCGTAGGGGAACGTTTCGCTCAATATCGAAGACAGCGTCGCGAAAGGCAGCTCGTCGCGGCTGATAATGGCCGCAACCGCGGCGAAGACCAGGAAAAGGATCGGTATGGACGCAAGGAGCAGGTTGAAGGCCACGGCGGCGCTGTAGACGAACCCGTGGCTCCGCAGGAAATGGGACGTACCCTCCGAGAGCACCTCCCGGATGCGCCGGAACGAATGCCTCATTTTTCCCTGTAGACGATCCGGATCGGAGAGCCGTTGAATCCGAAATGGGAGCGGATCTTGTTCAGCAGGTAGCGTGTGAAGGACTCGGGGACGTCGACCCTCTCCTTGACGAACACCGCGAACGAAGGGGGCATCACGCCTATCTGCGTCATGTAGAGCGCGCGGTTCCTGCCCTGCTTCGAAGGTATGGGCACGGAATAGACGAACGCGTGCGCCATCTTGTTCAGGACCGCGGTCGGGATCCGCTGCCGGAAGCTTCCGAACGCCTCGCCTATCTTCCTGAACAGGAGCGGAATCCCCTTCCCTGTGGTCGACACGACCGGAATAATCGAGGCGAACGCGGCGTACCCCAGCCCTTCCTGGATGGCCCGCAGCCCCTTCCTGCGCTCCTCCTCGCCCTTCCACAGGTCCGCCTTGTTGGCGACGACGACGACGGCGCGCTCCTCGTTCAGGATGTACCGGAGTATCTGCTGGTCCTGGTGGGTAAGCCCTTCGGGGCCGTCGATCATGAGTATCCCCAAATCGCACCGCCGCAGGGAGTCGAGGCTTTTAAGCACCGAGAACTTCTCCAGCACGT
The DNA here is from genome assembly GCA_050263095.1 of Deltaproteobacteria bacterium. Taxonomy (GTDB): domain Bacteria; phylum Desulfobacterota; class Deferrimicrobia; order Deferrimicrobiales; family Deferrimicrobiaceae; genus FEB-35. Next base: position 2,429 of record JBLNEW010000066.1, on the reverse strand, counting down.
TCTCGGTCTTGCGCTTGGCGCGTATGCCGGCCGTATCGATGAAGAGGAACCTCTCCCCGCCGTACTTGATGAGGACGTCGATGGCGTCGCGCGTCGTCCCCGGCACCTCCGACGCGATCACCCGTTCGTATCCGGCAAGCGTGTTTATCAGGGTCGACTTTCCGACGTTCGGGCGCCCTACGACCGCGATCCTCGCTACGACCTCTTCCTTTGCCGGCGCCTCGTCCTGCGCGGGGATAAGCGCGACTATGTCCTCGAGCAGCTTGTCGACCCCGGTCCCGTGCTCGGCGGAGACGGGATAGATCGCGCCCGCGGCCAGCTCGTGGAACTCGTCCAGGCCCTCGCGCCCCGCGCGCGCGTCCACCTTGTTGGCGGCGAGAAAATACTTCTTCTCCCGCTCGCGCAGCATGCGCAGGATTTCCTTGTCCAGGGGGAGGACGCCGTCGCGGGAGTCGACCAGGAAGATGACCACGTCGGACTCGTATATCGCGCGCAGGACCTGCCCCCGCACCTTCGAGAGGAGGTCGCCCTCCTCCTTCCCCGGCATGTATCCGCCCGTGTCGATCAGGCTGAAGTGTTTGCCGTCGTATTCGACGGGGGTGGAGACCAGGTCCCTGGTCACCCCCGGGAGCCCGAAGGTTATGGCGCGACGCTTACCCGCTATGCGGTTGAACAGGGTCGACTTCCCCACGTTGGGGCGGCCCACCAGCGATATCGTGAATTCCGGCCTAGACATATCCCAGTCGACGAAGCACCGTTTCGTCCCTGCTCCATTCCTTGACGACCTTTACGAACAGCTCCAAGTATACCCGCTCGCCGGTCTCTTTCTCCAGTTCCAGCCGCGCTTCCGTGCCGATTTTTTTGAGCATCCTGCCGCCGCGGCCGATGAGTATCCCCTTTTGCGACTCCCGCTCGACGTATATCTCCGCGCGGATGCGGATAAGCCGCTTTTCCTCTTCCTCCTTGTATTCCTCGATCGCCACTGCAACGCTGTAGGGAAGCTCCTCCGAAAGCTCGTTGAACAGCTTTTCCCGCAGGATCTCCTTCGCGATGAAGCGCATGGGCAGGTCCGTCAGGTCTTCTTCCGGGTAGTACGCCGGGCCTACGGGCAGCAGCGAGTATATGGCGGAAAGGAATGCGTCCACACCGTGCCCTTTCGTTGCGGACACGACGTGCCCCTCGCCGTACAGCCCCGACTCCATGAGCGACGCCATGCGCAGCCTCGCCGCCGCCTCCCCCATTCGGTCCGACTTGTTCACGACCAGCACGCGGGGGACGTTCACGTTCGAAATTATCCCCCGGACGAGCCGCTCTTCCTCGCCCGAATCGCCCGTTCGATCGTCCACCATGTGGACGACGACGTCGGCTTCCGACGCTATGCGCTCGGCCGTCCTCACCATGTAGGCGTTCAGGGCTTTCCTGGGCCGGTGTATTCCGGGACTGTCGAGGAAGACGATCTGGCCCTTCTCGCCGGTGAAGATCCCGGCGATCCTGTCGCGCGTGGTCTGGGGCTTGTTCGTGACGATTGCGATCTTGGCGCGCAGGATGCGGTTAAGGAGCGTGGACTTGCCGACGTTGGGCCTTCCGAGCAGGGCGACGAAACCCGATTTCTTCCCGCCGTTCATCCGTCGTCTTCCTCGTTCTCGAGCAGGGCCAGCAGGCGCTGCGCCGCCTCCATCTCCGCCTCTTTCTTGGTTGAGCCGCTTCCGGACGCTTCCGTGCCGTCGGAAAGCCTCGCCGCGACCGTGAACGTATGGGAGTGAGCAGGGCCGGACACCTCCATCAGCCGGTACTTGGGAAGTGGATTTTTCCTTTTCTGGCACCACTCCTGGAGCCGGCTCTTCGCGTCGAACTTCGACACCAGCTCCCCCACGCGCTTCTCCTCCCAGAAATGCTTCAGTATGAAGTCCCTTGCCTTCGAATATCCCCCGTCCAGGAAGATCGCCCCGGCGATCGCCTCCACGGCGTCCGCGACCATCTTGCGGGTCACTCCGCCCCCCTTGCGCCGAACGGACGGGTCGGTGCGAAGCGACTCCGGGACCCCTATCCGCTCCCCGACGCGCACGAGGTTCCTGTTGTTGATGACCGCGGAGCGGGCTTTCGAAAGCATCCCCTCACCGGTGTCCGGCAGCCGGCGGAACATCTCCTCGGCGACGCAAAGGTTCAACACCGAATCGCCCAGGAACTCCAGCCGCTGGTACGACATCTCCCCGGAGTTACCCCCGGCGAGCGACGCGTGCCGCATCGCCTCTTCCAGGAGGCGGGGAGACGAGAACCGGTACCCTATCCTTTTTTCAAGCTCTTTCATTTCCATCGTCCCGTATCCCTTCAAGCCCCCGCCCCCTGACCGCCTTCGCCCTCACGCGGAAGAGCCCGCCGACGCCGTCCGCTTTTCCGGGAAAGGTCACCTCGACGTAATTTCCCGAATA
>JBLNEW010000065.1:0-36761 GCA_050263095.1 Deltaproteobacteria bacterium | reverse complement strand
GCGCAAGACAACATGTTGATGAGCCGCGGGTCGACTTCCAGGAGCGCCACGACGCCGGTGGATAAGGCATCCAGGCATCGTTGACCGGCCCTCCGGGGCGCCGGGAGGAATTCCCCGTTTTTTGTTGTAGAATCAACTCGTGTTGACGACCGGGACCAAGAAAAAGCTCGCCGACCTGGGTGCGGTTGCCTCGGGCCTTGCCCACGAAATCCGCAACCCGCTCAACTCGTTGCACATAAACAGCCAGCTCCTGGTGGAGATGCTTTCGGCCCTGCCCGACAGCGACCCGGCCCGCAAGCAGGAGCTTCTCTCGATGGCCCACTCGAACCTTAAGGTCACGCAGCGGCTGAGCGATCTCCTGTCGGATTTCCTCCGGTTCGCCCGGCCCCCTTCCGTGGAGCTGGCCGTTTCGGACCTGAACCGGATCGTCGCCGAAACGTTGCGTTTCCTGGAAGTGGACTTTTCGCGCAGGGGAATCGCGCTTGCGGCGAATCTTCACCCCGCCCCGGTTCCCGTGCTTGCCGACGAAAAACAGCTGAAGCAGGCGCTCCTCAACCTGCTGCTCAACGCCGAAGAGGCGATGGACAAGGAGCGCAAGCGCATCCGCGTTTCGACGGGGATTTCGAGGGGCAGGCCCTTCGTGCGCGTTCAGGACAACGGGCGCGGGATTCCCCGGGCGGACCGCAGGCAGATCTACAAGCTCTTCTACACCACGCGCAAGAACGGCAGCGGTCTGGGGCTTCCCATCGTCCGGCAGATCGTCCGGGAGCACGGAGGCAAGATTTCCATACGCAGCAGGGAGGGGCGCGGGACGACCGCCACCGTGCTCCTTCCGTCGGAGGCCCAGTTCAAGGCGGCGCTTTCGGGAAGGCCCGGGGCGGGGCTCCTTCCGGAGAAGGTCAGGTGAAAGTCAAGCATCGCGTCATCGTCATCGACGACGATCCCGACAGCCTCGGCAGCGTGGCCGCGGCGCTTCGCCGGGACGGCTACGACGTCCGGCCGTTCGCCGATCCCCGGGAGGGGCTTGCGTACCTGTCCGCCGAGGGCGCGGACGTCGTGCTTACGGACCTCAAGATGCCGGGCTTGAGCGGGATGGAGGTCATCGGCAGGGTCGTCGCGGAGCACGCCGGGGTGTCGGTGGTGGTGCTGACCGCTTTCGGGACCGTCTACAACGCGGTGGAGGCCATGCGCGCGGGCGCCTCCGACTTCCTTGAAAAACCGGTGGGCATCCCGCAGCTGAGGGCGGCCGTGTTCAAGGCGGTAAAGGACCGGGAAAGGACCCGGGAGATAGAGCAGCTTCGGGAGGAGATGGGGCAGCGCTTCGGCCCCGAGGGGATCATAGCCTTCTCGCGGGCGATGGAGGAGGTCATAAGGAGGATCCGGCTCGTAGCCCCGACCCGGATGAACGTTCTCATCCAGGGGGAGAGCGGAACCGGGAAAGAGCTCGTGGCCAGGGCCATCCACGGCCTGAGCCCCAGGCGCAACAAGCCGTTCCTTCCGTTGAACTGCGCCGCCATCCCCGAAAACCTGCTGGAGTCGGAACTGTTCGGCCATGAGAAGGGGGCTTTTACCGGCGCCGTCGCCACCCGCCAGGGGAAGATGGAAGCCGCGGAAGGGGGCACCCTTTTTCTCGACGAGGTCGGGGATATGGCCCTGCCGCTGCAGGCCAAGCTCCTGCGCGCGATCGAGCAGAAGGAGATTTCAAGGGTCGGCGACTCGCAGGTCATAAGGGTCGACGTCCGGATACTCGCCGCAACCAACCAGGACCTCAAGGAGCGGGTGGAAAGGAAAGCGTTCCGGGAAGACCTTTTCTACCGCCTGAACGTTTTCAGCGTAATCGTCCCTCCATTGCGGGACCGGCGGGACGATATTGCAAAGCTCGCCGACCAGTTCCTGCAGGAGATCGGCCAGGAGAACAAGGCGGAAGCCAAACGCCTTTCCCCGGGATCGCTTAAAGTCCTTATGGCCTACCGCTGGCCGGGGAACGTCCGCGAGTTGAGAAACGCGATGGAAGTCGCCTCCCTGGTCGCGCGGGGGGAGGCGATCGAGCCCGAGGACCTGCCGCCGGGGATAGTGGAAGGCGGCATTCCGCCGTCGGCCGCGGGGCCGATCCCCCTCCCGGCCCCCAGGACGCTCGACGAGATAGAGCGCGACGCCATTCGGGCGGCGCTGAAGGAGACGAAAGGAAACAAGAAGGAAGCGGCGAAGATCCTGGGGATCGGCGTGGCCACTCTCCACCGCAAGGTAAAGGAATACAGCATCCGCTGACGCAGCCTGCCGGCGCCCGGAAGTCCGATACGGTGCTATCAAAACGATAGCCGGGTGGAAGCGGGGCACAATCATTTTGATTCTCCGGATGGGCCACCGCCGGTTCCATTCCTGGCGCAGATAGTATTATCCCAGCAATATCAAGCAAATATTGATTTATGCCAGACTGCCAGCCGTGGCACGGAACTTGTTACATTACTGCTACGGAGGCAGCAGAAGTGACCCGAAGGGTGGTGCTCATAGCGGATTCGCAGGCCGACGATTTCGGACCGATGCGCCCGCTCCTGGGGGCGCTGTCCGAGGCAGGAGCGATGACGGAACTGTTCACCGACGGAACCGCCGGGCTGGAAAGCGTGATCCGCGGCGGGACCGATCTGCTGGTCGTCGACCTGGACACCCCGTCGCTGTGCGGGCTCGATGCGTTGATTGAGATCGGCCGAATCGCATCGCGCATCCCCGTCCTCCTGCTGGCCGCCGAGGACAGCAGGGCAAGGCGCATGTGGGCGGTCGGCGTGGGAGTGACGGGGTACGTGACGAAGCCGGTCGACGGGCAGGTGCTGGTGCGGTTCATCGCCAAAATATTGCGTGAAACCTGATCGAAATAACGAGCGGAAGGAGCACCGGATCATGGCAAAGATCATAGGGATCGACCTCGGGACGACCTACTCGGTGGTTGCGGTCATGGAGGGTGGGGAGCCCAAGGTGATCATCAACGAGGAAGGCAGCCGGCTCACACCGTCTGTTGTGGCGTTCGGGAAGGGCGGCGAGATCCTCGTCGGCCAGGTCGCCAAGCGCCAGGCTGTCCTGAACGCCGAGAACACGGTTTTCTCCATAAAGCGGTTCATGGGGCGCCGGTACGACGAGGTCACCGAGGAGATGAAGCTGGTCCCCTACAAGGTGGTCCGTGGCCAGAACCAGGAGGCACGCGTCGCCGCGGGGGGGAAGGAGCACACGCCGCAGCAGATCTCCGCGCTGGTGCTCGGAAAGCTCAAGAAAGCCGCCGAGACCTACCTCGGGGAGGAGGTAAAGCAGGCCGTCATCACGGTCCCTGCGTACTTCAACGATTCCCAGCGCCAGGCGACGAAGGACGCCGGGACGATCGCCGGGCTTGAAGTCCTTCGGATCATCAACGAACCCACGGCGGCGGCGCTCGCTTACGGCCTCGACAAGAAGAAGAACGAGCTGATAGCGGTGTTCGACTTCGGCGGCGGGACTTTCGATATCTCCATCCTCGAGGTCGGGGACAACGTGGTGGAGGTGAAGGCCACCAACGGCGACACGCACCTGGGCGGCGACAACATAGACCAGCGGATCATCGAGTGGATCGTCTCCGAGTTCAAGAGGGACCAGGGGATCGACCTGTCGAAGGACCGCACCGCCCTGCAGCGCCTCAAGGAGGCGGCCGAAAAGGCGAAGATCGAGCTCTCCTCCGTGCAGGAGACGGAGATAAGCCTGCCGTTCATCACCGCGGATGCGACGGGCCCCAAGCACCTGCAGTTGAAGCTCACCCGATCGCGGTTCGAGCAGATGGTCCAGGACATACTGGACCGGACGCTCAAGCCATGCGAGATGGCGATCAAGGACGCGGGAATCCCGGTGGGCAGGATCGACGAGGTGGTGCTCGTAGGCGGCTCCACCCGGATCCCGAAGGTCGTCCAGATGGTGAAGAACTTCTTCGGGAAGGACCCGCACCAGGGGGTGAATCCCGACGAGGTCGTGGCCGCCGGCGCCGCCGTGCAGGCGGGGGTCCTCGGCGGCGAGGTCAAGGACATCCTTCTCCTGGACGTGACCCCGCTTTCGCTCGGCATAGAGACGCTGGGCGGCGTGATGACGAAGCTCATCGAGAGGAACACCACGATCCCGGTGCGGAAGAGCGAATTCTTCACAACCGCGGCGGACGGGCAGACGAGCGTGGAGGTCCACGTCCTGCAGGGCGAGCGGGAGATGGCGGCGGCGAACCGGACCCTGGGCCGGTTCCACCTGGAGGGGATCCCCACGGCGCCCCGGGGCGTTCCCAAGATCGAGGTGTCGTTCGACATCGACGCCAACGGCATCATGCACGTCAACGCGAAGGACACGGCGACCGGCAAGGAGCAGAAGATCACGATCACGGCATCGACCGGCCTGAACAAGGATGACATAGACAAGATGGTGAAGGAGGCGGAGGCGCACGCCGAGGAGGACCGGAAGCGCAAGTCGGTCGTCGAGGCGCGCAACCACCTCGACTCCCTCGTATACAACACGGAAAAGACCATTCGCGATAACCGGGATAAGCTCCCGGCCGACCTCGTCGCGAAAGCGGAGTCGGCGGTCGGCGAGGCGAAGGAAGCGCTCAAGTCGGACGATGAGCCTGTGCTCAAGGCCGCGGCGGACAAGCTGATGCGGGAAGCACACGCCCTGGCGGAGAAGATGTACCAGCAGGCGGCGTCCGCGCCCCCGCCGTCCGAGGGGGGGGAAGCCGCCGCCGGAGCGGCGGCCGGAGCGAAGGGCGCGGAAGGAGACGTAGTCGAGGCGGAATACGAAGACCCGGGGAAAAAGTAGATCCCGGGATAACCAGGATCCGGCCGCGCACGCAGGCCGGAAGAAGGGAGGAACGACCATGGCGATCGTTCGTTGGATGGACCCGTTCAGGGAGCTGTCGACAATTCAGGAGAGGATGAACCGCATGTTCGAGGATTTCGTCGGCCGTACGCGCGGCGAACGGGAAGGGGAGTTGCCGGCGGGATTATGGGCGCCGACCGTCGATATCTACGAAACCGATGACGACATCGTCGTCACGGCTGAGCTTCCCGGCATGGAGAAGGAACAGGTCGCAGTCGAGTACAAGGACGGGATCCTGACCCTGCGCGGAGAGCGGAAGCTTGAGAAGGAGGTCAAGGAGGAGAGCTATCACCGGATGGAGCGGTCCTATGGCGTCTTCCACCGCTCTTTCACGCTGCCCGGAACCGTCGACGAGGAGAAGATCACGGCCAGGATGAAGAACGGCGTCCTGGAAGTCCATCTCCCGAAGAAGGAAGCGGCCAAGCCGAAGCAGATCAAGGTGGCCGCCTGACCGGAACCGCATGCGTTTGATAACAGGCCGGCCCGGTTATTGAAAACCCGGGCCGGCTTTCGATAAAGCCGGCATGAAAGGAGGATAGGCCATGGCTATCGTGCGCTGGTGGGATCCCCTGAGGGACCTGTCGAGCATACAGGACAAGATGAACCAGCTCTTCGAGGATACCTTTACCCGGACACGGGGCCGCGAGGATGTCCTGGCGAAGGGGATGTGGACGCCCGCGGTCGATATTTTCGAAACTGAGGACGCGGTCGTAGTCAAGGCGGAGCTTCCCGGCCTCGACAAGGAACAGATCGGCGTCGAGGTGAAAGACGGCATCCTGTCCCTGCACGGGGAGCGGAAGTTCGAGAAGGAGGTCAAGGAGGAGAACTACCACAGGATCGAGAGGGCGTACGGGTCGTTCCACCGCTCCTTCTCCCTGCCGACTTCCGTGGAGCAGGACAAGATCAGCGCGAAGTTCAAGGACGGTGTGCTTGAAGTGCAGCTTCCGAAGAAGGCCCAGGCCAGGCCCAAGCAGATCAAGGTCGACGTGAAGTAGGGAGATGGACCCGAAGAAAAACTATTACGAAACGCTCGGGGTGCCGGAAAACGCCAAGGAAGAGGACATCAAGAAGGCGTTCAGGCGGCTGGCGAAGAAGTTCCATCCCGACGTGAATCCGGGGAACAAGGCGGCCGAAGCCCGTTTCAAGGAGATCAACGAGGCCAACGGCGTCTTGAGCGACCGGAAAAAGCGGGAGGAGTACGACGCGATCCGCAGCGGGGCGTTCGCCGGGGGATTCCGTCAGGGGGGGCCTTCGGGGTGGCCGGGCGGTTTCGGATTCGAGCCGGGCGGCCGGGTGTATCGCACCGAGACCGTCGATTTCGACGAGGTCTTCGGCGACCTTCTCCGCGGAGGGCGGGGAGGTTTCACCCAGGGAGTGCAGGGGCGGGATATCCACGTGGAGCTAGGGGTCGAGTTCCTGGACATGGCGCAGGGGACAGTCCGTGAAATACGATACCTGCGCCCCCGCGCCTGCGCATCCTGCGGCGGCACCGGCCGCTCGGGCCGCAAGGGGTGCCCGCAGTGCCTCGGCACGGGCGCCGCTCGGCAGGAGGAAACGATCAAGGTGAAGATTCCGGCCGGGGCCCAGGACGGCTCCAAGATCCGCGCGGCCGGGAAAGGGGAGGAGACGTCGCCGGGCGGGAGCGGGGACCTCGTCATAACGCTCAGGATGATCCCCCACCCGTATTTCCGGCGGGAGGGGAACGACATTCTCCTCGACGTCCCCATCCACTATTCCGAGGCGGTAAAGGGGGCGAAGATTTCGATCCCGACGATAGACGGGCCGGTCATGATGTCGATACCGCCGGGGTCATCCAGCGGACGGAAGCTCCGCCTCCGGGGAAAGGGAGTTCCAGCTCCCGGGACGACTTCTCGTGGAGACCAGTACGTAATTCTGCACGTGGCGGTTCCCGGGTCCCGCTCGGAGGAGTTTCTCAAGGCCGTGGAGAAGATAGCGGCGTTCGAGGACCCGAATTTGAGGGGCGGCTGGAACTGAATTGTCTATAATGGAATCGATACCTGCATGGCGCGCTTCATATACACATATAAGCTGAAAAGGAGAGAGCCGAACGATGAGCAACACGCTTAAGACCGGATTGCTGCTTGCGGCGCTGACCGCGCTGTTCCTCCTCATCGGGGATGCCATGGGGGGCCGCAACGGCATGGTAATGGCCTTCGGCCTGGCCGTGCTGATGAATTTCGGAGCCTACTGGTTCTCCGACAAGATCGTCCTCAGGATGTACGGCGCCAAGGAAGTCACCGAGGCCGAAGCCCCGCAGCTGCACGGCGTCGTGCGGCGGCTCTCGCTTTCGGCGAAACTCCCGATGCCGAAGGTATACGTCATCCCGAACGATTCTCCCAACGCCTTTGCGACCGGGCGCAATCCGGAGCATGCGGCCGTCGCGGTGACGGAAGGCATCCTGCGGATGCTGTCCCCGGACGAGCTCGAGGGGGTGCTGGCGCACGAGTTGGCACACGTGCGCAACAGGGACATCCTCGTCGGGACGATTGCGGCGACGCTGGCCGGCGCCGTGATGATGCTCGCCAGGTTCGCCCAGTTCGCGGCGATCTTCGGGGGCGGCGGGCGCGACCGGGACGACGATAACGGCGGGATTTTAGGCCTCCTTTTCATGGCGATAGTTGCGCCGATCGGAGCGATGCTCGTCCAGATGGCGGTGTCCCGCTCCAGGGAATACCTCGCCGACGAGACCGGCGCCCGATTCTGCGGCAAGCCGTTGTCGCTGGCCAGGGCGCTGGAGAAGATCTCGGGGATTTCGCGCGAGGTGCCCATGCAAGCCTCGCCTGCCACCGCACACATGTTCATCGTCAGCCCGCTTACGGGCCGCGGGATGCTTTCGCTGTTCAGCACCCATCCTCCCGTGGAGAAGCGGATCGAGCGTCTGCGTTCGATGGCCGCGGCGGCGACCAGGTAAGGAAGCCAGAGGGGAGAACCGCAGGCTTATGATGGAAATCTCGTTCTACCGTGAGAAGCTCTCCGAGTCGGGCCAGCGTGTGCTGAACGCCTCCATCGAGGAGTCGCAGCGCCGGCATCATTATTACCTCGGGCTCGAGCATCTGTTCATCGCCTTCGCCGAGCAGGAGAAGCCGCTGTTCAGGGAGCTCATGTCGGCGATAGGGCTGAACGTGGAGGCGGTTCTCTACTCGGTGAACGAGCACCTGAACATTTCCCGCCAGTACCTGGGCGTCGGGCTCAAGGTCCCGCCGGCAACCAAGCAGGTGTTCCGCGTCGCGTGGGAGACCGCGCAAAGGAACCGGCGCACCCAGATCGAGGCCGAGGACCTGTTCCTGGGCATTTTCCACGAAGTCCATTCGATCCCGGCGAGGATCCTGAAGAGCTACGGGGTGGACCCGGCCCTTGCGCTGTCCCGTTTCTCGTCGCAGCTTCGCAGCCGCGAGGAGAAGGTCGAGGAGTTCCGGAAGCGCTACGAGCTGCCGGCGAACCTGCGGGCGTTCGGGGTGAACCTGAACCTGCTTGCCAGGGAAGGCAAGATCCCGCCGATCATCGGGCGGGAGCGGGAAATCGACCAGATCGTCGAGTACCTGTGCCACAAGGACCGCAGCAATTCCGTAATGATAATCGGCGATCCCGGAGTCGGAAAGACCGCCGTTGCGGAAGGGCTGGCGATGCGCCTGGAGTACGAGCCGCACCGGATCCCGGAGCGGCTGAGGGAGAACCAGATCGTCAACCTGCAGATGAACACGGTCGTGGCGGGGACCGTCTTCCGGGGGATGTTCGAGGACCGGATCGAGAAGGTGATCGCCGAGGTGAAGGAGCGCCGGAACATAATCCTGTTCATAGACGAAGCCCACACGCTCATCGGCGCGGGATCGGCCATGGGGGTCCCGTCCGACGCCGCCAACATCTTCAAGTCGAGCCTGGCACGCGGCGAGGTGCAGATCATAGGCGCCACGACCGTAACCGAGTACAAGGAGATCATCCAGGAGGACGAGGCGCTCTCCAGGCGGTTCCGCGTGGTCAAGATAGAGGAGCCGTCGATCGACGAGACCCGGGAGATCCTCTTCGGCCTCAAGCCGAGGCTCGAGGCCAACTACGGCGTGTCGATCGAGGACAACGCGATCGATCTCGCGCTTTCCATGTCGGACCGTTACGCCCGGTCCCTCAGGCTGCCCGACAAGGTCATCAACTGGATAGACACGGCGTGCGTCCGCGTGGAGATACGCGGCGACGAGGAGAAGACCGTCTCGGCGATGGACGTCCTCGACGTGATTTCGGCGGAGACGAAAACGCCCGTAGACATCGTGAAGCGGGACGTAATAGACCGCTTCGCGGACATAGAAGAGAAGCTCTCGCTTCGGGTGGTCGGGCAGAAGGAGGCGATCGCGGCCGTGGCCAAGGCCCTGCGGCTCAACAAGGGGCCGCTCAAGCCGAACGTTTACCGGCCGGACGGCGTGCTGCTGTTCCTCGGCCCCACCGGCGTCGGGAAGACCGAGATGGCCAAGGCGCTGGCGGAGTACCTCTTCGGGGACGAGCGCCACATGGTCAGGGTCGACATGTCCGAGTACAGGGACGGGACGCTCGCCGTCGACAAACTGATCGGGATGCCGCGGGGGATCGTCGGCTCCGAGCGCGGCGGGATCCTCACGAACCAGGTGCGGGACAACCCCTACACGGTGGTTCTGCTCGACGAGATAGAGAAGGCCGACCCGTACGTACACAGCCTCTTCCTCCAGGTGTTCGACGAGGGGTGGCTGACCGACGGCAGGGGGAAGAAGGTCTACTTCTCGGACACGATCATCATCATGACGAGCAACCTTGGGGCCGAGGAGCTTTCGAAGCTCACGAGGCCGCTGGGGTTCGCCCACGGCCCCGAGGACTTCGATCCTGTGAAGAAGAGCGTGCTGCGGGCCGTCGAAAACCGGTTCACGCCCGAGTTCATAAACCGGCTGGACGACGTCATCGTCTTTTCGCCCCTCTCCGTCGACGAGGTAAAGGCGATCGCCTCGCTGTACATCGGACGGATCATGGCCACGATGGCCGGACACGGCAAGACCGTGGAGGTGAGCGACTCCGCGATGTCGGCGCTGGCGAGGGCCGGATTCAGCCTTAAGTACGGCGCGCGGTTCCTCAAGCGGTTCATCGACGAGAAGGTGAAGATGCCGATCACCCTGCGCTGGAAGGAATCCGACCGTTTCTTCGTCGAGGAGATCGGCGGGGAAGTGGCGGTCATCACTCATAAGGTGTCCGTCTGAATGTCCGAACAGGAGCCCAAGGGGTTCAAGGTAGTGGACAAGCGGGGGATGGCGGACGAGGAGCGGGAAAAGCCCGCCGCGCCTCCGGCGCCGGCGCCGCCGGAAGGAACCGGGAACCGTCCGGCGCCCGGGAGTGTCGAAGGTAAGAAAACCCCTGCCGGGGAATCTTCCGCGATCGGAGGCCCGACGTTCCTTGACCTCGTGGGAACGCTTCAGTTCGGAGCGATGGCGCACCTGGGGATGATCCAGACGCCGGACGGCAAGCGTCCCCCGCTCAACCTGCCGGCCGCCAAGGACTCGATCGACATCCTCGCGATCCTCCTCGAAAAGACGAAGGGGAACCTCACGTCGGAGGAAAGCGAGGTGCTGGGAGAGGGGCTCTACCATCTGCGGATGGCGTATCTCGCGGCGATGAACGCCGGGCAGGGCGCGGGAGGTAAGGAAAAGTGATCCGGAAGAGCAAGGTCGCGGTTCTATTGCTGGCGGCGGTGGCGGCAGGGCTGGTGATATCGGCGGCGTTCAACCTGTCGCCGATCAGCAGCGCGTTTCTGGGAGGCAAGGACAAGGCTCCGGCCGAGGCGGTGTCCCCCGCCGGCCGGATGCTCCCTGTGGATATCCCGGCCCTGTTCAAGGGGGTCTCCCCCGCCGTAGTCAACATAAGCACGACGCAGGTGGTCCGGTTCAACCGCCCGCGCATGCGCTCGCCGTTCGGACAGCAGGACCCGTTCGACGATTTCTGGAACAACTTCTTCGGCAACATGCCCAGGGAGCAGAAGCGCAAGAGCCTGGGCTCGGGCTTCATCGTCTCGGCGGACGGGTACATCCTCACCAACAACCACGTCGTGGAGAAGGCCGACGAGATCTCCGTGACTTTGCTCGACAAGGAGGAGTTCAAGGCCGAGGTGGTGGGGACCGATCCCAAGACCGACATCGCGCTCATCAAGATAAAGGCCGGCAAGAATCTTCCGTTCGTCAACCTGGGCGATTCGGAGAGGCTGGAGATCGGGGAGTGGGTCCTGGCGATCGGGAACCCCTTCGGGCTCGGCCACACCGTCACGACTGGCATAGTGAGCGCGAAGGGGCGGATCATCGGCTCCGGCCCCTATGACGACTTCATACAGACCGACGCTTCGATAAACCCCGGGAACTCCGGCGGCCCCCTCTTCAACCTTAAAGGCGAGGTCGTGGGGATCAATACCGCGATCATCCAGGGAGGGCAGGGGATCGGCTTCGCCACCCCGATACACCTCGCGAAATCGGTCCTCGGGCAGCTGAAAGAGAAGGGCAAGGTCACGCGCGGTTGGCTTGGCGTCTACATACAGCGGCTCACGCCGGACATGGCGGAATCCCTTGCCGTCCCCGGAAAGAAGGGGGCGCTGGTGGCGGACGTGACCAAGGACGGGCCGGCCGAAAAGGCGGGGATCAAGTCCGGTGACGTGATCGTCAAGTTCGACGGAAAGGACGTCAACGACGAGCACGAGCTCCCGCAGGTCGTGGCGACCGTGAAGCCCGGCAGGAAAGTCGAAGTCAAGGTGATCCGGGAAGGCAAGGAGAAGGCCATTTCCGTGACCATAGGCGAAATGGAAGCGGCGCCGGTCAGGCGGGCGGGGTCGCCCGATCTAACGAAGGGGCTGGGGCTTACGGTCCAGGAACTCACGCCCGAAATCGCGAAGCACCTCGACATCGAAAACCGCAAGGGAGTGATCGTCACCTCGGTGGATCCCGGCAGCCCCTCGGACGGCGCGGGATTCCAGGAGGGGGACGTGATCCGGCAGATAAACCGGCAGGCGATCGCGAACGCCGCCGAGTTCCAGAAGATGCTGAATAAGGTCAAGGACGAGAAGACCGTCCTGTTTCTGGTCGAGCGGGGCGATGCGCGCATCTTCCTGGCGGTGAAGAACAAGTAAGCGAAAGATGATCTCCCTCGACAAGCTTACGGTCAAGTCCCAGGAGGCGCTTCAGGACGCCGTCCGTACGGCTTCCGGGAGCGGGCACGCGCAGGTCGAGCCGGAGCACCTGTTCGCCGCGCTGCTTCGGCAGGAGGGCGGCGTCGCGGCCGACATGCTTGCCCGGGCAGGCGTTCCAGCCGCTCGCCTTTCCGCCGAGTCCGACTCCCTCCTCGACGCATTCCCGAAGGTCTCCGGGGCGGTGTCCCGGGGGCTCTCCCACCGAATGGAGCCTCTCTTCAACCGGGCCGTCGCCGAGGCCGACGCCTTCAAGGACGAGTACCTGTCCGCCGAGCACTTTCTCCTGGCGTTCGCATCGGAGCCGGGAAAGGTGGCCGAGCTGCTGCGCAGGCACGGGATAACGCGGGAGTCTCTCCTTTCGGCCCTGACCTCGATCAGGGGGAGCCAGCGGATCACGGACGAAAACCCGGAGGACAAGTACAGGGCGCTGGAGAAGTACTGCCGCGACCTGACCGGGATGGCGCGCCGCGAGAAGCTCGATCCGGTCATAGGCCGGGACGACGAGATACGGCGGGTGATCCAGGTCCTTTCGCGCAGGACGAAGAACAACCCGGTCCTGATCGGCGATCCGGGTGTCGGCAAGACGGCGATCGCGGAAGGGCTGGCCCAGCGCGTCGTCTCCGGCGACGTTCCGGAAGGCTTGAAGGACAAGCGGGTCCTTTCGCTCGACATGGGGGCGCTGATCGCCGGGGCGAAGTACCGCGGGGAGTTCGAGGACCGGCTCAAGGCGGTGCTTAAGGAAATCGCCGCCGCCGAGGGGCGCGTGATCCTTTTCATCGACGAGCTGCATACCCTGGTCGGGGCGGGCAAGGCCGAAGGGTCGATGGACGCCTCCAACATGCTTAAACCCGCGCTGGCCCGCGGCGAGCTGCGGTGCGTCGGCGCGACGACGGTCGACGAATATCGCAAATACGTCGAGAAGGACGCAGCGCTGGAGAGGCGGTTCCAGCCTGTGATGGTGGACGAGCCTTCGGTTGAGGACGCGATCGCGATCTTGAGGGGGCTTAAAGGAAGATACGAGGTTCATCACGGTGTGCGCATCAAGGACTCGGCGCTGGTGGCCGCGGCGACGCTTTCGCACCGTTATATCACGGACCGTTTTCTCCCCGACAAGGCGATCGACCTGGTGGACGAGGCGGCATCCAAGCTCAAGATCGAAATCGACTCCGTACCCACCGTGATCGACGAAGTGGAGCGGAAGAAGATCCAGCTCGAGATGGAGAGGCAGGCGCTCTCCAAGGAGACCGAGGCGGCGTCCCGGGGGCGCCTGTCGCGGATCGAGGAGGAGCTCTCGTCACTTTCGCGGCAGGCAGCCCGGCTTCGGTCGCGGTGGGAGGAAGAGAAGAAATCGATAGCGAAAAGCCGCGAGGTAAAGGAGCGCATCGAGAAGGCGATTTCCGAGATGCAGCGGGCCGAGCGGGAGGGGAACCTGGAAAGGGCGTCCGAGCTCAAATACGGGACCATTCCCGCTGCGCAGCGGGAAGCCGAATCGCTCTCCCGGGAGGGTTCAATCACGGAGGAAGGGGGCAGGCTCCTCAAGGAAGAGGTCGACGAGGAGGACATCGCCCAGATCGTCTCGCGCTGGACGGGGATCCCGGTATCCCGGCTCGTCGAAGGGGAGGTGCAGAAGCTGCTCAAGATGGAGGAGCGCCTTGCCGAGCGCGTAGTGGGCCAGGAGGAAGCCGTCCGGCTGGTGTCCAGCGCCGTCCGGCGGGCGAAGTCCGGTTTGAAGGACCCGCGCCGCCCGATCGGATCGTTCCTGTTCCTGGGACCCACGGGGGTCGGGAAGACGGAGCTGGCGCGGGCGCTGGCGCAGTTCCTGTTCGACGACGAATCCTCGATGGCCAGGCTCGACATGTCCGAATACATGGAGAAGCACTCTGTGGCCCGGATGATCGGCGCACCCCCGGGATACGTGGGCTACGAGGAAGGAGGAGCGCTGACCGAGGCGGTCCGCCGCAAGCCCTACACGGTGGTCCTGTTCGACGAAGTGGAGAAGGCACACCCCGACGTATTCAACATACTCCTGCAGATACTCGAGGACGGACGGCTGACCGACGGGAAGGGGCGCACGGTCGACTTCCGGAACGCGGTTATCGTCCTTACTTCCAATATAGGGTCGCAATGGATCCACGAGATGGCCGGGAAGGGCGACGAGGCGATCCGCAAGCGCGTGATGGAGGAGCTGCGCCGGGAATTCCGGCCCGAATTCCTGAACCGCCTCGATGAAATAATACTCTTCCATGCGCTGGGGAAGGCGGAGCTTGCCGCAATCGTCGAACTGATGATCCGGGAGATGAACACGCGGCTTGCGGACCGGAAGCTGACCGTCACCCTGACGAGGAAGGCCGGTGAACGGCTTGCCGAAATCGGCTACGACCCGGCGTACGGGGCAAGGCCCCTGCGGCGGGCCATCCAGAAACACATCCAGGACCCCCTTGCGGTGAAAATCCTGCAGGGCGAATTCCACGAGGGCGACGCCATCCTGATCGACGCGGATCCGGGATCGGCATTCCTGTTCAAAAAGCAGGGCTGAAATCATTTGGTTGCCGCGGCGGCCCCGGTTGCTGCAACCAGCAGGCGCCTAATAAGGATTTTGGCCACACCCCCCCAAGCCGCAATCTTTCCCGCATCTCTTGACAAACCAGGGCAAGGAGCGTATGTTGCGATAAAAACAACGTTTGATACGGACACCGTGTGAACGCATCCGTTGGATTTTCCTTTCTGGCACCGGCCAAGCTCAATATTTCCCTTAAGGTATTGGGAAAGCGCCCCGATGGCTACCACTACATAAAGTCTGTAATGGTTCCGGTTTCCCTCCATGACGAGGTCGTTGTGGAGGAGGCGGATGCGGGGATTCGGGTGGAGACGGATGCCCCCGGCGTCCCGATCGACGAAACCAATACGTGCCATCGGGCAGCCGCGCTTTTCATGGAATGGGCCGGTACGCCCAAGGGAGTCCGGGTACTGATAAAAAAGCGGATTCCGGCCGAGGCTGGCCTGGGCGGGGGCAGCTCGGACGCCGCAGCGGCCTTCAAGGGTCTTGCTGCCTTGACCGGGCGGGCGCCGGACAGGGAAACGCTGCTCGGGATGGCGGCACGGGTGGGTGCGGACGTCCCGTTCTTCACGATTGGATCGCCGGCGCTGGCGGAAGGCATCGGGGAGCGCCTTACGCCGGTCGAATGGCGGGTACCGTTCCATGCGCTTATAGTCAAACCGACGTTCGGGCTTTCCACAAGCGAAGGGTACGCTGCCTTGCGGCGTGGAACCGGCGGCCCCCCGCCGGCAGCGGAGGCGGTGCCGGCATTCCGGACCTGGGACGACCTGGTCCCCGCAGTCGCCAACGACTTCGAAGGGGCGTGGGAGGGCTCACGGCCGGAGATCGGAGCGATCAAGGGGGAGCTGATGGCGGCAGGGGCCAGGGCGGCGGGGCTGTCCGGCAGCGGCTCCGCGGTATTCGGGTTGTTCGAAACCGCGGAAGCGGCGCGCAACGCGCGGGGGATGCTTTCGAGAGAGGGCGGGCGAAGCATGTTCACGGCCCGAAACATCTGAGGAAGGGGAAGGAGGGGGGAGATGGAGATCACAGAGGTCAAGGTTTATCCCGTGTCCGACAACGAGAAGCTCAAGGGGTACGCGACGATCATTTTCGACGGCTGTTTCGTGGTGCGCGACCTCAAGATCATCGACGGCAACAGCGGGCTGTTCGTCGCCATGCCCAGCAAGAAGAAAAAGGACGGCACCTACAGGGACACCGCCCACCCGTTGAACAACGAGACGCGCGACAGGATAGAGAACGCCGTCCTCTCGGAGTACGAGCGCGAGATGCGCAAACTTGACGGCGTAGCCGCGGCCCGTTAAGATTCACCGGAGCCATCCGCCGGAAATACAGCGGACGGCCGGCGCTGGGAGGTCGTCTAACGGCAGGACAGGGGCCTTTGGAGCCTCTAATGAAGGTTCGACCCCTTCCCTCCCAGCCATGACTCCTGCCGGATCCATTGCACGGTTAGTGTAACAATCCGACCAACCTGTTTTATCCAATTGGAAATTAATCATAACAATATGATATTATTGCTTTTTATTATGTACAGGCATGTGGCATGATATTTTTATGTTGACATAACATACTGTTGACAGTAAATAATGTGACAAATGTCGGACAACCTCCTTCAAAAGTTCGATTCCATCCGGCACAGATCGGATATCCCGCTGACCGAGCTCGTGGACATAGCGGCGCGATGGATACCGGTTGTAGCGGGACGGCAGGCTCGCTACAAGGTGGCCGAGGTCCCTACGGAGCGAACCGTAAGGTTCTACATATCATCTGGGATCATCGATCGCCCTTTGCGTTTTTCCGGAACCCGCGCGGTTTACGGCTACCGTCATTTCCTCCAGGTCCTGGTCGTGAAGGCGCTCCAGTCGCGCGACCTTCCCCTGCGCAAGATCCGCGCGATGATCGCCGGCCGCCAGGTCGACTACCTGGAGGCCATTCTCCAAAGGATCGAGACCGACCGGTGGGAAATCGTCGAGCTTGGCCCGGAGGTCGAGGCAAGGGTACGCGGCGGGGGCCTGCCGCGGGAGGAGCGTGAGAAGTTCGCTAATGCCGCCGGGGATGCGGCCGATGAGGTTGCGGCGCGTGAAGGACTCCCCGGAAGTGAAAAAAAAGAGACTACCGCCGGTCGCAGCATCGTGGCGCAATCCGGCATCGACGAAAGGAGCGGCGGAATGGAAAAAGGCGGAATCATGCTGAGAGGCCAACGGGTAAAGAACAAGGAGCTTAAAGGCAGGATAACCTACGCGACGGACGCGGCCGAATTGATAAAGAGCGGCTACAAGGTCGGCATGAGCGGGTTTACGGGGTCCGGTTACCCGAAGCTGGTCCCGCAGGCGCTGGCCGAGCGCATCCTGCGGGAGCACAGCAAGGGAGGCAAGTTCCGCATATCCGTCATGACGGGCGCCTCCACCAGCAGCGAGCTCGACGGCGCGCTGGCGATGGTGGACGGGATCGAGCTGCGGATGCCGTACAACTCCGACCCCGTAGCGCGCGAGAAGATCAACTTCGGGAAGATGGAATATTTCGACTTTCACCTGGGCGCGGTCGCGCAGTACGTAAAGTGCGGCTTTTTCGGCGACCTCGACACCGCGATCATCGAGGTGACGGGGATAACCGAGGACGGCAGGCTCATCCCGTCGACCTCGGTCGGGAACAACCAGGTGTTCATCGACTGCGCGAGGGAGGTGATCCTCGAGGTAAACTACTACCACCCGCTGGAGCTCGAGGGGATGCACGACGTCTACGAACCCTCCATGCCTCCGGACGTGCAGCCGATCATGATCCTGAAGCCGTCCGACAGGGTCGGGACGCCCTACCTGACCTGCCCCCCGGAGAAGATCAGGGCGATCGTCGAGACGAACCATCCCGACAGGACGACCGTGTTCAAGGAGCCGGACGAGGACAGCAAGGCGATATCCAGGCACATTCTCGACTTCTTCCAGCACGAGGTGAGAAAGGGGAGGCTCCCGGGAAACCTCCTGCCGCTCCAGTCAGGCGTGGGAAACGTGGCCAACGCCGTCCTTTACGGGCTTCTGGACTCGGAGTTCGAGGACCTGACCGTATACACGGAGGTCATACAGGACGGAATGCTGGCGCTGATAGACGCCGGCAAGATCACGTTCGCTTCCTCGACGGCGTTCTCGGTGTCGCCGCCGGTGGTGGAGAAATTCAAGGCGAACGTCAACGCCTACAAGGACAAGATCCTGCTCCGCCCCCAGTCCATCAGCAATCACGTCGGCGTGATAAAAAGGCTCGGCGTGATCGCGATGAACGGGTGCGTCGAGTTCGACCTTTACGGCAACGTCAACTCCACCCACGTGAACGGCACCCGGATCATCAACGGCATCGGCGGCTCGGGCGATTTCGCCCGGAACTCCTTCATCTCGATCTTCACCACGCCCTCCATGGCGGCCAGGGGTGATATCTCCTGCGTGGTACCCATGGTGTCACACGTCGACCACTGCGAGCACGATGTGGACGTGGTCGTCACCGAGCAGGGGCTGGCGGATCTGCGGGGTACATCCCCGAAGCAGCGCGCCGTCCAGGTCATCGACAAGTGCGTCCACCCGGACTACCGGCCGATGCTCAAGGACTATTACTTCAGGGCCCTTAACCACTCCCCAGGAAAGCACACCCCGCACCTGATAGACGAGGCGTTTTCATGGCATACGAGGTACATGCGCACCGGGTCCATGAAGGGCTCCCGGTGACTCGACGGCCGTTAAAGTTTTTCCACAAGCCGTCCGATACCCATTATAGTGAACGGCAGGCGGGGAAGCGCGTGAACGGAGGCCGTTTCACCTAAAAAAGGATAATGCGGATTGCCCGAAGCTGACCCGAAATCGAGCAGCAAGGCCAATATCGGCCACAGGACCGAAACGCTGGCCAGGAAGTTCATCGTCGCGTTCTCGGCGATGTTCGTCATTCCGCTTCTCATCGCGGTCTACCTGTTCACCGAATACGCGGCCGGCGGAATAACGGACTCGACCCAGATTATTGCCCTGGTGGCATTCGTGGTCCTTCTCGGTGCGGCCGGCTTTTTCGTCACCCAGTCCGTCGTCCACGCCCTCCTTCGGACCGCAAGGGACGCGGCGGCTATCGCGGAGGGGGACATCTCCCGCCGCCTGGACACGGACACGGCGTCCGAGATCAGCGATCTCGCGAAGAACTTCAACCGGATCACAAGCCGGCTCCAGCAGACGGTCGACAGCCTCCAGTCTTCCAAGCAGCAGATGCAGACCTTGCTTTCGCAGGTCTGCGCCAGCACCGGCCAGCCCCACGACATGACCGATATGTTCAATGTGTTCCTGAACACCCTGCTCTCCCTGACCGGCCTCGACATGGGGGCGATCTTCCTCCTGTCTCCGGACAGCAAGGTTTTGAGGATCCGCGTCGCGTCGGGGATCAGCGAGGAGATGAAATCGACGACTATACCCGTGGGGCAGGGGGTCGTCGGATGGGTCGCCTCCAACGGTCAGACAGTGACTACCTCCGAGTCGATGCCGTGGGGGAAGCCAGGGGGCCTCACGGAACTCGAAAAAAGCATGCGATGGGCGATCCACGTCCCGATGGGCAGCGCCGGAAAGACCCGGGGCGTCATAAGCATCGGGCTACGGGAGGGGCAGAAGGAGATCACCGGGGAAGACCTGCTGATGATCCAGAACCTGTCCGCCCAGGTGGCGGTCGCGGTCGAGAATGCGGATCTCAAGCGCCGTATGGAGAAGACTTACGTGGAGACGGTCGCCGCACTGGCGACGGCCGTCGAGGCGCGCGACAAGTACACGCGGGGGCACTCCAAGCGCGTGACGGAGTTCTCCGTGGAGATCGCGCGGAGGCTTAACCAGCCCGAGTGGTACGTCAAGGATCTGGAATCCGCGGCTCTTCTCCACGACATAGGAAAGATCGGCATGCCCGACCATATCCTGCACAACAAGGGGGCGCTCCCGCCCGACGGCGTATCGTTCGTGATCGGCCATCCCATCGGCGGAGAAAACATCCTCAAGCCGGTAGGCTCGCTGGCGCGCCTCTGCCCCATAGTCCGGCACCACCACGAGCGGTTCGACGGGAAAGGGTACCCGGACGGGCTTAAAGGGGAGGATATCCCGCTGGCCGCGCGAATCCTTTCGGTCGCCGACTCTTTCGACGCCATGATCTCCGCCCGGGCGTACAAGCCGACCAGGACCAGGCAGGACGCCGTCGAGGAGCTGATCCGGTGCAAGGGCGAACAGTTCGACCCGCAGTGCGTCGACGCCTTCGTCGCCTACCTTGCGGAAAATCCCGAAGCGGGGATTCTACTCCCGGCCTGACGCCTTCCGCCTTTGCCCTGTCATCCCCAGTAAGGAGAACGGATTTCCACGTACGCCTGGTGCGCCGCGGTGGCGGCCTGCGCCACCGCGGTGACGATCATCTTCAGCGGGGAGGAGACGTCGCCGACCGCGTAGAACCGCGGCAGGCTCGTCCTCTGCCACTGATCGGTCATGATCTGTCCCCCGGCGCCCAGCGAGACGCCCAGGTCCCGGAAAAGCACGAAGTTGGGCCTGATCCCGACCGCCATCACCACGGCGTCGGCGGGAAGGTCGCGCGACTCGCCGGTGGCCAGGTCCTTGAGGCGGACGCCTTCGACGCGCTCCGCGCCCAGGATCGTCTCCACGGCGGTCAGCAGATTGACCTCGACCCCGTCGTCCTTGAGCTCGCCGGTCGCCTCGTATTCGGACCGCAGCGCCTCATGCCGGTGCACCAGCGTTATGCGGGAGGCGATCCCGCGGAGCCGCTGCACGTGCGACAGGGCGGTGTCCCCGCCTCCGACGACGACAACGCTCTTCCCCCGGAACAAGCGAGGATCGGGTATCCTGTAGAACAATCCGCCGCCTCGACCGGAAAGCTCCGTTTCGCGGGGGATGCCGGCCTCCGCGGCTGTGCTGCCGTTGGCAAGGATGACGACCTTGCCGCTGTAGCGGTCGTCGCCGGCGCGCACCCCGCCGTCGGGAAATATTTCCTCGACCCTCCGATCCACCAGGTCAACGTCCGAGCGCTCCGCGAAGTCGACCAGGGACTGTGCGAGCTCATCGGCCCGGATTCCGGGAGTGGTCCCGGGATAATTGTCGATGCGCTTGTCAGGGCACCAGCGGGTAAGGATCCCTCCCCAGCAGTCCCCCTCGAAGATCGCCGTGCGCAGGAATTTCCTGCCGCAGTATGAAGCCGCGGCAAGCCCGGCCGGGCCGCCTCCCACCACGATGACGTCGTATTCCGCCTTCGCCGGGTCCGCGGCTGCACGTCTCCCCGTTGCCGCGGGTCCACCGGCGTCGTCCCTCGCCAATTCAAGTCCCATGCTTTTTCGATGTCCTCCGGGGCGCGGCGGGTTCGCGGGAGAGATTTTCCTACGGACGTCGTATACTTTCACTTATCGGGTCCTTATCCCGGGATCGCATCGGAGGCGGCGGATGGCCAGGATTCCATACGTGGTCAAGGACGAATGCATCAGCTGCGGGGTCTGCGTTGAGACAGTCCCGGAAGTGTTCCGGTTCGACGACGACATGAAGGCCGAGGTGTTCGATCCGGCCGGGGACACCGAGCAGTCGATCCAGGAAGCGATGGACCTGTGCCCGGTCGCGTGCATCCACTGGAGGTGACGGCCTGCGCCTGCATGCGTTCATGAGGTATCCCATCGTATTTCTCCTTCTGGCTGGAGGATGCGCGGGCGGGAAGGGCGCCGTCCGCGAAGCCGGCCCGCCCCCGCCGCCGGCGGGGCCGAAAGTCGCGGTTGCGCCCATGGAAAACCGGAGCAACGACCTCGATGCGTCCGAAATCATCCGGGGCGCGTTCGTGGACCAGCTCGCGCGCCAGGGTTGGAACGTTATGCCGGTTCCGGAGAGCGACCTCCTGCTTCACGAGAGCCTCGGGGTGAGCTACGGCGGGCAGCTTAACGCGACCACGCCGGACGAGGTCTGCAGGGCGCTGGGAGTAGAGGGCGTGTTCTACGGGGAAGTCCAGGAGTGGAACAAGACGACGACCGGGCTCTACAACGCCGTATCGGTCGTCGCCGGGTTCAAGCTGTATCGGGCCGACGGCTCCCTGGCGTGGGAGGGGGGCGACCGGCAGTTCCAGACGCGTGTGCCGCAAGGCGGGGGCGGGGACATCGGCGGCCAGATCGTCGGGCATGCCATCCTGAATCTTCTGATGAACCCTATGACGCCGTACGGCAAGGCCGCCGGACGGAACATAGCCATGAAATTGACGGCGGGCGCGCTTGATAATGCCGCAAGAACGGACCTTCCGGGCTGTGCATCCCCCCCCGCAGGCTTGCCCGGCAAACCGAGCGCAAAAGGAGAAGAAGCAGGAGGGACCAAATGAAGAGAATCATTGCGGTTCTGCTTTCGTCGGCGGCGGTCTTGTCTGTCGCCGGATGTGCAACGTCGCCCCCGATCACAGGGCCGTCGGACACGGCCTCTGCTCCCGCCGCGTCGCTTCGGCGCGCCGACGCCGCACCGGGGACGATAGTCTCGAAAGGGCCGAAAAAACGGATCGCGGTGATCAGGTTCCAGGACAAGAGCGCTTACGGACGCGGCAGGCTGGGCGGAGCCGTCCAGGACATACTGATAACGGAGCTTTCCAAATCAGGGATGTTCATACTCGTGTCGCGCGGCGGCGACATGGACCTTATCCTGGACGAGCAGGACCTCGCCAAGTCCGGCACGATCAAGGCGGGGACCGGTCCCGCGACCGGGGAGGTCCTCGGATTGAACGCCATAGTCACCGGCGCCGTTTCCCAGTTCGGCGTAAAGCAGAAGTCCGCCACCTACCTCGTCGGGGCGAGCAAGACGCAGACGGCCGAGGCGACGGTCGACGTCAGGCTCATCGACGCGACGACGGGCCAGGTCGTCTACGCCGACAGCGGGAACGGGGTTTACGAGGAAAGCTCGACCCAGGTGCTGGGCGTGGGCGGAGCCAAGGGGTACGACGAGACTATGGAGGGAAAGGCGCTGCGCGCCGCGATCTCGAAGTTCATCGACAACCTCGTCCAGAGGATGGGGGCGATGGAATGGAGCGGGAAAGTCGCGGCAGTGGACGCTGACGAGATAACCGTAAACGCGGGGCGCAAGACCGGACTGGCGGTCGGCGATCGCCTCGCAGTGTTCGGGGAGGGGCGCGACGTTATCGATCCGGACACGAAGGTGTCCCTCGGCCGCAAGCCCGGCAGGGAGAAGGGCGAGATAGCGGTTACCGGATTCTTCGGGGAGGACGCGGCGGTGTGCCGCAAGGTGCGCGGCGAAGGGTTCGCCGTAAACGACATCGTGAGGCTTGCCAGATAGGAGGCGCGCCATGAGAAGGATCCTGCTGCCCGTTTTCGGCCTGCTGGCGGTCGTCATGCTTGCCGGCTGCTATCCGAAGGGGCAGATCTACGGCGTGGGCAACGAAGGGGGACTGATATTCGCCGTAAACCCTCCGGACGCGGAGGTCGTGCTGGACGGCGTCGTGCAGGGAAAGGCGTCCGAGTTCACCGAGGAGCGATACCTCAAGGTGGCCGGCGGAGCCCACACGCTGGAACTCCGGCTCGCCGGCTTCGAGACGTATCGCCGGGACCTGTACGTTTCCAATTCCCTGCTGCGGATCGAGGCGACCCTGCTGCGGGCCGGGTACTAGGAACTATTTCCCGGATTTGCGGACCGCGCCCCACCACGCCTTGAGGCGTTCCGAGATGGTCTTCTCGTATCCGGCCTCGGAGGGCTCGTAATAGCTGCGCTTCCCGAGCGTCTCGGGAAAATAGTCGTCCGGGACGAAGGCGTCGGCGAAGTCGTGCGGGTACTTGTATTTCTCGCCGTAACCCAATTCCTTCATCAGCTGCGTCGGGGCGTTGCGAAGGTGCAGCGGGACCGGGTGGCTACCCCCGGCCTTCACGTCCCTCATCGCGCGGCCGAACGCCGTGTAAACGCGGTTGCTCTTCGGCGCGGTCGCCAGATAGACGACCGCCTGCGCCAGGGCCAGCTCGCCCTCGGGGCTTCCCAGCGTGCGGTACGCCTCCGCCGCCGCAAGCGTGATCTGGAGCGCCCCCGGAGCCGCATTCCCGATGTCCTCCGACGCGAACCTGATCATCCGGCGGGCGACGTACAAGGGGTCCTCGCCGCCCTCGAGCATCCGCGCCAGCCAGTACAGGGCGGCGTCGGGATCGGAACCCCGCAGGCTCTTGTGGAACGCCGAGATGAGGTTGTAGTGCTCCTCGCCGTCCTTGTCGTAGAGCAGCGCCTTGCGCCGGAGCGCTTCCTCCGCCACGTTCACGTCGACCTGCTCCAGGTTCCGATGCAACGCGATCGCCGCGGCCGCCTCGAGCGCGTTCAGGGCGACCCGGGCGTCCCCGTCCGAAATCTCCACGATGTGCCGCAGGGCGTCGGGAGCGAGGAACGAATCGTTTTTCCCCAGCCCCCTCTCCGCGTCGGTCATTGCCCGCCGCGCGATGGTCTCCACCTGGGACGGCGTAAGAGGTGTGAGGACAAGAACGCGGCAACGGGAAAGGAGCGCATTGCGTATCTCGAAGGAAGGGTTCTCCGTCGTGGTTCCGAACAGGGTGACGGTGCCGTCTTCCACGAACGGGAGAAGCGCATCCTGCTGGGCCTTGTTGAACCGGTGGATTTCGTCTATGAAGAGAATCGCCGGACGCTCTTCCGAGCGGCCGGTCCTTTTAAGCTCCGAGAGCGCGTCCTTGATTTCCTTTATCCCGGACAGGACGGCCGAGTACGGAAGGAATATGGCCTTTGTTTCCCGGGCGATTATACGGGCAAGCGTGGTCTTCCCCGATCCGGGCGGCCCCCAGAAGATCAGCGATGGGAGTGGGCGGGCGGAAAGAACCGAGGAAAGGAACTTGCCCTCCCCAAGTATCTCCTCCTGTCCGACGAATTCGGAAAGCGCAAGAGGGCGCATCCGGTCGGCCAGCGGCGCGCGCGGAGGATGCGCGTCCGGAAAGAGCTGAAATGGCTGCCGCGGCTCGGACATGGGCTTTCTCTTTTCCTTCCGATATATTATCCTAATCCCACATGAAGTGCGCCGGGATCATCGCCAAGCACACAGACCCCCGTGCCGCAAAGATCGTTTCCGACCTTTGCGACTGGCTCACAGCCCGCGGCCGGGGTGTGGTCCTCGATCGGGAGACCGCCGCCATCGCCCGCCGCGGCGACGCCGTGGTCCGCTCCAAGATGCCGGAAAAATGCGACTTCCTCATAGTGCTCGGCGGGGACGGGACGCTGTTGTCCGCCGCGAGGGTGGTGGGAACCTCTGGGAAGCCGATCCTGGGAGTGAACCTCGGGGCGCTGGGATTCCTGACCGCGATCACGCTGGACGAGCTGTTTCCCGTCCTCGAGAAGATATTTTCCTACGACTTCGACTACGACGAACGCATGATGCTGGTCGCGCACGTCCACCGGATGGGCGAGCGCGTGGCCAACTACACGGTCCTTAACGACGTGGTCATAAACAAGGGGGCGCTCGCTAAGATCATCGACATCGAGACGACCGTGGGGGAGATGTACCTGTCCACCTTCAAGGCGGACGGCCTCATCATATCGACGCCCACCGGCTCGACCGGATATTCCCTGTCGGCGCAGGGGCCGATAGTCTACCCGATGCTTCGCACGATCCTGATCACGCCCATTTGCCCGCATACGCTCACCAACAGGCCGCTGGTCATACCGGACGACGTCATCGTCCGCGCGGAACTGCGCTCCCGCGAAACCGACGTGTTCCTGACGCTGGACGGCCAGGTGGGATTCGGGCTGCGCGAGGGCGACGTGATAGAGGTCAAGAAGGCGGAGGCCCCCTTGAGGTTCTTCCGCTCCCCCTCGAAGGACTACTTCACCGTGCTGCGCACCAAGCTCAAGTGGGGAGAGCGGTGATTCCGTACCGGCGATGCTGATCGAGCTGTCCGTCCGAAACCTCGCCATATTCGAAGACGTCCGCGTATCCTTCGCACCGGGCCTTAACGTCGTGACCGGCGAGACCGGGGCCGGCAAGTCGATCCTCGTGGAGGCGGTCCGCCTTGCGCTCGGAGAGAAGGCGGACCCGGTGGCGGTGCGCAGCGGCGAGCCGGAGGCGGAGGTCTCGGCCCTGTTCGACCTTTCCCGCAGGGAGGACATGAGGGAGGCGATGGACGAGGCGGGCTTCCCCTGGGAGGAGGAGCTCGTGCTTCGCAGGGTCATCCCGTCCTCGGGGAGAAGCCGCGCGTACTTCAACGGCCGGGCGGTCGCGCAGTCCGCGCTGACGGAACTGGCCCCGGCGTTAGTCGAGATGGTGAGCCAGCACGGGGTTCCCTTCCTGCTTTCGAAACCGGCGGCCCTGGCGTCGATCGACGAGTTCTCCGGGACCGCGAACCAGGCGAGGGACGTCCGCCGGATGTTCCGGCGGGTGTCGGCGCTGAGGCGGCAGGCCGAGGAGGCCTCATTGCGCGGCGAGAGCGCGCGCGGCCGGATCGAATCGCTGGATTTCCAGATCTCCGAGCTCGATCGTGCAGTCCTCGTCCCCGGCGAGGAGGAGGAGCTTGCGGCCGCCCATGCCTCCATACGTAGCGCTTCGAAGGTCCAGGCGGCGCTGCGGGACGCCGAGGGCGCACTGTCCTCGGCGGAGAATTCGGCTTCCTCGTCGATCTCCTTCGCGGCGGCAAGGATGCGCGAGGCCGCCTCCGCCGATCCGCGGCTGGTGGAGACGTGCGATCGCATAAGGGGGCTCCAGAACGAGATATCGGACCTGGCGCGCGATCTTGTCTCCAGGGCGGAGAGGGTCACGCTCGACGCCGACCGCCGCGAGCGGATCGAGGAGCGCCTGACCGAAATACGGCGCCTAAAACGCAAGTACTCCAAGGAGGTCCCGGAGCTGATCGCCCACCTGGACGGTCTTCGCGCGGAACGGGGGGCGCTCGACGCGGCCCTCGAGGAAGAGCGCGCCGCGCGCGCCGCGCTTGCCGCGGAGGAACAGGCTTGCCTGGCCGCCGCAACGGCGTTGAGCAACGGCAGGAAGGCGGGGGCGAAAAAGATGGGTGCCGCCGTCGAGAAGGAGCTTGCGCGCGTCGCCCTTCCCGGCGCAAGGTTCCGCGCGGAGATCTCGTCCCGCAACCCGGAGCCGGCGCACCTTTCCGCGTCGGGGTTGGACGAGGCCGAGCTCATGTTCAGCGCCAATCCCGGGCAGGACCTGCGTCCGCTTTCCCAGACGGCGTCGGGCGGGGAGCTCTCGCGCGTGATGCTTGCCTTAAGGAACGCCTCATCCGGGGGGCAAGGCGGCAAGACGATGGTATTCGACGAGATCGACACCGGGATCGGCGGCAGGGTGGCGGAGCGCGTGGGGGCGCGCCTCAAGGACCTTGCGGGGTCCGCGCAGGTGATCTGCGTGACGCACCTTCCGCAGGTGGCGGCCTTCGCGGAAAGCCACCTCCTGGTAAGCAAGGTTTCCGTGGCCGGGTCCGCAACCACCAGCGTGAAACAGCTCGCGAAACAGGATAGGATAATGGAGCTTGCGCGCATGATCTCGGGTTCGGAGGTCACGGGGGAGGCGCGCGCACACGCCAGGGAGCTTATCGAGAGGGCGGCGGGGGAATGATAAGGAAGGCCAGGATGGGCGACGTAAAGGCGATCCAGAAGCTGATCGCCGAGTACGCCCGCAAGGGAGACATGCTGCCGAG
The DNA here is from genome assembly GCA_050263095.1 of Deltaproteobacteria bacterium. GTDB lineage: Bacteria > Desulfobacterota > Deferrimicrobia > Deferrimicrobiales > Deferrimicrobiaceae > FEB-35. Next base: position 9,488 of record JBLNEW010000065.1, on the reverse strand, counting down.
GTCTCTCAGCGAGATATACGAGAACCTCCGCGACTACTTCGTGTTCGTGGAGGACGGCGGCGAGGTGATCGGCTCCGCGGCGGTCCACCTCATGTGGGAGGACCTGGCCGAGGTCCGCTCTCTCGCCGTGCGCGACGACCGGATGCGCCGCGGCGTTGGCACGCAGCTTGTCGAGGCGTGCATTTCCGAGGCGATCGTGCTGGGCATCACGCGGATTTTCGCCCTCACGTACAAACCCCTGTTCTTCGAGAAGCTGGGGTTCAGGCGGGTGGACAAGGCCGAGCTTCCGCACAAGATCTGGTCGGACTGCCTCAAGTGCTCCAAGTTCCCCGACTGCGACGAAGTCGCCCTGGTGGCCGATTTCTCGGGTGCGCGGAATGCTTGAGGCCCTCTTCGGCCTCGTCGAGCGGGAAGTTGCGCTGCGCGGCGGGGGGCAGGCCGAGCTCTACCTGGTCCGCGAGCGTTCGCGAAGGTACGACGCCCGCGGAGGGGGGATCGACTCCATATCCTTCGCCGATGCCCTGTCCGCGGGAGTCAGGATTTTCCGGAACGGCCGGATGGGTTTTTCCTACGGTTTCAGCGAAAGCGACGACGGGATCGCCCGCATGGTCGAGGCGGCCCTGTTCTGCGCCGATGCCTCGGACCCGGATGACGCCTACGGGCTTCCCGACACCGGCGGGAAATTCCCCGAGCCGGCGCTGTACGACCCTGCGTGGGAGAAGGTCGGGGACGCAGAGAAAGCGGAGTTCGCCGCCGATCTGGAGCGAAGGACCCTGGCCTTCGACCCGAGGATGAAGCGGGTACGCGCCGCTTCGCTCAGGGAGGCCGTCACCGAGATCAGGTTCCGCAATTCGGCGGGCGGAGAGGGCGCCTGGCGCTCGTCGCAATATATCGCAAGCGTGGAGTCGGTGGCCGAGCAGGGTGACGAAGGGCAGACCGGTTTCGGACTGGGTTTCGCAAGGCGGTTCGCCGATCTTTCCGCTGAGGATGTGGCGGCCGAGGCAGGGCTGCGCGCGGTGCGGATGCTCGGGGCCCGCCGCCTTCCGTCCGGCCGCTACGCTGCCGTCCTCGAGAACGCCGCCGCGGCGGAGCTGCTCGAGGTGCTCATCCCTTCCTTCCTCGCCTCACAGGTGGCCAAGGGAAAGTCGATGCTTGCGGGAAAGAAAGGACAGGCGATCGCCTCTCCGAAAGTCCATATTTCCGACGATCCGCTGGACGCGCAGGGAAGCGGGGCTCAGGCGTTCGACGGCGAGGGGACGCCTTGCCGCCGGAACGTCCTGGTGGAGGCAGGGGGGCTTAAGAGATACCTGGCGGACGCATTCTGGGGGAGAAAGCTCGGGACGGGCAGTACGGCCAGCTGCCGGCGCCCCGGCCCCAAGGCGACGCCGACCGTCGGGATCTCCAACCTGCTGATCTCGGCCGCCGGCAAGACGCTGCCCGAAATTGTCCGGCAGGCGGGGTCCGGGATCCTTCTGACCGAGTTTCTGGGCATCCATACGGCCGATCCGATCTCGGGGGACTTCTCGGTGGGCGCGGCGGGGATACGCTTCGAGGGCGGCGAAGAGAGGGAACCGGTCCGCGGCTTCGCCGTGTCCGGAAACGTTCTCACGCTCCTTGGGGATGTTCAGGAAGTCGGCTCCGACTTCCGATGGTTCGGCAACGTGGGGTCACCGTCGCTTGCGGTATCGGGGATCGCGGTGGGAGGGGAGTGACGATGCCGGCCGAGCCGCTTTTCATTTTCGACCTGGACAACACGCTTTATCCGCCTACGGTCAGCCTCTGGCGCATCGTGGACGCCAGGATCGAGCGGTACGTCCAGGACAGGCTGGGCGTGGATCCGGATGCCGCCCGGTGCGTGCGAAAGGAATTCCTTCGGGAGTACGGCACGACATTGAGAGGCCTCATGCGCCATCACGGCGTGCCGCCGGGGGAATACCTGGAATACGTCCACGACGTGCCGATACCCGAGATCGTCCCCCCGCGCCCGGACCTGCGCGACATGCTATCCGGCCTTCCGGGGAGAAGAGTCGTCTTCACCAACGGCTCCGAGTCGTACGCCAGGCGCGTTCTCGACGCGTTGGGCGTATCGGACCTGATGGAGGGGATATTCGGGATCGAATTCATGGAGTACATCGCCAAGCCGTCGCCATACCCGTACGCCAAGCTTCTGCAGGCGACCGGAGCGTGCGCGGACGCTTCGCTTTTCTGCGAAGACATCCGCGAAAACCTGATTCCGGCCCGGGAGCTGGGCATGTTCACCGTCTGGGTGGGGGGCAGGGAAGATTCCTCTCCGGCCCACGCGGTGGTAGGCGACGTGTGCGAGCTTCCGGGGATCCTGCCGAGGTTCCTGGATTCGAAGTTTTCGGGAGGGAATCGATGACGGAAGGTAAAGGCAGGCGCAGGTACTGGAGACGCCGCCCGCGGCGCAACGACGCCGAGGCGGCCGGGACGGCGCCCCCCGCCGGGCCGCAGGGCGAACCCCTCGAGGGCGGCGGGGAATCGACCGGCGCGCCGGCGCCGGAAGGTGAGGCGGCCGGCCGGGGCGATGAAATGAGCCAGGCGCCATCCGCCCCGCATGAGGCGATGACGCCGCCGGAAATCCAGGAAGTGGCCGAATCCGTCGAGGGCGCGACGACCGCGCCCAAGGGGCGCCGGCGCCGTCCCCGGCGGCGGGGGGGGAAGGCGGCACAGTCGGTATCGCAGGACCGGCCGCCGGTCGAGCTTGAGTCGCATCAGGAGGGGCCGATTATCGCCGCCGTCACGAACGAGGCGGAAGAAGATGCGGCGGGCGCGGCCGCCGAGGCCGGGCCGACCCCGGACGGAGTAACGCCGGGAGCGCCCGAGGGGGAGCCTTTCGGCGTCCCGCCGGGCCAGGAGGCCGCGCGGGCAGGGGAACCCGGGGGCGAACAGAAGAAGGCGAGGCGGCGCAGCCGCCGCCGGGGCCGGCGCCGGGGGAAGGGTGCGCCCCAGGCTCCCGCGGGGGAATCCGTTTCCGAAGGAGCCCCGGCGCAGACGGAGTTCGAAGGCGGCGCGGAAGGGACCTCATCCGAGGAGCCCGCCGAGCCGGGAGCTCTTTCCCTGGAGGAGGAGGCGTTCGAGGAAGAGGGGGAGGCGGAGGAGGAAATAACGGGAGTCCCCGGCAAGGGTCCGCGGAAGGTGATGCTCATCGACGGGATCCACCGCGAGGAGATAAGGGTGGCTTTCGTAAGCGACGGCAACCTGGACTATTTCGAGGTCGAAAACCAGTGCAGGAAGCAGTTCAAGGGGAACATCTACAAGGGCAAAGTCGTAAACGTAGCCCATGCGATCGAGGCGGCGTTCGTCGAATTCGGCGGCGGAAGGCACGGCTTCCTTCCGCTTAACGAATACTGCGGCGGCGCGCTGATGGAGAACCTGGGGACCTGGAACGAGGGGGACAAGCGCCCCCACCTGCGGCCGGGCATGGAGATCCTCGTCCAGGTGACGAAAGAGGAATCGACCATCAAGGGGGCGGCCCTGACCTCGTACATCAGCATCGCCGGGCGGTACCTCGTGATGATGCTGGGGATGAAGCGGTACGGGATCTCGAAGAAGATCGCGGGCGAGAAGGAACGCGAGCGGATACGCAAGAACATGGAGAAGCTTTCATACCCCGATCACCTCGGGTTCATAGTCCGGACGGTCGGGGCGGGCCAGCCCTTGAAGGACCTGCGGGCCGACCTCGAGAACCTGCTCAAGCTTTGGGACCGGACGGTCGAAGGCGCGCGCACACAGAAGGCGCCTGCGCTTCTATACGAGGAGCAGGACATCGTCATCCGCACGCTGCGGGACAACTACTCCTCCGATGTGTCGGAAGTCCTCATGAACTCGGCCGACTCGTTCCGCAAGGCGCAGGCCTTCTTCGACGTCTACTATCCGAAGCAGAAGGAGAAGCTCAAGCTTTACCGGCAGAAGCGGCCCCTGTACTTCAAGTTCAACCTCGAGGAGCAGCTCGAAAGGGCATGCGCACGCAAGGTTTCGCTCCCCTCGGGCGGGCACATAATAATCGACAGGACCGAGGCATTGTGGTCGATCGACGTCAACTCCGGCCGGTCGTCGAAGGACAGGGACATAGAGGATACGGCCTATCGGACCAACAAGGAAGCCGCTTCGGAAGTCGCGCGGCAGCTCCGGATCCGCGACATGGGGGGGCTGATCGTCGTCGACTTCATCGACATGGAGAGCCGCAACCACATCAAGGACGTCGAAAAGACCCTGAAAGATACCCTCAAAAAGGACAAGGCGAAAAGCGACGTCTCCAACATGGGGAAATTCGGACTGGTCGGGATCAGCCGGCAGAGGATGGGGATCTCTTTCTACGACGTGGTGATGAAGGGATGCGACATGTGCCAGGGAACGGGCTCCCTTCCCACGCCGGACGCCATGGTGGTGCGCCTCCTGCGGAGGATCCACAGCGAGCTGTCGAGGGACCATGCGAAGGACCTGGCGGTCCGCGTATCCCCGCAGCTCCTGGAGGCGCTGCTGAACCAGAAGCGCGAGGAGATAACCGCGCTGGAGAAGACGTGCGGGGCCCGCGTCATCTTCGCGGCCGACCCCTCCCTCGCCCCCGGATCCTTCTCGGTGGGCGAAGGGACTACATGATAGATCCGTCGGTCCGGGACCGCGCCACGCAGGACCGGCTGCACCGCCTCTGCAGGCGGTACATCCGCGTGGCCTTTTTCTACCTGTGCCTGGGCCTTCTCCTGGGCGCGGCGATGCTCGCCTTCGGCAACGACAACTTTCTTTTCGTGCACACCCACATGCTGCTCGTCGGATTCGTCCTGTTCCTGATCTACGGCATAGGCCTCAAGCTGATCCCGACGATGTTCTTCGGATTGCCCCGCGTCGTATCGATCGGCTGGGCGGAAGTCCAGTTCTGGATGGCCAACGTCGGCCTTGCGGGCATGCTGGCCGGCGCGGTGATGCCGGTGGGCCTCGGGCTGGACCGGATCGCCGTCCTTTTCGGGCTCGTCGAGGCCGCCGCAGGAATCCTGTTCGCGGTTTTGATGGGAAGGACGATCGGCGGGAAATAAGGCGTCGGCTCCGTGTCGGGAGCGCCCCGGCGGTTACGGCAGGAGCTTTCCCGCCGGATCGTACGTCCGGAATCCGAATTCCCCCCGGGCGGTCAGGAAGAAGTACCGCCACTCCTCGCGCCAGGAGGGAAGGACCGCCAGCACCTTGGTCGCCTGTCCCTGCGTGAACCGCAGGAGCCGCTCCGAGTGGAAATGTCCCAGGATGACGAAGTCGACGCCCGACGCGAAGCGGCGAAGGGCGAATTCCCGGCAATCCTTCTCCGGGAAGGAGCCGCGGAAGCGCCGGTTGGTCCTCTTCAATTTCCGCTCCAGCCTGTCGGCGAGCGGAAGTATGACCGAGGAGGGAAGGGCGGAGACGGCGCCGAAGGCCAGGCGGTTCTTCGAGATGGCCTTCCAGAACCGGTAGACGATGTCCGCGCGGTTGACCGTGTCCCCGTGGGAAAGGTAGAGCCTCTTCGTCCCCACGGCCGCCCCCATTTCCGCCTCGGCCACCGCGTCGAACGTGTGTCCCTCGTGGTACTTTTTCAGATAGAAATCCCGGTTCCCCTCCACATAATATAAACGTAGGCCCGCGCGGCGAAGTTCCCGCATGCGGGAAACGACCGGCTTCTGGAATCCGAATGTGAGGCCGGGGCTTCCGAACCAAAGGTCGAACATGTCGCCGAGCATGAACACGGCGACGTTTTCGGCGGCGGCTTTCTCGACGAGGGCGACGAAATTGCGCGTGTGGATGTCGTCCTGGTTCAGGTGGGCGTCGGATAGAAAGACCGCCCGCTCGGAAGAAGTCGGAAACCCTTTGTCCATACGCGGAATACGATAGCACAAGATTCCTTCGGGGAGACCGCGCTATGTCCATGCTTCGCGGAGTGCGGGTGCTGGATCTGTCGCTCCAGCTGCCGGGCCCTTACTGCACCTTGATGATGGCCGACTACGGCGCGGACGTGATCAAGGTCGACGAGCCCGTCCCGCGCGTCAGGAATCCCTTCGCGGCGGAAGAGCCGGGGATGTCCCCATCGGAACGGTACCTGAACAGGGGGAAGCGCAGCCTCACCCTCGACCTCAAGTCGGAGGACGGCAGGGAGGTCTTCCGGAAGCTGGCTTCGGAGTCCGACGTGGTCGTCGAGGGATTCAGGCCCGGCGTGGCGACCCGGCTCGGAGTGGATTACGGGACCCTATCCGCCGTAAACCCCATGCTTGTCTACTGTTCGATTTCCGGCTTCGGGCAGGCCGGCCCGATGCGCAGCGTCGCGGGGCATGACATCAACTACATTTCCCATGCGGGAATCCTGGGGCTTTGCGGTTCGTCCGGCTCTCCTCCCGTTCCGCCCCCGGTCCAGATAGGCGATCTCTTCGGCGGCGCAATGATGGCTCTCTCGGGGATACTCATGGCGCTTCTTGGCCGGCAGTCGTCCGGAAGGGGGATGTTCCTGGACATCTCGATGACGGACGGCGCCATGTCGATGCATGCGTTCAACGCCGCGGAATACCTTTCGGGAGGCGCGCCGCCCGAGCGTGGCAACATGCACCTCACGGGGAAATATCCGTGCTACAACGTCTACCTGTGCGCCGACGGCGGGTATGTCGGCATCGGCCCCCTGGAAGGCTGGTTCTGGGAGAGAATGGTCAAGGCGCTTGGCCGCGAGGACCTGGTGGGATTCCAGTACGCCGAGGGTGAAGAGTCCTTGCGCGTGCAGGCCGAGTTGGGCAAGGTTTTCTCGGCGAGGACCCGCGACGAGTGGGTGGAGTTCTTCAGCGGGCACGACGTATGCCTGTCCCCCGTCCTGTCCCTGCCCGAAGCGCTGGCGCATCCCAACGCGCTTTCGCGCCGAATGGTTATCGACGTGGAATCGCCCCTGGGCGGGAACGAGCGCCAGCTCGGGCTGCCGATAAAGGTCGTCGGGGAAAAAGAGGCCGTTCCCCGCCGCGCCCCCCGCCTGGGGGAGCACGACGAGGAGATCCTCGCCGGAATCGGTTACACGGCGGCGCGGATAGATTATCTTCGGACGAAAGGCGTGATCCGGCGGAAGCGGGGCTGAAAATCCATGCCGAGGGCGAAGAAAAAGATCGTCATCCCGCTGCCGAAAGTAAAGGAGCGCGGGGTAATGCCGAAACCAACCCGTGTTATACCGGACCCGAAAAAGGCGGCGCGCAAAAAAGCCTGCCGCGTCAAGATAACCGCCGAGGACGAGTCGAATTCGCGGTGATTATCGCGCCGGAAGGGCAGGCTGAATCCTCCGGCGGGAAGAATCATCGGATAGGAAGAGGCGCGAACGTTTCCAGGAACGGAGGCCCGCATGGAACTGCCGTTGTTGGCTGCGCTTCGAGAGGACGGGAGCATCGACCCGGAACTCGACCCGAAGTTCGACGGGGAGACCCTTCTTTTACTTTTCAGGAAAATGGTTTTTCTGAGGGCGCTGGACGAGAAGGGGCAGCACCTCCAGCGCGCGGGGCGGATCGGATTCTACATAGGCGCCGCGGGCCAGGAGGCGGCGGAGATCGGCTCCGGCTTCGCCCTGCGCGATGGGGACTGGGTGTTTCCCTCGTATCGCGACCAGGGGGCGGCCCTCATGCACGGATATCCCCTTCCGTCTCTTGTCGGGCAGCTCTTCGGAAACTCGAAGGACCTGACGAAGGGCAAGCAGATGCCCAACCACTGGTGCGACCGGGCTCTGCGCATCGTCTCCGTTTCCTCTCCCGTCGCAACCCAGCTCCCGCAGGCGGTGGGGGCAGCCTACGCCGCCAGGATGCGCGGCGAGAAAACCGCCGTCATAGGGTACTTCGGGGACGGAGGCAGCTCCACGGGGGAGTTCCACGCGGCGATGAACTTCGCGGGGGTCTTCCGGACGCCGAACGTCTTCTTCTGCAGCAACAACCAGTACGCCATATCCACCCCTTTCGCGCGCCAGACCGCGTCCGGATCGGTCGCGGCGAAGGCCGCGGCTTACGGGATCGGGGGCGTTCGCGTGGACGGGAACGACGTGCTTGCCGTCTACACCGTGACACGCCGCGCACTGGAACGGGCAAGCGCGGGATCTGGACCGACTCTCGTCGAGGCGGTGACGTACCGGATGGGATCGCATTCGACTTCGGACGATCAGTCCCGCTACAGGTCGGCGGAAGAAGTGGAGGAATGGAGCCGCAAGGATGCAATCAGCCGGTTCGGGGGATGGCTCAGGAAAAAGGGGCTTATGACCGACCGGGACGAAGCCGATGCGTCCTCGTCCGCCAGGGAAGAGGTTCAGCGCGCCGTTGCGGCGTGCGAATCGGCTCCGCCCGTCCCGCGGGAAAGCCTTGTCGAAGACGTCTACGCGGAGATGCCGTGGCACCTGTCCGAGCAGCTGGAGTGGATCCGTGAGCCCATTGCGAGGTGAAACGGTGACGGCGATGACGCTGGTCCAGGCGATCAACGACGCGCTGGCGCTCGAGATGGAGCGCGATCCCCGGGTCGTCCTCCTGGGGGAGGACATCGGAAAGAACGGGGGGGTCTTCCGGGCGACGGAGGGGCTTTGGGCGAGGTTCGGCCCCGACCGCGTGATCGACACGCCGCTGGCCGAGCAGGGGATCGTCGGGATGGCCATCGGGATGGCGCTTAACGGCCTTCGGCCCGTCGCCGAGATCCAGTTTTCCGACTTCATCTACCCGGCCTTCGACCAGATAGTGTCCGAGCTCGCCAAGTTCAGGTACCGCTCGGCCGGCCAGTTCACAGCCCCGGTCGTCATCCGGACGCCTACCGGCGGAGGCATAAAGGGGGGGCACTATCATTCACAAAGCCCGGAGGCGTACTTCATACACACGGCGGGATTGAAGGTCGTGATGCCGTCGACACCCGCGGACGCCAAGGGCCTGCTCGCCTCGGCCGTACGCGACCCCGACCCGGTGATATTCCTGGAGCCCAAGGCGCTTTACAGGACCGCCAGGGGGGAGGTGCCCGAAGGGGATTTCACGGTCCCGCTGGGGAAAGCGCGCGTCGCAAGACCGGGGGAGGATGTTACCATTGTGACCTACGGCGCCATGGTGCAGGTGGCGGAAGAGGCCGCGGCGCTTGCGGTAAACGAGGGGATAAACACGGAAGTGATCGACCTTCGCACCCTTTGGCCGATGGACATCGAGGCGGTCATACGGTCGGTCGAGAGGACGGGCAGGGCGGTCGTCCTGCACGAAGCGCCCCGGACGTGCGGCTTCGGGGCGGAGATTTCCGCCCTTGTGCAGGAGAAGGCGTTCCTCCATCTGAAAGCGCCGGTCGCCAGGGTGACTGGCTTCGACACTCCGTTCCCGTACTCGCTCGAAAAGCTTTATCTACCCGATGCCGGCCGCCTGCTAGGGGCGATCCGGACAGCGGTTGAATTTTGAAAGGTTCCAATATCGACAGGCCATCCAAGGAGGGGGAAATGACGGAACATGTGGCGGCAAAGCCGTATCGGCTTTACATCGGCGGGA
>JBLNEW010000064.1:0-6459 GCA_050263095.1 Deltaproteobacteria bacterium | reverse complement strand
GGAGCCGGAGTTGCGCGCGTCCACCCATACGAAGTGGTTCCCTGAATCCGCGGCAGTGGTGTTCCAGGTCCAGCTGTTGCCGGCCCCGTAGGCTCGCGCCACGCTCCAGGCGCCGCCGCTGTAAAGCCAGAACCGGTATTCGTAGGTCCCCGAACCGCCGCCGGCAACTGCGGTGAAGACCACGGGCTGGCCAGCCGTTTGAGAATTGACGGGGCTGGCGGAAAGGGTGACGCCGGTAGCCGGTGGCGGAGGCGGCGGTGCCGGAGGACCCGCCACACGCAGTATCCCCCAGGATCCCGCAAAGCTGCCGAAGGCCGCCTGGTCGGTGAAGAGGTAATCGCCCGGCACCGCGTTGGGCCCCCCCGCCGACTCGAGCACCACGTCGAAATGCGATCCGGCGCCTAATCCCTCCTGCGCCCCGCGGAAGAAGCCGAGCGGGTTGTCCCCGATCCCCTTGGAGGGGACGTCGCTCGGGAGGCACTTCCCGACGAGCCCGTAGTGGGCAGAGCCCGGGCAAACGTAAGGATCCCGCTGCCACGAATGCCCGTGAAGGGTGAACACCTTGTTCCGCATGTGGCCGCCCGGCTCCCCGACCCTGATACGGGCTTCCATCCCGGCGGGGACGGTGAAGATCGGGGTCTGTGGGTCCCCGACGGGAATGCCGGTTGCCGGATCCGGCCACTCGTTGCTGTACGCCATCGAGGTGTTGGGTATGTCCCGAACCTGCTCTATATGGAAGTTGGGCGACAGCCCGTACCTGAACCAGAGCGGTTCCGTCCGGTAGTTGAACGCCCGAAGACCCGCGTCCTCCGAATCCTCCGGAAGGCCGACCCCCTCGGCCGCCACGGCCGAGACCGCGGTGTTGTTCGCAAGCCGGACGTTGTTGCTCGACTGCCATACAAGGGTGAAGTCCCTGAAGGTTTTCCCCGGGGCAGTGACGGTTGACGCCGCCCGTGTAGTGCGCCCCGCCATAGCCGGATCGCCCGTGTTGACACCCATTACGAGGGTGTCGTCCGTCCAGGTAGATCCCGCCGGTTCGATGACGAGCGCGCCGACCAGCCCCTTCTGGACCTGCTTGATCTTGTCGGCGGGTCCGAGGAACGTGCCGCCGAATTCCACCGGCGTGGCGACGATACGGACGGTATTGACCGGCCCGATGGTGGGGCCGCGCTTGTGCGTCAGGTCTCCCGCGTACCACTTGAACGTCTGCACGCCGCCGGGCGGCACCGTCACGGTGGGATTGACCCCCACGTTGACCCCGTCCGCCCTGGTGACGTCGTATTCCACCAGTTGCGGATGGAGGCCCACATGCTGCGACGGGCGGATAAGATTCATATTGAATGTACGGGTGCCTCCCTCGAGGGGATCGAAGTCCTGGACCCGGTTGACGACCGCCGGCATCACGTCGAACCCGTTCATGTCGGTCACGTCGAGCAGGCGGTTGCGCAGCGTCACGTTTATGCAGTCCCCCGCGGCCGCCCGCAGGACGACCGGCTCTATGGGAGCCGTAGGTTTAAGCTGCACGGGGCAGTTGGTGTTATTGACGCCTCCCGTGAGACACGCCGCGTGGTTAGGGTCGATCGGCTCCAGGTCCGAAGTCATGACGTAAAGAAGCGCCGTCGGATCGTGGAGCGGCCCGTTCGATCCTATCTGGATACCCGGCTCGGGGGGATTCCCCGGCAACGGCTCCGGATTGATCACGGGAATGGGGGTCTGCCGCGAGTTGTAGACGAGCGTCCGGATCCCGAGGACCGGGTCCACCGGGAGGACGTCCTTGCCGGCCACGGCGGTTACGTCATAGTTTCGCTGGGGAGCCGAGAGCGGGCAGACGCCGCTGAAGTTCGACGCGTTCGTGATGGCTATCGGCTTGGGATTGTTGGGAAGCTGCACGAGGTCGCTGCGCCTTCCCCGATATGTCCGGATGAGTCCCCAGGAGCCGTTCCACCAGCCCTGTGAGGCGGCGGATACCGAATAGGCGTAATCGGCGACATTGGTCACCTGCCCAAGGTCGGCGTTGATGGGCGTATTAAGCGTGAACTGTTCCGAGATTCCCATGAACGACTGGCTGTTGCGCCAGCCGGAGTTGGGCGCGGTGCCGAAGCTCGATCCTGCCTGGGTCCACTTGAGGCCGTGGAGGGTCGGGTTGTGCCCTTCCTCGGTAGCGCCCACCTGCAGCTTGATCCTGACGCGGTCGCCGGACTGGGCCCGCACGTTCAATGTGTAGGGATCGAGCGGCCGCTGGTCCAGGGTGGGCCGGACCTGATAGTGGGTAAGGGAGCCAGGCCCGTCCGGCTGGACGTTGAGCGCAGGGATCGCCCGGGTAACATTCGAAGAGAGCGCGAACGCGAGGTCGCCCGCCTGTCCCGCCGCCTGGGCGCCGGGAAGGCCGTCGGGTCCTGATGCGTTCGGGTCGAAGACGCGCAGCCCCACCGGCTCGTTCCTGTAATTGACGACGAACGTACCCGTGTCGTCCGCCGATATCGCCTCAGGGCAGGGCCGGACCTGGAATCCCGGGCAGGTCTGCGAGTACCGGACGAGGTCCTGGTTCAGCCCGAGGAGGAAGGGATCCCGCGGAGCGACGATCGAATCCGCCTTGAAGGGCGGGTTGATGGCCGCCCGGAACGTATCGGACGTGGGAAGGATCACGTTCCCCTGCGCGTCGCGGCCTCCCACGTTCGTCCCCGCTTCGTAGGCCGCCTGGAAATCCTGGAACTCCATGAAGAACTCGCGGTAGCTGTCGTTTACGCCGTCCCCGTCGACGTCCCCGGTGAGGATCGCCGCCTGCCAGCTCGTGGGCCCGCCGTCCGTGCGCGTACCGATCGCCGCCGCAAGCACATTGTCGTTGTACTCGGTCGAGCCTGCGTTGTTCCCCAGGGGCTTGCCGGTCTCGTTGTGGACCCATACGGAGTCCAGCGGCTCGTTGATTATCGTGCCGTAAAGCCCGATCTGCTGATGCGTGGAGGGTCCGAAATGGTCGTGGGTGAAGGTTATGCCCAGGCCGCGCTCCACCTTCTCGGCGTTCAGTACCGGATCGGAGAACCAGCGCTGGATCGTGGTGCGGGCTCCCATCCACTCGGGGTTGTTGAACCTGCCGAAGAAGGGATGCGCGCACGGGACGAGGTCTCCGTTCCCCCCCGGGGTGCAGGAGCTCGCCGGATGCTGCACGGGGGGCAATCCCGGCGTGTTGTTATACGTGTTGATCGCCGCAATCCTCTCGCGGACCGCTCCAGGTGACAGCGTTCCGTCCTCGTAGTTCCATCCGTTGCCCGAACCGTCGGCAGAGATCACCTCGAACTTCGGCAGGTGGATGTGCTGCCCGATGACGTCGGTGGGGGTGCGGACCTGGAAGTCGTCCAGCTCGTAAACCTCCGGCACCAGGTTCGTGTGCAGGTATTTCACGCAGTCAAGGGCGTTCTGGCGCATCACCAGCGGCTCGGGCGGACGTATGCGATCGATAGTCGGGACCGCATCGTCCCAGAGCGTTATGATCCGCTGCTGCGGGAAGTGCCACCCCGCCTTGTTTAAGACGGCGTCGAACTGGATATTGGCCGCCTTGTAGACGCGGGGGTTGTTCGCTCCGAACCGGGGGATGCCTGACCAGGTTTTACCTCCCGTGCCGTCGAAGAAGCTGGCGGCAACGCCGGCCACGACCAGGTCGCCGTTGTCGTCGATGCAAGGCTCGGCGTACGGAGCGCTGGGCTGGGGGGGCTGGCCGTTGGTTCGGAACCCCGAAGCGCCGGCGGCGGGAGTGCCGTCCGGGCGAAACGTGTCGTGGAACTTCTGCGCGTGATACGCCATCGCCGCCTTCTCAACGTCGGTGCCGTCCTGCGGGAAGAAGACAGGCCGCGCGCGATTGATCACCTTGGAGAAGTCGAGGCGCGATTCGGTCGAATAATACGCCGGCACCGGGTTCCCGACGGCGTCGGTCACATCGCCGGCTGCAATGATCCCGTCGAGGGAGTGCCTGGGCAGCCCGCCGTCCCAGCCGCCGTCCGCGGGATTGTTCGGGTCCGGGAACATGTCCAGGGGCGGATTGGGCGGCCGCTGTCCGACGGTGTCCTCGATCCCGGCGATGAAGAAGGGATAACCGGGATTGACGTTCCGGTCGATCACCCTTACCAGGCTCCCCGTCGGGACCTGCGCTCCCGGGGAGTCGGGGTGGAATACGGAGGCGACGGTCGAGTTCTGGTTGGGAACGACGACCACGGCGCCCGGTATCGGAGCCATCGGCTTGCCCGGCAGCGGCACGAGGGCGGGGATCGGGGTCCCCGCCACGATCTCGCCGTCGGGGAGGGCCCGCGCACGTGCGCCGGTGGCCGGGTCGAGCAGCGCGGGGGTGCCGTCCTGCAGCGCGAAAGGAACCGCGTGGAAGGCCGACGGCGCGCCGGGATCCCCGCTCACCTCAAGCCGCGTGCCCGACTCGAACACGTCGTGGTGGCGTATGTGGGTCCACATCCCCTGGGCGAAATGGGGATAGAAGTGGCAGTGGTAAATGGAATCGCCCAGCGACTTGTTCCGGTTCCCCGAGCCGCCGAACACGAGCTCGTATGTATAGCTCGAGCCGGGGCCGATCCCCTGGGCGTCGAGATAGTTGGAGTTGTCGTCGTTGGGATTGAACAGCCACTGGTGGTTGTGCAGATGGAAGATGTGGTGCTCCTTGGGCCCCGCGTGGAGGTTCCGGATCTTGACGAAGTCGCTCTGGTACGCGTGGTGGACCGTGCTGGGATCGTCCGGATAAAGCGCCTTGGTGGCCTTCGGCCCGGAATACCCCGGGGGCACCTGCTGGCCGGGGGCGTGGTTCAGAAGGCCCGCGTTGGCCGGCACGTCCACGTTCATTCCGGGATCGCCCACGACGTGGGATGTGAGGAAGAACTCCTCGTAAGCGCATGTGAGGCAGTCATGCATCGGCCCGACTCCGAGCCGGTTGGCGATGATCTCCGAGCCGACCCCCCCCGATCCGTAGTTGATCATGAACCCGTCCCGCACGCTGTGCATGGTGTGCGAAAATACAGGGTCCTCGTAGAAACCCTGGAACGCCTGGGTCACCTGCGATTCGTCGTGGAATACCGAGGTGAACTCGCGGAATGGCTCGAGCCGGTTCGGGTACGAGGGGTTGTTCTTCCCCTTGAGTTCAAGCGGGTAGGTGGAGGGCGGGAACTTTCCGCTCGAAGTGTTGAGGTCGAGCTGTCCGTCGTTCGTGTAGGCGATTATCGCATTTATGTCCGTATGCACGATCTCCGGCGCCAGCGGGCCCGGCCCGTCGGGATCGTTCAGCATGGAGAGGACGGGGAGCCCAGCCTTTCCTTCCAGGCACCACACGCCGTCGCCGCCGCCCGCAGGGGCGTCCGGGCCGTCGGCGCAGTCCCGCGGGTACCTGGCGTTGTAATCCATTACCGGGTGGCCGCCCGCGGTGAGCATGAGCGATCCGTCCGCGTTCTTCCTGGTGGCAAGGCGCATCTCTTCCTCGGTCACCTGGCTGCGGAAGTATTCCGACCCGGCAGGCTCCACGACGACGACGCCGAACAGGCCGGTTGCGCGGCTCTGGTCGAGCCCTTCACCGCCGAAGATCGATCCATGGCTGACCACCAGGTATGCCTGCTCTCCGTCGTTGCCCGCCTCGCCCGCCTTCGGTGTGCGCACCGTCCACCGGTAGGTCCTCGACTGTCCCGGGGCAAGCAGGCTGCCCGGATTCCTGCCCACGAAGGAGCCGTCGTCAAGGATCGAGTCCGCCGGCGAGAGGCCCAGTGGATGGAAGCTCGCGTGCCGGTCTGCGGGCATGTCGTTCAGGACCCTCGAAGGATTGAGGAGGTTGGCGAAGCGAACCTCGAGAGTGTCGCCCACGTTCATCCGCAGGACGATGGGCCGTGGCCGCTTGTCAGGCCTGAGAGCGACCTGTCCGGCAAGCTGTAAATCGGTGAGGCCGGTTTTGTTTACGGGTGTTCCGTCGGGGAATCCCAGGAAACCCTGCCCCGTGGGAAAGCCGGCCGCCTGACCCAGTATTACAACGTCCTGCCGCAGCGCGTAGACCATGCCGACGAGGTTATAGGCCCCCATGCGGTTGTAGACGATCGGCTGGTCGATGGCGACCACGTCCGCCCGTATCGTCTTCGCCTCCGCGTCCGCGGTATAAAAAGTCATCGCAACCGATGCAACCGCAAGGAAGACGAAAAGGGCCTTTATCCTCCTCATGCCGTTTCCTTCCGGTTCCTAAATCGCGAAAACAGGTCGGCGATCCGGCTGACAAGCTCCTGGGGAGGGAAAGGCTTCTCTATGATATCGAAGCACCCCTTGTCGTTCAGCTCACGGGCAAGCCCCTTCTCGACGAAACAGGTCATGACGAATACCGGAATGTGTATCCCCCGGCGGCGCATCTCGTTCATAAGCTCAACCCCGGACATCCCGGGCATGCGGATGTCGAGGACGATCAGTTCGAAGGGATCTTTCCTTTCCTCCGACTCG
>JBLNEW010000063.1:0-6836 GCA_050263095.1 Deltaproteobacteria bacterium | reverse complement strand
GCGCGACGGTCACGTTCACCCCGTCGGCGCCCCTTGCGAACAGCACGTCATACACGGCGACGCTTACGACCGCCGTCACGGACGTCGCCGGGAATCACCTGGCGGCAAACCGCACCTGGACGTTTGCCACCACCGCGGCGGCGGACTCGACGGGGCCCAGGGTGAGCTCGGTCAATCCGTCCGATACCCAGCCGGGCGTTCCGGTCAATGTCGACTTGACGGCAACGTTCAGCGAGGCGGTCAATGTGCCGGCCGGCGCGTTCACCTTGAGCGACGGATCGGGAAGCGTGCCGGGGACGGTCTCCGTGTCCGGCGCGACGGCCACGTTCATACCGTCGGTGATTCTCTCCGACAACACCACGTATACGGTCAGGGTGACGAACGCCGTCACGGACCTCACCGGAAACCACCTGGCGACCGATTACAGCTGGACCTTCACCACGAGTGCTTCGTTGATCGAACCGACGCCCTCCGTGGAGAGTGAAAGCGCAGGCGGCGGGTGCGCGATGGCCGGGACGAGAGGAGACATCAAGGACCTTGCCGGGACCTACGGTATCCTGGTGCTCACCGCCCTGGGAATTGCCGTACGGGGGCGCATGCGGAAGGAGAGATAAATATCTGACGCATCCGGTTCCAGGCAGCAGTAAAGTACGATTGCGCGCGGGCAGGGCGCGAAACGGCTCCCTGCCCGCGCCTGATATTTTCCGGCCGCGTTCGGCGGTTCAGAGGGCCGCCAGGACCTCCTCGGCGTGCCCTTCGGGTTTCACATTCCGGAAAACCTTCGCGATCCTGCCCTGCTCGTCGATGACGAAGGTCGATCTCAGGATCCCCATCGTTATCTTCCCGTACAGGTTCTTCTCCCCCCAGGCTCCGTATTGCACGGAGACGGCGTGATCCGGGTCGGACAGCAGCGTGAAGGGCAGGCCGAACTTGTCGATGAACTTCACGTGGCTGTCGGCGGGATCAGGGGAAACTCCCAGAACGACGGCGTTCTTCGAGGCGATCTTCACATGGGTGTCACGGAAGGCGCATGCCTCAACGGTACATCCCGGGGTATCGTCCTTCGGGTAGAAGTACAGGACTACCTTCCTGCCCTTGAAGTCGGCGAGCTTCACTGGTTTTCCCGACTCGTCCGGAAGCTGGAACGCGGGCGCCTTCGCTCCCTCCTTTACCTCGTCCATGATATCCCTCCCGCCTATCTCAGGATGTTCAGCGTGGGTTTGATAAGCTCCAGGAACTCCATCCGCGTCGATTCCCGGGTCCTGAAGACGCCCAGCATCGCCGAGGTTACCGCCTTGGAGTTCTGCTTTTCGACGCCGCGCATCATCATGCACAGGTGGAACGCTTCTACGACGACCGCCACGCCGGCCGGATTCAAGGTGTCCATGATCGCCGTTGCGATCTCCTGTGTAAGCCGCTCCTGCACCTGCAGCCTGCGCGAGTAGAGTTCCACCACCCGGGCGATCTTGGACAGCCCGACTATGTTTTTCCTCGGCATGTAGGCAACGTGGCACTTCCCGAAAAAGGGAAGCAGGTGGTGCTCGCACAGGGAGAATATGTCGATGTCCTTGACGATCACCATCTCGTCGTACTGCTCGTGGAAAAGGGCGCGCTGCAGCACCTCGCGGGGGTTCTGCGCGTAGCCCGAGGTGAGAGTGGCTATAGCCTTCTCGTACCGTTCAGGGGTCCGCTTCAGTCCTTCCCGGTCCGGGTCCTCCCCAATCTTGATCAGCAAGTCCCGTATAAGTTCCTGCATAATGGAACCATCATATAGCACCGGGAGGGGCGCCCAAAATGAAAAAGGGACCGGCCAGGGGTCTATCGGGAGCAATCGCCGGCGGTCTTCAGCAGGCGCTGCAAAACGAGGTGGACGGGCGGGAATTCTACAGGATGGCCGCCCGGAGCGCACGCCGCGACGGACCGCGGCAGATGTTCACGTTCCTGATGGAGGAGGAGGAGAAGCATCGGGAAGCGATCGCCGCGCAGATCGCCAGGATGGCCGAAGGGAAGCATCCGAAGAGGATCCGGGGGCCGGCGGACCGGAAGGCTATCCGGAAATTCCGCTCCCCCTTGTTCACGGAAGATTTCGTCGCAAAGGGGAAGAACGTGGAAGGGGAGGCGGCGGCGCTCTCGATCGGCATGACGCTGGAAAGGCGGGCGATAGAGCAATTCGGCGTCCTGCGGAAGAAAGTCAAGGGAGATCCCCCCGCGGAGCGGCTGTTCGACGAGCTGATCGCCTGGGAAAAGGAGCACCTCGACATCCTTGCACGCCAGTACGGGCAGCTGCGTGAGATGTACTGGGAGGAAGCGCGGTTCTGGCCGTTCTGACATGAGAACCGACGAAGAACTTATAAAGCTCTACCGGAAAGGGAGCCGGGACGCATTCGAAGAGCTCTTCGCTCGTTACCACAGGAAGGTGATCCATTTCGCCTACCGCATGACGGGCGACCAGGCAAGGGCGGAGGAGGCGGCCCAGGAGACGTTCTTGAGGATCGCCCGGGCGGCGTTCACATGGGAACCGAAGGCGAGATTCACCACCTGGATGTACACCGTCGCCCGCAGGACGACGCTGAATTTCCTTCGCGACGACAAGGACGACCGGGAAAAGGTGCCGATCGTACCCGGCGAGGAGACCGACGACGGGTCGCCCGCGGTACAGCTCCCGGGCCCCGCTGCACTTAATCCCGAAGAGATGGCATGGAGCGCGGAGATCCAGGAGCGGTTCGTCGCCGCCCTGCAGAAGCTTCCGGAGGGGTATCGATCGGCTTTCGTACTGAACCGCGGAGACGGCTTGTCATATGAAGAAGTGGCTGCCGTGCTTGGGATTACGGTGCAAGCGGTCAAAAGCCGCATATTCCGGGCGCGGGAAATGCTGCTTGAGTCACTTTCGGAGCTGTTGCCGTGAAACCATTTCCGCCTGCAGGGGTTTATATGGAAAAGCGGGGATATTTCAATGGAATGCCGTGAGTTAAGGGAAATCATAAGCTTATCGATCGACGGGGAGGCCTCGCCGGAGGAGGCCAGGCTGATTCTCGACCATATCGAGAAGTGCGCGGGGTGCCGCGCATTCGAACGTAAGATGCGGGCTATCGGGACAGGTGTTGCGAAGACCGAAGGAGCCGTCCCTCCCGATTTCCGGGAGAAGCTGTTCGCCCGGATGGAGGCCGAGGACCTCCTGCCGCGGCGCCGCAGCCTGTTTGCATTCTCCATCCGATGGGCGGCTGTCCCGCTTGCGGCTGCTGCTGCACTGGTCCTGTTCCTTGTTTCCTCCCCGGAGAATAACAAGGATGCCGTCTCCACCCTGGAACGGATACCGGCCGCAGCACGGACCGGCCCTGCAGCGGAAACCATGCAGCCGTCATCGCCTCCGCTTTCGGGTTCTCCCGGCTCCCCGCTTGCTGACGATCCCCGGCGGGAGACCGTCTCCGCCGCGCGTGCAGGAGCCGAACTGACTCCCGAAGAGCGGGATATCATCGCCCATCTCGACATCCTCGAGGATCCGTCGGCGCTTGAGGCGCCGGGGGACGTCGATGAAATGGACATCTTCGAGCCGCCGCACAGGAGGCAGGGGTGAGCCCGGCGAAGAACGGCGGCATGGCGAAGAAAGCCCTTTGCGCGGCGCTTCTCGCCCTGGCGTTGTGCCTGGTTCCGCCCGCCCTGGATGCCGATTCGAGAAGCCGCGGAGGAGGGGGAGGAGGGCCGGAACGGCTTGGGAACAAGCGCCCCGGGGAAGTTACTCCCGAACGGATGGAGCGGTGGCGGCGGATGTCCCCCGAGGAAAGGGAGCGGGTACGGGAGCGATATAACCGGTGGAAGGAGCTGCCTCAGGAGCAGAAAGAGCGTATCCTCGATCGTAGGAGGCGATGGCGGGAGCTCCCGGAGTCGGAACGCAATTATCTGCGGGGGCGGCGTGAGATATATCGCAATGCCTGGCCCGACGAGAAGGCGGCGATCAGAAAGTTCTTCGGAAACTGGAAGCAGCTTCCGCCGGAGCGACGCAAGACGCTGAAGCGCAGGATAGCGGAATGGCGCGGCATGCCCGCCGCGGAGCGGGATGAGCAGATGATGAACTGGCCGTTCTACCGGAATCTGGCACCGGGGGAGCAACGGGCCGTCCAGCGGTTCCTCTTCTCGGAGCCTCCGCCGCGGCCGCCGGCCGGCGGGCGCGTTCCTCCGGGCGATGCGGTTCCCGAACATCCCGGCCCCCCGGGAAGCCCTGCCGGGCCGCCTCGTGAGTGATCCGCGGCAGGAGTGGATGCGGATCGCGCTTCGCGAAGCGGAGAAAGCCGCCGCTTCCGGAGAGGTTCCCGTGGGCGCCATAGTCGTCGGGCCTTCCGGAGAGATCCTCTCCCGCGCCCACAATCGCCCCGTTTCGGAATGCGATCCCACCGCCCATGCCGAGATCCTCGCCCTGCGGAAGGCGGCGAAGAAGTCGGGAAACTACCGGCTGGACGGATGCCGCCTCGTAGTGACGATAGAGCCGTGCCCGATGTGCGCCGGCGCCGCGGTCCATGCCCGCGTGGCGGAAATAATCTACGGGGCCGACGACCCGAAGACGGGAGCCGTCCGGACCCTGTACAGGATCGCGTCCGATCAACGTCTCAACCATCACGCCTACGTCATCTCCGGAGTCCTCGCGGAGGAGTGCTCGGCCATCATGGCGGAATTCTTCCGCTCTCGCCGGTAACCTGACCCCTGAACTAGAATAACGGGGAGAAAATCCGGGCGGTGTCTTCCAGGAGACGCACGAATTTCGGTCGTCGTCCGAACGCCGAGGGATCAAGCTCCGCTGCGAACGACAGGTCCGTCTCGAACCCCGAAGCGAGCGCGTCGATCTCCTTCCTTCCGTACAGGAAAATGCCCAGCTCGAAATTGAGGAAGAAGCTGCGGATGTCGACGTTAGAGGAGCCGACGACCCCGACGTCGTCGTCGATGATAAGAACTTTGGAATGGAGATTCGTCGGCAGGTAGAGGTAGATCTTCACCCCCGCCTGCATCAGGTCGGCGAAGTACGAACGGCCCGCCAGCTCCACCGTCTTCAGATCCGATTTCTCCGGCATGAGCAGCCGCACGTCGATTCCGCGAAGGGACGCGTTTTCCAGGCAGGTGCTGATCGCGTCGTCGGGCACGAAGTACGGAGTCGCAATCCAGATTCTCCTGCGCGCAAGCGTGAACGCCGTGAACACTCCCTGGTATATTGGACGCATGGCGCGGTCGGGCCCCGAGGCTACGACCTGCACGAGGCCGTCCTCCGGGACGTTTTCGGGAGCGGCAAGCGGGGGGAACATCACCCCTTCCGGTCCCGCCTCTTCGGTTGCGAACGCCCAGTCGTCCAGGAAGATCGCCTGCAGGTCCCTCACCGACATCCCCTCGATCACCACGGCGCTGTCCCTCCATAGGCCGGGCCCGGCGCGCGGGCGCATGTAGCGGTTCCCGATGTTCATCCCCCCCGTGAAGGCGGCCCGTCCGTCGGCGATCAGCAATTTCCGGTGGTTGCGCAGGTGGGCCGACCACTTCCGGTGCAGAGGGAGCGCTGGAAGGAACGCCGAAACTTCTCCTCCCGCTTTTCGCAGAGGACGGACGATCTGGCGCAATGCCCGCCAGGATCCGACCGCATCCAGCAGCAGCCGGACGCGGACGCCCGCCCTTGCCCGGGAGGCAAGAGCGTGGATGAACCTTCTTCCGACCGGATCGACATCCAGGATGAAGAACTGGCAGTGAATGTGGTCGCGGGCCCCCTCGATAAGTCCGAGAACCGTTCCGTAGACCGCCTCTCCTCCTTCGACGACTGTGACGCGGTTCCCAGCGACAGGCGGCGGCGCGCCGGCCGTCGTCAGGACTCTCCCGCAAGTTGCGGAGATGGGCGAGGGGAGGTCCTCGGGCCTTACCCGGTTCTCGACGGAGCTTTCGGTGGAGCCGACCGCGCCGGTCTTTGCGCGGATGTGGCGGCGTATCCGGCGGCCGCCCACGAGGAAGTAAAGGGGGACGCCCACCACGGGGAGCAGCGCGATTGAGAGCACCCAGGCGACCGTGGCGGCAGGCTGGCGCCGCTCGAGGATGATCCGGGGGATCAGGACGAAGGCGAAGACGTACCCCGCAGTCGAGAGGACCAGCGCCGCGATCCGCCAGCCGTCTTGCATCGGTCTCCTCCGTCGGGACCGGGATCCCCCCGGTATGAAGCGGTTTTCCCCGCGCTTTCCAGCTACGTCGCGTTTCCGATATAATACCGTTCCTGCGCGCGGAGGGGTACCGAAGTGGCCGTAACGGGGTCGACTCGAAATCGACTTGGCGGTGCGAGCCGCCACGTGGGTTCGAATCCCACCCCCTCCGCCATTTTTCGCCCCCAGGGCGAAAAATGGCGCTCGATGGGATTCGAACGCGAGCCCGCGCTGAGCGACGAGGATTCTGCCATGGGCAGTTCGCGTTGCAGGATCCGAGTCCGAGGGGCCGCCGACCGAGTAGGGAGGAAAAGCGCGAGCGACGGTGAGCGCGAAAGGCCCCGAGGCGGGCGGCGCAGCGACACTTGACACTTTAAGAGCGTGAGCCGCTAGCGAGGACAAGCCCGACCTTGTGGAGCGCGGCAGGTGGCCGAGGCGGCCGAGAGGGCGTAGGCGAGAACGCCGGAGCCTAATGGCGAATCCCACCCCCTCCGCCATCGTTTGCGGGTTTGGTTGGGGATTGAACCTGTCTTGGGTGTGATCGACTTCAGCCGCCCTGTTAAGAGCAAATAGAAATGTCCGGTTTATTAGCAAATGAATTGTCCGCTTTTTGTTTTCGGGCGAAGCGCTCGATATTTGATGTTGATTCGAGCGTTTTGCCCGGCCGGTCGCGGCGGA
>JBLNEW010000062.1:0-3274 GCA_050263095.1 Deltaproteobacteria bacterium | reverse complement strand
GGCGCTTGTGGCCGAGAGCGGCGGGATGAAGGGGATCCTCTCGGTCATCCGGAAGGTGTCCCCGACGACCGCGACGATCCTCATCACCGGTGAAACCGGCACGGGCAAGGAGCTCCTGGCGACGCTCATCCATTTCGGCAGCCCGCGGAACAACGGGCCGTTGATCAAGGTTAACTGCGCGGCGCTGCACGAGAACCTGCTGGAGAGCGAGCTGTTCGGCCACGAGCGGGGGGCTTTTACGGGAGCGGAAAAGCTTCGGATCGGCAGGTTCGAGCAGGCGGACAAGGGGACCATCTTCCTGGACGAGATCGGCGACATGAGCCCGACCACGCAGGCGAAGGTCCTGCGCGTCCTCCAGGAACAGGAGTTCGAGCGGCTGGGAAGCAGCGGCAGGAGCATAAAGGTCGACGTGCGCGTCCTTGCCGCAACCAACAAGGACTTGAGAGCGGAAGTAAAGGAGGGGCGGTTCCGGCAGGACCTCTATTTCCGGCTGAACGTGGTGAACCTGCACGTTCCCCCGCTGCGGGAGCGTCGCGAGGACATCCTTCCGCTGGGCAGGTTTTTCCTGAACCGGTACTCGGTCGACTTCAAGAAGAAGGTGACCGGGTTCTCTCCGGGAGCGATCGAGAAGATGCGGCAGTACACCTGGCCGGGCAACGTGCGGGAATTGCAGAACGCCATCGAGCGGGCGGTTCTGCTGTGCGACGGCGAGATCATCGACGCGCTGCACCTTACGATGGACTCGCGACCGGAGGGAGAGCATGCTTCGATCGAGGAGACCCTTAACCTGGAGCAGCTTGAAAGCGGCACCATCATGCGGGCGCTTCGGATGACGCACGGGGTGCAGAAGGAAGCCGCGACTCTTCTGGGCGTAAGTCCAAGGGTCTTAAACTACAAGATCCAGACGCTCAACCTTGACTGGAAAAGCTTCAGGGGGAAGTAACTACCTGCCGAACCTGTTAAGCGTAAGTACGGCCAGGACGACCGATCCCAGCCGGGTGACGACCGACATGGCCTTCGAGGGTTCCTGCCCGTAAGCGCGCGGCCTGTCCGCGACCTGCTCCACGACAGCCGGAAGCGTCTTCAAGAAAATCTTCATGTCCATGAAGAACGCGCGCTTTCTCGCATACGCTATATCGAGCCGCATCATCTGCTTGAAGGTGGTCTTGTTCTTACCGCTCACCTGCCAAAGGCCGGTCAGGCCCGGCACGGTATCGAACCGCCTCATCTGCCAGACGTCGAATTCCCTGGCCTCGTAGGGGATGCAGGGGCGCGGCCCCACAAGGCTCATGTCGCCAAGCAGTACATTGAAAAGCTGCGGTAGTTCGTCGATGCCGGAGGCGCGCAGGATCCCGGCGAAGGGGATGATCCTTTTGTCCCTGCCGTTGTCGAGCTTGGTCATCGTCTTTTCGTTGTTGATCAGGTCGCGCAGGTAATGCTTGTGCACGGCCGTGTCGGCGTTCACGTGCATCGTGCGGAACTTCCAGATCGTGAAAAGCCTTCCCAGGTAGCCGACCCGCTCCTGGCGGAAGAAGACCGGGCCGGGCGAAACGGCCTTTATGAACAGTGCGACAAGAAGGAAGAGCGGCGAAAGAATGACCAGGGCGAAAAGCGATCCCGCGACGTCGATCGCCCGCTTCCATAAGGGGATCCGGCAAAGGAACTCCGATTCCAGCTCCTCGACCGGCCTTGCGATCTGTCCCATGTCGACGCCGGAGAACTGCATGCCGGATCCGCCTGAATCGCCCCGTGACGGCTCGCGCCTTCGCGAGCGCGGATCCTCCGGAGGCGTTTCGTCGGGCTGCGGAGGCCATGACGACGGGTAGGCGTATACTATGCATTCGACGGGAGCGGAGCCGCCGTTCAAGGCCTGGCGGACATTTCCGACGAACTTCCATGCGCTGTCGGGCGCGGTGTGGGGGAGAACGACGCCGAGCCGACCGTCTTCGAGCCATCCGATGTCGTCGGTGGAGCGGACCCGGTTGGTGAGGATCGGCACGAGGAGCCTGGCGGACGAGGAATTTTCGCCGTCGGTGCCGAGGACGAACACGACCAGCGAGAAACCCTGCCCAGTGCGGTCGGCGCGATCCCGCTCCCGGTTGAGTATCGAGGCGAACTCCCGGTGGGAGCGAACGCCGACGAAGCCTGTTTTGTCGCGGAACACGTTCACCAGGTTCATGTCCTCCGAATAAACTTCCATCAAGCGCAATATGTGCTACTTTCGTGCCGTTTTTCGTCAATATCTAGCGGTCCTGCAAACTATGCAGATGTTTTACGGAATTAGGTAAGTATCGAATCCGGTTCATTATTTGGACAGGAAAGTATGAAATATATTTCCTAAATTGTACAAGGCCATCGGTAAATATTACTAAAATCCTACCTACCTGACCGGCGTCAAATATTGCCCTTCGGATCGGGTAAATACCGGCCATGAAATCGTTTTTTTAGCGTAGGTGTAATAATTTACCTACAAGGGAAAATAAATATCCAACATTCCCCTTGGGCAGCCTGCCGGTCGGCTATCCGTATACTGCGCAAGATTGAAACGTACACCTTAAGTGACTGTATATAGAGGAGATATGCCACCGAGAGAAAATATTTACCATTTCATCCTCAACGGCATGTCGTTTGCGTTGATTCAGCGGGATATGTTTTTGGAAGGGCAGTACGCCGTTTTTGCAGTGCGAACGAATGTCGGCGGCAGGAAAAATCGCAGACTTCATGGGCGGTAGCCTGCCTTAAAGGAAGGGTACGATGCCTCTTCGTCCGAAAATGGAACCCGAAGATTTCCTCGAAATCGTCCTTCGCAGGAAGTGGTACATTATCTTATCCTTCCTGGTCATCCTCCTCGGCGCGGGCTTCTACTCCGTCCTGGTCCCTGAGCAGTTTAAGTCGAGCACGACCATCCTGATCGTCTCCCAGCGGGTGCCCGAGAACTACATCAAATCTACGGTGAGCGAAAAGATCGAGGACCGCCTGGCGACGATCCGGCAGCAGGTGCTCAGCCGCACCCGCCTGGTCCAGGTGATGGACGAGCTGGGGCTCTTCAAGGAAATGCGAAAGAAAGTGCCGGTGGAGGAAGCGGTCGAAACGATGCAGAAGCGGATCGGGATCCAGGTTGAAGGAAACAACAAGACCCCCGGCGCCTTCACCTTAAGCTTCCTGCACGAGAATCCCAGGATGGCGATGCTAACGACTTCCCGCCTGGCGTCCGTTTTTATCGACGAGAACCTGAAATCTCGCGAGCAGCAGGCGGTGGGCACCTCGGAATTCA
>JBLNEW010000061.1:0-6250 GCA_050263095.1 Deltaproteobacteria bacterium | reverse complement strand
CGGTCCGCCCATTTCCCGCGATAAGCGGCGTACTGGCGGAAGGATGGGAGCCGGCCGTCACCGGGGCGGTGGTGGCGATCTGCGCCGTAACGACGGCGGCATCGGGGGTGCACTACATGTTGGTAGGGTTCAAGCAGCTCTCCGATGCCTGACGGAGTGACGGTAGAGTCGGTGGCGGCGGGCAGTCCGGCAATGCTCGCGGGGATCGAGGCCGGAGACCGCATCCTGTCGGTGTCCGGGGAGCCTGCGGAAGACCTTCTCGACCTGCATTTCCTTACAAGCCGCGGGCGATTCCGCCTGAGATGGATCGACTCCCGGGGGAAAACAAGGGAGAGGCAGTTTCGCACGGCCGGCCGTCCCCTGGGGATCCGCCCCGAGCCTATACGCGTGAGGCGTTGCCGCAACCGGTGCGTGTTCTGCTTCGTGCACCAGCTCCCAAAAGGCTTGCGGCGCAGCCTCTACATAAAGGACGAGGATACACGCCTTTCGTTCCTGCACGGCCAGTACGTCACCTTCTCCGACATAACCGAGGATGAGATCCGCAAGATCCTCAAGTACCACATGTCGCCGCTGTACGTTTCGATACACACCACGGACGACTCCCTTCGCAGGAAGATGCTGGGAAACCCGGATGCGGCTGAAATAATGGGCGTGATGAAGCGCCTGATCCGGGGCGGAATCGCCCTGCACGGGCAGATCGTCGTATGCCCCGGCATCAACGACGGCGGCGAGCTGGAGAAAACCGTCCGTACGCTGCTGCCGCTGCGGCCTGGCCTTAAAAGCGTGGCCGTGGTCCCGGTCGGGCTCACTTCGCACCGCCGGGGGCTTCCTCCCTTGCGGCCCGTAAGCAGGGCGGAAGCCGCGGAAACGCTTGCCATGCTGCGCAGAATCGGGCCGGAAGCCGGCAAGGCCGGAGAGGAGCCGTTCGCGGTCGCCGCCGACGAGTATTATCTTGCCGCCGGGAAAAAGGTCCCCGGACGGAAGTCGTACGGCTCGTTCGCGCAGATCGAAAACGGCGTGGGGCTCTTAAGGCAGTTCCTGGACGGCGGAAGAGCGCTTTTCCGAAAGAAAAGCTGGGACAAGGCTCCAGACGGAGGCGCCGTCGTCACCGGCATGTCCGCGCGGATGCATGTCGCGGCATTCATTGACGAATTCTCCAGGCGGTCACGGGCAAGCTTCGAACTCGTGCCGGTGGAGAACCGCCTAATGGGCGCCGGCGTGACGGTGACCGGGCTTCTGGGGGGCGGCGACATCGTGGAAGCGTTCAAAAAACGCAGGCGTTCCAGGATATTCCTTCCGACGGTCACGCTGCGGGACGCGGGCGACCTGCTGCTGGACAACGTTTCTCCCGGCGACATCGCCAGGGAGACCGGCGCCGAGGTCGTCCTGTTCGAAGCGACGCCGAAGGGTTTTTTCAGCGCCGTCTACACCTCAAAAAATGCATAATACAATTGACATTTCAGATGGTTGTCTGCTATTTATAATTGTTCGACAACCGGGGGGCGATTAGCTCAGATGGTTAGAGTACCTGCTTGACATGCAGGGGGTCACTGGTTCAAGTCCAGTATCGCCCACCATACTCTCCCCCACCCACGGTGGAACCTGTCCCGGCGCGGCGCCGACAGGCCGGCGCTCGTGAAGGAAGAAGAATGACCTTGTTGGAGCTGGCAAAAAAGCAGGGAAAGGCCAAGGTGGCCGTCGCCGCCAGGGTGGGTGGGGAGATCCGCGACCTGTCCCGCACTGTCCCGGAAAGCGCGGACGTGGAGTTCCTGACCGCCGCCGATCCCGACGGAATC
The DNA here is from genome assembly GCA_050263095.1 of Deltaproteobacteria bacterium. Lineage (GTDB taxonomy): Bacteria > Desulfobacterota > Deferrimicrobia > Deferrimicrobiales > Deferrimicrobiaceae > FEB-35. The sequence continues at coordinate 4,454 of JBLNEW010000061.1, read as the reverse complement.
GAGGTCGTCCGGCACAGCACCGCCCACGTCATGGCGGCCGCGGTAAAGGAACTATTCCCGGACGCGCGCATAACGATCGGCCCCGCGATCGAGAACGGATTCTACTACGATTTCGACGTGGAAACTCCTTTCACCCCCGAGGACCTGGCGCGCATCGAGGAGAAGATGGCCGAGATCGTCCGGTCCGACTTCCCGTTCACCCGCGAAGTGGTGTCGAAGGAGGAGGCCGCCAAGAGGTTCCCGGGAGAGCCCTACAAGGAAGAGCTGCTTGCGGACATTCCGGACCCGACCGTGTCGCTTTACAAGGTCGGCAATTTCCTCGATCTGTGCAGGGGTCCGCACGTCCCCAGCAGCGGCAAGGTAGGCGCTTTCAAGCTGATGAACACCGCCGGCGCGTACTGGCGGGGGGACTCGAAGAACCGGATGCTGACCCGGATCTACGGCTGCGCGTTCGCGACGAAGAAAGAGCTCGATGCCCACCTGGCGCTGCTGGAGGAGATCAGGAAGCGCGACCACCGCAAGCTGGGCAAGGAGCTCGACCTGTTCAGCGTCAACGAGGACATCGGGGCGGGCCTTATCCTGTGGCATCCCAAGGGCGCCCTCGTGCGGCGGATCATGGAGGATTTCTGGAGGGACGAGCACGCGCGGGCAGGGTACGACCTCGTATTTTCCCCGCACATCGCCAAGCTCGACCTGTGGCGTGTCAGCGGGCACCTCGACTACTACAGGCAGAGCATGTTCGGCTCGATCGAGGTCGAGGGGCAGGATTACCAGCTCAAACCGATGAACTGCCCGTTCCACATACAGATCTACAAGTCGAAGATGCGCTCCTACCGCGACCTGCCCATACGATACGCGGAGCTGGGCACGGTATACCGGTTCGAGCCGTCCGGCACGCTGCACGGACTCCTTCGGGTCCGCGGATTCACGCAGGACGACGCCCACATATTCCTGACCCCCGACCAGCTCGACGAGGAGATCTACGCGCTGCTCGACTTCACGCTGTTCGTGCTGCGGCGCTTCGGGTTCGACCGGTACGAGGTCTACCTCTCCACGCGCCCCGAAAAGTACGCCGGCACGCTGGACAACTGGGCCAAGGCCGAGGCGGCGCTAAAGAAAGCGCTTGAGCGCAAGGGGCTTCCATACCGGGTGGACCCGGGGGAAGGGGTCTTCTACGGCCCGAAGATCGACATAAAGATAAAGGACATGCTCGGGCGGGCGTGGCAGTGCTCCACGATCCAGGTCGATTTCAACAACCCCGAGAGGTTCGACGCGACGTTCGTCGGCGAGGACGGCTCGCCCCGGCAGGCGATCATGATACACAGGGCGCTCATGGGATCGCTCGAACGCTTCTTCGGGGTTCTGGTGGAGCATTACGCGGGGGCGTTCCCGCTCTGGCTTGCGCCGGTGCAGGTCGACGTCCTTCCGGTCACCGACCGCCAGGCCGACTTTGCGCGCGAAGCTGTCGCGGGCCTGCGCGCGGCCGGCCTGCGCGCGGAGGGGGATTTCCGCAACGAGAAACTCGGGTACAAGATCCGCGAATCCCAGATGCAGAAGGTCCCGTACGCATTGGTTATCGGGGACCGGGAAATGGCGCAGAAGCAGGTATCGCCCAGAAGAAGGGGAGGGGAGCAGCTCCCCCCCATGCCGCTCGATGAGTTCATCGGGACGCTTCGCGGCGAATTGGAAAAAACCACCACCTAAAGGAGGAAGCCATCAGCAAGGAATCGAGAATCAACGAGCAGATCCAGGTACCGGAGGTGAGGCTGGTAGGAGCCGACAACGAGCAGCTTGGGGTAGTATCCACGCACGAGGCGCTTCTGAAAGCGAGGGCGCTCGATCTCGACCTGGTCGAGGTGGCGCCGACGGCCGCGCCGCCGGTTTGCCGGATAATGGATTACGGCAAGTTCAAGTACATGCAGAGCAAGCGGGAGCAGGAGGCGCGAAAAAAACAGACCGTCATCCAGGTCAAGGAGATCAAGGTCCGTCCGAAGACGGACGAGCACGATCTGAACGTGAAGATCAAGCACATACGGAGGTTCCTGGAAGACGGCGACAAGGTCAAGGTGACCGTGAGGTTCCGCGGGCGGGAGCTGACATACGCCTCGCAGAGCGGGTTCGAAATCCTCAAGCACGTAACCGAGGCCATCGCCGATCTTTCGAAGATAGAGTCTCCCGCGAAGATGGAGGGCAAGACCATGATGATGGTCGTTGCCCCCACCGCCCACAAGAAAAAGCCGGTCGGCCAGCCTCAAGCGAAGCCGGCGGAAAAACAGGAGGGGAAATAATGCCCAAGATGAAATCCAACCGCGGCGCGAACAAGCGCTTCAGGGCGACCGGAAGGGGCGGGATAAAGCGCGCCAAGGCGGGAAAGAGCCACATACTTTCCACGAAGAACAGGAAGAGGAAGCGGGGGCTGCGCAAGTCCGCCCTCGTTGACCAGGCGAACGAGAAGTCGATCCGCCGCCTGCTGCCTTATATCTAAGAAAACCCAAAGGGAAAGGGAACGAAGAGATGCCACGCGTAAAAAGAGCCGTACATTCCCATAAGAAGCGCCGCAAGGTTTTGAAGGCGGCCAAAGGTTTCCGCGGTGGGCGCGGGCGGCTGCTGCGCTCGGCGAAGGAGGCGGTGGCGCGCGCACTGCAGTACGCCTACCGCGACCGGCGGAACAAGAAAAGGGAGATACGCTCCCTCTGGATCGTGCGCGTCAACGCCGCCGCCCGGGAGAACGGGCTCTCGTACAGCCAGTTCATCTTCGGTCTGTCGAAGGCCGGCGTCGAAGTGGACCGGAAGGTCCTGGCTGACCTGGCGGTCAACGACGCCGCTGCGTTCAAGGCGCTGGCCGATAGGGCCAGGGCCGCGATCGCGTAGGAAGGCGCTTCGTTTGACGGACCCAGCCGATCGGGTCAGGGAGCTTTCCGAGGCGGGGCTGCGCGCCCTGTCCGCGGCAAGGTCCGAAAGCGACCTTCTCGAGGTCAAGGGACGGTACTTCGGGAAAAAAGGCGAGATATCGGAGATCCTGAAGACGATCGCCTCTCTTGCGGTCGACGAGAAGAAGCGGATAGGGGCCGCCGCCAACGAGGCGCGCGGCGCGCTGGAATCCGCCTTCGACGCAAGGCTTGCGGAAATCCGCGATAAGGAACGGCAGGCCAGGGAAGGCAGGGAGCGGATCGACGTGACCCTTCCCGGCAGGGGGCAGGCGATAGGGCACCGCCACCCCGTGTCTCAGACGATGGCGGAGATCGTTTCCATCTTCCAGCGGCTGGGGTTCTCCGTCCGCGGCGGGCCCGAGATCGAAAAGGACTACTACAACTTCGAGGCGTTGAACATCCCGAAGGACCACCCCGCCAGGGACATGCAGGACACATTCTACGTGGGATGGCCGGGGGGGGACCTCGTTCTGCGCACCCACACATCCCCGATCCAGATCAGGACGATGGAGGCGGTGCGACCCCCGGTGCGGGTCATCGCCCCCGGGGCAGTCTACCGGTGCGACTCCGACGTCACACACAGCCCGATGTTCCACCAGGTGGAAGGGTTCGCCGTCGACCGCAACGCCACCATGGCGGACCTTAAAGGGCTGCTGACGGAATTCTGCCGCATGATGTTCGGCCCGGATCTCCCGCTGAGGTTCCGGCCCAGCTATTTCCCCTTCACCGAGCCTTCCGCGGAGGTCGACATCCGTTGCGTCATCTGCAGGGGGAGCGGGTGCAGGGTGTGCAAGGAGTCGGGCTGGCTCGAAATTCTCGGGAGCGGGATGATCGACCCATCGGTGTTCGGATTCGTCGGATACGACGCGGAGGAGCACACTGGGTTCGCCTTCGGCATGGGCGTCGAGCGGATTGCCATGCTGCGCCACGGGATAAACGACATCCGCCTGTTTTTCGAAAACGATATCCGCTTCCTTTCGCAGTTCTAGCCGTGAAAATCCTCTACACATGGCTCAAGGAGTTCGTGGACACCGGGCTTTCGGCCGGGCAGGTGCAGGACGCGCTGACGATGGCCGGGGTCGAGGTCTCCTCGTGCAGGTTCCTGGGCGAGGGGCTCGATAACGTCGTCGTCGCCAGGATTCTTACGCAGGCGCGTCACCCCAACGCCGACAAGCTGTCGGTTTGCCGCGTGACCGACGGCACTTCGGAGTTCGGGATCGTCTGCGGAGCGAAGAACATGAAGGCGGGGGACGTCGTGGCGCTCGCCCGGATCGGCGCGAAGCTTCCCAACGGCGTGGAGATCCGCAAGGCGAAGATCCGTGGAGAGGTATCGGAGGGGATGCTCTGCTCGGAGATGGAGCTTCGCCTGTCGGAGGAATCTGCGGGCATTATCGTCCTTCCCCCCGACACCCCTGTGGGCAAGCCGTTGGCGGAGGCATTGGGTCTTTCGGACTGGATGCTGGAAGTGGAGATAACGCCGAACCGCGGCGACTGCCTGAGCGTGCTGGGCGTGGCGAGGGAGCT
>JBLNEW010000060.1:0-39638 GCA_050263095.1 Deltaproteobacteria bacterium | reverse complement strand
GTCTTCCCTACGCCTATGTCCCCCGTCACGACGATGAAGCCCTCTCCGCTTTCAAGGCCGTACAGGAGATGGTCCAGGGCACGCTGATGGCTTTCCGACAGGAACAGGAATTCCGGGTCGGGGGTCAGCGAGAACGGCTTCTCCTTCAGGTCGAACCAGGATTCGTACATGTCACTCCCAGGGCGTAAGCCCTTTCAGCTCCCCTTCGGTGCCGTACACCCACGGCTTTCCTCCCAGGTGGTATCCCCTGTCCGATCGATGAAGCCTCTTTTCCTCCTCGCCAGCGATCTCCGCGGCGTCGCCGCCGTTCAGGGTTCTCGGAGTGATGAGGATGACCAGCTCCGTCTTTTTCTTCTTCTGGTCCGTGTTCCGGAAGAACGCACCCAGAAACGGTATGTCGCCCAGCAGGGGGACGCTCTTTACGATCTCCTGCGTCCGCTCCTGCATCAGCCCCCCTATGAAGACGGTATCCCCGTCCTGAACGGCCACCATGGTGTTCGTTTCCCTGACGTCGACGATCGGCGCCGTGTTGCCGTCGGGAGCCGAGGCCTCTCCCACCTTTTCCGTTATCGTAGGATGGATCGCGAGCATGATCTTCCCGTCCCGCCCGATCTGCGGCGTAACGCTTAAGATGATCCCCTCCGTGATCGTGTCGGGAGTGAAGGTAACGAAGGCAGCGGAAGTCGTCGTCGCCGGCGTTACCACTGCGCGGAAGAAGACGTCCTGTCTCCCGATCCGGATGATCGCCTTCTGGTTGTTCAAGGTCGACACCTTGGGCGCGGAGAGCACGTTGATCTGCCCCTGCTGGGCCAGCGCGTCGATGACGGCGTTGAACCTGCTCCCGGCGACGCCTATCTGGAAAGAGGTGGTCCCGGCGGACAGGGCCTGCCTGGCGGTCGCTCCGCCGGACAGCCCGCCCGAAATGGACAGGCTCGAAAGGTCCGGCAGGGCGGTCCAGTTGATCCCGTACTGCGTCTGGTCGTCGAGGGTTACCTCCAGAATCTTCGTCTCGATCACGACTCCGTTTCTCATGCGGGACTCGAGAACGCCCAGGTAATCGGATACGCGGTCCAGGTTCGCCTGGAAGTCGGTGACGGCAAGCGTCCCTGCCGCCCGGTTGACCACGACCCTCGCGTCCCCGCCCGAAAGCAGCGACTGCACCTCTTCCAGGATCCCGGCCCAGAGGTCGAATTTCTCGTCCGTGTTGATCGTGTTGCGGCTCTCGCTCTCGCCGCCGCCCCCGGAGGAGCCGCCCGGCGATGCGGATGCGCCGCCGGTGGAGGTGCTTCCGCCGCCCGTGGAGGTGGATGCGGTAAGGGATCCCGAGCCGGCCCTGGTCGTAAGCAGGTAGTCCATCCGGAAGATCCGCGTCGCGCGCTTCTCGGGCAGAATGCGCACCGTCTTCCCGGAAAGCTCGACCCTGCATCCCAGCAGCCCGCACACTTCCTCCATTATCTCGGGCGCGGTCGCCTCCTTTATATCCATGGTCACCGTACCCGAGACCTCCGGGGAAAGGACCAGGTTGAAGTCGTTTTCCTTGGCAAGGGACAGAAACAGCTCCCTGGCGTCCGCGCCGGCCATGACCAGCGTGTACCGGCGGGCCGCCTTTCGGAAATCATCCGGGGACTGCTTCGCGCCCTCCGCCGCCTCCAGGGGGGCATCCGGGAGAGGCCTGTCGGGGCGGCCGGCTTTTCGGACCGAATCGCCCCGCGCATGGGCAGGCGCCTCGCGCGCAACCTGCACATTGGGCGGCGGTCCTTTCCGGACCGCCTGGGGCGTTGCGCACCCCCATCCCGACATCGCGATGACGAGGCAGACCGCGGCGATCGTCCCTTCCCGCGGCCGGCTTCGCTGCGCTGGCAGTTTTCTCACCTGTCTCCTCCTCCGCCCCTGCCGCCCGAAGGCGCGGGCTTGAATAGCTCCATCACGCGGACCTCGTTCCCCCTGCGCAGCGTTACGCCGTAGGGAACCACCCGTTCCAGCTTCCAATCCCCGACCGTGCCTCCGAGAGGAACCAGGCGGCTGCCGAAGATCGCTACCCCCAAGTCCCCCGATATCACCGTCCCCCGCAGAACCGCCGGGACTTCCATCACCGGCTGGATCCCTGCGCCAGTCGCGGACTCGCCTGCGCCTCCCTCCCTCCACCGGGGAATGAAGGGATTCCTGCTCCACGACCATGAAATCTCCCCCGCGGGGCGGGCAGGCGCAGCGGGCGCGCCGGGCGCGACCAGGGTCCCGGATCGCTCTTCGGATGGCGCGGGCCTCGTCGGGCCGGCTGCCTTCCCCGGAGGAGCGGTTGCCGGCGGGACCGTTTCGACGCTTGCGGGAAAAAACCTGTAAGCGACAAGGATCACGGCCAGCCCCGCCAGCGCCGCCGCCACCCGCCGGTCCTGCATCCATTCACGTATCGTCTTTTTCACTTGGCCTTCCGGTAGTACGCCGAGAGCTCAAGCGTCGTCTCCATCTCCCCGTCCCTTTCCTTGACGGCGACCGATCTTATCGAAAGAAGCCGTTTCATCCTGTGTATTCCGTCGACGAATCCCGCCATGTCCCTGTAAGTGGAGAAGAAGGAAAGGCGAAGCCGGAGCTCCCCGGCGAACCTGTTGCGTTCCTTCTCCTCCCCCTCGGCTGAAACGCCGGGCCCTTCCACCGTGCCGCTTTTTTCTGTTTTTCCGTCCGTCGGGATGGACAGGCGGAACCCTTTCAGGTTGTGGAGGACCACGTTCCGGGCGACTTCCGCCATCAGTCCGTCCGTATCCGGGGACTCGGGAATCCTCTCGCGCCAGGCTTTAACCTGTTCTTCCCATCGCCCGATTTCCGCGTCGCCCGTGCTGGCCATCCTCCCCCAGAGCCGGAGCGCGGAGTCCATCTCGGCCTGCCTTGCCTCGACGTCCTCCTTGAGTTTCTGCACTTCCCGGATCTTCGGCGCGAAGACCAGGAAATAGGAAGCGGCCGAGAGCGCCAAAAGAGCTCCCAGGAGATGAAGCACCCCCCCCTTCTTTATGCGTTCTTTCACCCGCTGTCTCCTAGCCGTCGGCCGCCAGGCGGAAAGTCACCAGGAATTCCTGCTCGTACCCGGCGCCTTCCTCCGCCCGAAGCGGCCGCACCTCGACCGGGGAATACTGTGCCTCGGCCGCCAGACCCTGCCTGCGGACCGCGGCGATGAACGCGTTCACCTTTCCCTGCGCCTCGGCCGCATTTTTCCCGCGGGCCTTGCCACGAAGCTCGCCGCGGTATCCCTGCCCCGCCCGATCCACCGTCAATTCCGTGAACGTCATCTCGGCCGGGACGGGGGCTCCGATCGAGGCGAAGAAGGCCCTCCACCGCGTGAAGGGAGCCCGCAGCGCCCGCTCCTCGGCGACGGCCTCCGAGGTCGCCTTTCGCAGGGAGAACCAGCGCGCGAATCCCTCCTTCATGCCGACGTTTCGGTGCGAAGCCTCGGCGGCGCCGGCGAGCACGTCCCGGTAGCGGTTCGCCGCGCTGTACAGCCCGGCATAGAGGCCGATGTTGGCGGCCAGGAACACCGCGGCCACCGCCACGACCGCCGCCAGGTATCCGCGGCGCTTTTTGCGGCGAAGGTACCCCTCGGGCAGGAGGTTTACCTGGTCCGGCAGCTGGCCGGCGACCGCCAGCCCGACGGGGACGCCGAACTCCGCGGCGTCCCCCGGCAGCCCCGGCCCGAAGACGGCCGCCGCGATCGCCGGGTGGGGGAAGATCTCCAGCTTCAGGCGCTCCCCTATAAGCCGCACCGTCTCGGGAGACGGCTTTTCGCCGCTCCAGTAGAGCCGCGAGACCGCCCCTCCGCGGGAAAGCTGGCGGAAGTACAGCAGGGAGCGCGTCACCTCGGTCACGATGCGCTCCGCCAGAGCATCCTCGTCCGAGAAGCCCGGGGCTTCCGACTCCTGCCTAGGCCCGTCCAGCTCAAGCGTCTTGTAGTCGGGCACATCGGGTGCCGCCGCGGCGCGCGCCGGCATATCCAGCGTGAATTCGCGCGAGAACCGCAGCTTCCCCCCGTCGGAGATGCATATGACGCCGCGCCCCGGCTCGGAATGGATGAATCCCGCGAGCACGTCCTTCTGATCCCTGGGGTGGAGCGCCGTCAGCGCCAGCGGCACGGAAGCCACGCGCGCGGGGGAAATTCCCGCCTCGATCAGCAGGAAGGTAAGGCGCCGGATCTCGAACTCCGGCGTGAAGACGGTGAGCACCTCGTGGCGCTCCACGCCGCCCTCGGTCACCTTGTCCACGACCTCGCCGGAGACCCGCATCTCGGCTATCGGCGTGGAGATCTCCTGGGCGACCTTCCCCCTAAGAAGCTCCTCGCGCGTCTCGCGGCCCGCCGGGGGCGTCGGATAGATCCTGTGCTCGATCACCGGGCCGGAGTAGCTCACGAGCGCCCGGGTGGCCGTGAATCCGCGTTCGGCGAGGAAGCCGCGCAGCAACTGCCCGACCGCGGAAGGCTCGCCGCCCGGCCGGTCCATGCCGGCTGTGAGCGTCACCTGGACGGGGAACGTGTTCGGGATGAACTCCGCCACACGGATCGCCCGTGGGGAGACCTCCACCGCCAGCATCCTTCCCTTTGCGCTAAGCGCCATGCGTCATCTCAGGTACAGGCTCAGCTGCGCCTGCTGGTTGTTTCCCGGCACGTATGCAACCGCCTGCCCCGATACCACGGGGCTTGCAAGGCTCAAGCGGCAGGTCCCGGTGACGGCGTGCATCCCGGCGTGGAACCCGTTGAACGAGTACGGCGGGCCCGCCGCGGGCGGGAGCGCTACCGCCGCGGCCGTCTGGCTCCCGTTGTTCGAATAGTAAAAAGTCACAGTCGCGGTCATCTGGGGGAACGCCGCGGGCTGGGGATTCAGCAAATACTGCCCGGCCGCGTTGTCCCACACGTACAGATTTACGAGCAGCCGCCCCGTGAAGTTGACGGCCGCGGGAGGATATATGAGGTCGTCCGCGTTTCCGATCGTGCGATCGGGTCCCGCGCTTCGGATCTGGCCCGCCCCGGGATTGCCGTAGGCGTAGGGCGTCCCCCACGCGTCGTTCTGGTATCCTTGCGCATCGAAGCCGGAATTCACGTAGGGTCCGTACCATCCTACCTTCACGCCCAGAAGCCCTCCGCCCGCCCCGCCCTGCGGCGGAGCCGGGAGCGGCGGCGCCGTACGCACGTTCAGCTGGGCGATGTTCGCCGGAAGCCTCCCCACGTCGCCGGCGAACCCGGAAGTCGGTACCTTGGGATCGCCGAGTATTGCGTTGTAGAGCTCCTCCATCTCCGCGCGCGTGGTCTCCTCCCGGGACCTGTCGATCAGCTTCGCCGCGTAGGGGACCGCCATCGACGCCAGGATCGAGATGATCGCGATCGCTATGATCACCTCTATGAGGGTGAACCCCCCGCGCCGCATCACCTCACCTGCCTCCCATGACGCCGACCATCTTGTAGAGCGCCATGAAAAACGAGAGGGCGGCCCCCAGGACGACCGTCGCCAGGATAAGTATCACCGCAGGCTCGAGGATCGCGAACGTCTTCTTGACTGCCAGCGGGATCTCCTGGTCGTAGTAGCTCGACACGTTCTCCAGCGTTTCGTCCAGGTTCCCGCTGGTTTCGCCGGCGGAGACCATTCGAAGCACCATGGGGGGAAACTCCCCCGACTTGCGAAGCGCCGCCGAGAGGGCGCCCCCGGCTATGAGCTCCTCGCGCGCGTCGCGGACCACCGAGGCGATGACGCGGTTCCCGATGAGTTTCTCCACCACCCAAAGGGATTGGGTCATCTCGACGCCTGACCTGAACAGGGAGGCGAGGTAGTGGCTGAACTGGCTGATCTCGATGGCGCGTATCAGCTTCCCCAGTACCGGTATGCGGAGCTTCCATCCGTCCATCCGCAGCCGCCCGCTCTCGGTGCGGCGGTAGAGATGGAGCAGGAGGAGGCAAAGGGCCGCTCCCGCAAGGAGGTAAAGCCCGTAGTCCCGGAAGAACACGCTCACGGCGATGACGATCCGGGTCGGCAGCGGAAGCTCCACCTGCGCCGCCTGGAAGATCGTAAGGAAGCGCGGGAAGACGAAGGCGAACAGGATGAAGATAAGGCCCGCGACCGCGCAGACCACAGTGACCGGGTAGTAGGTCGCCTGCTTTATGGTCCGGGACAGCTCTTCCTGCCAGGTCAGGAACTTCACGAGGTCCGCCAGTGCGCTTTCGAGGTTTCCCGTGGTCTCGCCGGCGCGCACGATGCTAACGTAGATCTCGGGGAACGCCGCGGGGTGGAGCGCGAAGGAATCGGACAGCCCGGCGCCCGACTGGAGGTTCCGCCGTATATCCTGGATCACGTCGCGGAACCCCGGATTCTCGGTCTGGTCGGCGAGATCGCCCAGGGCGGCGACGATGGGAACGCCGGCCGCGATCAGCGTTTTCAGGTGGAACGTGAACTGTATGAGATCGCTGCGCCTGATCCCCTTCCTGAAAAGCGGGTGGCCGCCCCCGGCCGAGCGCTCGCGGGAGTTCAGCAGGTGAAGACCCATCCCCGCCAGCGCAACGCGCAAGCCGTTTTCGTCCGGCGCGAACAGCGTCCCCCGGGCCTTCTTTCCGTAGTCGTCGATCGCGTTGTACTCGTACCGCGGCACCGTCCCTCCCGATTACGTCGTGCGCACCGCTTCCTCCAGCGTGGTCAGTCCGCTCATCGCCTTGCCGACCGCGTCTTCGCGCATCACGGTCATTCCCTCCGCGCGGGCCGCCGAGAGAAGGTCCTGGCTGTTCGCCCGCTCCATGACGAGGCGCGTTATCGCCGGCGTGACCTCCATGATCTCGAAAACCCCCACGCGCCCCCGGAAACCGGTCCCGCCGCAGCGTTCGCAGCCCTGTCCCTTGACGAAGGTCCCGGCGGCGGATTCCGGCGGAAGGCCGGCCCGCTCCATGGTCTCTGCGGATGGGGAATATGTCACTTTGCAGTGCGCGCAGTTGGTGCGGAGCAGCGCCTGGCCGACGACCGCGCGGATCGACGAGGCCACCAGGAACGGCTCCTGCCCCATGTTGATGAGCCGCGGGATGGCGCCGGCCGCGTCGTTGGTGTGCAGCGTGGAGAACACCAGGTGCCCGGTCAGCGCCGAGCGTATCGCCAGCTCCACGGTCTCGGCGTCGCGCATCTCGCCAACGAGGATGACGTCCGGGTCGTGCCTCAGGATCGCCCGGAGGCCCGACGCGAACGTGAAGCCCGCTTTTACGTTTATCTGGCACTGCCGTATGATCGGAAGCTCGTACTCCACCGGGTCTTCGAGGGTTATGATGCTGCGGTCCAGCGCGTTTATGTAGGAGAGGGCGGAATACAGCGTCGTGGTTTTCCCCGCCCCGGTCGGCCCGCAGACGAGCAGGATCCCGTGCCTGCTTTCGATCGCCTTGCGGAACCGCGCCAGGTTCTGCTCGTCGAACCCCAGCGATTCCAGCCCCACCACCAGCTTCGCGCGGTCCAGGACGCGCAGGACCATGTTCTCGCCGAATACCGTAGGAAGGGTCGAGGCGCGCAGGTCCACCTTCCGCTTGCCCACGAAGAAATTGATCTTGCCGTCCTGCGGCAGCCGGGTTTCCGCTATGTTCATCCCCGAGATGATCTTGACGCGCGCGGTGACCGCGGGCTGGAGGGCTTTGGGCAAAGAAGGGCCGGGACGAAGCTTCCCGTCGATCCGGAACCGCACCCGCAGTATGCGCTCCTCGGGCTCGAAGTGGATATCCGTGGCCCCTTCCTGCACAGCCGTCAGGAACAGCTGGTCGACCAGCCTGACGATCGGCGCGCCCGCGGCGAGATCGGCCTCCGAAACGCGGCCTGCCTCAACCTGGCGGGCCGATTTCTGGATGATCTCCTCCAGCGAGATCCCGCCGGCGTAATACCTGTCGATCGACTGGAGAACGCTGGACTCCGTGGCGGAGACAACGTCCACGATGAGCCCGGTCGCGCGCTGGACCTCGTCTATCGCCAGGACGTCGAATACGTTGGCCATGGCTATGGTCAGGCGCGGCGGCTCCAGCAGGATGGGGATTATCTTGTGCCGGCGGGCGGTCGCCTCGCTTACGTACTTGAGGGCGGCGGGCTCTATCAGGTAGTTTTCAAGCTGAACGAAGGTGACGCCCGCCTCGGAAGCGAGCGCGGACGAGATAAGCTCCTGGGTGACGAAACCCAGGCTGATTAGGATCTCCCCGATCCTCTCGCCCGTCCGCTTCTGCTCGCGAAGGGCGAGATCGAGCTGGTCCGGCGTTATCAGCCCCGATTCGACGAGCCTTTCCCCCAGAAGCTTCCGCTTCCCGGCCGGCCTTGGCGGTGCGTCGGATTTAGGCGGCGTCATCCCCGGCTACGTTTTCCCTTCAAGGATAAAAAAAAAGCCGAAGGCCCTCCTCTTCGGCTTTTTCACAATTCTTCAAGCGATCCTACCGTATGCGAACCCCGACGTCGTCTCCGCCCGTGACTGTCGTGGCCGCGGCGATATTTGTCTGCACGATGCCGTTCGGCCCCGCGGACAGGACCCAAACCGGGATGGGCGGCACGACCACGGAGGTGAAGTTCGCCGCGTTGATCACGTACGGCCTCCCCCACGGGTCCGCGGGAAACTGGGTGGAGTATGGCCCCGCCCACTTGTTGTCGCCCGTCGCAGGGTAACCGTGTCCGTTCTGCACGAGGTGGGTATCGAGCTGGTTCCAACCCGCTCCGGGCGCGGTCCATCCGGTGGCGGTCCCGAAGAATGCCGCCCCGGGGGTGCCTGCGGCAGGACCGGTGAAAAGACCGCCGTAATCGGTCGTCGCATTGATCCGGTTCGGCCACCTTCCCAGGTCCTTGTAAGCGTTGGTTACCGCCGCCGCGACCACCTGCGCCTCGTTCTTGGCGCGAGCCACTTGCGAGTCGGAAATGTACTTGGTTATGAAAGGAGTGAGGATCGCAGCCAGGATGGCAATAACCGCGACGACGACTACGACCTCGATCAGCGTGAATCCGCCTTCCCTTCTCTTGCCTGGCATTTAACCCCTCCTTTTTGCGCATGTCGTTTAAATTAAACACAAAATAGGCGAGATATGTATAAATTATGCATAATGATATTCTATTTATATGTCAAGCATATTTTTATATTCATAAACCGAAAAATAATGCGAGATATTGAAGCGGAAGATCGGCCGGACGCAGGCAAACCGGGAGGGATCTACCCCTTTTCAGCGGGAGCGCATGACGATGTAATCGGAGAGCGACCGGAGCGCTTCGCGGGCCTTCGAATCGGGAAGCGCCGCGAGAAACTCCTTCCCCCGGTCCACATACGACCTGGCCGCGCGCGCGGTGTACTCGATCCCGCCGTATCGATCCACCAGCCGGGCAAGGAACGCGATATCCCGCTCGGAGCGGTTCTTTCGCGCGAGGAGCGCCACGGCCGCGGCGCGATCGCCGGCTCCGGCCTCGCGGAGGGCGTGCAGGAGCGGCAAAGTCACTTTCCCCTCTTTCAAGTCCTGGCGAGGGGGCTTCCCCAGCTCTTTCTCCGTGCCGGTATAGTCGAGAATGTCGTCCATGAGCTGGAATGCGATCCCGACCGACTTCCCGTACTCGAACATCCGGCCGCGCAGGCTCTTGCCCGCCCCGGCGAGCACCGCTCCCGTCTCGCTCGCCGCGGCGATCAGCGACGCGGTCTTGTTGAATACGACGCGCAGATAATCCTTCTCGGAAATATCCGGGTCGCAGGACTTCGTGAGCTGGAGGACCTCCCCCTCGGAGAGGGAGACAAGCGTGCGCGCATAGATCCCCAGGACGTCGATGTCGCCGTCGTCCGTCATGAGCTGCGAGGCGCGGGCGAACAGGAAATCGCCGACGAGTATGCTTACGGAATTGCCGAAGACGACGTTGGCGGACGGACGGCCGCGGCGCACGCTTCCGAGGTCGACCACGTCGTCGTGCAGGAGCGTCGCAGTGTGCATGTACTCGGTCACCACCGCCATGACCGTCCTGCGCGGTCCGGTATAGCCGCACGCTTCAGCCGACAGGAGCAGGACGGCGGGCCGGAACCGCTTGCCGCCGGATAGGGTGATGTGCTTCCCCACAACGGGAATCAGGGGAACGGGAGATTTCAGGTTGGAAACGAGCGCCCGTTCCACCTTGCGCAGGTCGCCGCGCAGATAGCGGAAAACGCCGTCGATGTCGGCCAATTTTTCCCCCATGGGCAAAAATGAATCTATCGTAGGGGGTTTCCCGCTGTCAACCGCGGTGGGGTTCCAGTAACATGGACGCAATGTACAAGCGGAAGGACAGCTATTACCTGCAGGCCAAGAAGGAAGGATACCGGTCGCGGGCCGCATACAAGCTCACGCAGATCGTGAATGCGGAACGCATGGTGCGGGCCGGGGATTGCGTCATCGATGCGGGCGCCGCCCCCGGCGGATGGAGCCAGGTGCTGCTGCCGCTCGTGGGGAAAAAAGGGAGGATCGCCGCGGTCGACATCCTGCCGATGGAGGCGCTGTCCGGGGATAACTTCCGCTTCTTCCAGGACGACCTGTCCCTCCCGTCCCTGCCCGGCCGGATCCTGGAATTCCTGGGGCGGAAGGCGGATCTCGTCGTTTCGGACGCGGCGCCTAACACGACGGGGATCGCGTTCACCGACCAGGCCCGTTCGGCCGACCTCGTGCGTATCGTTCTGTCCCTCGCTCGCCTGACGCTGAAGGATGGCGGCACGTTCCTCGCCAAGATTTTCGAGGGACCCGAGGCCGACGCAGTGTTCCGGGAGCTGCAGGCGGAGTTCGAAAAGGTCCGCCGGATCCGCCCCGCCGCCACCCGCAAGGAATCGTTCGAGCTCTACCTGCTCGCCAAAGGCTTCCGCATCCTCCGCCCTTGATCCGCGCGGAAGACGCTGCGACTATCGTTTCCAGATCTGGGCGAGCGCTTCCTTGATGTGGCGTACCGGGACCAGCGTCATCGGATACTTCGCCGACAGCCGCTCGGCGTTGGAGGCGGGCAGGATGGCGCGCGTGAACCCCATCCGCGCGGCCTCGTTCAGGCGGGGCTCCGCCATCGGGACGGCGCGCACCTCGCCGCCCAGCCCCACCTCGCCGAAGACCACGGTGCCCGCCGCGATCACCTGGTCCTTGAAGCTTGACGCCACGGCGCAGAGCAGCGCAAGGTCCGCCGCCGTCTCGTCCAGTTCGAACCCTCCCGCTACGTTGACGAAGATGTCCTGGTTGTACAGGGAATATCCCGCCTTCTTCTCGAGGATGGCGCAGAGCAGTATCACCCGGTTCGTGTCCGCGCCCAGCGTCGTGCGCCTCGGCATCGCCAGGAACGACTGGGATGCGAGCGCCTGCACCTCGACCAGGAGCGGCCTCGTGCCTTCGATCGCCGGGAAGACGAGCGCTCCGGAGGTGTCGCCGTTGCGCTCCGACATGAACAGCCCCGACGGGTCGGCGACCTCCTCGAGCCCGCTGGCGCGCATCTCGAACACGCCGATCTCGTTGGTCGAGCCGAACCGGTTTTTCACGGCCTTCAGGATTCGGTACGGGTGCCCCTTTTCGCCCTCGAAGTAGAGTACGGTGTCTACCAGGTGCTCGAGGACCCGCGGCCCGGCTATGGTTCCCTCCTTGGTCACGTGGCCCACCAGGAACACAGAAATCCCCGCTTTCTTCCCGTAGAAGACAAGCCTTCCCGCGCACTCGCGGACCTGGCCGACCGACCCCGGCGCGCCCGGCAGGTCGGACGTGAACATCGTCTGAATGGAATCGATAAGTAGCGTCGACGGGGAAAGCTCCGATGCGACGGCCATCGCCTTTTCGACGGAAGTTTCCGAGAGCAGGTATATCTCCTTCTCGTCCACTCCGAGCCTTGCGGCGCGCAGCTTGACCTGCGCCTCCGACTCCTCGCCGGAGACGTACAGGACGGGTTTACCCTCGCGGGCCAGTCCCTTCGCAACCTGCAGGAGGATGGTGGATTTGCCGATTCCGGGATCGCCGCCGATCAGCGTGGCCGAGGAGGGTACGACCCCTCCTCCCATGACGCGGTCGAACTCCGCTATTCCGCTTGCCGAGCGGGCTCCCGCGGCGCCCGATACTTCCGTGAGCCGGACCGGCTTCGATGATGGAAAGGCGTCTACGGCCACCCGGTACTTCGGCTCCGCCGCTGCCACCTCTTCGACAAGCGATCCCCACTTTCCGCAGTCCGGGCATCGCCCGAGCCACTTGGGCGAGCTGAACCCGCAGGAGGTGCAGGCGTAGTCGACCCTCACCTTCGCCATGCGGCTTCCACCTCCCGCGCCACCTCGTCGAACGTCGCTTTCCCGGCGCGCACGATCCTTTTAACGTCGTCGTACTCGGGCACCGGACGGACGGATCCGCCGGGAAGCGTCGCCTCCTTGACCCGGATGCGGCCGAACCGGGTGTCGATGGTGCGCACGCTCCGCGCCAGCTTCAGCCGGTCGCAGGAGTGGTACCGCAGGCCGATGGCCGTGGAAAGGGAAAAGACGGCGGCGGAGACGAGCTCCAGCCGTTCCTCGTGGCACAGTATGCGCAGCACCCAGCCCGGCCTGTTCTTCTTCATCGTCGCCGGCAGGATGGCCACGTCCAGCGCGCCTGCGGCGAACGACCGCTCCATCAGCAGCTCGAACCGCTGGGGGTTCATGTCGTCTATGTTGGCCTCGACCTCCAGCACGCGGTCTCGCCCCTTCGAGCCGGTGGACGGCTCTCCCTCCACCACCCGCAGGATGTTCGGACGCCCGGGGATTTCACGGTGTCCGAGCCCCACGCCCACGCCCAGGACGGTCATCTCCGGGGGACGGTCGAAGGAGACCTCGAAAGCGCGCAGGAGCGCAGCCCCCGTCGGGGTCACCAGCTCTCCGTCTCCCTCCCCGAATCGCCACGGGGCTCCCGTCAGAAGCGCAAGCGTCGCCGGGCCGGGGACCGGAAGTTTCCCGTGGGACGACCACGCCTCCCCCGACCCTCCCGGCAGGACGGAACAGTAGGCGGCGGTCGGACCTATTAGGTCGAACAGGAAACAGGCTGCCGCGATGTCCACTATCGCGTCCACGGCGCCCACCTCGTGGAAGTGCACTTTCTCCTTTTTCGTCCCGTGGACCTTCCCCTCGGCGGAGGCAAGAAGGTCGAAACAGCCGATGGCGCGCGCCCTCGCTTTTTCGGGCAGGGAGGACCGCTTGAGCAGCGAGACTATTCCGGGAAGGTTGCGGGCAGGCGCCATGCGGGAGGAAAGCTTGACGGAAAACCGTATGCCGGCCATCCCGGCGGAAGCGGCATTGTCGGCCAGGATGCGATACCCACGGATTTTCAATCCCCGCAGCGCCCTGCGCAGCTCCTTCTCCGCGCCGGTAAGCGAAAGAAGGGCCGCACAGGTCATGTCGCCCGCGATCCCGGAGAAGCAATCGAAATACAGGATCCGGCTCATAACCGGTTGATGACCGATGAGAAGACCCCGGCGCCGAAGCCGTTGTCGATATTGACGACGGCAACGGTCGGGGAGCAGGAATTAAGCATGCCCAGCAGCGCGGACACCCCTCCGAAGCTTGCTCCGTAGCCGACGCTTGTGGGCACCGCTATTACCGGCTTGTCCGTCAGTCCGCCTACGACCGAGGCGAGCGCTCCTTCCATGCCTGCGACCACCACCAGGACCCTGGCGGAGAGTAGCGCCTCTTTCTGCATGAGCAGGCGATGGATTCCGGCAACCCCGACGTCGAACATCCGCTCGACCCGGTTCCCCAAAAACTCGGCCGTGACCGCTGCCTCCTCCGCTACGGGGATGTCCGACGTGCCCGCGGTTACAACGAGAATCGTCCCCCTCCCGCGCATATCCGGGTTGCCGGTGCGTATTACCGCGCACCGCGCATCCGGGTAAAGGACCGCCTCTCGAAAGCTCTTCCGGACCGTCCTTTGCTTCGCCGGATCGAGGCGCGTAACCAGAACCGCTGCCCCTGCTCCCCGCATCGCGCGCGCTATCGCGACGATCTGCGCGGCGGTCTTTCCCTCGCCGAGTATCACCTCGGGGATCCCCTGGCGGATCGACCGGTGATGGTCAATGTTCGCCATGCCGATGCTCTCGAACGGCAGAGAGCGCACCTTGCGCAATGCCTCGTCCACGGTCGTCTTTCCGCCCGCGACTTCCTTCAGAAGCTTTCGCAGCCGCTCGGCGGTCATTCCGTCCCCCCCCGGCTCTCCGTCCCCTGCTTCTCCACGGGCTCCTCCGCGCTCTCTTGCCGGGAATGCAACGTCACCCTTACCTCCTTCACGGCCCTCTCCGTGGATCGGGCCACCGTGAAAACGGCGCCCGGGACGGCGAAGCGATCACCAGCCGCCGGTATCCTCCCCGCCATGGAGATCAGCATGCCGCCCACCGTGGAATATTCTCCTTCCGGAAGCGGAGCGCCCATCTCCTCCTCGAACCGGCGGACTTCCATCGATCCCGGCACAAGGAACTCGTTCGGCGCGATTTTCTTATAATATTCCATGCCCCTGTCGTATTCATCCTCGATCTCGCCCACCACCTCCTCCACGACGTCCTCGGCGGTCACCAACCCGGTCACCCCGCCGAACTCGTCGACGACGACGGCGAATGATGTCCTCTCTTCCCGGAACTTGCGCATCAATTCGTCGATCGGCATCAATTCCGGCACGAAGAGAGCCTTTCGAAGCAGCGGGAGAACGGGGGCGTCCGGGGGATTGCCCACGACGTCCAGGATATGAAGGAATCCCACGACCCGGTCGATCCGTTCGCGGAACACCGGGTACCGGGAGTAGCCGCTTCGGGCGGCCAGCAGCGCCGCCTCGCGACAGACCGCGCTTTCGGGGAGCGCCACGATCTGGGACAGCGGGCGGAAGATGTCCGCGACCTTCGTCTCGCCGAACGTGAACACCCGGCGGACCATCGTCCGTTCATGGGTCTCAACGTCCGAGTCGACGCGGCTTACCTGGAGAATCAGCCTGAGTTCCTCGCGGGTCACGACGTCGTGCAGCGGAGGCACTCCGCCGAAAGGGCGGGACAGGAGGCGCCCGAGGAACGACACGGCCGCCACCAGCGGGTACAGGCAGATCTGGGCGGCGCGCACGAACCGGGCCGCCGCCCCTGCCAGCGCGTCGGCGCGCGGCCGCGCGAACGTTTTCGGCACGATCTCCCCGAAAAGGATCACGAGGGGGGCGACCACCCCCACCGTCGCCCATTCCGCGTGCGAGCCGACCCTCGGCAGCAGGTACGACGCGGTGAGGACGGTGCAAAGGACCACGAACAGGTCCGTTCCCGAAAGCGTCGTGGCGAGCGTGCGGTCCGGGCGGGACAGCAGGTCCAGCGCAATCTGCGCCCCGCCGTCTCCGCTGCGCGCCCGTTCGGTGAGCTTGTGGCGGTCGGCCGAGATAAGAACCATCTCGGCGCCGGTGAACAGTCCCTCCATGAGGATGCAGAACGCTATGGCCAGGACGATTTCCATCGGTCAGCCCGCCGCCTGCGGAATCCGCTGCACGACCACCTCGACAATGCGTATCCCCTTCAACCGTTCGACGGTAAAGCGGAGCGCGCCCAGAGCGATCGAGTCGCCCCGGCCCGGAAGACGCCCGAACTCGTGGAGCAGGATCCCCGCGACTGTGTCCCATTCCTGGTCCGGCAGGTCCGTCCCGAACGCCTCGTTGAACCGGTGGATGGGCGTTTTCCCGAGGACGCGGTACGTTCCGTCCGGCCGGACCGCTATTTCCTTTTCCTCGCGGTCGTGCTCCTCGCGGATCTCCCCGAACAGCTCCTCGAGGACGTCCTCCAGAGTCACGATGCCGACGATCTCGCCGAACTCGTCGACGACGAGCGCAAGATGGACCTTGAGCTTCTGGAATTCGCGCAGCAGCAGCGGCAGCTTTTTCGACGCGGGGATGACGTACGGAGGCTTGAGCAGAGCCGACCAGGATACCTCCGTCCCCTCGGCCATCGGCCGGAGAAGCTCCTTGAAATAAAGGACGCCGACGATGTTCTGCCGCTCTTCCTCGTAGACCGGGATCCGGGACCGGCGGTACCGGTGGGACCGGGCGAGAAGGTCCTCGTACGGCAGCGTCGACGGGACCATGAACACGTCGGCAAGGGGGGTCATTATTTCGCCGGCCCGCTTGTCCGTCATCTCGAAAATGTTGTGGATGAGCTCCTTCTCCCCCGCATCGAGGGTTCCGCTCTCCTCTCCCACGTCCACCAGCGCGCGAAACTCCCGCTCGGTGAGTTCCCTGGATATCTTCGCGGGACCTCCCCCTCCGAGGACGAAGACGATGCCGGCGGCGGATTTCTCGACCAGGAACCGCAACGGCGCCAGGATCGTGGAGAAAAAACGCACCGGACCCGCCGCCGCCAGGGAAAACGACCGGGCTCGCGGCCAGGCAAGGCACTTCGGGATGAGATCCCCGAGCACCAGGATCACGAAGGTGCCGGCCACAAGCGACAGAAGCTCTCCATGGCGGGAAACCATGGGGATGAGGAGCACCGCGAGCAACGAGGATATCGACACGTTCGTCAACTCGTTCACGATGAAGATCGTCGTGATGAGCTTGCCGGGGGCCGCGAGCATCTTCTCTATTTTCCGCCCCTTTCGGTTTCCTTCCTCCTTCCATTTAAGGAAGTCGACGCGCCGGAGGGCGAAGAAAGCCGTCTCCGCGGCTGATATGAAGGCGGTGGCGGTGGTCATTACCGCGATCAGGACTATTTCCATCAGAGGGTCCGTCCGGTACGGCCGGAGAAATGGCTGAAACCGCGCGGGAGCCTTGCGCCTTTCATCCAGGACCCGTCGGACAGGCGCACCCTTATCCCGGCCTGACCCGTGACCATGCCGATCGGGTGCGCCCCGGCGGGGAACAACCTGGCGGCCCTCCTGAAGGAGTCGTACCTGTGGGGGCGCACGCACATAAGAAGTTCATAGTCCTCCCCCCCGGCAAGGAAGGCCGCGACCGGGTTCTCCCCCAGAGCTTGCGCCGCCTTCCGGAACCTCGACGAAAGCCGGAACGCCTTTTCGTCCAGGACGGCGCCCATACCTCCCCGTTCGAGCAGGTGCGACAGGTCGGGCAGGAGCCCGTCGGACAGGTCGATCATGGCCGAGACGGCCCCGCTTTTCGCCGCCAGGCATCCCTCCCTGCAGCGCGCCGCCGGGCGAAGATGCCGGCGCATCGCTTCGCGCCGCCACCCTTTCGGATTCCGCGGCCTCCCGCCGGACAGGAGCCGCAGTCCCAGCCGGGACCAGCCCGGCTCCCCGGTGACGAAGAGGAGGTCGCCGGGCCGCGCGCCTTCGCGCCGGACCGCTTTTCCGGACGACACTTTTCCCATGACGGTGATCGACAGAACAAGATTCCCGCCCTTGCAGGTGTCCCCCCCCATCAGCCGGATCCCGGAGGAGCGGCCCGCCTTCGACATCCCGCGGAATATTCCGTCAAGGAGCCGGACAGGCGTTTCGGGAGGTGCGGCAAGGGCGACGAGATAGCAGACCGGGGACGCCCCCATCGCCGCGAGGTCGGAGAGATTGGCCATGAGGGCCCGCCATCCGAGCTCATCCGGAAGAAAGTACCGCAGGTCGAAATGGGTCCCTTCCACCAGGAGATCGGTCGATAGCACCACGTTCGCTTGCGGCGAGCGCAGGACGGCCCCGTCGTCCCCGATTCCGATCTCGCCGGGACGGACGGCGCCGCCGTACCGGCGCCTCACATGCTCGATGAACCCGAACTCCCCCAGGTCCCGCAGGCGCCCGGTGGAGGGGCCTTTGCGTTTCACCGCCGCTTCCGCGCCCTCTTCTCCGCGCGCCGGTCCGTCTTGCCTGCCGGCAAGCCTGCCCGCGCCGCGGGGCGGAACGGGTTCTTCCCGAGCGCCCTGGAAACCACTTCGTCCATGTTCTTGACGAACGAGAACGTGAACTGACGGGCCTCGTGGCGCGGTATCTCCTCGATGTCCTTCCGGTTCTGCTCGGGCACGACTATCTCGGTGATCCCTGCCCGCAGGGCGGCCAGCGCCTTCTCCTTCAACCCGCCGATCGGCAGGACCCGTCCCCGCAGCGTTATCTCACCCGTCATCGCCACGTCGCGCCTGACCGGGATCCCCGTCAGCGAGGAGATGAGCGCGGTGGCGATCGTTATTCCGGCTGAGGGCCCGTCCTTGGGGATCGCGCCGGCCGGTACATGGATGTGGATGTCGTAACTGGAGTGGAAATCCCTGGCCAGCCCCAGGCGCGAGGCGCGTGACCGCGCGTAGGTGAGCGCCGCATGAGCGCTTTCCTTCATGACGTCGCCCAGCGACCCGGTTATGGTCACGTTGCCCTTCCCCTTGACGAGGGACACCTCCACGAACAGGATGTCGCCGCCCGTGGGCGTCCACGCAAGGCCGGTCGCCACGCCCACCTCGTCCTTCTCCCCTTCCGTTTCGGGGAGGAACTTCGGCACCCCCAGGTATCTTGAGATGTTCCTTGGCGTGATGGAGAATGGGCCTTTCTCGCCCTCGGCGATCTTCCGCGCCGCCTTCCGGCAGATCTGCCCGATTTCGCGCTCCAGGTTCCTCAGCCCCGCCTCCCGCGTGTACTGGTGGATGATCGCCAGGACGGCCTTGTCGGTCATCCGGAGCTGCCCGTCCCGCACTCCGTTTTCGTCCTTTTGCCGCGGCAGGAGGAAACGCTTCGCGATCGCCAGCTTGTCGACGTCGGTGTACCCGGAGAGATAAAGGATCTCCATCCTGTCTTTCAGCGCCGGCGGAACCGGGTCGATTATGTTCGCGGTGCCGATGAACAGCACCTTCGACAGGTCGAACGGGACGTTCAGGTAGTTGTCGCTGAAGGAGAAGTTCTGCTCGGGGTCGAGCACCTCCAGCAGGGCCGCTGAAGGGTCGCCCCGGAAATCGGCCCCGAGCTTGTCGATCTCGTCCAGCATGAACACCGGGTTCCTCGTCCCCGCCTGCTTCATCCCCTGGATGATCCTGCCAGGGAGCGCCCCGACGTATGTGCGTCGATGGCCGCGGATCTCGGCCTCGTCCCGGATCCCCCCGAGCGACATGCGGATGAATTTGCGTCCCATCGACCGCGCGATCGATTTGCCCAGGGAGGTCTTCCCGACGCCGGGAGGACCGACGAAGCAAAGGATCGGCCCCTTCATCTTGTCCTTGAGCTTGCGCACGGCGAGGTATTCCAGAATCCGCTCCTTGACCTTCTCCAGGTCGTGATGGTCCTCGTCGAGTATCTTCTTCGCCTTGGCTATGTTTATGTTGTCCCGCGTCTCCTTCTTCCAGGGGAGCTCCACGAGCCAGTCGAGGTAAGTACGTACGACGGAGGACTCGGCCGAATCCGGGTGCATCCCTTCCAGGCGCCGCAGCTGCTTATCCGCCTCCTTGCCGACATCCTCCGGCATGCCGGCCGCCTTGATCTTCTCCCGCAGGTCGTCGATCTCCTCCGCCTTGCCGTCGATGTCGCCGAGCTCCGACTTGATCGCCTTGAGCTGCTCGCGCAGAAAATACTCCCGCTGGCTCTTCGACATCTCCTCCTTGGCCTGGTTCTGGATCTTGGCCTGCATGTCGGCAAGCTGCAGCTCCCGGGACAGGAGGTTGTTGACCAGCGTAAGCCGGGAGACCGGGTCCTCCTCCTCGAGCACCCCCTGCGCCTCCTCGATCTTCAGCCGCAGGTTGGATGCCACGAGATCAGCCAGCACGCCGGGGTTGCTGATGTTCTCGGTGACCATGAGTATCTCTACCGGCATGTTCTTGAGGGAGAGGATCTTCTCTATCTTCTCCCTGGACGCGCGCATGAGCGCCTCGACTTCCAGCGACCCTTCCTTCGGCGGGGCTTCGACGATCCGCTCGATGCGCACGCGCACGGTGGGCCGGGACTCCAGGAATTCGAGTATCTTCCCCTTGACGACGCCCTGGATGAGGATCTTGAGCCGGCCGTCGGGAAGCTTCAGCATTCGCATGATCATCGCCACGGTCCCGGTCCGGTAAAGGTCCTCCACCTTGGGCTCCTCGACCGACGGGTCCTTCTGCGTAGCGAGGAAGATATGGCGGTCCCGCGCCAGCGCTTCCTCTACGGCAGCGATCGAGCCTTCCCGTCCGACGAAAAGCGGCAGCGTCATGTACGGGAAAATGACGATGTCCCGAACCGGCAGCAGGGGAAGGACCGTAGGGATCTCCGGGGTCGTTTCCGCAGGCTTGCCCTCTTCCCGCCGATCCGGGACCAATGGCGGATCCCCTTCCTTCTGGGCGGGAATCCCCAGCTCCGTATCGCCGGGCCTCGCGGTTTCATCAGCCATTTCGATCATTCCCCCTGTTCGCCGTTACTCTTCGCCCACGATGGGAACCAGGCGCTCCTGTCCGCGCCGTTCCGATACCTTGGGGAGAAACAGGATCAACACCCCCCCCTTTAAGACAGCCGTCATCCGCGCCAGGTTCACGGAGCCGCTGACGTCGAATGCCCTGTGGAACCTTCCGAAGCTGCGCTCCAGGCACAGGTAGGAGGCATCTCCGGCGTCGACATCGGGCCGCTTCTCTCCCCCCACCTCGATCCGGGGGCCGGCCACCCTGACCTCCACGTCTTCCCTGGGCACCCCCGGCAGCTCCATCCTTATGATCACGCCCTCCGGGGTTTCATGGACGTCGGAGAGTGGCTTGTACGCCGCCTCGTCGGAAATGTCCACAAGCATCACGCGCCCCGTCGCGCAGACTCCCTGGGGGCCCGCATCCTCTTCGGCATGCTTTCTCTTCAAGGTACGGCTCAACGAAGCTTCTCCTTCCTCAAGAAAGCGCTAAGGCCCGGCCCGATCTCCGGGTCCTGGAGCGCGAAAGCGATATTGGCCATCAGGAAGCCCAGCTTTGTCCCCGCATCGTACCTGACCCCCTCGAAGGCGTACCCGATGACCCGTTCCTTTGAAAGCAGCGCGCGGATGGCGTCGGTCAGCTGGACCTCTCCGTTCGCCCCCGGCCTGGTCGCCTGGAGGGCGGGAAAGATCGACGGCGGCAGGATGTACCGCCCGATGATCGCCAGGTCCGACGGCGCATTTTCCGGCCTGGGCTTTTCGACCATGTCCACGATTTCATAGACGCCGGTCGCGATCTTTTTGCCTTCGATTATTCCGTAGCGGGACACGTGCTCCCGGGGGACCTCCTGGATCGCCAGCACGGCCCCGGCGCTGTGCTTCTCGTATACGTCGATCATCTGGCGGAGAACAGGCACCTTGGAGTCGATCACGTCGTCCGAGAGGATTACGGCGAACGGCTCCTCGCCGACCAGGTCCATAGCGCGAAGCACCGCGTGCCCCAGGCCCAGCGGCAGGTTCTGCCGGACGTAGAAAAAATCGCCCATGTCGCAGATCGAGCGGACTAGGGAGTGCAATTTGCCGTCTCCCTTCTTCGCCAGCGTGGCCTCCAGCTCGAAGGAAACGTCGAAGTGGTCCTCGATGGCATTCTTCCCGCGCCCGGTGACGATTATCATGTCCCGGATCCCCGCCGCCTTGGCCTCCTCCACGCCGTGCTGGATGAGCGGCTTGTCCACTAGAGGAAGCATCTCCTTCGGGGAAGCCTTGGTCGCGGGCAGGAAGCGCGTCCCGAACCCCGCCGCCGGAAATACAGCCTTTCGTATCATGCCGTCATCCCCCTATCCTGCCGTCAAGTTCGCCTGAACCGCCGAAAAAAATCCTTAACCGCCCCACTGTCCCGGGTCCACGGCATCCCGGGAAGGTTCTCCCGGAACAGCGCCCCGTAGGATCTCGAAAGGACACGGTGGTCGAGGAGCGCGACCACGCCGAAATCGTCCCCGCGCCGAAGCAGGCGACCCACCCCCTGGCGCAGGGCCAGCACCGCCTCCGGAAGCTGGTATTCGGCGAACGGGTCTCCGCCCCGCTCCCGTATGGCTCCTATGCGGGCTGCCACCACGGGGTCGGCGGGCGGCGCGAACGGAAGCTTGTCGATAATCACGCACCGGAGCGATTCCCCGGGCACGTCTATCCCTTCCCAGAACGTGCCCGTTCCGATCAAGACCGCGTCCTCCTCTTGCCGGAACGCTCGAAGCAGGTGCGTTCGCGGCGCCTCCCCCTGCACGTAGAGCGTGAACGGCAGCGCGTCCCGGAGCAGCGCTTCAAGCGCGCCCAACGTGCGGTAGCTTGTGCACAATACGAGAGCCCCGCCTCCGGATAGAGCAAGGATGGCGGCGGTTTCCCTTGCGGCGGCGGACGGGAATCCCTCGTCTCCCGGGTCCGGAAGGCCGGCCGGCACGTATGCGAGCGCCTTCCGAGCGAAGTCAAATTCATTATCCACGATGAGTTCGCCCACATCAACACCGCCCAGGCCGACGCGGTCGCGGAAATAGGAAAGGTTACCCGAAACGGAAAGAGTGGCGGAAGTCAGCAGTACCGGGCAGGTCCCCTTCCATAGGACGTCGGAGAGGATGGCGGAGACCTCGATCGGCGTGCGGCAGAACGTAACGGAGTGGCCGCGCCGCTCCCCCCAGGCCACGGTGCTCCCCGTGTCCGCAGACAAAACGCCGTCCAGATCGTCGACGAACGAACGGGCCCTTCTCAAGAGCGCCTCGCCTTCGCCTTCTTGCGGCCCCTCGCCCCGGGCAGTATCCCCAGCGGCTGCCCCCCGGGATTCCCGGCAGGCGGAAAAGGCCTGGCAGAGCTCCTCCCCGGCGCGCCGAAGCTCTTCGGCCTTCCGTTCGAAGGACGGGTCCTCCGCAAGCCGCCGGAGAAGGAACCGTCCCTGCCCTTCTCCCGGGGCTGTGAACAGTCCCTCCGCGGCGCGGCGAAAGGTTTCTGCCGCCGGAAGCGCCGGCTTCCATCCATCGCCCCCCTTGCCGCAGGCGCGGACCACGTCGCGGCCCAGTTCCTGTGCGCGCCAAAGGGAAACGCTCAGGCCGAAAAACGACGAGGCGACCTCCTCGATGCCGTGGGCCTCGTCCAGGACCACGGCGTCGGGGAACGGCAGGATGTCGGGGCCTCCTCCCGATTTCGCGCGGAGGGCCAGGTCCGCGAAGAAGAGGTGATGGTTCACGACCACGATGTCCGCGGACGCGGCCCGGCGGCGAACCTCCATCAGGAAGCACTTCTCGGTTTCCGCGCATGCGGCCGAGTCGCACATCTCGGAGCGGGCGTTGACCTCGCTCCATGCCCGGAAGTCTTCCGGTATTCCGGGACACTCGGAGATGTCCCCGGTGCGCGTGGTCTCGGCGAAGGCCTGCATGCGGTCGAAGTGGGCTGCTTCCCTGGCGAACTCGAACAGCGGCTCGGCGGCGAAACGCTTCCACCTCCGGCGGCACAGGTAGTTGGCCCTCCCCTTCACGACGACGCAGGAAAACGGCGTGGAAAGCGCCTGCCGCACGATCGGCACGTCGTTTTCCGCCAATTGCTGCTGAAGCGTCCGGGTCCCCGTTGAGAGTATCGCCTTTCGGCCGGAGAGCACGGTTGGAACCAGGTAGGCGATCGTCTTCCCTATCCCGGTGGCGGCCTCCGCCACGAGGATCTCCTCTCGCGAAAGGGCGTGCGCCCAGTCGGAGGCAAGGCGAAGCTGTCCGGGGCGGGACTCGAACCCCGGGATCGACACGGACAACGGCCCGCCGGGTGCAAACACCGCGCGCACGCTCTTCGCCAGGTCGGAAGGCATGCCGGGATCGGGGCCTACGATTCCGGCACCGGGACGAAATTTCCGAGCTCCACGCGCAGGAGGAACACCCTCCTGCGCATGTCGCCCGACTGGCCGAACTGGAAGGACCCGGTCACTCCGTGGAACGACTTCAGCCGAGGAATCCTCTCGCGGGAAGCATCCCCCGCGGTCCGGGCCTCTTTCCCGGCATTGAGTCGATATGCCTCGGCGAGCAGCATCGCCCCGTCGTACCCCATGGCCTCGAATCGCGAAGGGACGGTCCCCACGGCCTCCCTGTACCCGGTGCGGAACTTTTCCCCCTTGGCGCCCGGGATCGCGTCCGAATAATCGGCGGAAAACACTGCGCCCGAAACCGCGTCGCCCGCCTTGCGTATCAGCTCCTCGTCGTTCCAGCCGGAGAAGCCGGCCAGGGGTACGTACACGTTGTAATAACGAAGCTGCGAGGCCAGGAGGAAGACCCTGTCCCACCTGTCGGCGATCAGAATCGCCTCCTGCCTCAGCTTCATCCCCCTTCCCTTCTCCTTGGTCTTCGCCTCCCGGGCGAAAGCGGTCTGCCCCACGGCCTTCCGGATCACATCGGTGAAATCCTTCGATTCTGGCGAATATGAGAGCTTCTTGCCTACCCGGATCCCGCTCTCATGCGCCGCGGCGGCGACAGCCTCGGCGAATCCCTTTCCATAGCCGTTCTCGGGGTAAAGAAGCAGCAGGTCGGACTGCCCGTTTCTTTTCAGATGGGAGAGAACCGCCCGCGCCTCCGCATGGGGGGAGAGGCCGAAACCGTAGAGGAAGGGCTTCTCCGGTATCCCTTTCTGGCCGAGGTAGAGGACCGGGGGGGACTTCGGCCCGAAGGCCGCGCTGACGGACCTTCCCTCCTCGCCAGTAAGCGGCCCGATGAATCCGATTACGCTCCTTTCCTGCGCCGCGGCGGCGAACTCCCTGCGGGCACGGTCCGGCTGGCCGCCGGTATCCACCCAGCGAAGGACGGGCGCCGGTGTTTCGGTCCCGTTCCGCCCCCCATGCTGCAGGGCGACTTCCGCGCCGGAGAGGACGGCGAAGCCGATGTCGGCCAGCTTGCCGGCCAGGGGAACCAGCCCCACGATCCTGGGGCGCGAGGCGACGATCTTCTCCAGGCGGTATAGCTGTTCGGCCGCTTCCTTCGACCGCGGGCCGCCCGCGCCCGCCGCCTTCTCGAGCGCGAACGCGCCCATGCCGGTGAATCCCTTTCGGCCGGCCTGCTTCCCGAGCGTCAGGAACAGGTGGGCCTTTACCCCGGGGTCATCTTCCGCTTCCGCCGCCTCCCGCAAAGCGGCGATGTCCGTTGCGCCGTCGATCATGGCGTCCCTGTCCGCGCGTATCCGGGCGCCCTCCTCGGCGGTATTCGCGGCCTCGGCGGCCCGGCGGAAAAGGGCCATGGCCTGGCCTATCCTTCCGCTTTCCATGTCCGCGCGGGCCATGACGGCAAGCAGCTTCGGGGGATCGGCGTTGATGTACTGCTGCTCCAGCAGGTAGGCCGCCACCTGCCGCGCTTCGGATTTCCACTGCATTCGCTGGTACACGCGGAACTTCAGGTCCATTGCGGAAAGCGCCAGGAACCGGGCGCGGGAAAGGAGGACCGCCTTGTCGGCGGCGGAAAGGGCGGATTCGAGCTCTCCCTTGGCCAGAAGCAGCTCCCCCACCCTCATCCAGACGAATCCCTTGCGCTCGTCGTCGGGGTAATTGTAGGCCAGATCGAGAAAACGGGATAGCGGCTCTTCGGTCATGCCGGCCTGGAATTCCGTCTCCGCCCGCCAGAACTGGGCGATCGGAATCCCGCGGGAACCGTTTCGGGCGGCGGGACGGGAAACGGGCACGGTTTCGGCCGCGGACGTGAAGGGAAGCTCCTCTCCCCATGAAGCGGCGCACGCCACGGCCGCCAGCAGGAGGCCGAATGCCCCCGCCGCCTTGCGCATCAGCCGAATATCTCCTTGACCTTCTCGAAGAAACTGCGGGATATCGGCCCCGGCGAATCGCCGGAAAGCTCCCGGAATTCGGCCAGCAGCTCCTTCTGCCGTTTGGTCAGTTTTTTGGGGACGTCTATCACGACCCGGATGACGAGGTTCCCGCGCCGGTGCCCGTTGAGGACGGCCACCCCTTCCCCCTTCATGACGAATTCATGGCCCGACGGGGTCCCCTGGGGGATTACGAGCTTTTTCTTTCCCGAAAGGGTCGGGACCTCTATTTCATCTCCCAGCGCCGCCTGTGGAAACGATATCGGCACATCGCACAGAAGGTGCTCCCCCTCGCGTATGAAGAAGGGATGGCTCAGCACGGACACGACCACGTATAGGTCGCCGGAAGGGCCGCCTCCCTGCCCGGCTTCGCCTTCGCCTCGCAGCTTGAGCCGCGTACCGTTGTCGACGCCGGCTGGAATCTTGACTTTAAGCGACCGCTTTTCCCTGACGGTCCCGCTTCCCGCGCACTCCGCGCAGCGCTCGCGTATGATCTCGCCGGAACCCCGGCAGCGCCCGCATGTCCGGGTCATCGAGAAGAATCCCTGCTGGACTGAAACCTGCCCCCGCCCGTTGCACGCAGCGCAACGCTCGGGCCGGGTCCCCTTCTTCGCCCCGGTCCCCGCGCACTCCGCGCAGGAGGCCGATCGCGGGACGACTATCTCCTTCTCGGCGCCGAACGCCGCATCCTCGAATGCGATCTCCAGGTTATAGCGAAGGTCGGCCCCGCGGCGCGCCCTCTGCTGGCGGCCGCCCCCGAAGATCGTCCCGAACCCGAAGAACTCGTTCAGGATGTCTTCCACGCCTCCCATGTTGAAGTCGGAAAATCCCCCGAAGCCCTGGCCGGCGGGGCCGGCATGCCCGTACGTGTCGTACTGCTCGCGCTTCTGGGGATCGGAGAGAACGGAATAGGCCTCGTTGAGCTCCTTGAACTTTTCCTCGGAGCTCTTGTCCCCGGGATTGCGGTCGGGGTGGTACTGAAGGGCAAGCTGGCGAAAGGCCTTCTTGATCTCTTCAGGGCCGCTGTTCCGTGAAATCCCCAGCACCTCGTAATAGTCACGACCGGCCAACTCAGTTCCCCCTGCCGGCGCGATCGGTGTCCTGCCCGCCTTCGCTGTCGGCCGGCCCGCCGGGCGGCGGGGCCGCAACCGTCACCTGGGCGGGGCGGAGCAGCCTCCCGTTCAGCATGTATCCCTTGCTGGCTTCGGACAGCACGGTACCCTCGGGCGCTCCCTCCCACGGGACCTGCGCTATCGCCTCGTGCAGATTCGGGTCGAACATCTCCCCTTCCGCGGACAACTGCTCCAGCCCGAACTTCCGCAGCTCCGAGAGAAACTGGTCGTGTGTCAGGCGCACTCCTGCCAGGAGTCCTTCCGCCGGCGCGGACGACCCGGCCTGCGTCATGGCCCGCTCCAGGTTGTCCAGAAACGGCAGGACGGCGCGAAGAAGCCGCTCGTTCCCGTAGGAGACCAGGGACTCTTTCTCCCTTGCGACCCGCTTCCGGTAGTTGTCGAACTCCGCCGCCAGGTACGCAAGGCGCTTCCTCAATTCGTCCAGCTCGCCTGCGACTTCCTCCGGGGATGGAGCCCGCTCTTCCCCTACGGTTTCTTCGCTCTCGAGCTCCGGCTCGCCGGGCGGCGTCTCCCGCGGCAGGTCCTTATCCTTGTCCTTCATGACGAATCCCTTTCATGCCGGCCTTGCGAGCAATCCTTTTGCCGAAGACGTTTCCGTCTTATCTGTGTTCGAAGGCGGAGCTCAAGAGCCTGGCGGAGTATTCCACGAGGGGGATGATCCTTGAGTAATCCATCCGGACGGGGCCGATCAGGCCGATGCTGCCCATCGTCTGGTCCCCCAGTCGGTATCCCGATGCGACCACAGAGATGTCGAGAAGGCCTTCCACCGGATTTTCCGAGCCGATCGAGACCTGGATGGCCTCTCCCTCAAGCGCCCGGTCGAGAAGACGCACGATGACGCTTTTTTCCTCGAACGCCCGAAGTATCCGCTTGAGCTTCTGGACGTCCTCCGCGAACTCGGGCTGTTCGAGTATGTTTGCCCTTCCCTCGACGTAGACCTCCGTGGGGCTCCCCTCGTCCAGCGCCTTGGCGCTGAGCTGCAGCGCCCGATGCATCAGCCTGTCGTAGCGCGCCTTCTCCCTTTTCATCTCCTGCAGGATCTTCACCCTGAGCTGCGGCAGCGAGAGTCCTGCGGCGAGCTCGTTGAGATAGCCGTTGATCGCCGCCAGGTCGTCGCCCGACAGGGCCGTCTCGTCCTCGATGAGGCGGTGCTCCACCCATCCTGCCTGCGTGACCGTCACGAGCAGGACCTTGCCGAATCCGGCGCGCATAAGGTTAACCGACCGCAGCGGCTGGCCCGAGAGCCGCGAGACGACCACAACGCACGCATGCCGGGAGAGGCTCGATACAAGACGGCTGAACTGGCGGACCATGTCGTCCGCCGACGTCGATCCCGCATCCCCAGCCGCCATCCGCTGCAGCTGGTCCCGCTCCGGGCGCGCCAGCTTGCGCCTCGCCAAAAGATAGTCGACGTAATAACGGAAGCCCGTGCTGGTGGGTACGCGCCCGGCGGAGGTATGCGGCTGGACCAGGTAGCCCATCTCCTCGAGATCCGCCATGATGTTGCGGATCGTCGCGGGGGAGAGCTGCTGCCCCATCTTCTTGGAGATCGTCCGCGAGCCGACCGGCTCGGCGGTCTCGATGTAATCTTCCACCACGTGGCGCAGCACCTGCGCCCCGCGGTCGTCCAGCGCACCGATCACGGTAGTGGAACCGCCTGAGGTTTTTAGCACTCCCATACTTCGAGTGCTAACTAGCAATTTACCAGCGCGGAACCCGGGGTGTCAAGGACGGCGCCTGCGCGGTTACGGGGAGGCTTCCCCGTCGATCCGGGACATACCCCTTGAGCGCGCATAGTCCCGGGCATCGGTCCATTCCTTGAGCGAAGTCCGGCGGGAGATCTCCGGAAACCCGGGCGCCCCGCCGCACGGCCGGTACTGGTCCATCAGGTTCAGCCAGGTATCCGTCCCGATCTCCTCCGCCAGGAAGTCGATTACCTTACGGGTAGAGGAGGCGCCCCCCGGCATCACGAGGTGGCGTACGAGCAATCCGCGCGAAGCGATCCCCAGGCCGTCGAGAACCAGGGGGCCCACCTGCCTGGCCATCTCCTTGACCGCAGCCATGACCTTGTCGGGGTAATCGGGCGCGCCGCAGTACCTGGCGGCGGGCTCGGGATCCAGGAACTTCACGTCTGGCATGTAGATGTCGACCGCCCCCTCAAGCTCCCGCAACGTTTCGACGCGCTCGTACCCCCCGCAATTGTAGACGACCGGTAGGGAGAACCCGCGCTTCCTGGCCTTCGCAATGGCCTCGAGGGCCTGCGGTGTTACATGCGTCGGGGTCACCAGGTTGAGGTTGTGGCAACCGACGCGCTGCAGGGACAGAAAGATGTCCGCAAGGGCGGCAGCCGGAATCTCCCGCCCCTCCTCGAAATGGCTGATGTCGTAGTTCTGGCAGAAAACGCAGTGGATGTTGCACTGGGAAAAGAAAACGGTTCCGGAGCCGTTATGCCCCGTCAGGGGCGCCTCCTCCCCGAAGTGCGGTCCGAAGGAGGCCACCCTCGCCTCCCTCCCGGTTCTGCACACTCCCGTTTCCCCGCGGACCCGGTCGACGAGGCACATCCTGGGACAGATGTCGCACCGCTCCAGCCGGGCTACAAGCCGTCGCGCACGCTCCGACAGTTCCCGGCTGTCCATGACCTCCCTCCCGCAACGACCTTCATGCTTGTGGCGCTTGTATTCATTCTAAACCTTATTCCCGCCGAACCTTATTCCCGGAATTCCACGAAATCGCCGCAGGCCGTTTCCGTCCGCCGAAGCACGCCGTCGGGTAGCTCGAGCGCTCCCTTCGCCTCGCGGAAAATCCCGGTGAGCCGCATCGGAGGAAAGCCCTGGATCGCGCCGATCACTTTGCCCTGCCCGTCCAGAAACAGGACGTCGATGGAACAACGCATCCCGATGGAATGGACGCCGCGGCAAGGTGAGATCCACAGCCCCTCCCCGTCCGCAAGCGGCCGCCGCCCAAGCAACCCTATAAGCCTTGAGATAAAGGTCTCGGCCCGTTCGGCCCTCTCCGCGAGCGCCCTCCCCCTGGTCAGGTTGAAGACTATCATCCGCGCGGGGTTAGACTTCCAGGGAAGGGTCGAGCACGCGGCGCACCTTGCGCAACAGGGCGTCGGGAGTGAAAGGCTTCTCGAGGAAGGGGATGCCTGGATCGAGCACCCCCTGGCGCACGATCGTCTCGTTCGTGTATCCGGACATGTATAGCACTTTCACGCCCGGCAGGTGCGGCGCCAGCGAAAGCGCGGCCTCCCGGCCGCCCATCTTCGGCATCACGACGTCGGTGACGATCAGGTGTATGGGCGCCCGGTGCCCTCTGCCGACCTTCTGCGCATCCTCGCCGTCGGACGCCGTAAGGACCGTATAGCCGCTCCCCTCCAGGATGTCCCGGACCAGTGCCCGGACCGCCGCTTCGTCCTCCACGACCAGCACGGTTTCCCTGCCATGCGGCGCGGATGCCGATCCCCTTTCCTTTCCGGTTTCCGCGCTTGCTCCTCCGAAACGCGGGATATAAACCTTGAACGCCGTGCCCATCCCGATCTCGCTGTATGCCCATATGTAACCGCCGCTCTGCTTGACGATGCCGTAGACGGTGGACAGCCCGAGCCCGGTCCCTTTACCCTTCTCCTTGGTCGTGAAAAAGGGCTCGAAAAGCCGGTTCCTGGTTTCCTCGTTCATCCCAGCTCCGTTGTCGCTGATGGCCATCATCACGTAAGGGCCGGGGCTTACGACCGTGTGCCGCCGTACGTAGGCATCGTCAAGCTCGACGTTCGCCGTTTCGATCGTCAATTTCCCCCCGCGCGGCATCGCGTCGCGGGCGTTGACGGCGAGGTTCATCACCACCTGCTCGAGCTGGCCGGGGTCCGCGCGCACGTTCCAGAGACCCGGTTTCAATACCGCCACGAGGTCGATGTCCTCTCCGATGAGCCGCCGGAGCATGTTGTCCATGCCGGCGACGACGGCGTTCAGATCGAGCACCTTGGGCTGCAGCACCTGCTTGCGGCTGAACGCAAGCAGCTGCCGGGTGAGCGAAGCGGCGCGCTCCCCCGCGTTCCGTATCTCCTCGACATCCCGGCGCAGCGGGGAGCCGCTGTCGAGCCGCTGCAGCAGCAGGTCGGAATACCCCCGGATCGCCGTGAGGAGATTGTTGAAATCGTGCGCGATCCCGCCGGCAAGCAGCCCGATCGCCTCCATCTTCTGCGACTGTCGCAGCTGCTCCTCGCTGCTGCGGAGGGCCTCCTCCATCTTCCTGCGCTCCGTAACGTCGGCCAGCACGGCCATTACGGCATTCACCTCTCCGCGCCGATCGCGCAGCGGGGAAGTCCAGATGCTTATATCGATCGGGGACCCGTCCTTTTTCTGCCTGCGGACCTCGACTCCCGACAGGTATTCGCCTCCCCGGGCACGGGCCAATATCGCATGGAACTCGCCGAGCTTTTCCCGGGGTACGATAGGAAGCACCGTGCCGATCGCCTCATCTTCGGCCCAGCCGGTCATGCGCTCCGCCGCCTTGTTCCACATCCTGACCTTTCCCTCGGAGTCGAGCGCCAGGATGGCGAGCGGCGAGGCCTCGACAACCGCCTGGAGCTTTTCGTAGGTGGACCGCAGCTCCTCCTCGGACCGTTTGTGGTCCGTGATGTCGAGGAGCAGCCCGTCCACGTAGGCGAATTTTCCGTCCGGATCGTAGACCAGCTGCCGCCTGTCCTCGAGCCACCGTACGCCGCCTTCCTTGTGCAGCACGCGGTATTGAACTCGAAGGACGCGCAGTCTCCCGTGCGCGGCTTCCCGGAAAGACTGCTTCACCAAATCGAGGTCTTCCGGGTGGATCAGCTCCTTCCATTTCGCTTCGCCGCTCAGAAGTTCCTCCGGCGCGTACCCGGTCAACCTCTTGACGTCTGCGCCGATGAAGACAAGGGACCAGTCCCGCAGCCCCCGGTAAACCGCCCCGGGGACATTGTTCATGAGGGATACCATCCGCCCTGAGAGCTCCTGCTGGCGTATCGACTGAAGGACCGCCGCCTCCTCCGTCTTTTTCGCGGCAGTGATGTCCGTGAAGTAATGGATAGCTCCGTCGAGTCGGCCGCCTTCGCCGATGATCGGGTCGACGGTCACCTTGTACCAAAGGCTTTTCCCGGGAACCTCGAGCTCCATGCACTCCCTGCGCCGGCTCACCTTCAGACGGTGGAACGGGCATCCGGGGATAGGCCCGTTCGTCTCGTGAACCAGCGTGTGGCAGGATTCCCCTATGATCTTCTCCCTGGGAAGTCCGAGGAACGATTCCATCGCCTCGTTCACCCAGGAGAAACGGTGCCCGGCGTCGATGACCGCGACAGCCTCCGGCATGGAAAAAAAGACTTTTTCCCAGTTCATCCGTCGGATTACCTTTTCTTTTTTCGTTCGCTGCCCGTCAAGAGGGGAAATCCTCTCAATCTTTATCGGAGAATCTCCGGAAATCCTTAAAACGGCGTATGGCGGAGTGTGCATTTCCTCTGCTGTTTCTTTTCTGTATTTGAGGTATTACTATTGCCATGGCCATGATTTTTCTCGTTCTGGGCGGTCTGCTTCTGGGCGGAATCGCGGGATTTGCCGCGGGGCGACTCTCCGCGCGCGGCCAAGGCCCGACGCAGGAAACCGAAAACGAGATGCGCCTCAAGAAGCAGGTGCAGGAACTGTCGGCAGAGCTTCAAAAGGCGGCGAAGGATCGATCCGAAGGCCTGACGATTGCATCCCAGATCCCGATCATCGTCAGGAGGCTGGGGGAAAGGTTATCTCCTGGCGCCATACCGGGGATCGCCGTCCGGACCACCAAGGAAATCCTGCGCACGCCCGTGGCAGGGTTTTTCTCCCTCAGGAAAGAACAAGGCGGCTTCCAGCTCGTCTGCGGAGTCGGGTTCCCCGATGAATGGAAAGGAAAGCGTACGTTTTCCTCGAACGAGGGAATTTTGGGGGCGGCCGCCCAGCAGCAGATCGTCGTCACGAAGGAGGATTATCTCGCCGGCATGAGGAGCTGGCCCCTCCCTCCCGGGACCCTGGAGGAAGCCGGCATTCTGCCGGACCTTGTCGCCCCCGTGGTCTGGGGGGGCAATACCTACGGCGCCCTGGTGCTCTCCGGATCGTCCGAGCCCTTGGGGGGAAAACGCCCGTACGCCTCGATGCTGGCGGACATGGTGGCGAGCGCCTTCCAGAACTCCATCGCCGTGGAGACGGCGGACATGGAGGCGTCCACGGACTCGTTGACGGGACTCTATAACCGGACGTATCTCGCGCGGCGATTCGAGGCGGAACTCCGGCGAGCGAGGAACTACATGGCCCCCCTTTCGGTCCTTATCCTGGACATCGATCATTTCAAGAAGGTAAACGACACTTACGGGCACCCTGCCGGGGACGCCATCCTGAAGAAGATCGCGGAGATCATCAGGAAGTTCACACGGGCTTCCGACTTCGTCGCCCGCTACGGCGGAGAGGAATTCGTGGTGGTAATGACCGCCTCGAACCAGGACCAGGCGTTCCAATACATCGAACAGCTCCGGGAGAAGGTCGCGGCAGCCGAATTCTCCGTCCCGGGGCACGCGACCCCGCTCAAGGTTACCGTAAGCGCGGGAGTCTCCTCGTTCCCGGACGACGGGCAGGCGACCACCGAACTTCTCAAGGCGGCCGACCAGGCCCTTTACGCCGCCAAGGCGGGCGGGCGAAACCGCGTGGTCCGCGCCGCCCGCGTCGGCCTGGACGGCAAGCCGTTCTGAAATAAACCGTCGGCGATCCCCTTCAATTTTTCGCTGGTCCCGGTGCGTGCTTGGCCAGTACTTTTCCGAGCCTTGTCGCCGACAAAGGCGCCTTGATCCCCTGCCCTGAAAGAATATCGGCCGGGCTTATTCCCTTTTTCCCGTAATAGGACGCGTCCGCCTCATCGTCTATCTGCAGGGCGGATCCTTCCAGCGACACCCCTGCGAAGAGTCCGCGGCTTCTGGAATAGGAATATATTTCCGCCTTGAGCTTTTCATCCGTAGCCGCCTCGGCCCGGCGCCCGACCGGACCTGCCGCAACCGCTGCATCGGCGCCGAGGGTGAACTTGCCCTTCATGATGCCGTCGATGCTCCTGGCGCTCTTGAATACGAGAACCACGTCCGTCGACTCCGCGCCGATCTGCCAGCCGACGCTGCCGCCCGCGATGGAAACGAAGACGGGGCTGCTCCACCCGCCCCCCTTTTCCCGGACCGTCAGAACGCCGGTACCGTATCGGCCTCCGACCACGAGGCCGACCTTTATGAGGCCCGGGATGATGGCGATCCCATGGGCGTCTTCCAGCAGGGAAGGCGGAATCCCCTTTTCGGGAATGGACATGATCTCCTCCAGCACGTCGGCGGCCGATTCGACCTTGGATGCTTCCCTGTCTTGAGGCCACGCCGGGTTCGAATCGAGCGACACGACAATCAGCAACGCGGATAACAGCACGAACGTGAATGCTTTCATATGGTAAGTACCCCTTTCGGGCGATGATCGGGCACTCGATCAAATCCTCCTGCCCGTCCTGCAGCAACTCCTCCATGGAGATATTTAAACGACTGACGCTTCGATTCGATTCGAAGCGTTCCGGTTCCCGACAGGTGGGCGCCCCGGACGGTTCACCTTGCAAATCGCGGGGGGAATGGCCATAATTTCCGCACCCTGATCACATCAAAATACGCTCCACGGCGTCTCCGTTCCCTCACCGGCGGAACCTCATCCGACGTTCGGAGTGAAGAAAAGGAGGAATTCGAATGCGGTTGAAAAGCGTCAGTTCTATCTTTCTGGCGGTCCTCATGGGAACGATGCTGGCGGCGTCCAACGGCGCGGCGGCGGAAGCGGAGATCAGGCTCACCTATGCCAACTTCCCGCCGGCGCCGACTTTCCCCTGCATTCAGATGGAGCGCTGGGCAAAAGAGGTAGAGAAGCGGACGGGAGGCAAGGTCAAGGTTCAGACCTTCCCCGGCGGAACTCTCCTGCCTGCAAAAAACATCCTGGACGGTGTGATCTCCGGCCTGGCCGACATCGGCAACTTCGCCATGAGCTACCAGCCGGGGAGATTCCCCGTGTCCGAGGCGGTGGACCTTCCTTTGGGTTTCACAAGCTCCAAGGTCGCAAGCCTTACGCTCTACGACCTCGTCGAGAAGTACCAGCCGAAGGAGTTCGAGAAGGTAAAAATCCTGACTCTCTTCACCTGCCCGCCGACCAATTTCATGACGAAGACCCCCGTGAAGTCCCTCAAGGACCTGAAGGGGCTCGAGTTGCGGGTGGCGGGGACAAGCGCCGAAGTCGTCAAGCGCCTGGGGGGCATTCCCGTAGCGATGCCCCAGTCGGAGACTCCCGAGGCGATCCAGAAGGGGGTGGTCAAGGGAATGGTATCGTCCATGGAAATCCTCCAGGACTTCAAGTTCGCCGCATACACGCCCTACGCGACCGTAGCCAACCTTCCGGTCGTCACCTTCGCGGTCGTCATGAACAGGGAGAAGTGGAACGGCCTGCCGCCGGACGTGAAGAAAGTGCTCGACGACATGCGCCGGGAGCAGGCGCTGTGGACAGGGACCTACGTGGACAACCACGTGACGGAAGCCCTCGCATGGTCCAGGAAGAACTACAACCACCAGGTCTTCACGCTTCCGGCATCCGACGCCGAGAACGTTAAGAGCCTCCTTAAGCCGATGATCGACGAATACGTGAAGCGGGTTACGGCGCAGGGCCTCCCCGGCGGCAAGATCGTGGCCGACGCACTGGCGCTCAAGAAGAAGAACGAGCAGCAGAACAAGTAGTCCCGCCTTTCGATGGACATTGAACGGGCTTCCGCGCTGCTGCGGAAGCTGATGATGATTGCGGGGGGCGTGGCGCTCCTGGCGCTCACGCTCCTCGCAACGGGGAACGTGGCCTTGCGGATCGTCGGCGCCCCGGTCGGCGGGACGTACGAGGTGGTCTCCTTTCTCGGGGCGATCGTCACAGCGGGCGCGCTCGGCCACACCCAGAAACGGAAAGCCCACATCGTCGTCGACATCCTTTCGGACAGGTTCCCGGGGCCCTTCAAGCGCGTCCTGGACGCCGCGAGCTACGCGATCACTTTGGTCCTGTTCGCCATCGTCTCCTGGCAGACCTTCGTGTACGGGAAGAGGCTGTTGGTGACCGGAGAGCTCTCGGAGACCCTGAAGATCGCCTACCACCCATTCGTGTTCCTTGTCTGCATCGGGTTCGCGGTACTCGCCTTGACCCTGCTCCTCGATCTGCTGGAGACCTTCTGGAAGAAAGGGGACCCGCTGTGAGCGGCCCGGCCGTCGGCTTGTACGGCATAGCGGCCATGTTCTTCATCCTCTTCGTGCTGCGGGTTCCCGCGGCGTTCACGATGACGCTTGTCGGATTCTTCGGAATCGCCTACGTGACCTCCTTCGGGGCGGCCTTCTCCATGATCGGCACGGAGATGTGGAACATCTTCTCCAATTACGGGCTTACCGTCATTCCGCTGTTCATCCTCGTCGGGGAGATCGTCCATTACGCGGGCTACAACTTCAGCCTTTACGACGCGACCTACAAGTGGTTCGGACATTACCGCGGCGGACTGGCCATGACGACGATCATGGCGTCGGCGGCGTTTTCGGCTATTTCCGGGTCCAACACCGCCACCGCAGCGACCATGAGCGCCGTAGCCATCCCCGCCATGAAGGAGTACAAGTACAATCCGATCCTTTCCGCCGGGTCCGTGGCCGCGGGCGCGACGCTCGGGGTCCTGATCCCGCCCTCCATAGTGCTCGTCGTCTACGGCCTCTACACGGGCCAGTCGATCGGAAAGCTCTTCTTCGGCAACGTCATCCCGAGCGCCATCCTGACCGCCGCCATTCTCGGAACGGTGGTCTGGATCTGCCGCAGGCACCCCGACTGGGGGGCGAGCGGCCCCAGGTTCGGCTGGAAGGAACGAATGAAAGCCCTTCCGGAGGCAATCGACATCCTCGCCCTGTTCGGGATCATCATGTACGCCCTGTTCACGGGGGTCGTGACGGCCACGGAAGCCGCCGCCGTAAGCTGCTTCCTGGGCCTGGCGATCTGCCTTGCGCGGCGCAAGCTCACCTGGAAGAAGTTCCTGGACTCGATGGAGGAAACGCTTCGAATTTCCTGCATGGTCTTCATGATCGTGGCGGGCGCGGTGATCTTCGCCCGATTCCTGACCCTCACCCGCCTGCCGTTCGAGGCGGCGGAGTGGATACAGGCGCTTGCGCTGCCCAAATGGATGGTGCTGTGGGTGATACTGCTCTGCTACATCGTCGGAGGATGCGTCATGGACGCCCTGGCGTTCCTGCTCGTCTCGCTGCCGATCTTCTACCCGCTGGTGATCCACCTGGGCTACGATCCGATCTGGTTCGGCCAGGTGATCACCATCGTAACGACGATGGGCTCCATCATGCCCCCCATCGGCATCTGCTGCTATGTCGTGTCAGGGATGTCCGGCGTCCCGCTCGGCACGGTATTCAGGGGCGGTTTCTACTACATCCCGTCGTACATATTGTCGATAGTCATCCTCATGATCTCGCCGTACTGGACGGTGCTCGCGCTGTCCGACCTTGTGAAGTAGCGGCTGCGGGGCGATCCATGGACAACCGGATCCTCATGCTGGGAAACGAGGCGATGGCGCACGCCCTCCTTGAGAACGGGTGCAGGATCGCCTCCTCCTACCCCGGGACGCCCGCGTCGGAGATCCTCTCCGCGCTGGCCCGGATCAAGACGGAAGCCGGAATCGCGATGCATGCCGAATGGGCGATAAACGAGAAGGTCGCCTTCGAGATCGCCTACACCGGGGCCATGACGGGGCTGCGCGCGGCGGTAAGCATGAAGCAGGTGGGGCTCAACGTCGCCTCCGACCCCCTGATGAGCACGGCCTACACCGGCGTCAAGGGTGGGTTCCTCGTGATAAGCGCGGACGATCCGGGTCCCCACTCATCGCAGACCGAGCAGGACAGCCGGCTGCTGGCCATGGCGGCGAAGATCCCGGTCCTGGACCCCTCCTCGCCCGCCCACGCGCGGGAGCTGGTCGCGGTCGGGTACGAGTTGTCCGAGATATTCGAGATACCCGTCATGCTGCGCCCGACGACGAGGGTCTGCCACGCCTGCCAGGACGTATCCCCCGGGGAAATACGGCCGTTTCCCAGAAAGGCCGAGTTCCGCAAATCTCCCGGCCGCTGGGCGGCGACGCCCGCGTACCGCTACGAGCTGCACCGGCTGTTGAACGACAAGCTGGCGGCCATCGCCTGCTGGCATCGTACCGCGCCGTTCCGCGCGAACCCGGACGCCGCGGGCCCCCGGGCGATCGTGGCCTCGGGGGTGGCGGCGGCGCACGCCCGTGAGATCGTGTCCGGGTCCGGCCTGTGGGACCGGATCCCCCTTTATCACGTCGTGCAGCCTTACCCGCTGCACCCCGAGTTCATCTCCCGGCTTCTCGGCGCCTACGACGAGATCCTCGTGCTCGAGGAGACGGCGGGCGTCATCGAGATGCAGATCATGGACAGGAGCCGCGTGCGGGGAAAGCTCTCCGGCGCCGTCCCGGAGGCGGGGGAACTCCTGCCGGAGATCGCTGAGGAAGCCATAGCGAAGTTCGCCGGGATCGCGACG
Organism: Deltaproteobacteria bacterium; assembly: GCA_050263095.1. Lineage (GTDB taxonomy): Bacteria > Desulfobacterota > Deferrimicrobia > Deferrimicrobiales > Deferrimicrobiaceae > FEB-35. The sequence goes on along the minus strand of JBLNEW010000060.1, from coordinate 1,329 downwards.
GGCGGCGGGGCGGCGCCTCCCCCCCGGAGCGGGGGCCGGCGTCCTACCCTTTGCGCAGGCTGTCCCCACAGGTCCAGCTTCTACGCGATAAAGAAGGCCGCGCCGGCGGGGATATACCCCAGCGACATAGGCTGCTACACGTTGGGCTTGAACCTCGGGGGTGTCGACACGGTCCTTTGCATGGGGGCCGCGGTCAGCCAGGCCGCCGGTTTTTACCAGGCACACCGGCTCTCGGGGAAGGAGGTCGACATCGTCGCCACGATCGGCGATTCCACCTTCTACCACGCGGGCATCCCCCCCCTGATCGACGCGGTCGTCCAGGGAGCCCGCTTCGTGCTCGTGATCCTGGACAACTCCACGACGGCCATGACGGGATTCCAGCCCACGCCGGCGACGGGGAAGGGAGCGGCGGGCGCTCCGGCGGGCGCCGTGGACATGGAGGCGCTGGTGCGCGCCTGCGGCGTGGAATTCTGCAAGGTGGGCGCCCCCGGCCGCCTTCCCGAATTCACCGCCCTCCTCAAGGAGGCGGTCGCGCACAGCCGCGAAAGGGGGGTAGCGGTGGTCATCGCGCGCGAGCCCTGCGTCATGGACCGCAGCCAGGCGGACCGGCTTCCCAAGCCCAGGAAAGTATTCATCACCGATGCGTGCAACGGCTGCCGGTATTGCACTACGCAGTTCGAATGCCCCGCGCTTCTCTACGACGAGGAGGGGAAGCGCGTATCCATCGACGGCCTCCTGTGCAACGGCTGCGGCGTCTGCCTCCATGTATGCCCCCTGGACGCCATCCGCGCCGAGCCGCCGGAGGGCGAGAGCCGGTGAACGCGCGGCAGCAGATACTGGTGAGCGGCGTCGGGGGACAGGGTGTGCTCTTCATCACCCGCCTGCTCGCGGACGCCGCCATAGGAAAGGGGGCGGGCGTCCTCACCTCGGAGACGCACGGGATGGCGCAAAGGGGCGGCGTGGTCGTCTCACACCTGAAGGTGGGGGATTTCTCGAGCCCGCTGGTGCGCCCGTCGCACGCGGACGGGCTCCTTGTCCTTTCGGCGGAAAATTTCGAGCTGCACCGGCGGTTCCTCCGCCCTTCCGGCTGGGCTTTTGTAAACGCCCCGCCTGGCGTCCGCCTGGAAGGCAGGGGTGCAAGCGTCCGCGCCGTGGACGCCGACGGCTTGGCGCGGAAAAACGGCAATCCCATGGCCGCCAACCTGGTCCTGCTGGGCTGCGCCCTTTCAGGACCGGCAAACGCCGAAGGGACGGGCCTTCTTTTCTGCTCTCCAGGGGACGTCGAGGCCGCTCTTAAAAGGCGGCTCGAGGGAAAGGAAAGCCTCCTCG
>JBLNEW010000059.1:0-7087 GCA_050263095.1 Deltaproteobacteria bacterium | reverse complement strand
GGATGATTTCCTCGTCCGCCGCTGAAGGGAAGGTCGCGGCCCACTGGCGCCCCGAAGGGGACGCCGTCCGCTGCGAGCTGTGCCCGCACCGATGCCGCATAGCCGGCGGCAAGAGTGGAATCTGCCGCGTGCGGGAAAACAGGGACGGATCGCTCATCGCCCTCACCTACGGCAAGGTGGCGGCGGCCAACATGGACCCGATCGAGAAAAAGCCCCTCTTCCATTTCCACCCCGGCAGGGAGATCCTGTCGATCGGGTCCGTCGGCTGCAATTTCCGCTGCGGGTTCTGCCAGAACTGGCACCTGGTTCTGGGGCATGCCTCCCTTTCTCCGATCGGAATCCCCGAGCTCGTGCGCGCCGCCAGGGATTCGGGATCGGTCGGAATCGCCTATACCTACAACGAGCCGATGATCTGGTTCGAGTTCGTGATGGACTGCGCCCGGGAATTCCGGAAGGCCGGCATGGCCAACGTGCTGGTCACCAACGGCTACGTATCCCCGGAGCCGCTTGCGGAGCTTCTTCCTCTTGTGGACGCGATGAACGTCGACCTTAAATCGATGGACCCGGAATTCTACCGCAGGATCTGCGGGGGGACGGTGGCGCCCGTCCTCGAAACGATCAGGGTCTCGTCGCGCAGGGTCCACCTGGAGATAACCGCCCTGCTGGTGACTGGGGAGAACGACTCCGACGAATCGATCCGGCAGGTGGTCGATTTCGTCGCCGGGACGGATCCGGATATCCCGCTTCATTTTTCCCGCTATTTCCCGCAGCACCGTTTCACGGCTCCGCCGACGCCGCCCGAACGGCTGGAGGCGGCGCACCGCATCGCCCGGGAGAAGCTTCCCTACGTCTACGTGGGGAACTACCACCTTGCCGGAAGCGAGGACACGCGCTGCCCGCGCTGCGGCGCGACCGTGGTCCGCAGGATGGGGTACAGGGCCACGCCTGTCGGCCTGTCGGGAAACCGTTGCGCCTCCTGCGCAGAGAAGCTCCGTTTCGTGGTATAAATAGCACCGATGAGAAGCGCGTTTCTCGCCCTTCTGCTTTGTCTCGCATTATGGACCCCGCCGATCCTCCAGGCGGCGCCCGAGAACGCCCGCCGCGCCCCCCCCACATACAAGGAGCGATCGGAAGCCGAAAAAACCAGCCGCTCCAGGTACAGGAACCTGGAGGTGGCTTCGCTGGTCCTCATCGTCGTGGTGGGGGGAGCCGCCATCCTCTGGGCGGTGCGCAAAAAGTAATCCATGATGGCGACCCCTCCGAAAAGGATCCTCGTCATCGACGACGAGCCGCAGATCCTGGGATTCCTCAAGGAGCTCTTCGAGCTGGGCGGGTGGTACGTGAGCGGGGCTTCTTCCGGCACGGAGGGGATAGAGAAGATAGAGCAGGAGAGGTACGACGTCATCCTGACGGACCTCAAGATGCCGGGCGCGGACGGGATCGAGGTCCTACGGACGGCGAAGAAGATCCAGTCCGACGCCGAAGTCGTGCTCATGACGGCCTACGGCACCGTGGACAGCGCGATCGAGGCGATGCGCGCGGGAGCGTTCCACTTCCTTATGAAGCCGTTTCGCGCGGAAGAGGTGCGCCACCTTGTCGACAAGGCCTACGACCGGCGGAAGCTTACGCGCGAGAACCTTTTCCTCAAGGCCGAGGCGCGCGGCCAGTACCAGATCGGCGCGGTCGTCGGGACCAGCCCCGGCATCCAGGAGGCAATATCGCGGGTGCATCGCCTCGCGGACTCGGAGACCCCCGTCCTGCTCGAGGGAGAGCACGGCACGGGACGCGGATTCTTCGCGAGGATAATCCATTACCAGAGCTCGCGTTTCGGCGGCCTCTTCGTGCCCGTGTCATGCGCCGGAGTCCAGGAGGAGCTGTTGGAAAGCGAATTGTTCGGTTACGCTCCCGGGGCCTTCCAGCGGGCCATGCTTCCCCGCGCCGGAAAGGCCGAGCTGGCGGGCAGGGGCACCCTGTACCTTGCCGACATCGACAGGGCGGGGAAGCGCCTCCAGAACGAGATTCTGCATCTCCTGACCGCCAGGACCATATCCCCGGTCGGGAGCAGCCGGGAGATAGAGCTGGACGTGCGCCTGGTGGCCTCCACCACGTCACGCGTCGACGATCCGGCGGACGAAGGGAAATTCATCGGCCCGCTCCGCGACGCATTGCTGCCGGGGCTCATTCGCCTTCCCCCGATGCGGGAACGCATCGAGGATATTCCCCTTCTTCTCAACCATTACCTGTTCGAGGGGAACCGGGACAGGAAGAAACCGCTCCGCGGCTTCAGCGCGGCGGCGCTTGCCGCCCTATCCACTTACCCGTGGCCCGGCAACGCCAAGGAGCTGGTCGCCCTGGTCAACAGCATATCCTCCCGGAAGAGACAGGGCAGTGTCGTGGACGCGACGGACCTGCCGCCCGAGATCCTTTACGGGCATGCGCGGAAGCCGGCGGCGGACGACTCCAATCCGGGCAAGCCCGCGCTGGACATCCGCGAGGCCATCAAGGACCTGGACAGGCAGATGGTCAGGCAGGCTCTGGCGTTGTCCGAGGGGAACGCGGAGAAGGCCGCCGCGCTGCTCGGCATCGATCTGCCGGCGATGGAGAAGCTGATACGGGATAACGCGCTCGAAGCGGAAACCGGGGAGAGGAAACCATGAAAGCCGCGTTCTTCCGCGAGCACGGCGGTCTCGACAAGATCGAGTACGGCGATCTGCCGGATCCCTCCCCGGGTCCGGGGCAGGTCCGAGTGCGCATCCGCGCGGCCGCGTACAACCATCTCGACATCTTCGTGAGGAAGGGGATCCCCGGCATCCCCGTTACCCTCCCGCACGTGATGGGATCGGACGGCGCCGGCGTCGTCGACGCCGTAGGATCCGGGGTGACGCGCGTGAGTCCGGGCGACGAGGTGGTGTTGAACCCCGGGATTAACTGCGGGAGCTGCGAGTTCTGCCTCAAGGGCGAGCACTCGATGTGCGTCTCCTTCCGCCTGCTCGGGGAGCACGTTGCCGGGACGTTCGCGGAGTTGGTGGTCGCCCCGGAAATCAACGCATGCCCCAAGCCCACGCCCCTCACGTGGGAGGAGGCGGCGGCCTTTCCGCTCACCTTCCTCACGGCGTGGCGGATGCTCGTCACGAAGGCCAGGGCGAGGCCCGGCGAGTCCCTGCTCATCGTGGGCATAGGCGGCGGAGTCGCCGTCGCCGCGCTGCAGATAGCGAGGTTGATGGGACTGGACGTCTGGGTCACTTCCGGAAGCGCGGAGAAGCTCTCCCGCGCGAAGGCGCTCGGGGCGGAGGCGGGCATCGACCATTCGGCGGCGGATTTTTCCCGCGAGGTCAGGAAGCTCACCGGGAAGCGCGGCGTGGACATGGTCCTGGACTCGGTGGGGAAGGCGACCTGGAAGCAGTCGATCGCCTCCCTGGCAAAGGGCGGGAGGCTGCTCACATGCGGCGCCACCACCGGGCCGGATCCGCAGGAGGACATAGCAAGGATCTTCTGGAACCAGTTGAGCGTCCACGGCTCGACCATGGGAACCCACGGCGAGTTCGCAGAAATGCTGCGCGTATTCCGCGACGGCCGCCTTCGCCCGGTGGTGGACGCGGTGTTCCCCCTTTCCCAGGCGAGGGAGGCGGCATGCAGGCTGGAGGAGAAGCGGCAGTTCGGAAAGATCGTGCTCCGGCTCGATTGACGGAGCCCAAGGGGTACTGCTGCGCCACCTCCGTCTCGCTGCCGGTGCAGGCGAGCGAAAAGAGGAAGCGGAGGCTAAACGCGCTGGCGAAGGATTTCCGCGTACACTTCCTTGCGTGAAAGACCGGTCCGCTCGGATATCTCCCGCGCGAGGTCCCGCGAGGATCCCGAGGCGTCCTCCAGGGCGGCGCGCACTATCTCCTCCACCGACATCTCCACCGTTTTCTGCGCACCCGCCACCACCAGGGTGACCTCCCCGAGCACGGTCCCGCGGCGGGCGATCTCCCCGGCAAGCTCGGCCAGCGTCCCGCGAAGGATCTCCTCGTGGATCTTCGTCAGCTCGCGCACCAGGCAGCCCCTGCGTTCGCCCAGGACCTCCGCCGCCTCGGCGAGGAACGCCCCGACGCGCTGCGGGGACTCGTAGAAGATCATCGTGCGGGTCTCGCCGGCCAAGGCCTGCAACGCCTTCTTCCTCTTCTCCTTCCGGCTCGGCAGGAATCCCTCGAAGGCGAAGTGGTCCGTGGGAAGGCCCGATACCACGAGCGCGGAGATCAGCGCCGACGGCCCGGGGACCACCTCGACCTGCACGCCCGAAGCGATCGCCTCCCGGACCAGCTCGTACCCGGGGTCGGATATCGCCGGGGTGCCGGCGTCCGATACGAGGGCCACGCCCTCTCCCTCTTTAAGCCTCCGCATGAGAACGGCGCCCGCCCGCAGCTTGTTGTAGTCGTGGAAGATGAACATGGGGGTCCTGATCTCGTATCGGTTCAGGAGCTTCACCGTGCGGCGCGTGTCCTCGCAGGCGATCACGGAAGCCTCCTTGAGGACGCGGATGGCGCGCAGCGTCATGTCTTCCAGGTTGCCCAGCGGCGTCGCCACTATGTAAAGCGTTCCCTTGCCCATCGCTCCCCCCTAAAGCTTCCTGTTGTCCACGACGCGTTTCGCCTTCCCCTCGAACCTCTGGAGAGTCTTCTTCTCGACCAGCTTCACGTCCACGCTGATCCCCAGCTCCTGCGCCAGCCGCTTCCTTATCATTTCGACCATGCCGCTTTGCCTCCTCATCTGGTCGAAGAAGATCGACTCGGCGGCCTCCACCAGGACGGTTACCTCGTCCATCGATCCCTTGCGGTCGATCACGATCTGGTAGTGCGGCTCGGTCCCCTCTATCTCGAAGAGCACCGACTCGATCTGGGACGGGAAGACGTTCACCCCCTTGACGATGAGCATGTCGTCGGTCCGGCCCGCCACCCGGCTCATGAGCCTGCCTGTCCGCCCGCAGGGGCAGGGTCCAGGCATCAGGCTCGTCAGGTCCCGAGTGCGGTACCGTATCATCGGGAACGCCTCCTTGGTAAGCGTCGTTATGACCAGCTCTCCCATGCCGCCTTCGGGGACCGGCTGCAGCGTTTCCGGGTCCACCACCTCCGCAAGGAAATGGTCCTCGTTTAAATGCAGCCCCCTGCGCTCCAGGCACTCCCCGGAAACTCCCGGCCCGATGACCTCCGACAGCCCGTAGTTGTCGGTAGCGACTATTCCCAGCATATCCTGAATCTCTTTCCGCATCCCTTCCGACCACGGTTCCGCCCCGAACAGCCCGTACTTCAAGGAAAGGGCGGAAGGCGGGATCCCCATTTCGCGCACCGTTTCCGCGACGAGCATCGCGTAGGAGGGCGTGCCCACCAGGGCGGTCGTCTTGAAGTCCATCATTATCTTGATCTGCCGGGCGGTATTGCCGCTCGACGCGGGGATCACCGAGGCGCCGATCCGTTCCGCGCCGTAGTGCAGTCCGAATCCCCCGGTGAAAAGCCCGTACCCGAAGGATATCTGGACGACGTCGTCCTTGGTGACGCCCCCCGCGGTCAGGATGCGGGCCACCAGGTTGCTCCATGTCTTGATGTCGTTCCGCGTGTAGCCCACCACCGTCGACGTGCCCGTCGTGCCCGAAGAGGCGTGGATGCGCACGACCTCCCGCAACGGGACCGCGAACAGCCCGTAAGGGTAATTCCCCCGCAGATCCTCCTTCGTCGTGAACGGCAGCCGGGACAGGTCGTCGAGCGATCCGAAGTCCTCCGGAGTGATTCCCAGATCGTCGAATTTCCTCCGGTAGAAGGGAACGTTCCTGTAAACCCTGTTCAGCGTCGACTCGAGCCTCTCCAGCTGAAGCTGCGCCAGCTCTTCCCTGTCCATCCGCTCCTGTTCGGGTTCCCAGTACATCTTAAGCCTCCGGTCCCGTCACATCCTGCCTTCCGCGTCCAGGTCCCGCCCCAGGTAGGCGCGCTGCACGTCGCGGTTCGAGAGCAGGTTTTCGGCCGTCCCCTCCATGATGATCCTGCCGGTCTCCAGAACGTACCCGCGGTCGGCGATGGCGAGGGCCGCCCTGGCGTTCTGCTCGACGAGCAGGACGGTGTTCCCTTCGTCGCGAAGCCTCGTGACGACCGAGAAGATGTCCTTCATGACCAGCGGCGCCAGCCCCATCGACGGCTCGTCCATCATGACGAGCTTCGGACGTGCCATCAGCGCCCTCGCGATGGCCAGCATCTGCTGCTCGCCGCCCGAAAGCGTTCCTGCGAGCTGGTTATCGCGCTCCTTCAGCACGGGAAATATGCCGTATATGCGCTCGATGTCGTCCCTGGCCGCGTCGCCTCGCTTTCTTCGGAATTGGGGGAAGGCGCCCAGCAAAATGTTCTCCCTGACGGTCATGGGGCCGAACAGCTGGCGGCCTTCGGGGACGAGCGAGCATCCGAGAAAAACTATCTTCTCGGGCGGAAGCCCGCCTATCTCCCTCGCGTCGAAGAGGATCTCGCCCGAGCGCATCCTGAGAAGCCCCGAAACGGTCCGCAGGAGAGTGCTCTTCCCGGCGCCGTTGGCGCCTATGATGGTCACGATCTCGCCGGCGGCCACGTGCATCGTGACTTTTCTCAGGACCTTGAGCCTTCCGTATCCGGACTCGACGTTCTTGAGCCTCAGCATGCGGCTCTCACTGTACATCCCCGAGGTACACCCGGATCACTTCCCGGTTCTTTTGTATGGCGAGGGGACGGTCCTCGGCGATCTTCTCGCCGTAGCAGAGCACCACCACCTCGTCCGAAACGGTCATCACAAGCGACATGTCGTGCTCCACGAGCAGGACGGTGATCCCCATGTTGCGGACTTTCGCGATCAGCTTGCCCATTTCCAGCGTTTCCCGCATGTTCAGCCCCGCCGCGGGTTCGTCGAGCAGGAGCAGCTTGGGCTCGCAGGCAAGCGCCCTGCCCAGCTCGACTACGCGCTGCTGCCCGTAGGCCAGGCTGGTCGCCTCGACCCGCGCGCTGTCTGCGATCCCGAGAAGCTCCAGTATCTCGAGGCTTTTCTCCCGGATCCGCCGTTCCTCGCTCCACGTGAAGGGGAGGTTCAGCATCCCGGCGAT
>JBLNEW010000058.1:0-4680 GCA_050263095.1 Deltaproteobacteria bacterium | reverse complement strand
TCATCCAGGTGTACTTCAACTCCTCGCTGGCTTACGGGCTGATGAAATGGCTTGAAGTTCCGCACGGCGTGGCCGCGCCGGGGGCCCTGATCGGGGCGAGCAACTTCTTCGAGCTGGCGGTTGCGACAGCGATCGCCCTCTTCGGTCCGGGATCGGGCGCCGCCCTCGCCACGGTAGTGGGGGTCCTTGTGGAAGTGCCGGTCATGCTGTCGGTGTGCTCCATCTGCAACCGCACCCGGCACTGGTTCCCGGCGAGCTGACAAATCGCAAAAAAAACGGGATTGCAGCCTGCGACGCCGCAATCCCGTTGATCTCGATGGTCGGGATGACTGGATTTGAACCAGCGACCCCCTGGTCCCGAACCAGGTGCTCTACCAGGCTGAGCCACATCCCGACGGCGGAAACATGTATGGTAGCAACGGCCTCAACGGGCCGTCAATATGTATATGGCCCCCATCACGATCAGCAGCCCGCCGAAAAGACGCTTCAGGAGCAGGTCCGGGAGGGCGACTGCGTATCCCGCCGAAAGCCATGAGCCGGCCAGGAATCCGGCGATCAGAAGAACGGCGGCTGGGACGTTTACCTGGCCGGACCTGTAGAACTGGAGGAAGGCCAGGATGCCGATAGGCGGCAGGAGCATCGCCAGCGAGGTTCCCGTCGCCGTCTTCTGGCTGAACCCGAAAATGTAAACCATGGCCGGAATGACGAACACTCCGCCGCCGATCCCGAACATCCCGGCTACCGCGCCCGTGAAGGCGCCGACGAACAGGAACCCGACATAGGACAGCGGCACGGCGCTCCCTCCCCTGGAAACGTGAATCTATAATCCCATCGGCTCGCCGCAAAGGAGCACGGTGATGTCCGAGTGCGGCGGCTTCCGCTCGATCATCGAGTAGACGCGGCAGATCCGCTGCGGGGAGCTGCAGTCCTCGCAGAAACCGGTCGTGGCGCAGGGGGTTTTCAGGTTCAGCCGCTTCGTGTTCCTCGGGGCGACGAAGGTCTTGATCCTGCGGATCCCGTCCGCGACGTCCGCCACGACTTTCTGGGCTCCCGCCACGACCATGATCTTTTTCGGGCCGAAGGTCATGGCGTTCGTGCGGTTTCCGTTCATGTCCAGGTTGACCAGCACCCCGGTCAGCGTCACCGCGTTCGTGCCGGTCAGGAACAGGTCGCAGGTGAGCTGGCCCAGCCGGGCAGCCGCCTTCTCGGCCGGCGGGACGCGCCCGTGGTCGAACAGATTCTTGCCGCCGTCCTTCATGGCGTCGAAGATCCCCAGCTCCGCCACCGTCATCGATCCCCCGAAGCCTATCGATGCCGCCTTCCCGCATTCCCGGAGCACCCTTTCGCGAACCTGCGCCGCGGTGGGAAAGTATTCGGCGTCGAATCCGTTCTTCTTGAGCGCCTCCAAGCATTTCATGGCCCGAAGCTCCAGCTGCCACAATGCGATATCCACACGGTTCATGGCTACCCCCTCCCGCGGGTGCTTTCTCCCTTGGCCTTCAGGCGGTCGCGGACGCCGCCTTCAGGATGTTCTGACGCATCCGTGCGATTGTCTTTGCGTAGTCCTTCGTCCCGAAGATGCCCGATCCCGAGACGATCACGTTCGCACCCGCGCGCACGACCTCCGCGACGTTGTCCGCCTTGATCCCGCCGTCTACCTGTATGTCGACCGGCAGGCCCGTCCTCGCAAGCTGCGACCTAAGCAGCTCGATCTTGCCCGTCATCGCCGGGATGAACGCCTGCCCGCCGAATCCCGGGTTCACGGTCATAAGGAGAACCATGTCCACGTCGGACAGGACCCACTCGACGGCGGACATGGAGGTGGAGGGATTGAGGGCGACGCCGGCCTTCTTCCCCAGCTCTCGAATGCGGGCCACGGCTCGCTGAAGATGAGGGGTCGCCTCCGCATGCACGGTGATGACGTCCGCGCCGGCCGCCGCGAAATCCTCGATGTATTTCTCCGGCTCGACGATCATCAGGTGCACGTCGAGCGGCAGAGTCGCGCAGCGCTTGATCGCGGCCACGACCGGCGGCCCGATCGTTATGTTGGGGACGAACCTGCCGTCCATGACGTCGACGTGGAGCAGGTCGGCGCCCGCCTTCTCCACGGCGAGCACCTCCTCCGCGAGCCTGCCGAAGTCGGCGGAAAGAAGCGACGGCGCGATGTAATACTCCATGGGGCACCCCGTATCCCGGTCGGTTGGGCACGATTCTACCACGGCGGGAGGGGGACATTCCCGCCCCAAGAGATCCCGCCCGGGGGGGCCGCCCGATCGCCGGCCGCCCGGAGGGAAAAAGGCGCCCTCCCGGGAGGGGCGATATTGTATACTGTATACAAATTGCACCGGCGTATACGGTTGTCCACCAGGCACGGTCGGCCTTGCCCCCTTGGGAACGAGAGAGGAGGTGAGAAGATGAAGACGACCGGAAGGAAGAAGCTTCTTCTCTACGCCGGCCTGGCGACGCTCGTCGCCGTCGCGCTGGGCCTTTTCCTCGGGTTTGGTCCGCCGAAACTTCTGGCGGCCACATCCCAGCCGGATTTCTGCATGCGATGCCACGTCATGGAATCCAACTACGAGGCGTGGACCCATTCCGGGGCGCATCGAAGGAGAAAATGCGTCGACTGCCACCTTCCCAACGAGAACATCGGCCTCCACTACACGTGGAAATCCCTTGACGGCCTGAAAGACGCGTTGGTGTTCTACTCGGGCAGGGTGCCCGAGCGGATTTCCCTGTCTTCGCACGGAGGGAGCGTCCTGCAGGCGAATTGCGTGCGATGCCACGAGACCACGGTCATGATGACCGGCACGGACCGGAAATGCTGGAGCTGCCACAGGAGGATATCGCATCAGCGCAGCGGCGCGATGGAAACGCTTTAGAAAGGAGGTCCGGGATGGAAATGCGCCATCGTTCCTGCAGAGTTCTTCCCGCTTTGCTTGCCGCGGCGGCCCTGGCGCTTGCAGGCTGCCAGCCGCCGAAGTCCGAGCCCGTGCGGCCCGTCAAGATCGCCGAGGGGGAAATCGATCCCGCGGCATGGGGGAAGGCGTATCCCGTCAACTACGACTTGTGGAAGAAGACCGCGGACCCGACGCCCGCGGGGAAAAGCAAATACAAGAGAGGCTACGACGCGGACAAGATAACGTACGACAAGCTGTCGGAATTCCCGTACATGGCTCTCCTGTTCAACGGCTGGGGGTTCGGCGTCGAATACAACGAGCCGAGGGGCCACGCCTACATGATGAAGGACCAGATCGACATCGATCCGTCCAGGGTGAAGGCCGGCGGCGTCTGCCTCTCGTGCAAGTCCCCCTATGCCGTGAAGCTTGAGAAGGAGAAGGGGAAGGAGTACTACAGCAGGGACTTGAGCGAGGTGCGCGCGATGATCCCGGAACCCCACCGGGAGCTCGGGGTCGCCTGCGTCGACTGCCACGACAACAAGGACATGTCCCTGAAGATATCCCGGGGGTTTACGCTTTCGAAGGCGCTCGAAAGCATGAAGGTGGATCAGTCGAAAATCACCCGCCAGGACATGCGCAGCCTCGTATGCGCCCAGTGCCACGTCACCTACAACATCACGAAGGACGCGGAGATGAAGTCCGTCGGGATCTACTTCCCGTGGCAGGGGAGCAAATGGGGCGACATATCCGTGGAGAACGTCATCCGGCAGATCCGGAACGATCCGTCCGTGGGGGAATGGAAGCAGAAGGTGACCGGCTTCAAGCTGGCCTTCATCCGCCATCCCGAGTTCGAGCTGTTCTCCTCCAACAGCGTGCATTGGAAGGCCGGCGTCTCCTGCGCGGACTGCCACATGCCGTACACCAAGGTCGGCGCCTACAAGGTATCCGACCACCGGGTGACGAGCCCGCTGAAAAGCGATCTGAAGGCCTGCATGCAGTGCCACACCGAGAGCTCGGACTGGTTGAGGGATCAGGTCACCACGATACAGGACCGGACCGCGTCCCTCATGCTGCGCTCCGGCTACGCCACCGCCACCGCGGCGAAGCTTTTCGAGATGGCGCACGATGCGGAAGCGGCGGGCAAGAAGATCGACAAGGAGCTGTACGTAAAGGCCAAGGATTATTACGAGGAGGCCTTCTACCGGACCTCCTTCGTGGGCGCCGAAAATTCCGTGGGATTCCACAACCCGACGGAGGCGACGAGGATCCTCGCGGATGCGACGGCGTTCGCGGGCAAGGCGGAAGGCCTTCTGCGCCAGGCGCTTGCAAAGGCCGGCGTCGACGTGCCGCAGATGGTCAACCTGGAACTGAACAAGTATCTAGACGGCAGGGGTCAGAAAAAACTCGCCATCCAAAAAGGGGTGGAGTTCAAGGATCCTTTCGGGGTCCAGGAGAGGCTCCTGACGGTCCAGCATACGAAGTAGGTCGGGCAGACAGGCGGCAGGCCGGGGCTTAAAAGCCCGGCCTGCTTTTCCCAAGCAGGGCGGCGAAGAAGAAGTCGGTACCGTGCCTGTGGGGGGAAAGCCGCAGGAATCCTTCCGGGGTCCAGGCGTCGGCCGGCCCGGGCCAGTCCCTCGCGGCATCCTTCCCGTGAAGGCGCGCGCCGGATTCCCGCCGGAAGGCTTCGACGACCTCCTCGTTTTCCTCGCGCAGCGGCGAGCAGGTGCTGTAGACGAGCAGTCCCCCCGGTTTCATCGACAGCCAGGCGTTCCGCAGGATGGCG
>JBLNEW010000057.1:0-8664 GCA_050263095.1 Deltaproteobacteria bacterium | reverse complement strand
GCGGGGAGATCACCGTGGCCGAGTTCAAGGAAATGGCCGGCCTCACGAGGAAGCATTTGATCCCGCTGCTCGAGCATTTCGACATGGCCAAGGTGACCCTGCGGGTAGGGGACAAGCGGGTTTTAAGGAAGGGCAAGTGAGGGGGAGCCCGGGGCTCCCCCTCCGGCATCGAACACGTCTACATCTCGTCCATGCCGCCCATCAAGTGCCACATCCCCATCATGCCGATGTCCTCGTGCTCGATGATGTGGCAGTGGAACATGGCCATGCCGGGATAATCCATGACCGGCATCAGCAGCCGGACCCTTCCCCACTTCGGGACGATCGTGACGTCCTTCCAGGCGGGCGTCGTCGTGCAGAGAGCGGCGTACTTGGCGTCCCCGCCGGTGATCGAGAGGACCTGCGCAGAGTTGATATGGTGGTGGAACGGGTGGTCCATGCCGCTTTCGTTGATGATCTCCCACACCTCCCAGTCGCCCACCTTGGACATGGCGGTATAACAGTGCATGTGGTCTACGAAGGTAATCCCGTTGATGTACCCGGCGCCCTGGCCCATGGACAATGTGATGGTCTTCCTGCGGAGCGTGGACGTATCCATGCTGACGCGCCTGGCCGAAGGGTCGACCTCCGCCGGCAGGGACTGCACCTGCCTGCCGCTGTAGGTCAGCGTCGCGAGGGTCACCTGCTGGCCGCCCATGTTGCCCATGCGGCTGTAGGGCAGGGACAGGAACTTGTACGACCCGGAAGCTTTGACCGCCTTGACCAGGACGTCCACCCGCTCCCCTGGTGAAAGGAGCAACTCGGATACGGCATAGGGCTTGTCGAGCAGGCCTCCTTCGGTGCCTACAAGATACATGGTGTGGCTCGAGAGACTGAGCCGGAAGAAACGGGCTGTGCAGGAGTTGACGATCCGCCAGCGCTGCACCTGCCCGGCCTTGATCGACAGGCGGGGATTTACCGTTCCGTTCACCATGACGGTGTTGCCTTCCATGCCGTGCATGTACTGCATCATCGATGTGTGGGGAGCGGGCTCGGCGCCGGACAGCGTGATGTCCTTAAGCATCATGATGTGCGTTTCGTAGGGGGCCAGCGAAGCCACTTCGTCCTCGACGACCAGGCAGCCGGCCATGCCGCCCCACATCTGATCGGTTACGGAGCCATGGATGTGCGGATGGTAGAAGTTGAGAGTCCCGGGATAGTGCCTGGAGAGATCGTATTCGTAAACCGCGCTCTCGCCGGGCTGCAGCATCACGAGCATGTTGTCCCCGTGGGTTCCGTTTTCATTGTCGCCGGGCGTGACGTGCAGCCCGTGCGTGTGCAGGTTCGTGACGTGCATCGGATGGCCCAGGTAGTTGAGCGAGCCGTCGTCCGGCAGCCCGTTGTGGAACCGGATCCGCAACAGATCGCCCGTACGCGCCCGGATCGTTCCGCCGGGGAAGAGCCCGTTATAGGTCAGAAGGTTTGCCGTCACGCCGTTAACGCCGACCGGCGCCCTCATGGCCTCCAGGCCGACTTCCACGATTCCTTGTTCCTGGCTCATGTTCTGAAGGACCGGAATGTCCCGGAACGGTCCTCCCACGGGCGGGTCGATGACGCTGCCGCCGCCTCCGCCCATCCCGCCGCTTCCGCCCATTCCGCCTCCTCCGCCCATCATTCCTGCGGCCGCCTTGGCGGATGAGAGCCCGGCGTACCCCCCCGCCAGCGCCAAAGACGAATATTTGAGAAATTCCCTCCTGTTCAAACCCTTCTTGCTCATGGCGGACCTCCAGGGAGTTATTCCTTGACCGAAAATTTCGAAAAATTAAATGTATCGATATAGGCTCATCCGTAAAATGCAGCGATTGTGCCATTGCCTTCGGATTCACGTAACGAAATGCCGTTCAATGAATTAGATAAAACCGTGACGCGCAGGGCACTCGTCCTGGCGGAGCCTTTTATAAAAACTGTGAAGGCAGCGTCTAATTATTTAGAATTTGGCCGCGGTTATTCCTGCCGGCAATTCATCCTTGAATCCTCGAAAAGCCGCAGAATCACCGCGCCGGCCACGCCGGAACCGAACCCCGCCAGGTTCCCGGCAAGCGAAAGAGCGGATGGGAAAAGGATTGCGGCGAGGGGACTCGTCCTCCATTCGAGAAAGAAGACGGCGACTACCCAGATGCAGGCAAAGAGGTATGCCGGCAGGGTGACGATCCGGCCCATCCCGTACAGCCGGATCGACACGTGCGGAAAGAAGACCAGATACGCGCCGAGGATGCCGGCCACCGCCCCCGGCGAGGTGAGCGCGGGCGCTCCTCCCGGCTTCCCGAACATCACATGCGCGATTCCAGCGCAGATGCCGCAGAACAGGAAAAAGAAGAAGTACGCGACGCTGCCCATCCGGTCCTCGACGTTGTCTCCGAGAACGAACAGGAAAAGCGACCCGGCCGCGAGCGGAAGGATTCCGGAATGGAGGAACGGCGCAATAAGGACGGAAACCTTCGGGACGCCGGCGAAACCGGTCCCGGCCGGCAGCCCGGGGAGGCCTCCGGGCAGGGCGAGCTGGGCCCCGCGAAGTTGACCGAGAATATAGAGGGTGGCGGCAAGGCCGATCAGGGAAATGGTGACGATGGGGAACGACCGGAGGGGTGGCGCATCGTCGTCAAGCGGCACAACCACCGGAAGGGGGACCTGCATGTTGCCTGCCGGGCCGGAGGAACCGTATCGCGTTTCCATACGGCCCTTCTCTTTCCTCGCCAGCGTCTCCCCGAGCGCAGCGTACATCTCACCGTGCTCCCGCAGGAAGCGGAACCTGGCCTCGATACCCGCGGCGGAGGCCCCGGGGGCCAGGATCCCCTCGCAGGACGCGCAGTGGAAGACATGGATTCCGGTCGCCTGGAAATCGATCGCCGTGAGTGGAGCGGCGCAACGGGGGCATACGAGGGAGGCCGCTTCCTTCCGCATGCGTGACAGCGCCTCGCCCGGTTTCTCCGCATGGTTATCGGGCGGAGACGGCGGCGCCTCTCCTTGCGCTCCAGGCGGCAACTTTCCTTCCGTAAGGGTGCGGATCTCCCCGTAGTCGAACCAGAGGGCCCCGCAGGAGGTGCAGCGGTCGATCTCATTTTCCCCCGCCGTCACGCTGCGGAACGTCGATGTCCTGCAGAATGGGCACCGCATAAGCAACAGTATATCCGGCGCACCCGTGTCGCGAGGAGAAAGAAGCCGCCGCGAAGGAGGAAGGAAAAGCGGGAAAGGAGAGGGGCCGCCCGGAGGCGGCCCCTCTTACGTGTGCGCGGCGTTCTTACGGCCCGGAAACGATGTAAGGCCTCATCATCTCGTTGTCTTCGTGCTCGACGATGTGGCAGTGCCAGACGAACAGGCCCGGGATGTCGAACCTGGCTTTGACCCTCGTGATCTCGCCCGGGTAGGCGATCACCGTGTCCTTGTAGCCGGACTCCCAGGGCTCGGGTGCGCGAACGCCGCCGGCCCCTTCGCGGTCGACCACCTGGAAACGGACCATGTGGAGGTGGATGGGGTGAGCGTCCTCCGTGAAGTTGTAGATCTCCCATTTCTCGGTGTCGCCCAGGGCGGTCCTCTCCGTGACGTGGACCGTTACCGGCGTCCCGTCGACCTTGAAAACCGTCGCCGGAACGCTTATCTCCGAGGTGTCGTCGGTCCACTTAAGCGGAATCCCGGCAGGTGTCGCACCCGTCGAGTCCACCGTCCCCAGCAGTGCCTCCTTCGGCCCGAACGGGTCGCTGCCTGCCGGGCAGTTCGGAGGCGTCCCTACGACCTGCACCACGTTCCCGTCCGCATCCAGCGCGGCGCAAATAACTTCCGAACTGACTTCGTTCAGGGAGACTTGCCGCGTTGCGTCGGGCGCTCCAAGCGGGCTTTCCGCGTTCAGACGGAGCGCCCAGGGATCCGTCGTGAACAGGTCGCGCAACTGGAACAGGTCCCATTTGACGACGAACTGCATTACTTGCCCGGTCGTATCGGGATCGGCCACGGGATCCACCGGGAATCCGCCGAACGGGGCGTCCGCCCCGGTGTTGTACATCCGGACGACGGTGCCGGGAGGCAGATGCCGGAAGTCGACGAGGACGTCCGCCCGCTCGGCGTTCCCCATGAGCAGCGCCTGGTCCGGAGAAGAGGCAGGCGTTCGGCCGGCCGGGTTCGGGGATGCCCCGTTTCCCGGAAGCGGAGTGGCGAATCCCGTCCGGATCTCGACCACCTTCTGCAGGAAGCCCTGCTCCGCCCCGATCTGGTAGAAGGAGAGCTCACGGCCGACCAGGTCATTGGCCGGCGAGCTGACGACTTTCAAGGACAGGTTCAGGAACCTCGAGTTCGTGCCGTTCAGCAGCCGGAAGCGGTAAAGGGCGGGGGCCACGTCGAGTTTCGGCCAGCTCACGCCGTTCACGACCATGACATTGAAGAATGTTTCCGGATTCCAGATCGGGGCGATGTCCGAATTCGGAACGAAGGGGATCAGTAGGCCCGACGCTCCGGGAAACTGCTCGGGATGACCCGGAAAATTCAGCGACTCGAAGAACGCCCGGTTGTCCGGGTAGAAGAGCGACCCGTCCGCGTTGAAAGAGCGGTCCTGGATCGCGATGGGGATCTCGCGGATGCGTCTCCTCACGTCTTTCGCGCCTCCCACGCCGGGTGCGTTAAGCTCGAGAACGGTGTCGCCGGACCTGGGAGCCGGGCCCGGAAGGATTCCGTCCCACCGCAGGAACCTGGTCCGGGCGTTGTCCGTCCTGTCGTTTTCGCCGCCCCGGATGAGCCAGAAACCGGCCGGGCCGGCGTAGACGTTCGAGCGGGTCATGCCTAGCGCATGATCGTGATACCACAGCGTCGTAGCGGGCTGATCCTGGCGGTAGAGGAAATCGGCGTAGCCTTTATTGCCGGGATTGTTCCCGGTGGAATCATCGAAGAGCCTTCCCTTAGTGGCGTATTCCTCGGGTATGTCGCACCCGGAGGGCAGGTACCACGCCTCCGGGAACCCGTCGCTGTGGGCATCCACGTGAGCGCCATGGACATGCGTCACGATGGGAACGGGCCCCTCGTACGGCGCCGGATTTTTCCCCATGCAGTCGGTCCTGGGATCCCCTTCCATGCAGTCCTGCGGCGGGTTCGCCCAGTGCAGGGTCTGGTCGACCGGGAGCAGGTGGGGCAGGCATTCGCCGGTTTCATGGTTCACCAGGTCGTTGATCCACCGTACCCTGACCGGGACGTGCGACTTCGTCTCGACCGTGTAGGCGGGGTAATTGAACTGTGAGGCGGGGTCAGGCGCGACATCGGGCGTGGGATCGGCTGCCGGACCGTAGCTCCACACGGTGGTCGCGGGAAAGTCCGCCGTCGTCAATCCCAGCGCCTTCCAGATCCCGCCCGGCAGGATCTGCTGCTGAAACTGCCGGACGGCGATATCGTAGTTGTTCGCGCCTTTCCTCGGCCCGGTTCTTACATTGTTCATCACCGGAGGAATGACAAGCGGCGTCACGTACTTGGGAATCGAGAGGGGATCCAGGGTCCCCCCGGGCAACGGCGCCGCGCCCGCGATCCCCGCGACGAACAAAAGCGAGATGAGGACGGCCAAAACGCCTCCTGAACATTTCATATACCTTCCTCCTTTCCCTCATGGAGTGAAGCTTGTTGATCTGTTTCCGGATCGCCGAACGCTCACAAACGTGAAGCAACGTTTCAAAACGGTATACACAAGCGTTGCAGCGTTTGTGCCAATGCAATGCGGGCAGTAAATCTTCAATCCATTCGGCGTATTGGTTGTACCGGGACGGGGAGGCAGAACGAATGCCGCGGCAAGGTTATAAAAAATGTGAACGAAGATTTGAAATTTTCCGAATTCGCGGGGACCGTGCCCCCGGCGATATACTTTATGCAGGCGGGGAGAAACGGATGGATGCCATTCGCGTAGTTCTGGCCTGGGCCGCGTTCGCCGTCTTCCACAGCCTGACGGTGTCCGAAGGATACGAACGCCTTGTGCGCAGGCTGATCGGGGACAAGGCTTTCGTCGCGTACCACCGGCTTGCGTTCACGGGGTACTCGGTCGCCGCCTTCGCGGCGCTCCTGCTCTACCTGCGAACGATCCCCGATCATCCCCTTTATCACCTGGAGGGCGTCCCGCGCCTCTTCCTCCACGTAATACAGCTCGGGGCGATTGCGTTCCTGCTGTGGACCCCGTGGGACCTGATGGAGTTCCTGGGCTTTCGACAGTGGGAGCGGCACAGGAAAGGGAAAGCTTCAACAGATCAGGCCGAGCGGCTGTTTACCGGAAAGGCGTACGGGATCGTCAGGCACCCGCTCTACCTCGGCTTCTCCGTGATTCTTCTGTTCCACCCCTCGCAGACACGGAACAGCGCCCTCTCCACGGCTATGATCGTCCTCTACTTTTACATGGGTACGTTCCTGGAGGAGAAACGGCTTGTAGGCAAATTCGGCGACGCCTACCGGGAGTACCAAAAAAAAGTCCCCCGGTTGTTGCCGATTCGCCGGACCCGGACGTTAAATTAAAGAACGTCCCCGGGCTAAAGTTACATGAGGAGGGAGAGTACCGAGCGCTCTGCGAATTCGAGCGCGGACCGGGGGACGATGCCCAGGACCAGGACGACCGAGGCCGAAGCGAACAGGGCCAGCGAGAAGGCGAATCGCGGCGGGCGGGGGACCGGCACCTCCCCTTCCGCCGGCATCATGTACATGTAGACCACCAGCCGCAGGTAGTAGTAGATGGAGGCGGCGCTGTTCAGCACCCCGATGACCGCCAGCCAGATGTAGCCGTTCTTGATCGCCGCGCTGAAGAGGTAGAACTTCCCCACGAACCCGGCGGTCGGCGGGATCCCGCCCAGCGACACCAGGAAGAGCGTCAGCAGCCCGGCCAGCGCGGGATACTTGAATCCGATCCCGGCCAGGTTCCTTATGTCGTACCCCTCGTCCTCCTTCCGGGCAATGAGCATCACGACTCCGAAGGCGCCGATGTTCATGAACGCGTACACGAGCAGGTAGAACAGGGACGCCTGCCCTCCCAGCACGTCCCCTGAGACAAGCCCGACGAGTATATACCCCGCGTGCGCGATCGAGGAGTAGGCGAGCATCCTCTTGACGTTGTCCTGAAGGAGCGCCGAGAGGTTCCCCACGGTCATCGTCAGCACGGCGAGCGCCCAGAGGACCTTCCACAGAACCGGCTGCAGCCCCCCGAAGGTCAGGAGCAGGACCCGGATAAGCGCCGCGAACGCCGCCGCCTTGACGGCCGCCGACATGAATGCGGTCACCACCGTCGGCGCCCCCTCGTAGGCGTCGGGCGTCCACATGTGGAACGGCACCAGCGACACCTTGAAGGCGAAACCCACAAGCAACAGGCCGGCGCCCGCGAGGAACGTCGGGCTCGCTGCAAGGCGCGGGTCGTAGAGCATGGAGGCCAGCGCCGGGAGCTTGGTGGTCCCCGTCGCGGCGTAAAGCAGCGCGATCCCGTACAGCAGGAACCCCGAGGCGAAGGCCCCGAGGAGGAAATATTTGAGCGCCCCCTCGATCGAGGACATGCGGTGCCGGTGGAAGCCGACCAGGACGTAGATCGGTATGGACAGGGTCTCCAGGCCCAGGAAGATCGTCATGAGGTCGTTCCCCTTGGCCATGAACATCATCCCGGACGTGGACAGCAGCAGAAGGGAGTAGAACTCCCCCTTGTGGGTCCCCTCCCACTCCGAGTACCCGGTGGCCATGAGCAGCGTGAGCGCGCATGCCGCCATAATGACCATCTCGAAGAACGCGCCGAGCCCGTCGTGCACCACGGCCCCGGAGAACCCGCCTATTTTGCCGGGGCCCATCGCGAAGACGCAGAACAGGGATATGGCGATGCCGAAAATGCTCACCCCGCACAGGACCCGCTTGTTCTTTTCCGGAAGGATCAGGTCGGTGAACAGGACGGCGAGCGCGGTGGCCACGACGACGATTTCGGGGAGGATGCTGTGCAGTCCCGTGAGCAGCGCCTGTGCGTCTATGGCGATCGGCGGCATTTAAGCCCTCATTTCCCCGCGTCGATGTCGAAGTAACGGACCAGCAGCGGCTCGCCCGCCGGGCGGTCAGACAGCGCGGCCTGCCGCTTCGTCTCTATCCTGGCTATCGCAGCGTTGACCGAGGCGTCCATCTTCCTCAAGAAAGTCTGCGGGTAGACCCCGATCCAGAAGATCATCACGAGGAGCGGCAGCAGGTAGGCGATTTCCCGCCCGTTCAGGTCCGTCATGTGGCGGTTTTCCTCGTTGGTGATCTTCCCGAACATGACCCGCTGGAACATCCAGAGCATGTAGACCGCCGCAAGGATCACGCCGGAGGCGGCGAACACCGTGAGCACCCTCGAGGACTTGAACGCCCCAAGCAGTATGAGGAACTCGCCGACGAAGCCGTTGGTGCCCGGAAGCCCTATCGAGGAGAGAGTCACGATCATGAAGACCGCGGCGAACAGCGGGGCGATCTTCGAGAGCCCGCCGAACTCCTCGATGAGGCGCGTGTGGCGCCGCTCGTAGACGATCCCGACGATGAGGAAGAGCGCCCCGGTTGAGACGCCGTGGTTGATCATCTGCAGGATGCTCCCCTCGATCCCCTGGACGTTGAAGGCGAACAGCCCGAGCATCACGAATCCCAGGTGGGACACCGAGGAATAGGCGACGAGCTTCTTCA
>JBLNEW010000056.1:0-23729 GCA_050263095.1 Deltaproteobacteria bacterium | reverse complement strand
CCACCAGCTTCGGGGGAAGGACCGCCGCGAACGCACGCACGGCCGTCGTCTTCCCGGTCCCCTTCTCCCCGCGGATCAGAACGCCCCCGATCGAGGGGTCCACGGCGTTCGCAAGAAGGCCCTTCTTCAAAAGCTCCTGCCCGACGATCGCGCTGAAAGGGAATGAACGCATCATAAAGTCTCTTTTAGTATTTGGATGAAATTCAAATCAGGAAGAAGCGGCGGACCCTCTCGTTGGCCGGCAGGGGGTGAGGCGGCCGGAAGGGTTTTCAACCGCGGTACCCGCTCTTCCGAGGGCGGTAAAACAATTTTAGCACGACTTTTTAAAACCGCAAAGCCCGAACGGGAGCAGAAAAGATATCGCCCGCCGCGGCCGGCCTGCCGGCTATCCGACTACGGGGGTTTCGCCTGGGGGCAGGCCTTCCAGAAACTCGGCGATGTGCTCCTCGATCTCCGGGGGTACTTCCTTGATCTTGCTGCCGCCGTTGATATCCCTCAGGAACGCCCCGCATCGCTCGCAGCGGTCCCGATGCGCCTGGAACAGGACGTTCAGAGTCGGGGAAAGCCGATTGTCGATGTATGCCCTGATGACGAGCGCAACCTGCCGGCGTCGCTCTTCGGCCGCGCGTTCCATGTACTTCTCGATGTCCCTGTGGTGCTCCTTGGCCTTCTGGAGCACGAAAGCCTTGAGCCTGCTGCGGACCTCCTCGGGGATCTCCTCCGGCCGGATCTCCCGGCACAGGATGCGCGTCTTGTCGTAGGTCTTGAGGAAATTAAGGCAGGGCTCGCACATCTCGATGTGCACCGAGAGCTCCTGCCTCAGATGATCGTCCATGGTGCCGTCGATATAATCCCCAAGCAGGTAGACCAGTTCCTTGCAGTTCATCCTACTGCGTCTTCCCTTCCCGTAGATATGTCGCAAGCTGCTCCCGAAGATAGAGCCTTGCCCTGTGGAGGCGGGATTTGACCGCCGGAACGGTCAGCCCGAGGATCTGCGCCGTCTCCTCGTTGGACAGCCCTTCGACGTCGCTCAGCACGAAAACGACCCGGTACTTCTCGGAAAGTTTTTCCGTCAATCGCCTGATCACCTGCCCAAGCTCCTTGTCCAGCGCCTTCCTCTCGACTTCCTTGCTCCAGTCGTCGATCAGGCTGGCGTGCATGCCGTCCTCGGTGAATACCGGCATGAAATCCTCGATGGAGACCGTCTCGCTCCTCCTCTTCCCGCGCAGCCGCATCAGGCACGTGTTCACGCAGATCCGGTAGATCCATGAGTACAGGGCCGAGTTCCCCTTGAAGGTGTGCGCCTTCTGCACAACCGTCATGAACACGTCCTGCGTGGCCTCTTCGGCGTCGCTTTCGTTCTTGAGGATCGACATCGCCAGGCTGAATATCTTTCCGTGGAAACGGTCGAAGAGCATCTCCACCGCTTCCGGCGTGCCTTTGCGAAGCTCCTCCAGAAGAACGTTGTCGTCCAGCAACCGCTCCGCGGGCATTATCCGCTCCGTTTAAGATTCGACAGCCGGAACAGGGTTTCAATCGGCTTTCCCGAAAATTAAGGATTACCATGATTATCGAGGCAGGCGCAAGCCCGGGGGAAGTTTTTAACCGGCTTTGTCCTTGGCGGGGAGCCGTGATTCCCTTAGAATTGAAGTCAACGCCTGGCGAATGCGCATCGGGGGACGACGACAGACTTGAAAACGCGCCGCTTTTTCCTTGTCACAATGCTCGCCGCCGGAACGGCGGCATTCCTCTTCGCCATTATGCTGAGGCGCAGGGAGACCCCCGCCCCCGTGCCTTACGACAGACCTGAAGGCGGCGAAAGGGAAGGTGAATTCGAGCTTTTCATCGGGTCCTGACATCCCTTTGGCCGGTCAGTCGAGGAATTCCATCTTCGCGGCCCGGACCAGTATTTTCTTAAGCCCCGCCCCCGGAAACCGCGCAAGGATCTTTCTATCCGCGCCTTCCCCCTCGCTCGATTCGATTCTCCCTTCGCCGAAGATCGGGTGCAGAACGCGCCTTCCGCGGGAATGACCGGCCGGCCCGGCGGCGGGAACCGGAGACAGTGGTCTTCCTGTCGCCGCCGCGGCGACCGTAATCGCGTCCGTCTCCCGGCGCAGAAGGGATACGGGAATTTCGTTCAGAAAACGGGATGGGAGTGCGTCGCGGAACGACCCGAACAGAAACCTGCGGCGCGCATGGGAGAGGAACGCCCTTTCGCGCGCGCGGGTGAGCCCCACGTAAAACAGGCGCCGCTCTTCCTCTATCTCCCTGTCGGTGTCGTCCGACCTCGCATGAGGGAGAAGCCCTTCCTCCACTCCGAGCAGGAAGACCACGTCGAACTCCAGCCCCTTGGCGTTGTGAAGGGTCATGAGCCTGACCGCGTCCGCGGGATCCGGGCCGGAGTCCCGCGCGGAAAGCGATACTTTCTCAAGGAACTCCCGCAGTGCTTCCTCCCCAAGGCCTGGAGCGGAATCGGCGAACCGCAGAAGCTCCAAAACGTTATCTTTTTCCTCCTCCATCCCTTCCCCTGAAAGAAACGCGAGGAAACCCGATTCGGAGAGAACGGACCGGAAAGCATCCCCCGGGCCGCTTCCCGGAAGCTGCGCCAGCCACCGCTCCCGCAGCGAGAGGAGGCGAGCTATCGCGGGGATGCCGGCAAGGGCGCCGGACAGCGGCAGCCGGTCGGTCCTGGCTTTTTCCCGGGCGCGCGCGAGCGTTACCTCCCCGACCCCCCTGCGGGGGCTTTTAAGAAGCCGCTTCAGGGAAACCGCATCGTCGGGGTGAAGGAACCATTTGAGGTACGCCAGCGCATCACGGACGGCGGCGCGGTCGTAGAACGAGAGGGCCCCCCGCAGCACGTACGGGACGCCCGTTTCGCGAAACGCGTCCTCGACGGCCCGCGATTGCGCATTCACCCGGTAGAATACGGCCACTTCGGACGGCCGGATACCCCTGCGAATCTCCGCGGCGGCTTCCTGCGCCACCGAGCGCGCCTCGCAGTCGGCGTCGTCGTACGCCCTGACCGCCGGGGGCTCTCCCCCTTCCCTCGACGCGATCACATGTTTCTCGCGCCTCGCGCGGTTGTTCCTTATCACTTTTTCCGCGGCTGCCAGAATGGGGGCCCTGGTCCGGTAATTGGTCCGGAGGTGAAGCACCGTCGCGCCGGGGTAATCCCGCTCGAACGAGAGCATCGGGCCCGCGGACCCTCCCCTCCACCCGTATATGGACTGGTCCTCGTCGCCGACGGCGCAGAACGATTCGGCGGCGGAGGCGATTCTCCTGGCGATCTCCGCCTGCCCCTTGTCGACGTCCTGGAACTCGTCCACCAGGAGATGGCGGATCTCGGACTGGACCCGGGCGAGCGTCTCGGGCGCCTCGCGGAACAGCTTGGCGGGAAGGCGTATCAGGTCGGAGAAATCGACCGCGCCTGCGGCCGAGAGCGCTTCGTCGTAACCCTTCGCGACGGCTTCGGCCTTCCCTGCGAAGAGCCACCCCGAGGCGACCGCCGCCGACTCGATGGAGCTGCCCTCCCGCTTGGCGCGCTCGATTACGCCGGCGAACCTCGCGGGCGGAAACTTCTTCTCGTCCAGGCCGAAGTCGGAAACGATCTGCCTGAGAGCGTCCATCTGGTCGCGCGCGTCGTAGATGAGAAACCCGGGGGAAAGGCCGATCCGGGGGCCGAACCGGCGCAGGAGCAGGGCGCCGAAGGCGTGAAACGTCCCCAGCCACGGCAGGTCGCGGAAATCCGGAAGCGCCCTGGCGACCCGCTCGCGCATCTCCTCCGCGGCCCGGTTGGTAAACGTGATCCCGAGGATTTCATTCGGCGGCACGCCTTCCCGCAAAAGACGCACGATGCGCGCCACGATGACCCGGGTCTTCCCCGAGCCGGCGCCGGCCACTAGGAGAAGCGGGCCGGAAGCATGCTGAACGGCCCGGCGCTGGTCGGCGTCGAGCCCGGAAAGGAACGTTTCCATGAGAGGGATATAAGATTACTCTTCGAACGCGGCAAAGGGAACAGGGGGAAAAAACAACGGCCCTGCGAAAACCTTGAAGCCGTCAGGGCCGTCGTTGCGCCGCCGGAGGGTGGGGGCAGCGGCGCAAACCTGCATCTTGTTACGTCTTCAGGCCACTTTTCCGTCCCGGAGATATCGACCGAGCCGTTCCCTCAGGTTGAGCCTCGCCCGGTGCAGGCGGGACTTGACCGCCGGAATCGAAATGTCCAGTATGCCCGCCGTCTCCTCGTAGGAAAGCCCCTGCATGTCGCAGAGCGCGAACACGGTGCGATATTTCTCCGGGAGGCTTTCCGAGTATCTCCGGATCACCCCGCCCAGCTCCTTCTCGAGTATCCTGCGCTCGACTTCCGGGCTCCAATCCTCGACCGGCGACGCGTGAGCCCCGTCCTTGGTGAAAACGGGCAGAAACGTCTCGATCGGCACGGTGGCCGCCCGCTTTCCGCGGCGCAGCCGCATGAGACACGCGTTGACGCAGATCCGGTAGATCCAGGAATAAAGTGCGGAGTTCCCCTGGAACATGTCCGCCTTCCGGACCACCGCCAGGAAGACGTCCTGCGCCGCTTCCTCGGCGTCGCTGTCGTTTTTGAGGATCGACTTCGCCAGTCCGAACACCTTGGCATGGTACCGGTCGAAGAGTCCCTCTATCGCGGACGGAATCCCGAGCCGGACTCCTGAAAGCAGCGCCGCGTCTTCCTCCCGCGCGCCGAGCCCGCCGTCCCATTCCGACGAGAAACCGCCGCCGTTTTCAAGAGGATAAATGCCAGCCGATCGGTGCCTCATCCCCTTCCCTCCTTCCCGCTAGAATCGTCCGCACGCGGGGACGGAAAACCTGGTCACCAGCATATTCAGGACCATTTCCAGCTTGGGGATGGTCAGCGGTTTCGGAAGGAACTCGTGGACCCCCATCTTTTCGGCCGCATCCCTGAGCCCGGAGGTCGGATACGCGGTGGTAAGGATGCAGATCGCATCCGGTTGATGCTCTCTTGCCCGCATGAACAGCGTCAGTCCGTCCAAATCCGGAAGCCAGTAATCGCTGATGATGATGTCGAATTTATCCTTCGCCAGCGCTTCCATGGCCAGCGTGGCGTTCATGTAACCTTCAATGTGGCATCCGTTATACTGGAAAAACATGCGGAGGCCGTTCTGTATCCACTGGTCGTCTTCGATGAGAATGACCTTCATCCCCTGGAGGCGTTTATGCAGTTCCATGTCTTGAACCTCGTACGGGAGATTAACGACAATAACTGGTATGTGCAAAGGGCATACCGCGACGCAACTTGGAAGGTTCCTTGAGAATTGACGACTGTTTACCCGCGGATCCTGCGTTCCCGCCCTTGACGGAAGAAGGATGGATTTCGAGGAATTTCGAAAGGTTTTTAGAGATTTTGCGAAAAAGAGGGTGATGGATCAAGGTGCGGGGAAGGCTACTCCTCGAGCTTTTTCCTTCTATACCGGAACGTGTGATGGTTGAGATTCAGGAGCTTTGCGGCCTTGCTCTCGTTCCCCCCGGCCCGCTTCAGCGCTTCATTGATGAAATGCTTCTCCATGGCCTCCTGGGTCGCGACGATGTCGATCCCTTCGGGGGGGATCGGCGGAAATGCGGTACGGTCCGTATCCTCGCCTGCGCCATCCGCTCGTTGCGCATTCTCGAGGCCCAGGTCCCTGAGCGTCAGAACCGTCCCCTTTCCGATCAGCGCTCCCCGCTCGATGATGTTCTTCAACTCCCGAACGTTGCCCTTCAGTCGATGCGCCTTCAATAACGCCTCCGCTTCCGGGGAGATGCCGGAAAATTCCTTGCCGAACTTCCGGCCGAACTCCAGGAGGAAGAATTTGGCCATAGGAAGAATGTCGTCCGGGCGATCGTTGAGCGAGGGCACCTCCACTTTCGCGACCGCGAGGCGGTAGTACAGGTCCTCCCGGAAAAGGCCCTTCCCGATCAGTGCGCCCAAGTCCTTGTTCGTGGCGGAGACGACCCGCGTGCCGACGCGGTGCTTCCTCGTCCCTCCGACACGGTAGAACTCCCCTTCCTCGAGGAACCGCAGGAGCTTCGCCTGCGCCTCGAGGCTCAAGTCCCCCACCTCGTCCAGGAAAAGCGTCCCCCCCGCGGCCTGCTCCACGAGCCCTTTTTTCCCGGATGCGCTCGCGCCGCTGAAAGCGCCCTTCTCGTACCCGAACAGCTCGCTCTCGATCAGCTCCTTCGGGATCGCCGCGCAGTTCACGCCGACCATCGGCCCCTTGAAGTTCGGGCTCCGGTAGTGGATCGCGCTGGCGATCAGCTCCTTCCCCGTGCCCGTCTCGCCGAGGATCAGGACCGGCGTGTCGGGGCTCCTGGCGAGGGTCCCGACGAGCTCCATCACATGCTGGATCTTGTTGCTCTCCCCGATGAAGCACGGCAGGTTCTCGCGGAGGTACCGCTCCTGGAGGTCGCGCACCTCCTTCTTCAGGCGGATCGACTCGAGGGCGTTGCTCACGCTCACGTCGAGGGTGTCCATGTGGAGAGGCTTCACGATGTAATCGTAGGCGCCGAATTTCATCGCGGACACGACGCTGCGGACATCTTCGTAGGCTGTTATCACGACAACCAGGATCTCCGCCGAATGGGCCTTCATCTCCCGAAGGGCGTCGATGCCGCTCATCCCGGGGAGCCCCAGATCGAGCAGAACCAGGTCCGGCGCCGCTTCCCGGACGGCATCCAGCGCGGATTCGGCGTCGCCGAAGGACCGGACCCGATATCGGGATTTCAGCGCGTGCGCCAGCCCCTCGCGTATGGACGCCTCGTCGTCGACGATGAAGATGGAATACGAGGTCATAACCGCTCTTTCACGGGGCCCAGGGGAAGCCGGATCCGGAACTCGGCCCCTCCCAGGTCGCTTTTTCCCGCGACCAGGACCCCTCCGTGGGAGACGATGACCCGATGGCTGAAGCTCAGCCCGATGCCGGTCCCGTCGGGCTTGGTCGTGAAGTACGGATCGAAGACCTTCTCCATAAGGTGCGCGGGGATTCCCGGACCCGAATCGGAGATCGAAATGACGATCCAATCCCCTTCGCGGAAGGAGCGGATTCCCAGCCGCCTCTCCCGCTTCCTCCCTGTCATAGCCTGGTCCGCGTTCGTGATCAGGTTCAGGATCACCTGTGCGATCAGGTGGGGGTCCGCCCAGCATAAAGGCAGATTCCGGGACAGGTGTTTCCGGAGCTCGACCCGGTGTCTTTCCAGGGTGATCGCCGCGACGCCGACGGCATCCTCGATGGCATCGTTCACGTTCACCCGTTCCAACGCAGGGGGGATGGGCCTCGCCAACGCCATCACCTTCTGGATCACCGTGGCGATCTTGGCCGAGGCGGAATTCAGCTGGCCGAGGCACCCCTCGATCTCGTCCCTCTCCCGGGGTTCCAGGCTCCCCGATCGCCCCAGGAGCTGCTCCAGCGCGGACAGGTGGATATTGATTCCCGAGAGCGGGTTCCGGATCTCGTGCGCGATGCAGGCGGCCGCGTGTCCCAGCGCGGCCATCTTTTCCTGCATCAGGTTGATCTGCTCCAGCTCCCGCGTCCTGGTGATGTCCAGCATGTTGACCAGGACCGCCGGTTTACCTTTCCAGGAGAAGCGGCTTGCGCGGCAGCGAACCCACTTGAAGACCTCTTCGATTCCCGCCGTCTCCGGGTGGAGCAGCCTCATATCCACGGGGCCGGCGGCGGGATCGGACGAATCGTCTCCGCCGCAGAGGGCGAGGAACTTTCCGCGGTCCTCCGGGAAAACGACGCCAAGGTTCTCGAGACGCCACGACTCGGGAACCGCCCCGAAGAGCTTTTCCTGTTCCGGGTTCATGAAGGCGATCTTCCCGTCCTGGGCGATGAAGAAGCCGACAGGGGTGTCCTTCACGAGGGACCGGAACCGCTCCTCGCTCTCCCGGAGCGCCGACTCCGCGATTTTCCTTTCGGTCATATCCATGATCGCCGTCCGGAACGTGCCCGGTTCCTTCCTTCGCTCTTTCGAAAAAACGCTTTGAAGCTGCGCCGGAATACGGGAGCTCCCGTTCGGGCGCAGAACCAGCTCCGTCGTCTCCCTCCCCTTCGCCGCCCGGCATTTCCTCAGGTGGTGCAGGAATTTCCCGCGGTCATTCACGTCCACGAAAAGCGAGAAGCTCTTTCCGAGCATGAGGGAACGCGGAACGCCCAGCATGCTCGAACCCGCCAGGTTGATCCCCCGTATCAATCCTCTCTCGTCGAGGTCGACGTACCCCACGGGAGCGAAATCGTACAGGTCGGCGTACCGGTCGCGGGACTCCTCGAGCCGCTGCTGGGTTTCCCTGAGCTCCCTGTTCTGCTCTTCCAGCTCCACCTGGTGGATCTGGAGCTCCTTGTATAGGCTGCGCGCCTCGTCCGCATCCAGCCGGGTTTTTTTCCTGATCATCTCGATGGCCGCTTCCTTTCGGCGTGTGGGTCGCCCTTCGCCGGCGCAGTCCCCTCGGCCTCCGCTTCGCTCATCCCCTGCGGTCCGGCGGTCGAATCCTCGATCGACAGGAAGATGATCGGGGAATTTCCCTCGACCGAGGAAATCCTCTGCGCGTTGAGGAGAAGTTTCTTGTATCCGACGCGCGGGAAATCTCCGTCCATCTTGTAGTCCCGTATCTGTTGGTCCTGGGTGAGGACCTTCATTAGGAGATCCCGAAGACGGGGGTCGCTCCACTCCCCTTTCCCCACCTCCTCCAGGAGCCGGCCCTCCGTATCCTCGCGCCGGACCCGGAAGGCGTTGCAGAACGCCCGGTTCACCGTGCGCACGCGCAGCGTATCGTCCATGACCATCAAGGGCTCCCGCGTGGTTTCGATGATGGCGTTGGCGTTGCCCAGCGCGCGGGCGAGCTTCTCGTAGGACTGCTTGAGCCTGCCTATCTCCATGAAGCTCAGGATCGCGCCGTCGATCTTGCGTTCCGGAGTCATGTACGGCTTGATCGCCATGATGAAAAGGTTCCCGTCCCGGTCCTGGACCTCCTCTTCCAGGGACACCATCCGGTCGACCGCATCCAGGACCTTCTTTTCCAGATCCGGGACCGCGATGCTCATGTTGATGTCGCGCAGCGGCCGTCCGACGTCCGCGGGGATCAGGTTCAGGACCTTCTCCGCCGGCGGAGTGATGCGCCGGATCCGGAGGTCGGCCTCCAGCATGACGATGGGGAGCTGGACGCTCGCCAGGAGATTCAACAGATCGTTGTTGGCGCTGGTCAGCTCCAGGTTCCGGTTCGCCATCTCCTCGTTCAGGGTGGTGAGCTCCTCGTTCGTCGACTGCAGCTCCTCCTTGGCGGTTTCCAGCTCCTCGTTGGTGCTCTGCAGCTCCTCGTTGCTCGACTGGATCTCTTCGCTCGCAGCGTGGATCGCCTCGTTGGAGCTTTCCTGCTCGTCGAGGACGGTCCTGAGGTATTCCTTGATGGAGCTAAGCTCCCGCTCCAGTTCCACGATGCGGCTCGCATCGCTCGACGGCTTCTCCTTCGCGGCTTTCGTCCCCGGGAGGGGGCGGAGTCTTCGGGTCACGCCTGCGGGGGACGCTGAATGACGGACCTCCTCATCGAAGAGGACCATGTAGAAATACTCGTTGGCGGTCGATGAGCGGATAGGAATCACTTCCAGGTTGAATTTCCGCTCCTTTTCCTCGTGCCGGACCTTGAACCCCTCTTTTCGCACCGGTCTTTTGTCCGTCTTCGCCCGTTCGATCGCCTTCCGAAGCTCCGCCGCCATTCCTTCCCGGGCCATCCGGAGCAGGTTCAGGCTCGCCCGGCCGGGGGCGGGAGATAGGTACGGGGCGGTCTCCCCCCGGAACTGGAGGATCGCCATCTGGTCGTTGACCAGGACGCCCGGCGGCGCATACCGTTCAAGGGCGATCCGGTCCGCGTCCCGGTGGACTTTCTCCAGGCTGCGGACATAAAACTCCTCCCCCCGCTTTACGGGCTCCATCAGCCCGGCCGAGGCCATCGTGAGCGCGAACTCGGCGGGAGGGTGCACGATCCCCTCCTTCCGCACGTAGATCTTGCTCTGCCGGTCGATGGTCTTGTAGAGGTCCGCCAGCTCCCCGATGCTTTCGGAGGTTCCCAGAAGGAGGAAGCCCGAAGGGCGCAGAGCATAATGGAAGATCGAAAGGACCCTGCGCTGCAGCACCGGCTTCATGTAGATGAGGACGTTGCGGCAGCTGATGAGGTCGATCTTGGAGAAGGGCGGGTCCTTGATCAGGTTCTGGCGGGCGAAGATGCACATGTCCCGGATGGACTTGCTGACCTGGTACCCGTGGTCCGACTCCACGAAGAACCGCCGCAGCCGCTCGGGGGAGACGTCCTCCGCGATGCTGTCGGGGTAGATTCCGGTGCGGGCCTTCTCGATCGAACGCTCGTCGATGTCGGTGCCGAAGATCTGGATCGGTCCCGCGGGAACGCCCCCCCCCATCGATTCCATCAGGACGATGCCGATGGAATACGCCTCCTCGCCGGTGGAGCAGCCGGGCACCCAGATCCGTATGGCCGAGGAGGGCTTGCGGCCCTTCAGGAAGTGCGGAAATACCCTCCGCTTCAGCATCTGGAACGTCTCGGCGTCGCGGAAGAAGGACGTGACGTTGATGAGGAAGTCCTGGTAGAGCGCCGTGACCTCCAATGGGTTCTCCTGGAGGAACCGGACGTAGTCCTTGATCCTCTCCAGCTTGTGGAGGACCATGCGCCGCAGGATGCGCCGCCGCATCATCGTCTGCTTGTAAAGGCTGAAGTCCAGCCCGGTCGCGTCCCGGATCAGTATGTAGACCTTGTTGGTGTCCTCGTCGCCTTCCGCCTCCCCCGCGCGAATGTCGATCGCCTTCTTGACGGCGAGGTACGGGTGCCGTCCGATCCTTCCCAGCTCCCTGGCGATCTCCTTCGGCGGCAGGATGAAATCGATGCATCCGGTGGCGATGGCGCTCAAGGGCATCCCCGGGTATTTCGCGCTCTTCTCGTCCTGCGCGAAGGTGATCCCCGCCTCCCCCTTGATCTCCTTGACCCCCTGCGCCCCGTCGGAAGCCGTCCCCGACAGGATCACCGCGATCGCCTGGTCCTTCTGGTCCCGGGCGAGCGAGCGCAGGAAATAATCGATCGCCAGGTGCGGCCCGCGCTTCTCGGGCCGCGGCATGAGGCTTAAGCTTCCGTGCAGGATCGCCATGTCCACGTTCGGGGGGATGACGTAGACGTGGTCCGGCCTCACCCGCATGCCGTCCTTGACCTCGATGACCGGCATCCGGGTCGCCCGGGAAATGATTCCGGCGAGCATGCTCTCGTGCCGGGGATCCAGGTGCTGGACCAGGATGTAGGCCATCCCGCGGTCCGGCGGGAGGTTCTCGAGAAGCTGCACGAAGGCCTCCAGCCCGCCCGCGGACGCGCCGATGCATACGATGGGGAACTTTCCGCCCTTGTGGATCGTCGTCGCGCTCCGCGCGGCCCGCTCGTTCCCGGTGTTCCGGCCGACCGGCGCTTTCTTTTTCACGATCGCGGATTTCATCGCCCTTTCCCCCTTCCCGGAGTTCGCAACAGGCGTTTTTAGCCGGGTCTTGCGACCGTCCCCGACTCGAGGGGAATCTCGATCCGGAACTCGGCGCCTCCCAGCCGGCCGACGTCCACCTTCAGGGTTCCGCCGTGGTCCGTGATTACGCGCCTGCAGAAGCTGAGCCCGATCCCGTAGCCGTCCTTTCTCGTAGTGTAGAACGGATCGAAGATCCTGTCCCTGATCGCCGGTGGAATTCCGGGGCCCGAGTCGGAGACGCAGATCACCGCGCGGTCGTTTTCCACGGCCGTGGCGACGGCAAGCGTCCTCGGACCCTCCTGGCCCTCCATGGCCTGGGCGGCGTTGGTGATAAGGTTCATTACCACCTGCGTGAGGAGGGAGGGGTCCACGGCGCACTTGGGCAGGTGAACGATATTCGACCGGTCCAGGGTGATCCCGTTCTTGCGCAGGAACGTCGTCGAGAAATCGATCGCCTCCTCAACCGCGAGGCCGATATCCGCCATGTCCATCCGGGGGGCGCCGGGCCGGACGAAATCCATGACCTTCTTGATGACGCTCCCGATCCGATTCGAGGCGGACTTGATCTGCTCGATGATCCGTTCCGACTGCAGGCGGGACTCCGCTCCCATCCCGCCGTCTTCCTCGATCGCCGCTTCCAGCGCGGACAGGTGGA
Source organism: Deltaproteobacteria bacterium (assembly GCA_050263095.1). Taxonomy (GTDB): domain Bacteria; phylum Desulfobacterota; class Deferrimicrobia; order Deferrimicrobiales; family Deferrimicrobiaceae; genus FEB-35. Next base: position 11,540 of record JBLNEW010000056.1, on the reverse strand, counting down.
TGTTGATCCCGGAGAGGGGATTGCGGATCTCGTGCGCGATCCCCGCGGCCACGTGGCCCAGGGACGCCATCTTCTCCCGGACAAGGAAATGGTGCTCCATTTCCTTGAGCCGCGTTATGTCCACCATGTTCAGCAGGAACACCCTCTCCCCCTGGGAGAGGAGCGGCGTGCCGCGGCAATGGACCCATCTCATGTCGATCCCTTCGTCCGACCTGCCGAACGGGTAGAACCGGAACTCCATTTCCCGGGAACCGCCGGCATCCGACATGACAGCTTCGCACAGCTCTTCGAACGTTCCCCGGTCTTCCGGGTGAACGTCCTTGAAGCTCCGCAGCTCGAAGGACCCGGGAGCGTCGCCGAAGAGCGTTTTTTGCGCGGGGTTCATGTAGACGACCCGGCCGTCCCGGACGATCATAATGCCGACGAGCGAGCTCCTGACCAGCGTGCGGAACTGCTCCTCGCTGGCCTGTAGCGCCTTCGACGACCGCTGCCGCTCGGTGGCGTCCACCAGGCAGAAGATCAGCCCTTCGACGTCGCCGTCCATCCCCTTCAGCGGGAGCAGGCTCCAGTCCCAATAGGTCGTGCCCCACTCCGGATGGTCCGGGTACTCGAACGGCTTCCCGTGGACGTGGAACGGCTCCCCGGTCGTCACGACCCTGCGGAAGATCGCCTCGTTCTCCGCATCGGGGTACATTTCGAAATGGTTCTTCCCCGTGAAATACTCCGGCGGGTGGCCGCACGCATCGGCGTACGCCTGGTTGACGCGCAGGAAGTTGAACTTTTCGTCCAGGTACACGACGGAAAAATGGATGTTGGAGAAGATCTTCTCCGTCAGCTCGATCGATGTCTTGAGGGATTTCTCCGCCCGCTTGCGGGCGGTGATGTCCCGGAACGCGACCACCCCTCCCTGAAGAACGCCGTCCGCGTTCCTGAGAGGCCTCCCGGAACAGCTGATCCAGGCGCCGTCCGTGTACGGGTCGTGCCGGACGAAAAGCTCCACGTCGTCGAAGGACTCGCCGCCGATGGCCCGCACGAGCGGAATTCTGTCGGTGGGACAGGCGGTCGTCGCATCGGGCAGGAAAATGCCGTATCGCTTCGCCCATTCGTCCGGACGGGTATCGGTGATTCCCCTGCGGATGATCCGCTGTCCCTCCGGATTGAGGAGGAGGAGCTTGCCGTTCCCGTCGGCGACGACGACTCCGTCCCCTACGCTGTCCAGCACGGACATGAGGAGGGAAGCCTGTCGTTCGAGGCGCTCCTCCGCCTTCATCCGCTTTTCGAGCTCCTCCCGGATCCGCGCCGCCGATGCTTCAAGCTCCGCCGTGCGCTCGGCCACCCGCCGCTCAAGGCCCTCCTTCGACGCCAGCAGGGCTTCTTCGGCCTTCTTGCGCTTGGTGATGTCCTGCCCATAAATGCGCGCGAGCCTGAACCGGGAAACGAGGTGAACCGTCTCGCCGATGACACTGCCCCCTACAACGAGCTCGCGATAGAAGGTCGAATCGCTCTTCCCGTCCCACTGCCCCAATATGCAGCCCAGGTCCGCGGGCACCAGGACGGAGATGTCATCGTCTTTCATCCCGCAGCTTTGGAGAAATTTTCGGGCGGCGTTGTTTGAAAAGGTGATCCGGCCGGAAGAATCCACCTCGACGATGGGGTTGGGATTCAACTGGGGGAAGGAGGCAAGATGCCTGGCGGTCTCCTCGGCAATCCTTCTCTCGGCCAGCTCGTTTTCCAGTGCGGCCTCGGTCCGCTTTCGCTGCGCCACCTCGGCGGTCAGTTCGTCCCTCGAAACCGTAGCCGCCTGCAGCTTCTCGCTCATTCGATCGAAAGCATTCGCGACCGCGCCGATCTCGTCCTCCGAAGAAATGCCGATCCGGTGATCCAGATCGCCTCTGCCGATCATGTCCGCCCCTTTCTGGAGCTTATCCAGGGACGCGGCGATGCGCCTCATCAGGCCAAGCAGGATCATGGCGAACGGGACCGCGGCGACTGCCATGAACGCAAGCGAAAGCGTGTAGATTCGTCGCTGGATGGAGACGATGTCATGACTGATCAGGTCCAGCAAGCGAGAGGTATCCGTGTTGGCCTGGCGGGTTCGTATCATGAGCTGGCCGACGATCCGCTCCTCCGCCTCCTCGAACAGGTCGTCATCGCGTATCGAGTGGTATCGTTCATGGTTTGAAAACAGCATCATGAACAGGGTCTTCACCGCCTCGGTGTCTTTCGCAACGCGCTCCTGGAGCCGCCGCCTCTTCGGATCTCCGAACGCGACCGAGGAGATAAGCCTGGTCGTTTCCTCGTGTTTCCCCTTGAACTGCCGCAGGGGCCGCTCGTCGTAGTGGAGCGCATACGTGCGGGCGAGGTCGTTCAACTCGCCCAATGCGGTGCTGATCCGGACGGCGGCCCTTTCCTCTTCCTCCAACGATCTGACCGACAGATAGGAGAATAAAAGGCCTGCACCGATGACCAGCGTCATGACCGCCGGCACCACCGCGGCGAACTTCAATTTTTTCGAGATGTTCATGGCCTGTCTCTATTCGCTCACGATGCGGACCGCTTCAGGATTCACGGCGGAAAGCCCCTTCGTATGGATGTAATCCAGGATGTTCGGAGTTTTCCCATCGCCATCCGACTTTTTCCCGATCATCCATCGGGACTGATCTTCCAGGTTCAATATCAGCGTTTGATCGAGCTGCGTCCTGAATTCGCAGTTTCTCCATTCCCTTTCGACGGCGGCCATGTCCATTGCGCATTTTTTCGCCGTGATCGCGAGCGCCTCGCCGGGCCGCTCGGCTATCATCCGGTCCGCCCGGAGTATGGCCCGGAGGAACCGAACGATCGCCTCGGGATCGCGCCGGGCAATGTCCTTCGAGCTGACGATGTTCCAGGACATGTTATAAAGCCCGGGGTCGTGCAGGATCACCCCGTTGGTTCCGAGCTTGTCCTGCAGTGCGGTAGTGTGCGGCGCCCAGGTGCTCACTGCGTCGACCTCCCCGTTAAGGAGAGCGTGGACCACCCGATCGGGGGGAAGGTCGACCAACCGCACGCTCTTCGGGTGGATATATGACGTCGTCAGATAGATATGAAGGTAAAACTCGGCGGAGCTGCCGGCGACCATGCCGATCCTCTTGCCCCTCAAATCGCCGGCGGTCGAGATGCCCCTGTCTTTCCTTGCGACAATGAGGTTCGGCCGCTCGATTACGCATACCGTCCCGACGACGACGACCGGTTTCCCGTTGACGGCGGCCCGGGCGATGGGCGTATCGGCCGCCACGCCGAAGTCCGCCTTTCCCGCAAGCAAGTCGGCAAGCCCTATGTTCCCCGACGGATAATCTTTAAGGGTTGCCTCCAGCCCCTCGTCGCGGAAGTAGCCTTTCTCCTGTGCGATGTAGATGGATGCGGAGGCGGGCCAGGGTATCACCGCGATGCGGATTTTCTTTGTTGCCGCCGCAGGGACGCCGGGGGGACCGCCGCTGCAGCCGGCAAGAATTGCCGAGGCCGCGGCCAGCAGGATCAGGGCCGCATAGGCTATCGATCCCTGTGCCATAAGCCTGCGGGGAAAAGCTTGCGGCTTCATCTTCCCCCCCTGCCCTTCCGATGCCTGAGTTACGGAAAACCCGCGATGCAGTCCCCCGGGTGGCTACTCCACAGTGACGCTTTTCGCCAGGTTCCTCGGCTGGTCGACGTCCGTGCCTTTGAGCACCGCCATGTGGTACGCCAAAAGCTGCAGCGGAACGACCTCGAGCATCGGACGGGCGTAGCGGCCGCAGGGAGGCAGGTACAGGATGTCCTCCGCCTTTTCGGCCAGAAGCCCGTCCCCCTCGGTGCCGACCGCGATCACCCGCCCGCCGCGTGTGCGCGCCTCCTCCAGGTTCGAAAGCGTCTTTTCGTACGACTCGCCCCTGGCGCAGAGCACCAGCACCGGCATCCGCTCGTCGATCAGGGCGATCGGCCCGTGTTTCATTTCGCCCGCTGCGTATCCTTCCGCGTGGATGTACGAGATTTCCTTGAGCTTGAGCGCCCCCTCCAGCGCGATGGGGTAGGAGATCCCGCGGCCAAGGTAGAGGAAGTCCGAGGCGTCCTTGTACTTCCTTGCCACTCCCGCTATCGCGGCCTCGTTTTTTAGCACCTCCTCGATCTTCCGGGGCAGCTCGGCCAGGTCCTTCAGGTTCTCGGCTATTTTCCCGGACGGAAGCGTTCCGCGCGCGGCCGCAAGGTGCAGCGCCAGCAGGTAAAGCGCCGCCAGCTGCGTCGTGAAGGCTTTCGTGGACGCAACGCCTATCTCGGGGCCCGCGTGCGTGTAGACCACTCCGTCGGACTCCCGCGCGATCGTCGATGAGACGACGTTGCAGATGGAGACGGCGACCGCCCCCTTGCCCCTGGCCTCCCGCAGCCCGGCCAGGGTGTCCGCCGTCTCGCCCGATTGCGAGATGGGGACGCACAGCGTCCCGTCCTCCACCACGGGGTTGCGGTAGCGGTACTCCGAGCCCAGGTCCACCTCGACGGGAATCCGCGCCAGCCCCTCGATCATGAACTTGCCGACCAGCCCCGCATGCCACGAGGTGCCGCAGGCAACGATGAGCACCTTGCGCAGCCGGCGCAGCCGCTCGTCCGGCAGCGGAAGGGTCTCGAAGAAAACCTCCCCCGATTCCGGAAGCACGCGGCCCGCCAGCGTGTCGAGGATGGCGCGCGGCTGCTCGTGTATCTCCTTCAGCATGAAGTGCCGGTAGCCCCCCTTCTCCGCCATCACCGGGGACCAGTCGATGTGCTGGGGAGCGCGGGACCTTTGGTTGCCGGCGAAATCCGTCAGCCGGATCCCTTCCGGCCGGGCGACGACGATCTCCCCGTCATCGAGGAACAGTGCGCTGCGGGTGTGGGACAGCAGGGGAGGAAGGTCCGATGCGAGGAACGTCTCCCCTTCCCCCACGCCCGCCACCATGGGGCAGTTGAGGCGAGCGCCGACGAGCGTACCAGGCTCCTTTTCGGAGATCGCCAGGAAGGCGTAGGACCCGCGCAGCTCCGTAACCGTGCGGCGCGTCGCCTCTTCCAGCGTGAGGCCGGCGCTGGTGTGCTCGTCCAGCAGGTGCGCGATCACCTCCGTGTCGGTCTCGGAGCAGAACGTGCGGCCCTTGTCGCCCAGGCGCTTCTTTAGCGACTGGTGGTTCTCGATGATCCCGTTGTGCACGACTGCGACGGCGCCCGACCGGTGCGGGTGGGCGTTCTCGTCGGACGGCCGCCCGTGGGTGGCCCAGCGCGTGTGGCCCACTCCGCAGGTCCCCGTCACCGGCTCCCTGCCGACCAGGTCCAGGAGCCTTGAGAGCTTGCCCTCGCTCTTGCGGATGGCGATTCCGCCGCGGTCGGCCACGGCGATGCCGGCCGAATCGTACCCGCGGTACTCCAGCTTGCCAAGGCCGTCAAGCAGCGTGCCCACGCACTGCCTGGGGCCTGTGTATCCGACGATGCCGCACATTATTTCGGCTCGGTCTTGCCGGGCAGCCGGGGTATTTTGAGGCCCGCCTTCGTAAGGAGCTCCGGCTTCTTCCGGATCACCCAGTCCGGGAGCACTTTCTGTTCGGCCCGGGAGAGGGCGAGCGCGTATGGAGGCACGTCCCTTGTTATCGTCGCGCCGGCGCCTATCAGCGCTCCCTTGCCGATCGTGACGGGCGCGACGAACTGGGTGTCGCTTCCTACGAAAACCCCGTCCCCTATTACCGTGGTGTGCTTGGCGATCCCGTCGTAGTTGCAGGTGATCGTGCCCGCGCCTATGTTCACCTTCCTTCCGACGATGGAGTCGCCTACGTAGGCCAGGTGGTTCGCCTTGGAACCTTTCCCGAGGACGCTCTTTTTCACTTCGACGAAATTGCCGATATGCGCTCCTTCACCGATGTCGGCCTCCGGCCGCAGGTGGGCGAACGGCCCCACGATCGCCCCTTTGCGCACCCGCGCGCCCGAGAGAACCGAGTACGGCCGCAGGTGGGCGCCGGCTTCGACCAGGCTGTTCTCCACGACGCACCCCGTCTGGACCCTCACCCCGCGGCCGATCCGCGTCGCGCCCATGAGCGCAACGCCCGGCTCCAGGACAGTGTCGGGCTCAACGTCGACCTCCGCCTCGACGTAGGTCCGTCCGGGATCCACCACGGTCACGCCGGAATCCAGCAGCGCGCCGATCTTGGCGCGCAGGAGGATCCCGGTGGCTTCCGCCAGCTCTCTCCTGGAGTTGATCCCCCGCACCTCGTCAGGTTCCCCCGCCACTACCGGCGTTACAACCTTTCCCTCTTCCAGCGCAAGTATCACGAGGTCGGTGAGGTACAGCTCCCGCTGCGCGTTCACGTCGGTGAGCCGGGGAAGGTTCCGCTCCAGAAACGACCGGTTGAAGGCATAGGTGCCGGAGTTCACCTCCGGTATCCGACGGATGGAGGCGTCCGCATCCCGCTCCTCGACGATGCGCGCCACGGCGCCTTTCGCGTTCCTTACCACGCGGCCGTATCCGGAAGGATCGGGAAGGATCCCTGTCAGGACCGCGGCGGCCGCCTTGGCCTTCCGCCTGGCGGCGATCAGGGCCTTGACGGTCTTCGGGCGGATCAGCGGCGCGTCTCCGCACAGGACGACCACCTCCCGGGACTTTCGGGAAACCGCGGAGAGCCCGACGCGGGCGGCGTCCCCGGTTCCCAGCTGTTTCTCCTGAACCGCAACCTTGCCGTCGTACTGCGTTACGGTCCCCATGACCCGGTCCCTTCCCTGTCCGAGGACGAATACGATTTCGGAGATGCCTGCCGCCTTCGCTGCGCGCGCGACATGCCAGAGGATCGGCCGCCCGAGAACCGGGTGGCACACTTTGGGAAGGGCGGATTTCATCCGCTTTCCCAGTCCCGCCGCGAGAATGATGGCGGAAACGGCCTCCATCGACCCAGCCCCTTCCGTAATGTTAGAATGCCGTGTTTCCCTGATTAGGGAAGTTTACCTGTTTTCCAGGCGGATTGGGAATGGCGAATGGCCCGGACATGAAGGAAACGCTGGACCGGATCGAGGCGGAGATCGCCAAGGTCAAGCGCCAGTACGACATGTTTTTCCAGGGTGCCCGTCGTTCGGAGCCTTCCGACAAGCGCAAGGAGGTCGAGGAGACCATCCGTCGGATGGGGCAGCGCAAGATCGTCAACACCAACGAACAGTTCCGGTTCAACAACCTCCAGACGCGCTTCTACTCCTTTTCCAACCTGTGGGCGCGCATGGTCCGCGACATGGAGGAAGGGAGGCTTTCCAGGGATTCCTCCGGATACCTCGTGCGGGGAAAGCCGCAGGAGCGCGAACCGGTGGATCCCGCCGGGCTCGATCAGGTAATAGGAGAGCTAGTCGAAGCGAGAAAGGCTTGCGGGCTGCCGGCGGGGGAGGAAGACCTGTCCGCTACCCGCGAGGCGCTGCTTGTCCGCGCCCGCGAGATCGCCGAGAAATCAGGCGGCCGCAAGGTCGAATTCCAGGTCAGGATCGAAGAGGGAAAACCGAAGGTAAAGGCCCTGGTCCGCTGAACGGCCCCCCTTAAGGCGAAGAGGGCCCGGCCTCCAGGGACCCGTTCCGGAAGAGGCCGTGCACCGAGAGGGCCGATGCGCCCGGCTGGCAAGGCGCCTGACCGAGACGTACCCGCTGCGGTACGGTGAGGAAGGGCAACGAAGCCGGCAGGGATGCAGCGGGACTCGAATGCCGGGATCTGACGGAATGTGTCCCTGGAGGCCGGTGGTTACTCGGCGGCGGCCATCCGCGCGATCGCCCGCTGCAGGGCCGACGCGGCTTTCGCGTGAGTTTCCTCGTCCAGCGATGCTTCCTTCAACGCGGACTCGGCGCGCGCGTGGGCGCGGCGCGCGCGCTCAAGGTCGATCTCCTCGGCCTTCTCCGCCACGTCCGCCATGACGATCACGCGCTCGGGGCCGACCTCGGCGAATCCGCCGCCCACGGCCACCTTCTTCACCGAGTCGCCCTTGCGATAGCGAAGGATTCCGATGGACAGGACCGCCAGGTAGGCGGTGTGCTCGGGGAGGACGCCGAACTCCCCCTCGAACCCGGGGGCGATCACCTCGTCCACCTCTTCCGACACGAGCAGCCGCTCGGGCGTGACCAGCTCCAGTCGAATCTTCGATGCCATCCTTTTCCTTCCCCCGTGCCCCTGCGAAGCATGATGCGCCGCAACGTCCCCCGCGATGCGCGGGGATCAGACGGCGAGGAGCTTCTTCCCCTTTTCGATCGCTTCCTCGATCGTGCCGACCATGTAGAAGGCCTGCTCGGGCAGGTCGTCGTGCTTGCCGTCCACGATTTCCTTGAACGAACGGATCGTCTCCTCGAGGCGGACGTACTTCCCCGGTATCCCGGTGAACTGCTCGGCGACGAAGAACGGCTGCGACAGGAACCGCTGTATCTTCCGCGCACGGGCCACGAGGAGCTTGTCGTCCTCGGAGAGCTCGTCCATGCCCAGGATGGCGATGATGTCCTGGAGGTCCTTGTAGCGCTGGAGGACCTTCTGCACCGCGCGCGCGACCTGGTAGTGATCCTCGCCCAGAACGAGAGGGGAGAGGATCCGCGACGTCGAGTCGAGCGGGTCGACCGCGGGGTAGATCCCCAGCTCCGCGATCTGCCTGGAGAGAACGGTTGTGGCGTCCAGGTGGGAGAACGTGGTCGCCGGCGCCGGGTCCGTCAGGTCGTCGGCGGGGACGTAGATCGCCTGCACCGAGGTGATCGAGCCGCGCTTGGTCGAAGTGATCCGTTCCTGGAGCTCGCCGAGGTCCGTTGCAAGGGTCGGCTGGTATCCGACGGCCGAAGGGATGCGGCCGAGCAGCGCCGACACCTCCGAGCCCGCCTGGGTGAACCGGAATATGTTGTCGATGAAAAGGAGAACGTCCTGCCCCTCCTCGTCGCGGAAGTACTCCGCGGCGGTCAAGGCCGAAAGCCCGACGCGTGCCCTCGCGCCGGGGGGCTCGTTCATCTGCCCGTACACGAGGCACGCCTTCTCGAGGACCTTGGACTCCTTCATCTCCAGCCACAGGTCGTTTCCTTCGCGGGTGCGCTCTCCCACGCCCCCGAACACCGAGTAGCCGCCGTGCTCGATCGCGATGTTGTGGATGAGCTCCATGATGACGACGGTCTTCCCTACGCCCGCGCCGCCGAACAGCCCGATCTTTCCGCCCTTCGAGTAGGGCGCCAGCAGGTCGACGACCTTGATCCCCGTCTCCAGGATCTCGACCTTGGTGGACTGCTCTTCGAAGGAGGGGGCGTGGCGGTGGATCGGGTACCGCTTCTGCGACTGGATATCGCCCATCTCGTCGACCGGGTCTCCGACCACGTTCATGATCCGGCCCAGCGTCTCCGGCCCGACCGGGATCGTTATGGGGCCGCCGGTGTCGGTCACCTCCATCCCGCGGACGAGGCCGTCGGTCGAGTCCATCGCGATGGCGCGGACGATGTTGTCGCCCAGGTGCTGCGCTACCTCGACGATGAGGTTGCCTTCCCTGTCGCTTATGCTGGGGTTGGTGATCTTCAGCGCGTTGTAGAGCGCCGGCAGCTGGCCGGGATCGAACCTCACGTCGACCACCGGGCCGATCACCTGGACGATCTTTCCGTTGTTCATGGCTTTCCCTCTCGCCTCCTTCGCCTCGCCTTTATGACTCGTTGCCGTTACCCTTTGAGCGCCTCTGCCCCGCCTATGATCTCCATCAGTTCCTTCGTTATGGCCGCCTGCCGCGCGCGGTTCATCTGGAGCGTGAGCCGCGCGATCATGTCCACCGCGTTGCTGGTCGCCGAATCCATGGCGGTCATCCTGGCGCCGTGCTCGCCCGCCACCGACTCCAGGAGCACCCGGAAGATCTGCGTCTCGACGTACTTCGGCAGCAGGGCGGCCAGGATCTCTTTCCGGGAGGGCTCGTAGAGGTAGTCGATATCCGCCCCTCCCCCTTCCGATTCCTTCCGCTCGATCGCGAGCGGAAACAATTTCTCGAACCGGACCACCTGGGAAATCGCCGACCGGAATTCGTTGAACACCAGCTGGACCTCGTCGAAGTCGCCCGCCAGAAAGCCGTCCACCAGGTCCTTCGACATCGCTTCCGCGTGGGCATGGGAGAGCGATCCGAGGATGTTGACGTATTCCTTGCGCATATCCACATGCCGCCGCCGGAAGAAGTCGCGGGCCTTGCGCCCCACCGCGAACACGATGATATCCTCATGCCGTTCGCGGCCCGAGGCGAGGAACCGGTTGGTCGCCCGGAGCAGGTTCGAGTTGAACCCCCCGCACAGCCCGCGGTCCGATGTGACGACCAGGAGGGCAAGCTTCGTCCCCTCCCGCGCCGAAAGGAGCGGATGGCCCCCTTCTTCCGCCCGGCCGGCGACTGCCTGCACGACCTCGCGCATCTTGCGCGCGTATGGCCTCGCGGCCGTGATGGCGTCCTGCGCGCGCTTGAGCTTGGCAGCCGACACCATCTTCATCGCCTTGGTGATCTGCTGCGTGCTCTTGACGCTGCCGATCCGCTTCCGGATCACGCGTAGGTTAGCCATCGCCTGTCAGTCGCCCCGTGGGATTAGTGCCGTTCCCTATTCCTTGAATACGCCCTTGAACTCCTCGAGGGCGGCGGTGAGCTTCGTCTTTAATTCGTCGTCTATCGTCTTCTTCCCGCGCAGCAGCTCGATCACGGCCCCGTGCTTGTCCTTCATGAAGGACGCAAGCTCGATCTCGTACCGGCCGAGGGTGGAGAGCTCGTACCCGTCGGTGAATCCGTTGGTGGCCGCGAAGATGGTCACGACCTGCTGTTCGACGGCCTGCGGCTCGTACTGGGCCTGCTTGAGGACCTCGACCAGGCGGGCGCCGCGGGCAAGCTGCATCTGCGTCGCCTTGTCGAGGTCGGATCCGAACTGGGCGAAGGCGGCCATTTCGCGGTACTGCGCCAGCTCGAGGCGCAGCCTTCCCGCCACCTGCTTCATCGCCTTTATCTGCGCGTTGCCGCCGACGCGTGAAACCGACAGCCCGACGTTCACCGCGGGCCGGACGCCCGCGTAGAACAGGTCGGACTCGAGATAGATCTGCCCGTCGGTGATGGAGATGACGTTGGTCGGTATGTAGGCTGACACGTCGCCGGCCTGCGTTTCGATGACGGGAAGCGCCGTCAGCGACCCGCCGCCCTCGGAATCGGACAGTTTCGCGGCGCGCTCGAGCAGCCGAGAGTGCAGGTAGAAGACGTCGCCGGGGTAGGCCTCGCGCCCCGGCGGGCGCCGCAGGAGGAGCGAGAGCTGCCGGTAGGCCACGGCGTGCTTGGAGAGGTCGTCGTAGATGCAGAGAGCGTGTCGGCCGCTGTCGCGGTAGAACTCCCCGATCGTGCACCCGGTGTAGGGGGCGATGAAGTTAATCGGGGCCGGCTCGGATGCGGTCGCCGACACCACGATCGTGTATTCCATCGCGCCGAACGAGCGGAGCTTCTCCACGACCTGGGCCACCGTCGAGCGCTTCTGCCCGATCGCCACGTAGATGCAGATGACGTTCTGCCCCTTCTGGTTGATGATCGTGTCGAGGG
>JBLNEW010000055.1:0-33938 GCA_050263095.1 Deltaproteobacteria bacterium | reverse complement strand
AGCTCCAGGATCTCGAGGCTTTTCTCCCGGATCCGCCGCTCCTCGCTCCACGTGAAGGGGAGGTTCAGCATCCCGGCGATGAATCCCGCCCGGCCGTGGAGGTGCCGGCCGACCATGACGTTCTCCAGGACCGTCATCTTCGGAAAAAGCCTTATGTGCTGGAACGTGCGGGACATCCCGAGGGCGGCGATCTCGAACGGCGGCATACCCTGGACCGGCGTCCCCTCGAACACGATCCCGCCGCTGTCGGGCGGCAGGAATCCCGAGATCAGGTTGAACAGCGTCGTCTTGCCCGCGCCGTTCGGCCCGATCAGCGCCTTGATCGATCCCCTGGCGACGTCGAAGGAGACCCCTCCCACGGCCTGCAGGCCGCCGAAGCGCTTGCTGACTTCACGCACCGAAAGGAGGGTCACGGCGCTTCCTCTTCGGCGTCGCCGGAGAACATCCTCTTCATGTCGTCGAAGAGATGCCGGCGCAGCAGCCCATCGGGGGCGAACAGCATGATCAGGATGAGGATGGCGCCGAAGACGGCGTCGTCGAGGGTCCCGAAATACCCCCGAAGCGACAGGTAGTTAAGGACGAGGCTCATCGAAAGCGCTCCCCACAGGTTAGCCATGCCGCCGGCGGCCACGATCGCGACGTACCGAACCGACTTCATGACCGATGCCTCGGACGGCCCGATGCCTCCGTTGTAATGCGTGAGAAGGACGCCGGCCAGCGCCGCGAACGCCGCGCTAAGGACGAACGTGTTCAGCTTGTAGCGCGCCGACGGGATTCCCATGGATTCGGCCGCGTCCTCGGCGCCGTGGATCGACGCGAGCGCCCTGCCCACGCGTGAATTGATGAGGTTCAGCAGGAAGACCATTCCGAGCGTAACCAGCCCCCACGCGATGTAGTAGTTGGGGACCCTCATCGAGGACTTGCCGGTGATTTCAAGTCCGGGAGCCAGGGGGAATCCCGGCACGTCCGAGATCCCGTCCGCCGCGCCGAGGAATTCGGTCCCCAGGGCTATGCGGTAGATTATGATTCCGAAGCCCAGGGTCGCCATCGCGAGATAGTGGCCCTTGAGCTTCAGCACCGGGCCTCCTACCAGGTAGGCTATAGCGACCGCCGCGGCTATCGCGACCGCGAATGCCAGCCAGGGATGTAAGGTCAGGAGGCTGCCGCCGTAAGGGTCCGGACGCCCGACGAGCGCCCCCGCCTTCGAAAGAAGCGACACGAAGGCTTTCCCCTGGTACGGAGTCAGGTCGCGCGTCGAAAGGAACGCCGACAGGTATCCGCCGATCGCGAAGAAACCGGCGTGGCCGATCGAAATCTGGCCGGCATACCCCGTGAGCATGCAGAGGCCGACGACGAGCAGCGAATAGTAGGCGGTCATCGTCAGCTGCGTCAGGTGGTAGGCGCTATCGGTGAAATGGGTCGTAAGCTGGATCGCGACGATGATGCCGGCGAAGGCGGCGACCGGGAGGTATCTGGCGCGCATCAGAACTCCTTGAGCCTCGCCGCCTCGGCGCTTCCGAATATGCCGCTCGGCCGGACGAACAGGATAAGGAGGAGGAGGGAGATCGAGACCGCCTCCTTGTACGCCGCGGGCAGGATCCAGATGCTGAAGGACTCGAGGACGCCCAGTATCATGCCGGCCGCCACGGCCGCCATGCTGTTGCCGAGACCTCCCAGGATGGCGACGGTGAAGCCCTTGATGGCGAGCGGCGTCCCGCTGTCGTACTGGACGTACGTGATGGGGCACACGACGCAGCCGGCCAGGGCGCCGATCGCGGCGCTCAGCATGAACGACAGGGTGACCATGTTCCCCGCGCTGATGCCGCAGAGGCGGGCGGCGTCACGGTTCGCCGAGCAGGCGCGCACCTGCTTCCCCAGCAGCGTGTAGTTGAAGAAGGCGACAAGCCCGGCCACCGCGAGGGCGCTGACGCCTATGACCCAAAGGACCTGGGGAGAAACGTATACCCCCCCGAGGCGTATGGAGGTCACCGAATCGCCGGTGAAGTAGGGAAGCGCGCGGACGCCTTCCCCCCAGACGTGAAGCGCCGTCTCGCGGATCAGGATCGATATTCCGATGGTTATGATGATCATACGCAGCACGGAAGGCCCGCGGAGCCAGCGGATGAAGGTGATCTCGATGATCGCCCCGATGAGAAGCGTCGCCGCGACGGCGCCCAGGATGGCCAGGGGGAGCGGAAGGTACTGATGGAGCGTGACGGCGGTCATGCCGCCCAGCATGACGAACTCGCCCTGCGCGAAGTTGATGATTCCCGTCGCGTTGTAGATGATGTTGAACCCGATGGCCACGATCGCGTAGATCGTCCCGTACGTGATCCCCGCCACGAGATATTGAAAAAAGAAGTCCAGGTGGTTCTCCTTCCATCAAGCGATCGGGAGTGCACGCTTGAAGCGTGCACTCCCGATCGTCACTTCCGCGTTTCTTCGTTACTTCTACTTCAGGATGGCGAACTTGCCGTTCTTGACCACCAGCATCTCGAAGGCATTGATGTCGAGCCCGTTGTGGTCCGTCGCCGAGAAGTTGAAGACTCCCCCGGTGCCGACGACGCCCTTCAACTGCTCGATGGCCGCCCTGACGGACTCCTTGTCCACGCTCTTGGACTTCTCGATCGCCTTCGAAAGGATTACGAACGCATCGAAGGCGTGCCCGCCGAACGTGCTGCACTCCTCGCCCGCGCACTTGCTCTCGTAGTCCTTCTTGTACTTGAGGAGCACCGCCTTCTGGGGGTGCTTCTTCGGAAGCTGGTCTGCGACCAGGAGGCGCCCGGCGGGGAACATGACTCCCTCGGCGGCCGGCCCCGCGGCGTCGACGTACTTGATGTTGCCGAACCCGTGGCTCTGGAAGATGGGTCCCTTGAAGCCGATCTGCCGCGCGTTCTTGATCACTATGGACTGCGCCGGCTCGATGGACCAGTTCACGATCGCCTCGACGTTCGCCGCCTTGACCTTCGTCACCTCGGCCGTAAGGTCGCTTGCCGCCTTGTCGTAAACCTCGTTGGCCAGGATGGCGATGCCGTTCGCCGGCGCGAGCTTCTCGATCTGAGCCTTCCCCGCCTGCCCGAAGCCGGTGTTGCTGGAGAGCACCCCGATCTTGGAGATCTTCATTTTCTTCATCTGCGCGAAGATCTTGAGGATCGCGTCGCTGTCCTTCTGCGGGGTCTTGAACACGTACTTCGCCACGGGATTGACTATCACCTCGGCCGCGGCGCACGACAGCAGGATGGTCTTGCTCTCTTCGGCAAGGCTTTTTATCTTCATCGTCTCGCCGCTCGTCGAGGGGCCGATGATCGCGAAAACCTTGTCCTCCTCGATCAGCTGCTTGGCGAACGAAAACGCCTTTTCCGGGCTTGCGCCGGAATCCTTGATTATCAGCTCGACCTTCCTTCCCTTGATGCCCCCCTTCTTGTTCGTGTCCTCGACTAGCATTTCGAGGGTCTTCGCCTCGGGCGCCCCCAGGAACGACGCCGGGCCGGTGACCGAAAAGATCGCCCCGATCTTGATCGGCTCCGCCGCCTGTCCCGACCCCGCGGCCATGAGAACCGCCGCCACGATTCCAAGCACCATTCCCCTTCTGGTCGTCATCTCCCCTCCTCCTTGGGTTTTTTTACAGCGCGTACACTTCCTCTCCCTTCAACACGCGGACCCCGGCGTCGAGCAGCACGCGTATGGCCTTGTCCAGCTCGTCGAACCGGAAGATGATTATCGCGTTGTCCCCGGACCTCTGCACGAATGCATACATATATTCCACGTTGATCCCCGCCGCGTCGAGTATTTTCAGGATGCCGCCCAGGCCCCCCGGCTTGTCGGGCACCTCCATGGCGATCACCTCCGTTTTGGCCACCGTGAACCCGCTCTCCTTGAGGACCGCCTTCGCCCGATCCGTGTCGTTGACGATCAGGCGCAGGATCCCGAAGTCGGCCGTGTCGGCGAGCGACAGCGCCCGGATGTTGACTCCCGACCGGGAAAGTATTCCGGTCACCTCCGCAAGCCGGCCGGACTTGTTCTCCAGGAAAATCGATATCTGTTCGACTTTCATTGGCGTGCCTCCTTCATGCATACGGTATCGGGCCATCACGGAAGCTGTGAAGGCCCGCGTCGGAAAGAGGGCGTTGCACCGAGAGCGTCGATGCGCCGCGCCAGCGAGGCGCGCGACCGAGCCGTACTTGGATAGTACGGAGAGGGAGCGCAACGACGCTGGAGCGGATGCAGCGGCGCTCGAATGCAGCCATATTTCCGATGCTGGCCTTCACAGCTTCCTCTTATCTATTACCCGCTTCGCCTTCCCCTCGCTGCGCTGAATCGTCTTGGGCTCGACGAGCTTGACCTTGCAGGAAACGCCCAGCAGGTCCTTTATGTCGTGCTCGATCCGGCGGGAGAGCCCCTCCAGCCCCTTGATCCTGTCCGTGAATATCGACTCGTTGACCTCCACCTGGACCTCGAGGACGTCCAGCGACTCCTCGCGGGAGACGATAAGCTGGTAGTGCGGCTCCACGCCCTCCACGTCCATCAGGACCGCCTCGATCTGGGACGGGAAGACGTTTACGCCGCGGATGATGAGCATGTCGTCCGTCCGCCCCGATATCCTCTCCATACGGACCAGCGTGCGCCCGCATGAACATGGAGTGGGGATCAGCCTGGAGATGTCCCGGGTCCGGTACCGGATGACCGGAAACGCCTCCTTCGTCACCGTGGTGAAGACCAGCTCGCCCGTCTCCCCGTACGGCATTGCGTTGCCCGTTTCGGGATTGATGATCTCGGGAAGGAAATGGTCCTCCGAGATGTGGAGCCCGTGCTTCTCCTCGATGCACTCGGAGGAGACGCCCGGTCCTATGACCTCGGACAGCCCGTAGATGTCGAGCGCGCTGACGTTTAGCTTTTTCTCGATCTCCTTGCGCATCGATTCGCTCCACGGCTCGGCGCCGAACATGCCGCACTTGAGCTTGAGCGCGCCCGGACCGATCCCCTCCTCCGCCATGACCTCCGCGATGTTGAGCGCGTAGGAAGGCGTGCACATGAGAATCGTGGACCCGAAGTCCTGCATGATCATGATCTGCCGCTTGGTGTTGCCGCCCGACATCGGGATCACTGTGGCGCCGATCTTTTCGGCGCCGTAGTGCGCGCCCAGCCCGCCTGTGAACAGGCCGTATCCGTACGAGTTGTGCACTACGTCGCCGCTGGTCGCCCCGCCGCAGCATAGCGTGCGCGCCATCAGCTCCGACCATGTGTCGATGTCCCGCCTGGTGTACCCGACCACGACCGGCTTGCCCGTCGTCCCCGACGACGCGTGGATCCGGACGACCCGCTCCATCGGCACGGCGAACATGCCGAAAGGGTAGGTGTCCCTCAAGTCGTTCTTGTCGGTGAAGGGAAGCTTCGCAAGGTCGGAAAGCTTGCGGATGTCCCCGGGCCTGAACCCCGCTTCCGCCAGCTTCGCGCGGTAGAACGGGACCGTGGCGTAAACGCGGTCGACCTGCTCACGGAGGCGCTTCACCTGCAGCGCCTCCATCGCTTCGCGAGGCAGCGTCTCGAACTCGTCGTTCCAGATCATCCGTTCCCCTCCATGCGGGGTCGCCGCAACGCTCCCCCGGCTGGTTTTACCGTCTCCGTCCCCGCCGCCGGGAGCAGGTCCCGGCCGGCGCGGAACGCCTTGACGTTCACCTCCACGATTTTTCCCGGCAAGGCCGCGCGCAGCGCCTCGATGTAGGCATCCTCCGCAAGCGGCAGGAAGCGGGAAGCCGCGCCGACCATCACGATGTTGACCGCCCGCACCTCGTGAAGCGAGAGGGCCGCCGCCAGCGCGTCGACCACGAACAGGTTCGGCGTGAATTCCTTGAGCCGGTCCTCTATCCGCGACGGGTAGGGCTCTTTCCCCATCGTCACCGACGGGGGGAGTATCTCCTGCGCGTTCACGAGCGCCGCGCCGCCGGGCTTAAGATAATGCGCGAACCGCAGGGCCTCCATCTTCTCGAAGGCGACCAGCAGGTCCGCCTTCCCCGGCTCTATCAGCGGGGAGTGGACCTTTTTCCCGTACCGCAGGTGCGTGGTGACGGCCCCGCCCCGCTGGGCCATGCCGTGGACCTCGCTCTTCTTCACGTCGTGCCCCGAAAGCAGGAACGCCTCGCACAGGACCTCGGAGGCCAGAAGTATCCCCTGCCCGCCGACGCCCGCGAGAAAAACGTTTCCCGCGAGTTCCCCGGTCAATCCTTCCTCTCCAGGATCGCCTTGAACTTGCACAAGGGAGGGCACTGGTTGCAGCCGTCGCAAAGGAGCGGATTGATCCTGGCCATCCCCTTCTGCGCGGGCTTTTTCCCCGCAGCCACGGCCTCCTCCGGGGTGAACGGCACCCACTCGATGGCCGGGCAGCCAAGCTTGCCGCACGCCTTGCACCCGATGCACAACTCAGGGATCACTTCGTAGACCGGCCGCTTCTTTCTCCTGTGGTCGGGCAGGAGCACGCACGGCGCCTCGGTGATGATGACGGACGGCGCTTCGCGCGCCAGCTCCCGCCGCAGGACCGCCTCCGTCTGCGCCATGTCGTGCGGGTTGACCGTGTACACGTGCTCGACGCCGACCGCCCGGCACAGCCCCGGAAGGTCCAGCCGGTGGGTCGCCTCCTCCAGGAGCGTCATGCCCGTCGCGGGGTTGTCCTGGGCGCCCGTCATCGCGGTCGTCCGGTTGTCCAGGATGATGACCGTGGTGCATCCGCGGTTGTAGACGATGTCGATCAGCCCCGTGATCCCGGAATGGATGAAGGTGGAGTCTCCTATGACCGCGACCACCTTCCCCAACGCCCCCTTCCCCAGCGCCTTCTCCATGCCGAACGCGTTTCCGATGGAGGCGCCCATGCAGACGCAGGTGTCCATCCCTCCCAAGGGCGGCAGCGCGGCCAGGGTGTAGCACCCGATATCCCCGGCGACCGTCACTTTCAGCCTGGAAAGGGCATAGAACAGCCCTCGGTGAGGACATCCCGGACACAGGCTGGGAGGCCTGGAAGGCACGGATTCCGGGGGGCGCACCGGACCGCCGCCTCCGGCTATCCCCTCCCGGACGATCCTGGGATCGAGCTCGCCGACGATCGGTATCCGCTCCTTCCCCTCCACCTTGATCCCTAATGCCTTGACGTGCGTTTCGATGTGGGGATCGAGCTCCTCCACGACGACGAGCCGCGCGACCCCTTCCGCGAATTCACGTATCAGCCGCGACGGAAGCGGATGCGCCATGCCGATTTTGAGGACGGACGCCTCCGGAAACGCCTCCCGGACGTACTGGTAGGAAACGCCGGCGGTTATAATTCCTAGCGACCGGTCCCCCCACTCTATACGGTTTCCGGCGAACGTTTCCGCGAACTCCGAAAGCCTGGCCATCCGCTCCTCGACCAGGACGTGGCGCGCCCTGGCGTTCTGGGGGAGCATGACCCACTTGGCCGGATCGCGGACGAATCCAGGCTGAAACGAAGGCCCGGCCGGCTCCCCGATCCGCACCGCCCCCTTGGCGTGGGAGATGCGCGTCGTCGTCCGCAGGAAAACCGGGGTGTCGAATTCCTCCGACAGCGCGAAGGCGATCCTGGTGAACTCGCGGGCTTCCTCCGAGTCGGACGGCTCGAGCATCGGTATCTTGGCCGCCACGGCGTAATGCCTGTTGTCCTGCTCGTTCTGGGAGGAGTGCATCTCCGGGTCGTCGGCGGTGACGATCACGAATCCGCCCCGCACGCCCGTGTAGGACGCAGTGAAGATCGGGTCGGCCGCCACGTTTACGCCCACATGCTTCATCGCTGCGAGCGCCCGCACGCCTGCCATCGAGGCCCCCAGCGCGACCTCGACCGCGACCTTCTCGTTGGGCGCCCACTCCGCGTAAACGCCCTCGTAGCGGGCGAGGTTCTCCAGGATCTCCGTGCTGGGGGTCCCGGGATAGGCGGAAGCGACCTTGACCCCCGCCTCGAAGGCGCCGCGCGCAATTGCCTCGTTTCCGGATAAAAGCCTGACGAGCTGTCTCGCGGGGACGGACAACGGTTTCCTCTTCTTTCCCGCTGGAATATAAGGAGATTAAGTTAGCACATCGCCCCCCCTCTTTCAAATGCGGGCGGGTGAATTCTGCTATACTGAGCGAAATTTGCTCGGGGGTATTTCACCATGAAAATCGGGGTGCTGACGGGCGGCGGGGATTGCCCGGGGCTCAACGCGGTCATCCGCGCCGTCGTCCGCAAGTCGGACGCCTACGATTCGCGCGTGGTAGGCATCAGGAACGGATGGAAGGGGCTGACCGAACTGTCGCCCATGGACCTGGACATAAAGATGGTATCGGGAATTCTTCACATAGGGGGAACGATAATCGGGACTTCCCGAACCAATCCGTTCAAGGACCCCTCGGGCCCCGACAAGATCCTGCGGAACTTCCGGCTGCTGGGGCTCGACGCCCTGGTCGCGATCGGAGGGGAGGACACCCTGGGCGCGGCGAGCAGGCTTTACGAAAAGGGCCTGCCGGTCGTGGGGGTGCCCAAGACGATCGACAACGACCTCTCCGGCACCGATTTCACGTTCGGCTTCGACACGGCGGTCAGCATCGCGACCGACGCCATAGACCGGATACACACGACGGCCGAATCGCACAACCGCGTCATGGTGGTGGAAGTGATGGGCCGGCACGCCGGGTGGATCGCCACCTTCGCCGGGATCGCCGGCGGGGCGGACGTAGTCCTTATACCCGAGAAACCGATCGACCTGGACGATGTGTGCGACCTGATCCTGCGTCGCCACAGCCGGGGGAAAAGCTTCAGCATCGTCGTCGTGGCGGAGGGCGCGAAGTTCGCGGAGAAGCCGGGAAGCAGCAGCCAGCTCATCGTCCAGGAGACTAAAACCGACGAGTTCGGGCACGTCCGGCTGGGCGGGATCTCGCAGCTTCTCTCCGCGGAGATAGAGAAGCGTACTCAGTTCGAAACGCGGTACGTCGTGCTGGGGCATATACAGCGGGGCGGCTCGCCGACGGCCCACGACCGGGTCCTCGCCACCCGTTTCGGGATTTTCGCCACCGAGATGGTTCACCGGGGCGAATTCGGCAAGATGGCCGCGCTCCAGGGGAGCCGGATCGTCGCCGTACCGCTGGCGGAGGCCACCTCGCAGATAAAGACCGTCGACATGGGGCTGTACGCCATCGCCGAGGAATTCTTCGGGTAGGCGACTCCGGACCCGCACCGTCGAATGCGGTCGAGCATCCTCCTTGCGTCCTACGTCCGCCCTTCTGCGGCGGCGAATTGCATCTTTGTCCGGCCGGAGGCGTCGGACGCCTTTGAGCTGGAGCGCCTGATAGGGAGCCGGCGGTTGTCCCCGCCGACGATGCGAATATATCCCTGGATGTTGACGAGCTTATCGGAGAAGGCCTTGGTGAAATCGTCATCCCGGCCGCGGTAATCCCACGTGTAAACCCCTCCGACCCGCTCGACCGTGTTCCGCACCTCGGCGCACAGATCCATATACCAGCGGTTGTCCCGCCTCCGAAAGAAGTGAGGAGAGACGAACGGATCGTTCGTGAAATAGAGAAGCGCCAGGTCTCCACGAATATCCGCCCTGAACCGTTTCCCGTACTCGCCCAGAAGGATGTAGTCGAAATATGCCCTGGACATCGGGAAACCCTTGAGATACTCGCGTGTCTCAGGAGTGAACATTTCGACTGAAGGATCGAACCGCTCCCCCGCCATCCACTCAAGGTAACGCAGGTAGGTCTGCTCCGGACTGTCTTGCGCCGTGTACCGGGCCCGGCCTTCCGGTCCGACCTCCGACCGGTAATATCCGGCGGATCCGCGACGAAATTCCATGGCGGCGGAGGCGCCGCCACCGCCTGAGAGGCGGCCCGTCCGGCTGACCGCGTTCAAAACCGTCGGATCGAATCGCTCGCCGAGAACGGCCAGGCGAATCCGATGTTGAAGAATCCGGATCATGAGCCGCAATCCGGTACTCACATCCCCTGAAGCGAAAAACATCCGCGCATGGTCGTTCATCAGATATCCGATGAATCCGTCCGGGAGATACTCTTCGAGACCGTATCCCAATTCCACGCGAAGACACTGCCCTTCCAGGTCGTACAGTACCAGGACTCCCCGCTCCTCCCTGCCTTGCCCGCCGATTTTCAAACGTTCCATCCAGTCGATCGCAGCCTTTTCGGGCGGGACGCCCGAGAGATCCTTCCGCAACACCAGCCGGACATCGACATCAGATTCTTCGAAGATCCACTTGAGATAGTTTTCGAATCGGGAAACGTCGCCCGCAGGAATTACTCCGGCCTCGTCGTAAACCCTGCGGGGACCTGCCTTGGCCGAGTCCGGTTCCTTGGCCGCGTCCGGTTTGTGGCGCCATAGTCCCAGAACCGCAAACGCGAGAGCGAAGCACGCACAAGCAAGAAGGGATCGACGACTCATGGACTGATGAGGCTGGACTGTTTTTCCATCGACGGCAATCCCGCATCCCTCGCAGGCGACATCTGATAGCCCTGGGATCCTTATCGGTCGAGGGGACTTGGATCTTCAGCGGGCGGAAGCTTTGCCTACAAGAGCTTGCCGCGGGCGTCGAAGGCGCCCGGGTAATGGCGGATGACGGCGGCGGGGCCCGTACCGACGACCGCCACGACGTCGAAACGGGCCTCCTTCCAGGAGGAGGGCGGGATCCTGTCCAGGTATGCCCTGGCGGCAGAGACGATGCGGCGCCGTTTTCCGAACCCCACGGTTTCCTCCGGGGAGCCGAACTCCTCGTCCTCGCGGAAGCGGACCTCGACGAAGACCAGATCGTCCCCTTCGCGCGCGACGACGTCTATCTCCCCCCCGCGGGCGCGGAAATTGCGCTCCACGATCAGCATGCCTTTACCCTCGAGGAAGGCGCACGCCGATTCTTCGGCTTCTTCTCCCGCCTTCCGCGTGGACTGCGGGGGGAGATTCAGGGGAGCACCCGCTTTCGCCCGGACATCCTGTCCGGGCTACGCGGGCCGCCTCGGCTCCCTGTCGGCGTAATCTCCTCGCGCCTTTTCCTCCTGCTCGTCGGCGGGAGCCTCGGAGTTCGAACCCTCCGTAACATATCCTTCATGGTTGGGTTCTCACTCCCCTGAACGTCTTCCTGTGGATCGGGCATGGCCCGAGCCGGCGAAGGGCTGCAAAATGCTCGCGTGTCGGGTACCCCTTGTGCGAGGAGAAGCCGTAGCCGGGGTATTCAAGGTCGTACTCTTCCATCATCCCGTCCCTTGCGACCTTGGCAAGGATGGATGCCGCCATGACCGACAGGCATCTGGAATCGCCGGCCACCAGCGTCTCCTGGGGGATGTCGAACGGCACCGCGAACGTACCGTCGACGTAGAGAAAATCGGGCGTGGGAGAGAGGAGTTCCACGGCGCGCCGCATGGCGAGCAGCGAGGCGCGCAGTATGTTCAATTCCTCGATTTCTTCGTGGGTGGAATGCGCGACCGAGAAGGAAACCGCCTCGGCCTCTATCCGCGCGCGCGCGCGGTTCCGCGCGGCGGGAGAAAGCGCCTTCGAATCGCGTATACCCTGGGGATTGAAGCCGGGCGGCAGGATGACCGCCGCCGCCACTACGGGGCCGGCCAGCGGCCCCCGTCCGGCCTCGTCGACCCCGGCGATCGCGCGATAGCCGTTCGCGCGGGCCCGGGTCTCAAAGTACTCGATGTCCAAGCCGGAAAGCCTACTCTTTGGTCTCCGTTTTCTCCGGAGCCGCCGCGGCTTCCGCCGTGGAGGTCTCCTCCACCGGGCGCTCCGGCGTCCCTTCGGCGGGGACGGATACGCCCTTCTTCCCCAGCCAGTCCTTCTTCTCGCGGATGCGCGCCTTCTTGCCGGAAACCTCGCGCAGGAAGAAGAGCTTCGCCCGCCGGACGTCCCCCTTCTTCTTGACGACTATCTTCTCGATGAGCGGCGAGTGCATGGGGTATGTCCGCTCCACCCCCACGCCGTAGGACTCCTTGCGGACCTTGAAGGTCGAGGATACGGCGTTGCGGTGGAATCCGATGACGATCCCCTCGAAGTACTGGACGCGCTCCTTCTCGCCTTCCTTGATGCGCGAGTAGACGCGGATCGTGTCCCCCACCTTGAACGCGGGCAGATCGCTCCGGATCTGCGATTTTTCCAATTCCTTGAGGAGACTCATGGCGTTACCCCTTCCGTCCGTCGGTTCCAGTGGATAAACAAGACCTTATAATCTATTCCACGCCCCCGCCGGGTGTCAACTTCTTATTGGCGAGATCCGGGCGTCTTTCCAAGGTCCGCCGCACGGCCTCCTCGCGGCGCCATTCGCTGATAGCGGCGTGATCCCCCGATAAAAGCACTTCCGGCACCGAGTGGCCGCGGAACGTGCGCGGCCGGGTGTACTGCGGCGCCTCGAGTAGCCCCTCCTCGAAGGAATCGCGGGACGAGGCCATCGGGTCTCCCAGCGCGCCGGGGAGAAAACGGACGACCGCGTCGACGACGACCAGGGCCGCAAGCTCCCCGCCGGTCAGGACGTAATCGCCGATGGATATCTCCAGGTCGGCCAGATGGTCCGCCACCCGCTGATCGACCCCTTCGTACCGCCCGCAGATCAGGATCAGGTGGTCCTCGCCCGAAAGCCGCCGCGCGAGCCCGGAAGTGAGGGTTTCCCCCTGCGGCGAGAGCAGGACCGCCTTGCCGGCGCCGAACCGCTCTCTTAAAGCTTCCACCCCCGCGAAGATCGGCTCCGGCTTCATGACCATCCCGCCGCCGCCTCCGAACGGCGGCTCGTCGGTCACCCGGTGCCTGCCTTCCGCAAAATTCCTCAGGTCGTGCACCTCGACCGAAAGCAACCCCGCCTCCCTGGCCTTGGCCAGGATGCTGTGGTCGAGCGGCCCGGCGAAGATCCCGGGAAATAGCGTCAGTATGTCAACCCGCATCGAGCCAACCTTTCGGGGGGGCCGCGACGATGCGGCGTCCCGCGACGTCCACATCTATCACGAACTCCGAAACGACCGGCAGGAGCGCCTCCTCACCCCCGGCGCGCCTTATTTCCAGCCAGTCGTGGGCGGGGCCGTGGACGACGCCCGCCACGCGCCCGATCGGATCGCCGTCCCGGGAGACGACCTCGCAGCCGACAAGATCCGCGACGAAGTACTCGTTTTCCCCCGGCGGCGGAAGCTCGTCCCTTCGGACGAAGACAAGGCTGCCGACCAGCTCCCTTGCGGATTCGGCGGCTTCGATACCCTTCAACGCAAAAACGGCACAGCCGCCCGACCGCTGTGCCGCGCTTACCTCGAATTCGGCGCCTTCGGCTCCTCCGCCCCGCGCCCCTCCGCGCAACATGACGGAGCGCGCCGCCAAAAGCCCCGACGGGTCGCCCGAGACGGGCTTGACCTTTATGCCGCCCGCCACCCCGTGCAAAGCGACAACCTTTCCGACCTCCAGGAAGACATGCGCCGCGGCGCCTTCGTCACGCGACAGCCGTTTTCTCCCGCTTCCCGTCCATGTACTTCTTCCAGATGCCCGATTTTTTCAGCAGGCTCTTTACGGTCTCCGTGGGCTGCGCTCCCTTTCGGAGCCACCGCAGCGTCAATTGCTCGTCGACCAGGAACCTGGCGGGATTCTCCCTCGGCTCGTAGGTGCCGACCCTTTCGATGAACTTGCCGTCCCTCGGTGCCTCCGAATCCGCCACCACCACGCGGTAGGAAGGAAGCTTCTTCCTGCCCGTCCGCGTCAACCGGATCTTGACCGCCATCTCGCAATCCTCCCCTGTCGTTGAATAGACATCAATGTAACATGGATCTTACCGGAAAAACGGCAGATTCCTCCCAGCTTTCCTGGCGCCTCCCTGCGAGAACCGCTTGATCATCGCCTCTGCCTGCTGGAAGTTCTTGAGAAGGCGGTTGACCTCCTGCACGGTCGTGCCGCTGCCCAAGGCGATCCGTTTGCGGCGGCTCCCGTTCAGGATCTTGGCGTTGTCCCTCTCCTCCCGGGTCATCGAGTCGATGATCGCAAGGGTCCTTTTAAGCTCCGATTCATCCGGGGCCGCGCCTTTGAGCTCCTTGAGCCTGCCTCCCATCCCCGGGATCATCCCGAGGATGTCCTCCATGGACCCCATCTTCCGGACCCGCAGGAGCTGCTCCCGGAAATCCTCGAGGGTGAACTGGCTCTTGCGCAGTTTCCGCTCGAGCTCCCGTGCCTGCTTTTCGTCGATCGTCTCCTGCGCCTTCTCGACGAGCGTCAGGATGTCGCCCATCCCCAGGATGCGGGAGGCCATGCGGTCGGGGAAGAACTGCTCGAGGGCGTCGAGCTTCTCCCCCACTCCTACGAATTTGACCGGCGCCCCGGTGACCGCGCGTATGGAGAGCGCGGCTCCCCCGCGGGCATCGCCGTCCATCTTCGTAAGCAGGACCCCGGTCAGGGAAAGCTTTTGATGAAACGCCTTGGCGACGTTGACCGCATCCTGCCCGGTCATGGCGTCCGCTACGAGCAGTATGTCCGCCGGGTCGACCGCAGCCTTGATCCGGCGAAGTTCCTCCATCAATTCCTCGTCGATGTGGAGCCTTCCCGCGGTGTCGAGCAGGACGGTGTCGTAGCCGTTGAGTTCCGCGTATCGTACCGCCTCCCTGCAGATCTCCACCGGGTCGGCGCCCGGATTGCTGTCGAATACCGGTATGCCGATCCGGCTTCCCAGGACCTTCAATTGCTCGATGGCGGCGGGGCGGTAAACGTCGGCCGGCACGAGGAAGGGGGTCCGCTTCTTTTTCTGGAGGAAAAGGGCGAGCTTGCCGCAGGAGGTCGTCTTGCCCGACCCCTGCAGCCCCACGAGCATGACGGGGACCGGAGGCCGCCGCGCCAGCGAAAGCTCCTGCGCCTCCCCTCCCATCATCTTCGCCAGTTCGGCGTGGACGATCTTTATGAAATGCTGGTCGGGGCTTAAAGAGGCGAGGACCTCCGCGCCCAGCGCCTTCTCCTTGACCGCGGCTGTGAAATCCTTGACAACGTTGTAATTGACGTCCGCTTCGAGGAGCGCCAGGCGGACCTCGCGCAGCGCCCCCTCGATGTTTCCCTCGGAGATGCGCCCCTGGCCTCTAAGCGCCTTTACGACGCCCTGGAATTTTTCCGTCAGGTTGTCGAACATTTCGGACGCACCTACCCCTTAAGCCCAAGTCGAAACTGGTAATCTACGGGAATTATACCGCCGCCGTCAATTCGAAAATCGTCGGCCCTGCGTGATTAAAAGGTTTAAGAACGTCCCCGGGGAAAGGATAAAAAAACCCCCCGGGGATTCCCCCGGGGGGTCGCAGTTGCTTTTGTTGCCGAAGGCCGTTCTAGAACGCGTAGTTCAGGCGTCCGTGGAACGCGTACAGGTCGTTCGGGCTGTCCTGCCCCGCCGGCCTGTCGTAGAAGGAGCCGAGGAGCGCATAGGCGCCGTACACGCCGAAATCAAGGCCCTTCGAGATGTTGTAGTTTACGTTGGCGTTGATTTCCGTCGCCATGGTCTTGCCCTTGGCTTCGGTCGCGACGGAAGCCGGCCGCTTCTTGTCGGCGGCGAGATACCCTGCGCCGACCTTGCCCGTGATCTTGTCGGAGAACTTCTGGGTGTAGCCGGCCGCCGCGAGGATCAGTCCGCGGCCGCTGTTGTTCGGGTTCAGGGCCAGAGCGGTCGCCGAGTTGATCATGTCGATGTTGGGGAACAGGATGGTAAGGTCGGGACGTGAATAGTACGATGTCAGTGCCGCGAAATCCGAGCCGGTGACGATGCTCTTGTACTTCGTGGTCGAAGAGGGATCGTTGTCGCCGCTGACATAGAGCAGATCGATGAACGCGTTGCCGGGGCCCGCCTTGGCGTCAGCGCGCGCGCCGAATGCGAAACCGGCTATCTTCACTTCCTGCGCTGACGGAACGTCGTTATCCTCGAACTTCCCGAAGTTGTAAAGGAAGAACGCGGTGACGGTCGCCGGGGCGAGCTTGATCGTGCCGTTCGCGCCGAGATAATACGCCTTCAGGCTCTCGAGGGCGGCAGCTTCGGTCGGCTGCCCGATGTAGGAATTGGTGTCCCTGAGGAATCCGAAATGGAGCGTCGCGGCCGTGTCCTTCGTCGGCGTGAGCTTCGCGTCGATCGCGTAATAATCGGCCTCGTTCCCGCCGGGGAGCGTGCTCGCCCACCCGTTGTTGTTCGGCCCACCCGCTACGGCCTGGGTGAAGTCGTCGCGGACCTTCAGCCAGGTAAGCCTGAAGTTCACGGGGTCGTACTTGAAGTTCGCAACGACGCCCGCCTGGTCGGAATAGCCGAAGATAAGACCGGCGAACTCGTCGGAGTAGCCCTGGAGCCCTACCGTGAAGTTCCAGCTCGTATTGGGGACCTTGAACCACACGAAGACGTTCTTCGTCTCGATATTGATGGAGTCGCCGTTGCTGGCGAAGCCCTGGTTCCTTCCTACCTGACCGCCGGCATCTCCGAAGTTGCCGTCGATCTCGAAGAAGGTGACGCCTTTCACGTTCTCGTCGCCGATCTCGAACCGGAGCCGGTTCCGCATCTCGGTGAACGATCTCGTCCTGTCCGTCTCGATGCCCGGCGTGCCTGTCTTGACAAGCGAAGCTGCTGCCGCGGCTTCCATGCCGGGTACGTTCAAGCTGTTGTTGCCGTTCCCTACGTAATTGCTCACCGTAGGCTTAACGCGGTAGAACCCGTTCAGTTTCATTTCGGCGGACGCAGGCACAGCAAGTGCCACCACAAGCGCCATCGCCAGCAGAACCAACCATCCCTTCCTCATAATTCCCCTCCTTGAAAAGATAAGTGCCGCTCTCCCAACAAAATAAAATCACAGGAAAAAACCATGGGTTCCAATTACTCTCCCTCCCCCATCACCTCCTCCCGTTCAAGGTTGGTCGCTTGCTCCTTCGAACCCTTTACGACTCCTCCGTATCAAACAATGGAAAAAAAACCCTGTTTTTTTCTTTGACTGAATATCATCTGCCCCAAAGCTTGTCAAGGGAATTTCCCCTTCAATCTAAACGATACAGGTGGATCCGGGACACCGACTCCGAGGCGTACGAAGCGGACGATTCGATTACCGGCACCGCGACCCTGGTCCCGGACCCCGCCTTCCCGCCCAGCACGGCGAAGTCGGACATAAGGTTGTCGATCCGCTCCGAGGCACCCTTCTCGGTGAATCCGTCCCCCCCCCAGGAGAGGAAGACGAGCCTGCTCCATTCGAAAGTCCTCACGTCTTTGAACAGCACGTTCCCCTTCGCCTGCCGGACAAGCAACACGGTCGATTTGCCTTCCATCGAAACGGGGTGGATACGCCCCCTGATGTAATGCCTGTCGGGACCCACGTTGGCCCGGGTCTCCGTGCCCCACGTGAAGAGCTGGACGGCGCCGCTGTAATACTCTTTGGTTTTATATACGGTTTTACCCTTAGGGTCAACAAGTCGGATATGCTCGTCCGCGTCTATGTAAAGAAAACGGTTTTCGGCGTCGCCCGGGAGGGGGGCCAGACCGAAGATACCCGAGTCGACAATGGTGGGAACCATGCCGTCGGGAACAAGCGTATTGCCGTTCCACTTCAGGTAAACGATCTTGCCCGAATACGGTTCCGTTACTCCCCTTGCCTGGCCGATCAGCCGCCTGTTCCCCTTTCCGTCTTCCAGGGAAATGATGTAGTAGGGTATTTCCGGGGCGACGGTCTCCAGTCCCTCTCCCTTGTACTTGACGACGAACGATTTCAACCGGTCGCCGACCAGGTCCGTGACGACGATCTCAGCCTTGCCGTCGCCGTCGACGTCGGCGGTTTCGACGTTCAGGAACAGGTGGGAACTGTTCATCTCCATCTTTCGAAACGGCAGGACGTTGTCCGCGTTCACCTTGTAGACCCATAACTTCCGGCTGCCGATCGCCGCCACTTCGGGCTTTCCGTCCCCGTCCAGGTCCCCGCTCCCCACCCTGTAAATCTCGTCGGCAATCTTGTCTGATGAGGCGACTTTCACAATAGAACGGGGCTCCCAGGGTCCGGACGGCGCAACGGGAGGCGCCGCCTGGGCCGAAGGGTATGGGGCAACGGCCGCGGCTCCCGCCGCCGGATACGAGGGGAGCGGCGTTCCCGGCAGCTGCGGGGCGGGGTATGCCTGCGGGGGAACGACCGGCGCCGCCCTGACGATCGTTTTGATACCGAAGAGTTTTTCCGCGATCTCGGCTGCGAGGATTCCCAGCTGGGGTATTATCTCGTCTTCCGTAGCGGCGGCGGCGAAAAAGGCGCTTGCCGTTTTGCCCGTCGCCGGGTCCAGGGCGGTCACGTCGATGCTGTATCCCTTGCCGAGCTTCGCCACGGTGCCCTGGAGCAGAAGCGGTATGTTCGCTTCCCTTGCGGATGCCGCGGGGGACTTTTCGCCCGCGGGCAGGAGCGTCACCTCGGCCCCGGCAAGCGCCATAAGGCGCGACGACAACAGGCGCGGGAGAACGGACACGGTCTGCTGGATGTCTTCCTTGGCCAGCGACGCGAACGGGGCGATGGCTACCCGGCGGGGATAATCCGCGGAGACCGCGGGAGCGGCCGCCGCCATGAGCGCGCAAATCGAAAGCGCGCAGGACAGGCATGCCCGCCGGATCCTTTTCCCCACCCCTGACCTCATCTGCGCGAATCTACCAGACGGGCCCCGGTGCGTCAACAGAAACCGCCGCGCGCGGAGAGAGCCTGCGCGAGCTTTCCCTGGATCCCGCCGAACCCGCCGTTCGACATGATAAGGACCAGGTCCCCCTCCCGGCAAGCCGTCTTTAAATGGTCGACGATCCGGTCCACCTCGGAGATGTGGAACGCCTCCCTTCCGCAGGCACGAAGGTAAGACGCCACATCTTCGGGGGCGAGCCGCTCTTCCGGCGGAATCTTTTCGGCGCCGAACACCCCGGCCACCACGACGGAGTCGGCTTCCGACAGCGCGCGGGCGAACTCCTCCTGGAAAATCCGCCTGCGGCTGGTGTTCGACCTGGGCTCGAAGACCGCGACCACCCTGCGGCCCGGATACCGCGCCCTCACCGCCAGTATCGTCTCCCGTACGGCCGTGGGATGGTGGGCGAAGTCGTCCACGAGCAAGACGCCGCCGAACTCGCCCAGCTCCTCCTGTCGCCGCCGCACACCCGTATAGCCTGCGATCGCCCCCGCAACGCTTCCCGCCCCGTATCCGAGGTGCAGGAGCGCGATCGCCGCCGCGGCTGCATTGGCCGCATTGTGCCTTCCAGGCAGCCGCAGCGCGAGATCGTGACCGGTCGTCCCCCGCTCCATCCGGAAACGGGTGAATTCGCCGACCTCCGCGACCGGCCGCACCGCCCACGCCCGATCCGCGACCACGGGCGGAACGGGGGAGTCGGCGGCATAATACTCGACCCTGCAGCCGGCCTCCTGCGCTACCGACACGGCCTCGGAGTAATCGGCGCATGCGATCAGCAGGCCGTCCGCCGGTATCAGGCGGACGAGCTTGCGGAACGATTCCTTGAGGTGGGACAGGTCCCTGTATATGTCCGCGTGGTCGAACTCGATGCTCGTAAGGAGCACGATCCTCGGCCGATAGTGGAGAAACTTGGGCCCCTTGTCGAAATATGCAGTGTCGTACTCGTCCCCCTCGACCACGAACCGAGGTCCCGCGCCGACCCGGTAGCTCACCGGGAAGTTCCGCGGGATCCCGCCCACAAGGAACGAAGGGTCCTCGCCCAGATAAAACAGGGACCAGGCCAGAAGGGAGGTCGTGGTGGTCTTGCCATGGGTGCCGGCCACCACGATCGATTCCTTGCCGTCGATGAAGAATTGGGCCACGGCCTGGGGCATCGAGAGCAGGGGGAGTCCCCGGCGGACTGCCTCGACGCATTCCGGGTTATCCCTGGATACCGCGTTGCCTACGATTACAAGTTCGGCATCCGCAGGGATGTTTCCGGCGCCGTACGGGGAGGATATCGAAATGCCGAGCGCGGCAAGCTGGGTGCTCATCGGCGGATATACGTTGGCGTCCGACCCGGTGACGCGGAATCCCTTTTCTTTAAGCATCCCGGCAAGGGAGGCCATCCCGACGCCGCAAACCGCAATCAAATGAACGTTGCTCAAGGAAACAGCTCCTCCATGACGACATCGTGTAGAAGCGGCCGAAGCGATTTCAAACCATCGTTTTGTTTGCCGAAAAAAATTCTGTTGGTCAGAAGCACGACCGTCGCTTCCCTGGAAGGGTCTATCCAGATCGAGCACCCGGTGTACCCCAGGTGCCCGAAGGACCCCTCCGCGAAACGCGTCCCGGCCTGCGAACCGGAGCCGGGGGACATGGTTGGTG
The DNA here is from genome assembly GCA_050263095.1 of Deltaproteobacteria bacterium. Taxonomy (GTDB): domain Bacteria; phylum Desulfobacterota; class Deferrimicrobia; order Deferrimicrobiales; family Deferrimicrobiaceae; genus FEB-35. The sequence goes on along the minus strand of JBLNEW010000055.1, from coordinate 13,651 downwards.
TATCCCATCCCGGCGTCCTCGAACAACCGGGGGGATTCGCGGCCTTCGAGGTCATTTCGAGCGCCGCCGGGCGCGAAAGAATCCTCCCTTCCCCGCGCCTTGCTCTCAATACCTCGCGGGAGAAGAGGAACATGTCGTGCGCGGTCGAAAATACGCCCGCGTGGCCGGCGACCCCGCCCATCGCCGCGGCGTTTTCGTCGTCCACATCTCCCTCTTTATCCTTTCTCCGGACATCGGAATACCCCGTGGACACCAGCCTTCCTGTCTCGCATTCGCTCATTCGGCCGAGGGGAAGATATCCCGTGTCCCTCATCTGAAGCGGGTCGGTCAGATGAATGCGCAGAAGCCGGTCGAGCGGCTTGAAGGCGGCAAGCTCGACGGCGCGGCCAAGGAGAATGTACCCGGGATCGCTGTAGACGCAGGCCTTCCCCGGGGGAGCCGAAAGCGGCAGCCGTAGCGCGGAGTCGACGATACGGTCGTGCGCTTCCGAAGTCCCCCAAAGCGGCCTTCCCTCTCTTTCCTCGTCGTCGCGGATGGCTGCATAAAACGGCTTGTAGGCCGGAAGGCCCGAGGTGTGGGTCAGAAGATGAAGGAACCCGATTTCCCCTGCCGCCGGATCGGAAGACCTCGGAGGCAGCACATCGGAGAGCTTCCCCTCCTTGGATATATTCCCATCCTGGGCTAGCGCGAAGAACAACGACGCGACCAGCGGCTTCGTGAGCGAGGCTATGTCGAAGACCGAGGAAAGATGCGCCTCCCCGGCCGCCGCCTGGCACGCGACTTCCTCCCCCGCGGATGCGAGGAGGACGGCCCCTGTATAAACCTTCCGGCGGGCCCCTTCCTCCAGCAGCGCCTGCGCCTTCCGGAATCGGCCGGCTTCCGCCGGCGGGGTCGCGGTCATCGCCCCGCGACCGGAGACTCGAGCAGGAACAACCTGCCCCGGTTGTCGATCCTTGCCCGCACGCCGAACGGCAAGGCGAAGTTCGGCCCCCCGTGACCTGCGGGAAAACCGTACCATGCGGGTACGGACAGGCGTCTGCCGGCCTCCGCGAACGTTTTCTTTATGTCGTCTTCCGTCTCGGCTCCGATCGGTGACATCTTGCCGATCAGAATCCCCGAAATCCGGCGCAGCCGTCCCGACTGGATCCACTGCGTCAGCATGCGGTCGATCCGGTAGCAAGGCTCCGAGACGTCCTCGAGGAAAAGGAGCGCCCCCTTGAAATCGGGCTCGAAGGGCGTGCCTATGAGGGAGGTCAGCACGGACAGGCACCCGCCCGCCAGAACCCCTTCCGCCGATCCGCCTTCAAGCCGCTCGCATGGACGGCCCCACGGCTCCCGCGGCGACACGGTGCCCGCCGCAAGGCGAAAGAATGCGTCGAGAGCCGCGCCGTCCGGTTTGCGCCCGAGGTCGGCCGCCGCCATCGGGCCGTGGACCGACGGGATCCGCAGCCGCGTGGAAACGTACGAGAGGATCGCGGTAATGTCGCTGTAGCCGATCACCAGCCGGGGCCGGAGCGTCACCTTCCTCCAATCTATGCGCGGAAGAAGGCGGGAGGCGCCGTACCCTCCCCTGGCCGCCATCGCCGCGCGCCCCTCCGGCAGGGAAAGCGCCCACGAGGCCTGAGCGGCGCGGTGAAGGTCGTTCCCCGCAAGGTAACCGTCCTTGGAAAGCACGCCGTCGGCTATCTCGGGTACGTATCCTGCCGATGCCAGGCGGGCGACGCCCCGGGAAAGTTTTTTCGGGTCGACCGGGCCCGCGGGGGCGAAGATCGCGATGACGTCCCCTTTCCTCAAGGGCAAAGGCTTGACGCTACGCATCTTCCCTCCTTGCGGAAACAAGATAAAGCAGGTTCGCGGCCGTGAACAGGACCGACGAAACCAGCATCGGGGCGGCTCCAGGGTCCCGGTTGGCGTCGAAGACGGCGTACGGCAATCCCCACTGCGTGGCGCCGAAATTCTTTATATAGATGCCGTACCCGTCGTGGAAGAGCGGATCGTTCTGGCGCACGACTCCGCGCGCCACGGGCCTCGTGCCGCGGAATACCGTCACGGCGGCGGAAAAATCCCTCGGATACCCTTCAGGCGCCATCACCACATCCAGCCTTTCCAGGGCGAGGATCAGCCCCGTTCCGCCCACCGGCGCAAATCTTCCCTGGAAAACCGTCGTCCCGGGAACGCGGTCCCCGTAGACGCTGCTCGCAAGGTGGGACAGGACCACCCCCAGGAACGCAGCGTGCATCACGTGAGGCAGCAGGCGCCGAAGCGTGGCTTTTCCGCGGAATATCTGCACGAGCCGATCGACGGTGCAGCATGCCGCGTTAACGGCCATCAGGGCGGTGGCCATGAGAAGGCCGTATAGCCAGAGCGTTGGAACGGGATCGATCCATCCTTTTTGCGCGAACCATCCCGCGAAGACCTGCGCGTCCATGTCGGAAAAAAGCGAGGGATGCCTCCCCATGGCGACCGAGCCCGCCGCTCCCGCAGCGCAAAAAGCGAGGCCGGTCCATGCGCAAGTCTTAAGGCCGGTCAAAAATCTCCATAGAACCTTCATCCCGGCAACTCCGTCAGAAAGAGTGGGAGCTTCGCATAAGAAGCCCGACACCGAGGAATGTCGCCAGCATGACGAAGTAGCCGGCCGCCGTCGCGCCCATCTCCATCCGCCTGCTCCACCACGGCCACCCGGGCCCCTGCGGTATGAATTTGAGGTGCGTGAGGACCGCGAAGTAGAGCCAGAGGACGACCGACCAGATTTCCTTGGGAGTCCAGATCCAGTACGACCCCCAAGCATAGTAAGCCCATATTCCCCCGCACACCATCCCCGCCGAAAACGCGGTGAAGCCGTACAGCGCGGAACGCGCAGCTGCCCTGTATATCCCCTCCCCGCCCGTGCCGAGATAAACCCAGGCAAGAGCCAGCCCGGCGGCGAAGATCCCGTACCCGAGAAACGAAAAACCGACGTGGGTTGCGAACCACGGCGTGTCCAGGGCCGGATAGAGCGGAGTGAGCCGCTTGTCGACGAGGGCGGCCCCCGCCTGCGGGATCGCAACCAGCAACGAGAGCGGTTTCCAGGCGGCCTGCGTTTCCTGCGTCCCGCACAGCAGGAACGCGGAGAGGGCGGAGCAGAACGACAGGACCGTCAGCGATTCGAAGAGCCCGGCCATCGGCGCGCGGCCGGAGATCGCCCAACGCAACGAAAGGAAGAGGGCGTGCAATATCAGCCCCCCGAACAGCGCCGATCGGAAGGGCGACCTCGGAGTGATGCCGGCCAGCTGAAACCCTGCCTCCGCGCAGTAAGCAAAGAGGCAGAGCCAGAATAGCGACAGGTGCAGGCCGAACAAAAAGGACGCTCCTCCTTGGGGAGAATGACAAATCATGCTATCACGATCCCGATATAATGGACCCGGATGCAAGGAGGGCCCTGGTTTGGGCGGAACGGCATGGGAAGCGGCGCTTGCGGCGCTCGAGTGGAGCAAGGTGATCTCGCGTCTCTGCTCGCACGCGTCCTCGGATCCGGGACGGGGGCTGTGCGCCGCCCTCTCGCCGGGGACGGACCTCGACGCCGTCAGGATTTCCCTCGAGGAGAACCGCGACGGGCGGCGCATGATCGTAGCCGAGGGGCCGCTCCCCCTCGAAGGCCTGAAGGAAATCATCCCGGAGGTCGAGACGGCGGTCAAGGGCGCCTCGCTTTCCCCCGCGGAGCTGCTGCTTGTCGGGCAGACCGCCCGTACGGGAGAGCGGGTGCGGAAATTTTTCGAGGAGCGCCGCGGGAAATACCCGCGACTGGCCCACCATGCGAGGGAGATACCGCCGCTCCGGGAGCTGGCCGACGAGATCGAGCTGAAAATAGATTCCGCGGGAAACGTCGCCGACCGCGCATCGCCTTCGCTCGGCCAGCTGCGGCGCCAGCTCCTGGAGATCAGGAACCGCCTGCAGAAGACGGCCGAGCAGATCGTCTCCTCGCCGAGATATTCCCGCTACATCCAGGAGGCGTACGCCACAGTGCGTTCGGGGCGGCTGGTCATACCGTTCAAGGCCGCCGCCAAGGGGCTCTTCCAGGGCATCGTGCACGACACGTCGCAGAGCGGCCAGACGGTTTTTTTCGAGCCGGAAGAGCTCGTCTACCTGAACAACGAGGTCAAGATGGCCGAGCTCGAGGTGGAGCGGGAAATCGCCCGCGTCATCGCCGAGCTGACCGCGAAAGCGGCGAGGAAGGCCCCCGAACTGCTCGCCTGCAGGGATCGGCTGTCCCGCCTCGACTTCGCGCAGGCCCGGAGCCTACTGGCGGAAGAGCTCTCCGCGGCCGAGCCGACCGTGACGGCCGCGGGCGAGGTGAACCTGATCGCGGCGCGCCACCCCCTGCTCGTGCTCTCCCGCAGGGAGGTGGTGCCCAACGACCTGCGGCTGGGACGACCCCGCCTGTGCCTGATACTTACGGGGCCCAACGCCGGCGGAAAAACCGTGGCGCTCAAGACGCTCGGGCTGCTCACGCTGATGGCGATGGCCGGGCTCTCGATCCCGGCTTCCGCCGATTCGACTCTCTCGGTATTCTCCCGCATCTTCGTGACGCTCGGGGACGAGCAGAGCGTCGAGCAGGACCTGTCCACCTACTCCGCCCACATCCGGCGGCTGAACGAGATCCTTTCCGGGGCCGACCTGGGATCCCTCGTCCTGCTTGACGAAGTCGTTTCGGGAACCGATCCGCGGGAAGGGGCCGCGATCGCGCGAGCCTTCCTCGAGACGCTCGCCGACAGGGAGGTGCGGGTGCTCGCAACGACCCACTTCGAGGAGCTTAAAGGGATAGCCTACGGGGACAACCGGTTCGAGAACGGTTCGATGGCATTCGACGAGGAGCACCTTCGCCCCACATACCGGTTGCGGCTCGGCATACCGGGAAGAAGCATGGGAATCGCCATCGCCCGGGCGCTGGGCTTCCCCGAAAACGTTCTCGAGCGGGCCGGCGGTTATTTGACAGGTTCGGGACACGAGCTTGCGGACGCCCTCTCGCGGCTTGAATCCGAGCGCGAAAAGGCCAGGGCCGAGGCCGCCGGGGCGGCGGGCGCGCGCCGCGAGGCGGAAGAGCAGCGGTCAAGGCTTGCGGCGGAGCGGGAACGGGCGAGGGATGAGGAGTCACGGATCCTTTCGGGAGCCCGCCAGAAGGCAAGGGAGGAGATCCGCAGGGCGGAGACGCAGCTGCGGGCCGTCACCGAGGAATTGCGCAAGGAAAGGAAAATCGAGACGGTCCGGAAAGCGCAGGCGGTGATCCGGGAATGGAAGGAAAAAGGTGAAGCCGCGGATTCGGACCCCGTGACGCGCGCGATGATCAGCAGGACTGCGCCCGTTCCTCCCGGCACCTCGCTTTTCCAGGGGCAGAAGGTGTTCCTGGCGACCCTTCACAAGGAGGGCGAGGTCGCCGCGGTTCCCGGCCCGGACGACCGCGAAGTGGAGGTGCTGGTGGGCGGGATGAGGCTTCGTCTGCCCCGCGAACAGGTGCGGATATTCCCGGCCGCGCCGTCACGCGCAGGGGAAGGCAAGGCATCCAGGGCGCCGCGTCGATCCGAGGAGGCCTCGCTTGCGCTCTACATCCAGACTCCGGAAAACACGATCGACCTTCGGGGCAAGTATGTGGATGACGCGCTGCCCGACATGGAAGGCTTCCTCGACCGGCTTTCGCTGGCCCAGGCGCCCCACGCCTTCATCATCCATGGGCACGGCACGGGGGCGCTGAAAGCCGCCGTCCGCGGCCATTTGCGCGATTCCCCGTATGCGAAGCGCTTCTTCCCCGCTCCGCGGGAGCAGGGAGGCGACGGGGTCACGATCGTGCTTTTCTGAAAGCCTCCCAGGCCCGGCGGCAGAGCCGGGGATCGGAAAACAGCCCGAGGCCCGTCAGCGCCAGCGCGCGGATGCCTTCCATCATGCCCTCGACTCCCGACGGGCCCCTCGATGCCTCCTCGAACGGACGCGTGTGTATCTCCACCCTCTCCCCCCCGGAAATGGGGACGTTCGGCTGGATCGTCGGCACGATCCGCGAAACGTTTCCAATGTCAGATGAGCCCCGGTTCCTGTTAACGGGGGCCCCGCTTTCGGGGAGCCCCAGGGTCCCGAGCGCCCGCCGGTACTCCTCGGCGAGCACCGGGTTCACTTTCATCGCGGAGAGGGTATAGGGTCCTTCCTCCATCCGGAGCCTGCACCCCGTCGCCTTCGCCGCTCCCCGCGCGCACTCCTTCACCCTCCTGACCGCGTCGGCCAGCTCGGAGTCGTCCTCCCCCCGGACGTAGAAGTACGCCTGCGCCCGCTCCGGGATGATGTTGGGCGCCTTGCCGCCCTCGGTTACGATTCCGTGTACGCGGACGGTCTCGGGAAGGTGCTGGCGCAGCGCCGCGGTCCCCTGGAACAGCATGAGAACCCCGTCAAGCGCGTTGATGCCGTGCTCCGGGTAGGCCGCTGCGTGGGAGGCCTTCCCAAGGTACGTGAAGCGGATCTTGTGAAGCGCGAGGTACCCCTTGGCGACGTGGCGGCGCGAGGAGGGATGGACCATCATGGCGGCGTCTATCCCCTCGAATATCCCCTTTTCGACCATACGCGCCTTGCCGTACCCCATCTCCTCGGCGGGGGTGCCCAGGGCGACGATTTTCCCCGACCGGAAGCGCCCCGCCCCGAAGGATGCAAGCGCAGCGGCGGCGCAGGCCGAAGCCACGCCCGCCACGTTGTGGCCGCACGCGTGCCCGAGGCCCGGCAGGGCGTCCATCTCGCACAGGAAGGCCACCGACGGCTTCCCCTTTCCGAAGGCGAATTCCGCCCTGAACGCCGTCTTCATCCCGGCCGTCCCGCGCTCCACTCGGAATCCCCTGCTCTCCAGAAATCCGGCCAGGGTATCGGAGGACCGGATCTCCTCGAGCCCGAGTTCCGCATAGCCCGATATCGACCCAAGCATCCGTACGGCGTCGGGACGAAGGGCCTCTGTTTCGGATAAGAGGGTTTTTCTGCGGGTGTCCATTTTCCTGTCGCCTCGCGGCGGCAAGGTGGTATCTTAGCATACTCGGCGCGAAACCCTCCACGCCCGTAAGGCTATATAATAAGGGGGAAAAGAAAAGAGGGGGCCGTATGACGCGCTGGAAGTCGTTCACGGTCGAAACCCGCAGGGAAGCGGTCGACGCCCTTACGCACTTCTTCCTGGAGCACGGGTCGCTGGGGATGGCTTACGACGAGCGTCTGTTCGGAACCGACGGGGACCCCATCGATCCACTGCCGCCGCCGGAAGAGGTGACCAGGCTGACGGCGTATTTTCCCTGGGACGCCGATCTCCACAACCTCAAGAAGGCATTTCTCGACTTCCTTCCCTTGCTGGCCGAGTCGTTCGGCTCCGACGCGGGCGCATTCGTCTCGGCCGCCGAAATCACGGATTTCGGATGGGCGGAAAACTGGAAGGAGCACTTCAAGCCCCGAAAGCTGGGGGAACGCCTCGTCGTGAAGCCGTCATGGGAGCCGTACGCCGCCGCTCCCGGCGAATTGGTGCTGACGATCGATCCCGGGCAGGCATTCGGAACCGGGACGCACGAGACCACAAGGATGTGCCTCCAGCTGCTGGAGGAGGTCTACAACCCGCTTCCGGGACCCGGGAGAGTGCTCGACGTCGGCACGGGGACCGGAATCCTGGGAATCGCCGCGGCATTGCTTGGCGCATCCTGCACGCTGGGAGTCGACACCGATCCCAAGGCGGTCGAAACGGCAGAGGAAAACGCAAGGGCCAACGGCGTGGCGGAACGGTTCGCCTCCACTTTCATGCCGCTCTCCACAATCGAAGGGAGCTACGATCTCGTCGTGGCGAATATCCTCGCCGAAATACTCATCGACATGAAAAAGGAGCTCACCTCCCGCTGCGCCCCCGGCGGATACATGGTCCTTTCGGGTATCCTCACCGAGAAGAGCGGATGGGTGGAGGAGGAATACCGGGAAGTGGGCGCGCGTCCGCTGAAACGGAAGACCGACGGCCAGTGGGCCGCGCTGCTGCTGCGGCGGGAGGCGCACTGACGGTTCCTTGCCGACCTTCTTCATAGACCGAAGGAACATTTCCGGGGATACGGCGGTCCTCTCGGGGACGGAGGCCGGGCACATGCTCAGGTCGCTGCGCCTGGGGACCGGAGATTCATTCTACGCCTTCGACGCGGAAGGCAACCGTTACCGCATGCGCATACTTGAAGCGACGTCGCGCTCCCTTCGCGCGGAAGTGCTGGAGTCCCTGCCGCCAGAGCCGCCGCCGGAAGTGGCGGTCACCCTGATGGTCGGGCTTCCCAAGGCGGACAAGCTGGATTTCATCCTTGAAAAGGCGACGGAGCTAGGCTGCTCCCGGGTGATACCTTTCCGTTCATCCCGAACCATCCCGAGGCCCGATCCCGCGGATGCGGGAAAACGGCTGCTGCGGTGGGAGCGTATTGCGCTCTCGGCGGCGAAGCAGTGCGGCTCGGGCCGCGTTCCCGCCGTTTCCCCGCTTCTCGCCTATCACGATGCGCTGCGATGCTGCGAAGAGGCGGAAGGCAAGGTGATCTTCTTCGAAGGTGAAGGCCGGTTCGGGCTCAAAAGCGTCTTCTCGGGTCTCGGAAAAATTTCCAGCGTCGCACTGCTCATCGGTCCGGAAGGCGGGTTTTCGGAAGCCGAGGTCATGGAGGCGGAAGGTGCGGGTTTCGTTCGCGCAGGCCTGGGGGCCCGGATCCTTCGCGTGGAAACGGCGGCGCTCGCCGCGCTAAGCATGGCGATGTATCAATTCGAAAACGATTAGGGAATACCGTTGAACACCCCAACTCCGCAATTCGCCGGATTCTGGATCCGGGTCGCAGCGCGGGTCATCGACTTCCTCGTCATCCTCGGGATCTACAACCTCTTCTACCTCGTGGACAGGTTCGGCTCGTCAGCCGGGCTCTGGATGTCCGTCCCGGCCGATGACATATATTCGATAACCGGCGTTTTCTCCATGGAAAACCTGGTCCGTGCGGCCTTCTTCTTCGGATTTCCGATCTTCTACTATGTCTATCTCCACGGCGCATACGGGCAGACGTTCGGAAAGATGGCAATGCGTATAAAGGTCATAAACGAGGACGGCTCCGCCCTGGATTATCGCCGGGCGTTCATCCGCTGGCTCGGCTATTTCCTTTGCGTGTTCACGCTGTACATCGGCTATGTATGGATTGCGTTCGACAGGCGCAAGCAGGGGCTCCACGACCGGGTGTGCGGGACACTGGTCGTTCGTACCGACGCGCGCCATGCTTAATGCCCCCGGCTTGACACCCGAGGCCGGTATTCGTTAGAATTACGCCTTCTTAAAAAGGCGGCCCTTTAGCTCAGATGGTAGAGCAGAGGACTGAAAATCCTCGTGTCCGCAGTTCAATTCTGCGAGGGGCCACCATCAGAAATCCGGGGATCCGGCCGGTTCCGGCCGGGTCCTTTACTCTCCCCACGATTGCCCGCCCGGGCCCGGTCGACTACCAACTATGAAATCGATCAGGATGCGTCGTTACAATATTGCTTTTCCCGATTTCCCCCTGATCGGTGATGCATTCGTTTTCGCTTGCAAAATCCCTCCGCCTGCTCCGGCCTGTTTCATGCATTGAACCTGTAGAGAACAACCTCAATCCGACAGGGCGAGAGGAAAACGCAGATGATCCGGAAGATCGCAATGGCAGCCCTTGTCCTCCTCTTTTCAGCCGGCCTGTTTCCCCTTTCGTGCTTCGCCGTAGAAGATGACAAATCGATTCGGGTCGGTCGGGTCGGCGACGCGGTCGAGGCGTACGTGAATATAACTTCGTCCGAAGGCAGGATGAGCGCGGCTCCGCAGTTCATAATCAGGGAAAACCGGGAAATCGGCCTTCGCGGCGCCGGAATCGGCGATGAAAAGGAAAGAAAATCTCTGACGAAATTGCTTCCGGAGGGGGGCATCTCCTATTCGAACGGTATGAATCTGATCAACAAGGCAAGGGAAGCCATAAAGCAGAGGAAGCAGGAAAAAGCGAACGCCGCGAAGACTTCCGGACCGGCAGAGAGATTCTCTTCAGGGCAAGCGAATCCGGCGGCCGACAACGACGGGGAGATCGACTTTAGCGGTCACGTAAAGGCGGCAGTCGATCTGTGCAAAAGCTGCGACTTCAGGTCGATATCCGAAGGATCGATCCGCCAGTAATAAAACCGTCTCGCTCGCTCTCCCGCCGGAACCTTTCGCGGATGAGCTGTGTCTAATTTTCCGTATTCGGCTATTGACGCGATCCGCATGATAAACTTCCTACGGAACCGCACGAATCCCCTCGGGGCCCTTTCCTCAAGGAGGTGAGCAATGGCGATAGCTCCAGGCGACCTCTCAAACATAATATCTGGCATCCTCACACTTGGGGCGAACGGCGGAGAGGAGCTTTTCCTGCCAAGGATTCACTCCGTCCTTTGCCAGATGAAGCCGCACAACAGGATGCTCGCCGGCCTCTGGTTCTCCATCACCGGCAGCATCTGCTACTCGCGGGATATCGAAAACGTCATCAGGGATCTGGCGTCCCAGGGAGTCCTCAAGATAGAGGACGGATCCTTCGCGGTTGTGAAGAATGCCTCGTTGCTGCGAAACCGGCTCCGGGGGATGCTTCCTGTAAGGCAATACCGGAAACTTTTCGCCACTTCCCGGAAGTTTTACGCGCGGCTGGGCAAGTAGGAACCGGCTTCAGCGGTACTTCTTCCGTCGGAAGAGGTCCGTCTTGATGGAGGTCACCCGGTCCAGGAACAGTATGCCGTCCAGGTGATCCACCTCGTGCTGGATCGCCACCGCTTCGAACCCCACCGATTCCAGGATCACGTGCTTTCCATCCCTGTCGAGGGCGTCCACAAGAACCCATTGGGCGCGTTCGATGTTGGCGGTGTAATCCGGTATGCTCATGCACCCCTCGCGCACGATCTGCCGTCCGCCCTTCGCCAGGATCTCGGGGTTTATGAGGATCAGGAGGCCGTTGTTTAACCCCTGGGAGCCTCTCTTGCTGGCGGAAACGTCGACCGCGACAATGCGCTTGAGGATGCCCACCTGCGGCGCGGAGATGCCGACTCCTCCCGGGGAATTCCGCATCGTGTCGAGCAGGTCGTCGATCAGCGAGGACAGGTCGGGCGTGATGCTCTCAACGGAAGCGGACTTCTGCTGCAGCAGCGGATCGGGAAACTTGAGGATGGGCAGGACGGCCATGGCGGGAGGCGGCTTATCGTCGGCCGCTACAGCTCCATCGTCTCGATCGGCCGGACCGTGATTGACACGGAGAGCTCTTTCCGAATGCGATCGAACTCCTTTTCGAGTTCCTTCATGTCCAACCCCTCGGGCAGATCCACCTCCAGGACCATCACGTAGACGGGACGATCCTTGGAGCCGACGACCTGGGTGTTGAGGTCGGTGATGTTCACCTTCCGAAGCGCAAGCTCCTTCGCGACCATGTAGACGATGCCCGGCCGGTCCGCGCCGTACACCGAGATTATGTGGGGCGCGCCGGAAAAAGCCTTTTCGTGCACGACCTCCTCGTCTTTCAACGCGTGCACCGTGACCATGAGCCCCATCCTCGAGCGCACCTCCTCGAATGCGGGGTTCAGCTCGCCCGTGGCGGCAAACCTCGGATGAAAGACCACCAGGATCATCGCGAACTGCCCCGACAGGATCGTGCAGGTGGAATCCTCGATGTTGCATCCCTGCTCGAAGAGGATCCGGCTCACCTCCGCGACGATCCCCGGCCTGTCCTTTCCGACTACGCTAACCGAGAAGTGTCCCATTCCGGAATCCTCCTTTCCCGCGGTATTTTCCCGAAGATGATACCACGGCGTCAGTCAGGAACGGAAAAGAGCGCGTGCGCCTTGAGAATGCGGATCTGTTTCCCCTTGACGCGAATCTTCCCCTCTTCCTGGAGTTTCTTGAGCGTCCTGGAAAACGTCTCGGGTACGGTTCCAAGTCGCGAAGCCAGGACGTTCTTGCCGACGTCGAGCTCGATCACAGCTCCGTCCCTGGCCGGAACGCCGCGGGTCCCCAATTCGTCCGACAGATACCGGATCAGGCGCGTTTCGACGTCGCGCAGCGAGATGCTCTCGACAAGATCCGCCATCCGCTTTATCCACTTGGACAGGGAAGCCATCATCCGCAGCGCGATCCGCGGGTTTTTCTCGAGAAGATCGGTGAACGGGCGCTTGGGAAGGAAAATGAGCTCGCAGCCGGACAGTGCTTCCGCGTGCGCGGGGTAAGTCCCGCCCTCGAAGATGGTCGCCTCCGCGAAGGACTGGCCCGGACCTATGAGATGAAGGACCTGTTCCTTGCCGTCCGGCGAAAGCTTGAAGACCTTGACCCGCCCGTCAGCCACGACGAAGAAGCCGTCGGCCCGCTCCCCTTCCCTGAAGATGAACGATTTTTTCTCGTAGCGCTGCGTGGAGGCGATATCCGCCACGCGCATCAGATCCTCCGGAGGGAGATTGGCGAACAGCGGGGCTTTCCGGAGAATCTCGGGCAGGGACGCCATCATGGTATCATTCTGCTGTATTTTCGCCGCGGGTCAAGCGATGACAACGGACGGATCCGGGAGGAAACGCGATGGCGAAGATCGGGTTCATCGGGCTCGGCATCATGGGCGCCCCCATGTGCGGGAACATACTTGCCAGGGGGCACGACGTGACCGTATACAACAGGTCCCGCGAGAAGATGGCGCCGCTCGTCGCCGCCGGGGCGAAGGGCGCCTCTTCGGTGGCCCAGCTGGTGGAGCGGGCGGACGTCGTGATCACCATGCTGTCCGATCCCGCCGCGGTCTGGGAAGTGGTCGCCGAAACCGCCGGCGTGCTTTCCGCGCTGAAACCGGGCAAGACCTACATCGACATGAGCACGGTTTCGCCCGAATCTTCGCGCGATATCGCCGCGATGGTAAGAAAGACCGGAGCCGATTTCCTGGAGGCTCCGGTCCTGGGAAGCAGGAAGCCGGCGACGGAGGGGACGCTCGTCATCCTCGCGGGCGGCGACCCGGAGGTCGCCGGGAGAATGGAGCCGATCCTGCTCGCCATGGGGAGCAAGGTGGTCTACATGGGGGAGGTCGGGCTTGCGGCGCACATGAAGCTCATAATCAACCAGATGCTGGGGGCGCTTCTGTGCGTGTTTTCCGAAGCGGCGCTCACCGGAACGGCTGCCGGGATCCCCGCGGAGAAGATCCTGGAAGTGGTGCAGAGCTCGGTGGTCGGCTGCCAGGCTATCCAGATCAAGGGGAGGGACATGCTGGTGGACAGGGTTTTCCCGGTGCATTTCCCGTTGAGGCATGCGCACAAGGACATGCGGCTGGCGGTGCTCGCGGGCGACGCGGCCGGCGTCCCGACGCCCGTGACGGCGGCGGCTTATCAGCAGTTTTGCGTCGCGCGCGGGCGCGGGTTCGGGGATCGGGACATCTCCGCCGTCCTTCGGGCGCTGACGGACAGGTAGGATCCTGCCGGGATTGAACCCCGGCGGGCGTAATCAGGGACCGGGGGGATTGTCGCCGGGCCTTCGGTAGCGGTTCAGGACCTCCAGCATGGAGGGCTCGAAACGGCACCCCTGTTCGATCGCCCTGTCGCAATGCTCGATCGCCTCCCGGTAAGCTCCCCGAGAGAAATAGGCTTTCGCCAGCCCTGCGCGCGCAGTGGCGTT
>JBLNEW010000054.1:0-47241 GCA_050263095.1 Deltaproteobacteria bacterium | reverse complement strand
ACGAGTCTCTCGTGTTCTTCGCCTGGTCCGTCAACCTCTTCTACCTCTTCGTCGAATGGAAATACAGGAACCGCACTTTCGGCGCTTTCGTCATGCCGATCGCGTTCCTGACGATGCTGTTCGCGTTCACGAACGAGAGCAGCATCCAGCCGCTGGTCCCTGCGCTCCAGTCCTACTGGCTGCACGCCCACGTGATCACCTGCTTCGTCGGTTATGCGGCATTCGCCGTTTCGGCCGGCGTCGCGGTCATGTACCTGATCAAGGCCAGAAAGGAAGAGGCGAAGGACGATGGGGGAGTCGTCGGCCTCTTTCCCAACAGCAAGGCCCTGGACGACCTTGTCTACAAGTCCATCATCTGGGGATTCCCGTTCCTGACCGCAGGAATCATCACCGGCGCCGCCTGGGCGAACTACGCCTGGGGCACCTACTGGTCCTGGGATCCCAAGGAGACCTGGTCGCTGATCGTGTGGCTCGTCTACGCCGCGTTCCTGCACGCCAGGATAACCCGCGGCTGGCACGGCAAGCGCGCCGCGATCCTTTCGATCGTGGGCTTCCTGGCGACCATCATGTGCTACCTGGGCGTCAATCTCGTCCTGTCCGGGCTGCACTCCTACGGCGGCTCTTGATAGGGGGGCGGGCAAAGCCGGTCCAACGGCCGCACAGGCAGGGATGAAAAAGAGACTCATCGCGTTTTTCCTCACGGCTGCGGGGGCCGGTGCGCTCCTGGCAGCCGGCATCTACAGGGAGGAAATCGGCGAAGTTCTTTTCAACGCAGCAATGCTTTGACTATCCTGCATCGGGGTCGGGTGACCCCGTGAAATTCCTGAAGCGCAGGATCTTCCAGGCACTGGGAACGGTTCTTCCGAACTCCTACTTCCAGGCGTTTTCTATTTCCCTTGCCAGCGGAACCGCCAGGATCACTCCGTCTCTTTACCAGGGGCAGCTGAAAGGCATCTGCACCCCCCTCCTTAACTGTTACGCGTGCCCCTCCGCGCTGTTCTCCTGCCCGATCGGCGCAATGCAGCATTTCATGGTGACGGGAAGCTTCCCCTACTACGCCGCGGGAACCCTTTCCGTCATAGGAGCATCGGTCGGCCGTATGACATGCGGCACACTCTGCCCCTTCGGGTTCATGCAGGACCTCCTCTACAAGTTCAGGGGATGGAAGCTCTCGATACCGGACTGGACGCGTTACATCCGGTATGCGGTGCTGGCCGTCCTCGTTTTCATCGTCCCTTATCTCACCCAGGAGAACTGGTTCTCCAAGCTGTGCCCCGCTGGAACGCTTATGGGCGGCCTGGTCTGGGTCACGCTGGATCTGAACGTCCGCTCGATGATAAGGAATCTCTTCTGGGTGAAGATCTCCATACTGCTCTTCTTCGTGGCCGTTTCCCTGCCTGTAAAGCGGCCGTTCTGCCGCGTTTTCTGCCCGCTGGGCGCGATATTTTCGGTTTTCAACAAGTCGAGCTTCCTGCAGCTGGCGTGGAATCCGGACACCTGCACAAAGTGCGGGAAGTGCCGGAAGATATGCCCCGTCGACATCCGGCCCGACCGGAACCCGACCAATCCGGACTGCCTGCGCTGCCTGGACTGCACGCGCTGTCCCAGCCTCAAGCTTACGACCGTGCTTCACAGGGAGCCGTTTGCGCTTCGCCCGTCGCCTCACGGTGGAGACGGGATCGGCAGGCCTGTGGTATCTTGATTGCCGGCAAAAAAATTCATTGCCGTCGGGGAGCAATCTGTCGATGAACGGGGAGGACAGGTGAGGATAGGATCGAAAGCATGCGCGATCCTTTTCGCTCTGTTCGTCGCTGCCGCGGTCGTCTCTCCCGCGATTGCGCAGGATACGTACATGCGGCTGAAGATAGGGGACAGGGCCCCCGACTTCAAGCTGAAAGACGTGATGACGGGCAAAACGGTCGCTTTGAGCGACTTCAAAGGCAAGAAGGTCGTGATACTGGAGTTCTGGGCGATCTGGTGCGAAATCTGCAAACGCGAGATGCCGAGCCTGGTCAAGCTGAACTCGAACTGGAAAGACCGGGGGGTGGAGCTTCTCTCCATAGTTCTTCCCGCGGGAAGCGTGGACGATATCCGGAAGGTTGTAAGGGAGAAGAGGATAAACTACGCCGTTCTCCTGGATGCGAACCTGTCTGTTGCGACCAGGTCTTACAACCTGGCCGGCCCCATACCGCTGAAGGTCGTCATCGATCACAGGGGCATAATCCGTTATACGCACGTGGGAGATTATCGCCCCGGCGATGAAGAACTTCCTTCGGTACTCGAAGGCCTCCTCAAAGAAATGAAGCAGGGGAATTGAGTCCGCGGGGGCTCCAGGTGTTCTTCATCCGGACAATGTTCCTTTCATTGACCCTCGCGCTGGTTTTTCCGGCCGCCGCCGTCGGGGTCGGTCCTGGCGCCAAAGGATATTCCGGCTCGGAGAGGTGCATGGAATGCCACGAGGGGATCTACAAGCAATGGAAGTTGACCCCCCACGCCAATATGCTTCGCGATGCGAAAAAGAATCCGGATGCTGTCGCGGCGAAAGACTTTTCCGGAGTGCCATTCGGGATGGAAGATATCCGATGGGTGATAGGCAGCCACTGGTTCCAGAAGTACCTGGCGTTCATCGACAACGACTTTTATCTCCTCCCGAGGTTCTGGAACATCGTGGAGGACCGCTGGGATCCGAACACGATCGACGATTGGCGGGAGCGACCCGCGTCCGTTCATTGCGACGGATGCCACTCGACCGGATTCGACCCGGAGACCAGATCCTTCCATGAGCCGTCGATCGGCTGCGAAGCCTGCCACGGGCCGGGGAAAAAGCACGTGTCTTCCCGGGCGGCAAAGGACATCGTCAATCCGGGGAAGCTGCCCAAAGAGCGGGCGGACATGATCTGCGAAGCGTGCCATACCGACGGGAAGGACAAGAAAGCCGGCGGGCGGTTCCCGTTCCCCGCATTCTTCAGGCCGGGGGAGGATCTTACCCTTTATTTCTCGGATTTTTTCGCGCCCAAGCCGGATTCGAAAAAGTGGTACCGGGGAACGATGGATTACCGGGATCGGCACCGCATGTTCCTGTTCTGGCAATCCAGGTTCTATTCCACTGCCAGGATCTGCGACATATGCGGATTCGACCGCGGCGGCGCGGCAAGGAAAGATCGTTACATGACGCGGGACGAATATTGCGGCACCTGCCACAAGGCAATTCGCAAGAGACCGGCCGATCACTCCCGTCATTCGCCCCGGGCGGCCGAGTGCATCGACTGCCACACCCCGCAGGTGACGCGGGACGGGCGCAGGTACAGCGTGCACGATCACAAGTTCGATTTCTCGGGGCCGGAACTGCCGTGCGCGGAATGCCACGTCGAGAAAGAAATCGCGGGAAAGAAACCGAAAAATCACGAGTTCCATTTCGGGACGGTAAAACTTAAGGAAACGCTTACCATCGAGCAGGCATGCGCGAGGTGCCATCCGGGCAAGCCGGTTTCCGCAGTTCTCGAAAAATGGAAAGCCGGGAGAAGGTAGGATATGGCGATCGCTTTGCCGGATGGCCTCGACAAGATCGCGAAGAACAGGCGCCTGCAGTCCGCGATAACCGCCCTGTGCTTCATCCTGATGTCGATGCTCTTCTTCAACAAGATCTTCACGAGCGATTACGGCATACACCTGTCGATCGGCAAGCATTTCATCGATACCGGCAAGGTCCCCGACCGGGAATTCATGAACTACCCGATACTCGGTCAACCCATGAATTACGAAGAGCTCGGTTTCCAGGCCATACTCTATACGGTCTACAGGTTCGTCGGGTCGGACGGCGTTTCGGTCTTCGTGTGGCTGATGGCGACGCTATCGTTTTTCTTCATCTACAAGTCGCTGCGGGCAAGGGACATAAACCCTTACGTGGCGTTGTTCACGATGCTGCTGTTTGCGATGCCGTTCCGGGTTCGGCTGCAGCCGAGGCCGGAGATAATCGCCTACTTCTTCACCTCGTTCCTCATCTACGGTTGTTCGCTTTTCTATTACAGGGGAAACCGGAAGATCATCTTCTCCTTCCCATTTATATTCCTGTTGTGGTCCAATATCCATCCGTCGACCCTAGCCGGATTTGCGACCATCGGGGCATTCGGAACCCAGAGCCTCGTCACCATATACCGGGATAAATTCAGCAAGACTTCCTTGATGAACAACCTTTACATACCACTTGCAGTTCTTGCGCTCTCTGCATTAGCCACGCTACCCAGCAAACATGGATTTGAAAGCGTGGTGACTCCATTGACGCTTCTTGCCAATCCCCAGCAAATGGGAGGTATATCGGAGATGACCTCGATCGTCAACTCCGGTTTCTACACATATTACAAATATATATTTGCCCTTGTCGTGGGGATAGGGTTGGCGGGAGTCATATCATGGAAAGTTAAAATACACGACATCATCCTTGCCGTCTATGGTTTGAGATTGCCTTTGATGGTGGCCCGCGGCATGGCGTTTATGTCGATATTCGCCATTCCGATTGTGGCGCAATCCTTCGATGGTGTCCTGCTGCGCCTCCGTGAATATATCTCAAAGAAGGACGAAGCATCGCTTAAGGCCAGGCTAAAAGCCGAGAAGGGAAAGGAAAGCCAGAAAAAGAAGCAAGGCAGGAAGGGGGCCGAGATTACGGAAGCTAAAACCAGCCTGGCGCCGTCTTCCCCCTTTGCAGTATCGCGCCGCGTCCACCTACCGATTGCGCTCGCCTGGCTGATTTTCCTTGGATCGGTCGGTTACGGGGCATACTTCATATACTCGGGAACGGGGGACATTGTCGAAAACGGAATTGGGCTCACGGAACACAAGTTCTCTCTCAAGTCGGGGGAGTTCCTTCGAAATACGGACATCAGGGGGAACATGTTCAATTTCTTCGACCTGGGGGGATTCATCGAATGGCAGGCGTTCCCGGGGAAGTTGACTTTCATCGATGGAAGGGCGGGAACGCCTACATTGTTCAATGAGCACCAAATGATCACTTCCGGTACAGGGGACATAGAGAACGTCTTTAAGAAATACGGTATAACGTACATCGTGACGAAGACCGTCGACTCCTCTGGCAATGTTCTTCCGCTTATAAGCTATCTCGCGTCCAGCCCGAACTATGAGCTGGTGTTCGCGGACGGTCTCGCCGTCGTGTTCGTCAAAAATGTGCCGGAGAACCGGGCGATCATCGAGAGACACAGGATGCCCAAGAACGTTCTCGGAAACCAAATCATAAGCGAGCTCCTTCATTCCATCTACCTGGGCGTGAACAAGACCTTCGTGTATTACACGGTCGCGAACATATACATGAGCACAGGGGATCTGGCAAACGCAAGGAGATACCTCGAAATGGCTCACGCGATAAGTAACCATCCGAGTCTGGCCGCGGCGATCAACCGGTTAGACAGCATGGGAAAAACCCGCTGATCGATGGCCTGCGACGGTCCCTTTTTCTTTTCAGTCGTTATCGTCAACTGGAACGGAAGGCACCTGCTGGAGGAGTGCCTCGATTCGATTCTCGCCCAGGAGGTCGCAGACAGCGAGATCATAGTCGTCGACAACGGGTCCCAGGACGGGTCGGTGGAATTCCTTAATTCCCGCTACGACAGGAAGATCCGGTTGATAAAGCTGCCGTCGAATAAAGGCTGGGCGGGGGGCAACAACAAGGGAATCGAAAGCGCCCTGGGTAAATACGTCCTGCTCCTCAACAACGATGCCTGCCTGGAAGCCGGTTTCTTCTCCCGGTTAAGGGAAGGTATTTCGAGGCATCCCGAAGCCGGGATGTACGCGACGAAAATCATCGACTACTACGATCGATCGGTCATCGACAACACCGGGCTTGTCATTTACAGGGACGGCACGGCGCGAGGACGGGAGCGGCGGGATAAGGTTGTTCCGGAGGATGATAGGGAAGAGGAAGTTCTCTGTCCGAGCGGTGCGGCCGGCGTATACATGAAGGAATTATTCGACAGGGTCGGCCTTATTGACGAGGCATATTTTACCTACGGCGAAGACACCGAGCTGGGTCTGCGCGCGCGCCGCGCCGGATACCGATGTTTTTTCCTACCATCCGCGGTCCTGTACCATAAGTATTCCGCGTCCAGCGCACCTTATACTCCCTCGAAAATATATTACGTCGAGCGAAACCGGATCTGGACGGTCATCAAGTTATTCCCATGGTATGCTGTTGTCCTGTCCCCTTTTTTCACGTTTGCCCGATATTTGGTCGGATTGGCAGGCTTGATTTCGGGCAAGGGAGCGGTGGGAAAGCTATCGGAAAGCCACGGAACGTGGGATATATTCATGTCGCTCCTTAAAGCGCATGCCGACGCCATCAAGGGAATCCCGGGGATGCTGATCAAGAGGCGAGCCTTGCGGCGGATCTCTATTGTAAGCGATAAGGAGTTTATGGGATATCTGGCCAGATTTTCGGCGCGCATCGCCGAGGTAAGCTTCAACGATTGACGCCACCGTTAAATTGGGAATCTTTCGGTATCAGCCGTACTCTTCGCTTTTTCCCAACCTTCCCCTGATCCCGTCCCTAACTCCGAGTGCCACGGCCTTGAAACGTCGTGACCTCGTTTCGCCTTTAAAGAAGAGGATCGTTAAAATGAGTTTCAGCAGGAACATGGCGACGTTGGCCGCCTCCGAAATCCGGTCCACTTCCCTGAGGTCGTAAAGAACGTTCCGGAAGACATAGTAGAGGCTTTTCGATTTCCAATCCGGCGTGGAAAAAGTGATGCCGAAAAATGAAATTGTTTTTAATTCGCCTTCACGATGACGGAGGACCGCTTCATCGGAAACGATGATACTGTAATTTTTCCGTATCACCCTTCGGCAAAAATTGTTGTCTACGGCATAGATGAAATAATCTTCCCGGTAGAGCCCGGCATTCCGGAACACTTCCTTCCTGATCAGGTTCCCGGAACTCATGATCGAGCTGCATTCGAGCGGACCGGAGTCGGTAGTCCCATATCTCAATAAAAGCCGGCTGTATTTAACGTACCTGTACCTGAAACCCGTCTCCCGGTCGATATGTTGAGGCGAAACAATCCCCGGATTCCTGTCCTTGAATCGCTCATAAGTGCGCAGCAGTGCCTCGATCATGCCGGGCGTCGCGATGCTGTCATGGTCGAGTGTCAATACCCACTCGAATCCCTTTTCCAGTGCGATCTTGACCCCGAAGTTCAAGCCTGCCGCAATCCCGACGTTGTCTTTGAGGAGCTCCAGCCGTATTTTCGGACCGTACGCGACTGCGATCGTTTTCAGCCTATTGCGGGTATCCACGGAGGAACCGTTGTCGACCAGCACCACCAGCCCGACCTGTTTTGCAATACCGTCGACAACCTTGAAGATCGTGTCATCGATGTTATACGTGACGATGATGCAGCAGACGGAGTCTTTTATCACGAATCGCGGACCTTGCATCCCTTCAGCTCTTCTATCGTTACTGGACGCATTATAAACCGGGAGTCTTCCGCCATCCGACTTCTTTTTACCGTGCATTCTGGAATACCTTGTATACTTTGAATATCCGCTCTCGCATTACGTAGGTTTTATGGAATCGAGCCGTGAGGGAACCATGCACATCAGCCCTGGTCAGGCGTCAAAATATTTCAATCGCGAATGGCGATAAACAGGCCGCATCGTATTGACAACAATGGCTAGAAGATCAGAAGGTCCGCTTGTATCGGTGATCGTCCCAACTTACAATAGACCTGGAACGCTGGTGGAGAGCCTGCGTAGCATTCAGGATCAAACCTATCCGTATATAGAAATTATCGTGATTAATGACGGTGGTGTGGAGATCGAAGACGTACTTCCACGTTCCGACCGGGGAAAAAAAATTACATATATCAAACATTCAGGCAATAAAGGCTTGCCGGCGGCCAGAAACAGCGGAATTCAAGCCGCAAGGGGGAAATACATCGCGTATCTGGACGATGACGATCGCTACTATCCCGAGCATGTCGAAATATTGGTGAATCATATGGCAAGCAATGATTGCCGGGTTGCTTACACGGATGCGTGCAGGGTGCACCAGGAACAACTCGGGGGGAAGTATATAATCAGGAAAAGGGATGTCCCACATTCCGTTGATTTCGATCCGGATCGAATCCTACTCTGCAATTACATTCCTGTCCTCTGCATGATGCATGAAAGGGCGTGCCTTGACCAGGCGGGTTGCTTCGATGAAAAACTGACGTCATTCGAGGATTGGGACTTATGGATCCGCATGTCGAGGTTTTATCAATTCTGCCATATAAGGAAGGTAACCTGCGAATATAGCTGGCGGCACGACGCCACGTCGATGACAAGCCAAAGGCGTGTCGATTACGTGCGGAATTTGAAGTTGATCCACGATCGGTACAAAAGCCTGGCAAGCGACAGCCCGGGCCTGTTGCTCGCCCAAAGAAAAATCATAAAAAAACAAGAGTTGCTTGTCGAAGGATGGATCACCATCGACCGTCTCTCCCGTATGCTCGGGAATCGCTTTATGTTTCTGCAAGCGCTGAAAAGGTATCTGGTATGACCGGGCAGGCATGATGAGCCAACTTCGGCGCAATACCTTGGCGAATCTTGTGGGAGGAAACTGGCCCAGCTTCCTCGGAGTATTCTTGATCCCCTTTTACTTGAAGTTCCTTGGAATCGAATCTTACGGGTTGGTCGGATTTTTCGTGATATTGCAGAGCGTTACCGCGCTTTTAGATATGGGTATCAGTACGACTTTGAATCGGGAGATGGCCCGGGTCTCCGTCCAGCAAGGGAAAGCGCAGGAGCAACGCGATATGTTAAGAACGCTGGAGACGGTCTATTGGTCTCTTTCTCTGTGTGCAGGAATTGTTATTTTCCTGATGGCACCCGTAATCTCCCGCCACTGGGTAAACCCTCAAAGCATTTCAGTCACAACGCTCCAAAATACCTTCCGTCTGATCGGGCTGGCGATTGCGCTGCAGTTTCCCTCTTCTTTTTATCAGGGCGGGCTAATGGGTCTACAGCAGCAGGTGCTGGTGAATGCGATATTGGTGGTCATGGCGACGCTGCGTGGTGTGGGCGCCGTCTTGGTTCTATGGCTGATTTCACCAACAATCGAAGCATTCTTTGTTTGGCAGATCGTAGTAAACGGTGTGCAGGCGTGCGTAAATATGTTTGTCCTATGGAGAAGCTTACCGGCTTCCGATAGTCGCCCCCGGTTCAGGGTAAGACTTCTTCGCGACGTTTGGCGGTTTTCTGCCTACGTCTCTGGCAACGCGATCGTGGGGGTCCTGCTGTCTCAACTGGATAAAGTAATCTTAATTAAAATGCTTCCACTTGAGAATTTCGGTTACTACACTTTGGCTTGGAGCATGGCCGCCGCGTTATGGGCCATAATCGTTCCCATCAACAATGCGCTGTTCCCGCAGTTCGTACAATTGTTCGAAAAGAACGACGAAGCCCCCCTTGCAGGCCTTTTCCACCGCGCTTCCCAGGTAATGACTGTCGCCTTGATACCCACCGCTGTCGTATTTGTGCTTTTCTCAAAAGAAATATTGCTCGCCTGGACAGGGAGCCAAGCGGTCGCGGAACAGACTTACGTGCTCGCAAGTCTTCTCGTTATCGGGGTATCCTTGAATGGGATCTCTTCAGTGCCGGCCAATGTTGCATATGCATTCGGATGGCCTCAATTGGTGATGTACGTGAACCTGGGACAGGCGATCATCTTGTTGCCGGCGATCGTGATCCTTGTACCATCCTACGGCGCCGTAGGCGCCGCGGTGATCTGGGTTGTTCTGAATAGTACCTATCTGTTCGTAATGCTGCCGATGATGTTCCGGCGCTACCTGAGAACGGAGGGCCGCAATTGGTATCTGAAGGATGTCGGGATCCCATTGGGAGGAGTAGTTATGTGTGGAGTGTTGTTGTCTTATCTGGATTTCATTTCTCCGACTACGATCGGAAGGTTGCTCCATATAGGGGCAATATGGTTGTCTGCCTTGATAGTATCCATAATGCTTACTCCGTTGATTCGCGTATGGCTAGTCGACTATATCTTTCATAATAATGAAAGCGTGATCGATTTATAATATTTACAGACTATGATATATTGACTTATTTAGGCAGCAGATTGAAGACATTAATGTTGATGATAAAGAAGTCGGCCGTCTATTTAATTTCTTATATAAGATATATAGTGGAATATCGTAATTTTAAAAAGCAGGCAGAGGAGGAGACGCGCCGATTTCCATTACTGTGGAAAGATCGCTACCCGATCCTATCAGATAAAACAGCAACAACCGATTTCGATCGGCACTATATTTACCATACTGCTTGGGCCGCTCGAATCTTGGCGGAATTCCGTCCTATTTGCCATGTCGACATCTCTTCGGCGCTCCAGTTTTCCACCATCGTTTCAGCGTTTATCCCAGTGGATTTTTACGATTATCGCCCGGCGGACATCGAACTTAACAATTTCACCGCGGGACATGTCGATCTGCAAGCGCTTCCTTTTCCGACCGACAGCATTACTTCCCTATCATGCATGCACGTCGTGGAGCATGTGGGATTGGGGCGCTACGGAGATCCATTGGACCCCGCGGGTGATCTAAAAGCAATTGTTGAATTGAAAAGGGTTTTGGCGGTCGACGGAACGCTCCTGTTCGTAGTTCCGATTGGTAAAGCGAGAGTCATGTTCAATGCACACCGGGTCTACTCCTTCGGCCAAATACTGGAATATTTTTCGGACCTAGCATTGGAAGAATTCACACTGATTCCTGACAATCCTGTATGCGGTGGGCTGATACGTTATTCATCACAGGAACTCGCGGATGCACAATCCTATGGGTGTGGCTGTTTCCGATTTAAAAAAAACGCATCCCGGCAAGTCTTCAAGGGGGAATCCCCATGTTTTTCTGGATGAAAGTTAAAGTCGGGAACCTCACTATGAATATTCCAAGGGACATGGCGTGGTGTTTTGCTGATAATGAATATTACGAAAAAAACCTTGTTTACTGGTTTGACAAGATTGTCAGTGATTATTACATAAAACCTGTTATCTACGATATTGGCGCAAATTGCGGTTATTTTACCGTGAGATATTCCAATTGCTCCAAATGGATTTATTCTTTCGAACCCGCCTCTCGTACTTATGCTGTACTGGATAAGAATCTGAGGAAAAATAAATTATCGAATACGGTTGCTTTTAAAGTTGGCGTTTCCAATAAAAGCGACGCAGTGTATATGTACCGGTACAGTTCAAGTGGGAACAACTCCTTGTTCATGCGCAACCTTCCATCGGGTCACCCGCTAAAATTGATCGGGCGGGAAACAGTCCAACTGGTTGTCTTGGACGATTTCATAAAAACCGGTGATTTATTGATCCCGGACATCATGAAAATCGATGTGGAGGGTGCAGAACTTTTTGTTCTGCAAGGGGCAAAAGAGACAATCTCTTTATATCGTCCGACGATCCTGCTGGAATGCGGGGAATGCACTTGCCATGATGCAGGTTACGAAATAGAAGATTTGTTGAACGAGCTTCGGAGTCACAATTATTCCGTGTTTGGATTGACGAACGATTCTGGAGATATGAATATTTACCCGGAGAACGAGTTCACTAAAAAGGAGATCTGCAACATCATAGCGGTTCCCGAGGGGATGCATTTCGGATGAGAATCTTCTTTGCATCGGATTCAACCCCGAATTCGGCATTCCATTCGAACGTATGGCGGAATAACTTATATTCTCCGTTGGTCGATCTAGGGCATGAAGTCATCGAGTTTGACTATGACCTGAGGAGTACGTTCCAAAATGTTGATCCCGCCATCTCCCGTCAAAGAACATTCATCGACAAGAACCGGCCGAAGGTGACGCAATCACTTCTCCGGCAGATCAGGACGGCCCACTCACAAAAGCCGCTGGATCTGTTCTTCAGTTATTTTTACGACGCTTGCGTGCTGCCAGGTGCAATCGACGAAATCCGTTCGATGGGGATTAGGACCTTGAACTGGTACTGCAACGGCTCGTATCAGTTGCATCTGGTAAGGGAAATATCTCCTCATTACGACTGGTGCCTCGTGCCGGAAAAATTCCGGATCGACGATTACATCGCAATGGGAGCGCGCCCGATCTACTGTCAGGAAGCAGCGAATCCGAACATCTACAAACCGTTCGATCTGCCAAGGGAGTTTGATGTCACGTTCGTGGGACAGGCGTACGGGGATCGTCCCATCCATGTACGGAAGCTTCTAGATAGCGGGATCGACATCCGGGTCTGGGGATACGGCTGGGAGAAATATTCCACCGGGCCCGGTCGAATGCTTCGGGGAGTTCTCTACGGTGCGGAGGAGATGCTGCGACGATGGGCACGGAACGATACGACGCAACGTCTCCTAGGTTGGGAGCCACGAGTCGAAATCCCTCGGGACGTTTTAGGGGGTGTGCTATCCGACACTGAGATGATCAATATGTACAGCCGCTCGAAAATCAATCTTGGATTCTCGTCCTGCGGAGAAACCCACCGGACCGGGGAGAAGGTACTCCAGGTGCGCCTGCGTGATTTCGAAGTCCCAATGTGCGGCGGATTCTACTTGGTGGAATACATGGAGGAGCTGGAGGATTTCTTTGACATCGGCAAAGAGATCGTCTGCTATAAAGGACCGGAAGATCTGGTGGAAAAAATCAAATATTACCTTCGTCACGATCAAGATCGCGACGTGATTCGGGAGGCCGGCCGGCGTCGATGTTTACGGGATCATACATGGCACAAACGATTCGACTTGGTATTCAAGAAGATCGGTTTAGCATGACGGCAAGAATCCCGAAAGTTACCGTGTTCATGCCTGTCTATAACGGGGAGAAATACATCCGGCATGCGATAGACAGCGTGTTGCGGCAGTCATTCATGGATTTCGAGCTACTGATTATTAACGATGGTTCCACGGATGATAGCGTCGAGATCATACGTTCATACCGCGACCACCGCATTCGAATTCTGCATAACGAATCAAACTCGGGATTGGTGCAAACACGAAACCGCGGGATTCGGGAAGCAAGCGCGGAGTATATCGCATTGCTCGATAGCGACGACATCGCATTTCCCAACCGGCTGGAAGAGCAACTGTCGTTCATGGAAGGCCATCCTGGATATGGATTCGTCGGATCATGGGTAGAACTCATTGATGAAAACGGAGAATCTGCCGGGGATGTCATTAAATATATTTTGCCGCCCGATTATATTTCGTCGGCCATGCTGTTCAGTAACTATTTCGCCCAATCAGCAATCTTCCTGAAAAAAAGCGCACTCCCGAACGAAGCGTATCGGAGCGACTTTCCACTCGCCGAAGATTATGATCTATGGGTAAGGATGTCGGACAAGGTCAAGTGCTGGAACCTGCAGAAAACATTGACACGATATAGAGTTCATTCGGAAGGGATAAGCCAACAACGGGCGACGGTGCTCGAAGAGAACGTTCGCAAAATCCAGCTGGATCAATTACGGTGTTTGGGCATCGATGCAACAAACGATGAACTTGCCCTTCATAGGCGGGTGGGCTGCTTCGATTTCAAGGGAAATCCGCCGTTGTTGGAAGAAGTCATGAGCTGGCTGAACAGGATCTACACGGCAAATCGGGATTCCAATCGCTATCCGGCGTCGGTTCTTGGTCTTGTTCTGGGAACACGTTGGTTGTCCGCTTGCTGCGGGGGGCCGGGAAGGATTCTGTGGCCAGGGTCAATATTCTGGCGCTCCTATTTTAGTCGTTACGCCGCCATGAGCATCGCGAAAAGGGCAGCGTGGTTCTTCCAGCGCGTTACTTTGTGAACTGAATTTGAAGTGAAATTGCAGAGATTTAAATGGACATGTCCGAATCGTCCGTGCTCTTGATTTTCAGCAATGCGATCTCCTGCGCCATCCTCTTGTTCATATGGTGGAGCTTCGAAATCGCGATCGAGAAGTGGATGAGAATGAGGATTACGAAAAATATTCCTACGAGGAACAGGAACGACGGCGGGTAGGCGATTCCTGCCGCCAATGACAACCAAACCAGCCAGTCCCTCTTTACGGACAGGATAAGGATCACCAGGCTGCCCGCAAGCCACAATATCGAGTATTCCTCCCGCAGCCGCCTCCTGCGCACCATTTCCAGGATATAAACGAGCAGGGCGACTGACATGCACACGGACAGGAGGGCAACCCTGTTCAATCGATTCTCCTTATGGCGTTAATAATGAAAGAAAGCGTTACCTTGACCATATAATACATCGCATCGAAAGTGGTTATTGAGGATTTTCCCTCCGTCCGCGCGTGCATCCTGACCGGGACCTCCGCGGTCCTGGCGCCGAGGCGATGCATCAGGATGTACGCGTCCACCTCGGGGTAGTCGGAAGGGTAATGCGAGGAATAGAACTC
This sequence comes from Deltaproteobacteria bacterium, assembly GCA_050263095.1. Taxonomy (GTDB): domain Bacteria; phylum Desulfobacterota; class Deferrimicrobia; order Deferrimicrobiales; family Deferrimicrobiaceae; genus FEB-35. Next base: position 32,843 of record JBLNEW010000054.1, on the reverse strand, counting down.
GATCAGCCGCCGGTTGATGGCGAAGAATCCGGACGTCGGATCCGTGACCCGGTACCCGGTGAAACGGTTCACCAGGAGGCGGAAGAAGTGAATGCCGAATATCCTGGGGATCGAGCTCCTGTATCGCGTCTCGCCCAGGAACCTGGAACCGATCACGGCGTCGGCATTTCCCGCCAGTATCGGTTCAAGAACGCCTGGTATGTCCTCTATCTCGTGCTGGCCGTCCCCGTCTATCCGGACGAGCGCGTCGTAACCGTTGTTGTTCGCGAAAATGAAGGCGGTCTGCACCGCACCGCCTATACCCAGGTTGCAAGGGAGGTCGAGAACCTTGGCGCCGGCCCTCCTGGCTGCGGAGGAGGTATCGTCGGGAGACCCGTCGTTGACGACAAGGACGTCGTAAGGGAATTTTTCCCTGATCGACGCGACGACCGCCCCGATGGATTTACCTTCCCGAAACGCGGGGATTGCGACCAGCACTCGCGGGGGGGCGTAGTTGACGGATGGATTCAAGTTGGCTCTTTCGCTCAGGCGATTTCTATTTTTATAGCATAGCCGTTACCCCATGTGGAATTTCCGCTAGGACCCGCGTATCATGACTACTCTTTTTATGCCGGCGATTCCGGCATTCCGGCAGGCGGGAGTTTCGATGAACGAGTGCCTTTGGAGCCGCAGGAAGTTCCTCAGGATGGCGGGAGGAGCCGCGGGTATTCTGGCTGGAGGAGGCGCCGGCTGGCTGCGGGGTGGAGGATTGAGCGTCCCGGAAGCTTCCGCGGCGCAGGAAACCGGCCCCAAGGTGTCTTCGGCGCACGGGAGCGACCCCGGCGGGAATGTCCGAAGGGCGATCGCGGCGCTTGGCGGCATGCGGTCGTTCGTATCGCGCGGCGACGTCGTCGTTTTGAAGCCGAACATCGGGTGGGACCGCACGCCCGAACAGGCGGCCAACACGAATCCGGACGTGGTCGTCGCGCTGGCGGAGATGTGCCTTTCGGCGGGCGCGAAGGAGGTGCGGGTCTTCGACCGGCCCTGCAACGAGCCCCGGCGGTGCTACGCCAACAGCGGCATCCAGTCGGCGCTCGAGGCATTCGGGAAGAAGCACGGCGCGTCGGGTTCATTGAGGATGTACCACGTCGAGGACCGGAAATTCCGCCGGACGTCGATCCCAGGAGCGCTGGCCATGAAGGAGTGGGACCTCTACCGCGACGCGCTCGAGGCCGACAGGATCGTCAACATCCCGGTGGCCAAGCACCACTCGCTCTCCACCGTCACCCTGGGATTGAAGAACATGATGGGAGTTATGGGTGGAAACAGGGGACAGATCCATTTCAACCTGTCGGAGTGCCTCGTGGACCTCAACCGGCGGCTTCCTTCGAGCCTCACGGTCATCGATGCCACGCGCGTGCTCGTGCGCAACGGGCCGACCGGCGGCAACCTCGCCGACGTGCGCGCGCCGGGGATCATCTTCGCCTCGGCGGACGTAGCGGCGGCGGACGTGGTCGCCGCGGAGAAGGTTTTCGGATTGAAGGCCCGGGACGTGGCGCATATCCAGAAGGCGCTCGAAGTCAGGCTCGGCGTGTCGTCCCCCGCGCAGATCCGCGTGGTGGAGGCGTGAGCGCGATGAAGCCCAAGAGGAATCCGGAGGTTGTCTGGCGGCTGGAAAAAGGGATGCAAGCGCTGGCCTGGGACAAGGCCCGGAAGGAAGACGAGTACGAGGACATGGGGGTCCTGACCCTTATGGTCGGCGGATCGATACATCAGCTTAACCTGGTGGGGGCGGAGATCTGGACACGTATAAACGGCATCAACTCGGTCGAGAAGATCTCGGCGGAGATCGCCGCGCTGTTCGGCTGGGAGCCGGGAGAGACCCGGGAGGCTGTAATGGAGTTCCTCGGCGGCATCAAGGAGCGCGGATGGGTTACAATTGAGGAACAATGATCAGGGGGGTTGCTTTGGGTGATTGCATGCCGGCATGCATCCGGTGGGATGTGGATTTCCACGGCAAGGCCGGACGGACAAAGCGCATAGCGCGCCAGATCCGCGAGGCGTCCCCGCGGGTCGTCGAGCTCGGGATCGAGGGGGAAAAAGGGCTCGGCGAGCTCCCCGCGATCTTCACCGAAGTGCAAAAGGGCAATTCCCGGATCGAGGCCACGTTGCGGCTTTTCCCCGGCGCGACATCCGCCGCGCTGCGCGGATATGCGATGGATTTCATCTGGAAAGTAGATTCGAACGCTCCGTTCCTGGATTTGCTTCCGCACGGGGCGGCGTCGATCTCGATGACGGTCGACGCGGACTCGCTCGCGCATTTTCCCGATGTCATGGAAGAGTTCTCGGAGAGCGAAGCGCGCTCGATCCACCTGACGAACATCAACGCCGTACGCGCCCTGGCGGAGGTGGGGCACGTTCCCGTCCCGGGCCGGGAACGCCTTCGGGAGGCGGCGGAGAGAATCTCGCGCCTTGCGATCCCCCTTGCGGGAAAGAAGCTCGTCGTGCACGATTATTTCTTCTGGAAGCTTCTCCGCGGCGTTTTCGGCGGCGGCGCGGGGGAGGAGGTCGGTTTTTCGGGATGCCGGGCGGCCTCTGCGCTCGCGTACGTGGACTGGGAAGGCAATGTTTATCCCTGCGACTCCCTGCCGGTCCGCCTCGGGAATCTGCAGGAGAGGACCTTCGAGAAGATATGGCGCTCGCCCGCCAGGGTGCAGATCCTGGACGTGCTCCGCGCCGTGCCTGCATCCTGCGAGCCGTGCGACCAGCTGAAGGGTTGTCTTTCCGGCTGTCCCGGGCTTGCCTACCCCGTATCCGGTTTGACCGCCGGGTCGGAACCATCGGGCCCGGAACGGCCCGCGGCGGCTGGAGGCCGAAACTTCGAACTTTGACTCTTGGCCGCGATGGTTTAAAATCACATGAATCTTCGGATTGTCGCGCGCCCTGCGCTCCATCCGCTGCGGCGATCGTATCTTCCCGCCATGAAAAGGTCTTCCCCGCAGGCGAGGCGGCATCGCGGACCGAAAAACTGCTCGTGTAAAGTCAATCGAGAGGAGAAGAAAAGTGAGGAGAACATTCCGGAGCGCCGTCTTGCTGCTTTTCGCCGTGGCGCTGGCGGGGGTCGTTGCAGGCTGCTCGAAGTCGGACCTGAAGAACGAAACGGTGGCGTCGGTGAACGGCGAGGATCTCAAGGTTTACGAGCTGCGCGAAGTGCTGGGCTTCCGTGGAGGAGATGCGCCGGCGGAGAAGGTGCCCGCCGAAAGGAAGAAGGAGGCCCTGGACCGACTGGTCGCGGGCCGGCTCCTGGCGCAGGACGCAAGGGCGAAAGGACTGGACAACACGGCGGAGTTCCGGCAGGCCCTTGCCCAGAGCGAGCAGGGCGTCCTGATCACGGCTCTCTTCCGCAAGGAGATGGAGTCCAAGGGCAAGGCCCAGGACAAGGATATCCAGGAGGAGGCCAAGAAACTCCGGCAGTCCGACAACAACATATCCGAGAAGGACGCCGGCGCCCGCGCAAGCCAGATATTGACGGAGAGGATGAGGCGCAAGATCGAGGCCGACCTCATCGCAACGGTTAAAAAGGAAAATCCCTTCGAGGTCAACCAGGGCGCCATACAGAAGATCGGCAAGGGGGAAAAGGTAGACGACGGCGCGATCCTGGGGACCGCGGGGGCCGAGAAGGTCAGCTACGGGGACGTTAAGCGGCTGATCGGCACATTGGCTCCCGACATGCACGGCGCGCAGGACCTGTCGAAGAATCCCATGTTCATCGAACGGGTACTGGACAGGGAGCTGACCGGAAGGGCTCTGGCCGCGCACGCGAAGAAGCAGGGCGTCGAGGGGTCGGATGCCGCGAAATCGATCAGGAAGGAAATCGAGCGATCCATTCTCATAAGCCAGCTTGCGGACAAGGTCGTGCTGAAGGACATTTCCGTCACGGACAAGGAAATCGGGGAGGCCTATACCGAGCATGCCCAGATGCTGGTCCGGGACGGGAAGAAGGTTCCCCTTGCGGCGGTCAAGGAACAGCTGCGGGGTTTTCTCCAGAACAACAAGAAGAAGAAGGCGCTGGAAGACTATATACAGGAGCTGAAGAAGAAGGCGAAGATAACCGTCAACGAATCGGTGCTTCCGAAGGTGTGAAGAGGGCATTCGGGGGACGATGGCGATGCGCGTTCCCGTCGGTAAAGTCCTGATAGTCGCCGTGTGCGCCTGCATCCTTTCGGGCGGCGCGGGGGATTCCCGGGCGCAGGAAAAGGACAGGGCTATGCCCCATCCGACTGCCGGCGCTCCGGCCGGCGATGGTATGAAGATGCTGGAAGCGGGGGCCGTTGCGCCCGAGTTCAGCGTAAAGGACACCGCCGGGACCACGTTCAATCTCTCGGAGCAAAGGGGCAGGAAGCCGGTCCTCCTCGTTTTCTGGTCGATGTTCTGCGAGAAGTGCAGGTTCGAGATGCCGATCGTCCAGAAGATCCACGCCCGGTACAAGGACGCAGGGCTGGAGGTCGTCGCCGTCACCGTCGACGGGGAGCCGCTCAAAAAAAGCATCGTGGGCTTCGCGAAGCAGGAAGGGTACACGTTCAGGATTCTGATAGACGAGCTCGACTCCAGGGAATCCTTCAAGGCCGCCGATCCTTTCGGGGTTTCCGGGACGCCGACCCTCTATCTGATAGACAGGACGGGTAAAATCGCGCTTGCAAGGGCCGGGCACGTGAGGGAAGAGGATTTGGAAAAAGCAGTCCAGGCCGTCCTGAAGCGATAAGGAGGGACGGCCCTGCCTTCCCCGGCGCGTTTTATCATGTTCGATCCGACGGGGGAGGGATGGCCAGGGGTAGCGTTGCCCCAGGTGGCGTTCGCCGGCCGTTCGAATGTCGGGAAATCCTCCCTGCTGAACGCCCTCGTAGGGCACAGGCGGCTTGCCCACGTAAGCAGGACCCCCGGGCGGACAAGGGGTCTTGCCTTTTTCGAAATTGAGGGAAAATTCGCCTTCGTCGACCTCCCGGGATACGGATACGCGAAGGTTTCCCGGGTGGAGCGGGACGCCTGGAAAAAGCTGGTGGAAGGGTACCTTTCCTCGTGCCGCCGCCTCAGGAAGGTGTACCTGCTGGTGGATGTACGCAGGGGGCCGGGAGAGGAGGAACGGACGCTCTCTTCCTATCTTTCGGCGCATGGCATCCCTTGCCGCTGGGTGGGTACGAAGGTCGACAAGCTCTCGGCGGCGGAACGGGCGGAGGCCTGCGCCCGCTTCGCGGTGCCGGGGGGCGACGGAACGCCCGCGCCGCTGCTTGTGTCGGCAAAAACGCGCGAGGGGATTGACATTTTATGGCGGGATATCCGGTCCTCCTTTTCCGCTTGATTGTTTCCATGGAAAGGGGTATTCTTCGACCGATTTAATGCCGGTTAGGCCCTGCCAAAACGGAAAAGACATCATGCAAGTCCGCCACTCCTTCCGGCGGGCGCGGAGGATACTCCTTGTTCCCCATCGTCGAAAGCAGAGAAATCGCCAAGAACGTCGTCCTCCAGAGGATCGTGGCGCCCCGGATCGCCCGTAAGCGCAAGGCGGGGCAGTTCCTGGTCATAAGGCGTGGAGAAATGGGCGAGCGGATTCCGCTGACCATCGTCGATTCCGACGCTTCGGAGGGGACGGTTACCATCATATTCCAGGCGGTCGGGAAATCGACGGCCGAATTGGCGGGATTGAAGGCGGGGGATACCGTGCTGGACGTGGTGGGCCCTCTCGGCCTTCCGACCCACGTCGAAAACCTCGGAACGGTCGTCGGCATCGGCGGCGGCATCGGGGCGGCGCCCCTCCTTCCCATTGCGACTGCCTTCAAGCGTGCGGGGAACCACCTGATCTCCATCGTGGGCGCCAGGACGAAGGAACTTCTCATCCTCGAGGATGAGATGAGAGCGATCTCCGATCGGATAACCGTTACCACCGATGACGGCTCCTACGCGAAAAAAGGGTTCGTTACGACGGCGCTGCAGGAGCTGATCGACGCCGGCACGAAGATAGACCTGTGCATCGCCATCGGCCCGGTGCCGATGATGAGGGCCGTGGCCGAGGTGACCCGACCCCACGGCATAAAGACGGTCGTAAGCCTTAATCCCATAATGGTGGACGCAACAGGGATGTGCGGGGCGTGCAGGGTGTCCGTCGGCGGGAAGACGAGGTTCGTGTGCGTCGACGGCCCGGAGTTCGACGGGCACGAGGTCGACTACAAGGAGCTTGTGATGCGCAACCGCGCTTACTTGAAGGAAGAGAAGGAGGCGATGGACCAGTTCCTGCACAAGGACGGCAAGTGCATGGGATCGGCAGCCCCCAACGCGGGAAACCCCGGGACTGCGAAACCCGCGGCCGTGACGACGGGAGGTGTGAGCTGATGGCCGACGTGACGCAGACCCCGACCCCGAAAGCCCCGCGTCCCAAGGTGGGAAGCATACCCCGGCAGCCGATGCCGGAACAGCCGCCGGACGTCCGCAAGAAGAACTTCCGGGAGGTGCCCTTCGGCCTGACTCCGGACCTGGCCATCCTGGAGGCGAGCCGGTGCATACAGTGCAAGAACCCCGCCTGCGTCAAGGGTTGCCCGGTCGAGGTCCAGATCCCGGAATTCATCGACCTGGTGCGGCAGGGTAAATTCATCGAGGCGGCCAAGAAGATAAAGGAGACCAACGCCCTTCCCGCGGTGTGCGGCCGCGTCTGCCCGCAGGAGGAGCAGTGCGAGATGCCCTGCGTCCTGGGCAAGAAGTACGAGCCGGTGGCCATCGGGCGGCTCGAGCGGTTCGTCGCCGACTTCGAGCGGGTGACCGGAAACGTCGAGATCCCCGAGGTCAACCCTCCCACGGGGAAGCGCGTGGCGATCGTCGGCGCCGGCCCGGCGGGGCTGACCGTGGCGGGGGACCTGGTCAAGCTCGGCCACGACGTCACGATCTTCGAGGCGCTCCACAAGGCGGGCGGTGTGCTCATGTACGGCATCCCCGAGTTCCGCCTGCCCAAGGAAATCGTACAGGCGGAGGTGGACTACATCCGCAACCTCGGCGCCAAGCTCGAGTGCAACATGGTGATCGGCAAGTCGATCACGATCGACGAGCTCCTGGAGGAGGAAGGATTCCAGGCCTGCTTCATCGGCACCGGAGCGGGGCTTCCCTATTTCATGAACATCCCCGGCGAGAACCTGATCGGAATCTACTCGGCCAACGAGTTTTTGACCCGCGCCAACCTGATGAAGGCGTACCTGTTCCCGCATGCCGACACGCCTCTCACGCGCGGGCGCCACGTGGCCGTGGTGGGCGGCGGCAACGTGGCGATGGACGCGGCGCGCACGGCGATGCGAATGGGGGCGGAGAAGGTATACCTGGTCTACCGCCGGTCGAAAAAGGAGATGCCCGCCAGGATCGAGGAGATCCACCACGCCGAGGAGGAGGGGATCGAGTTCCATCTCCTTACCAATCCCTTGCGGTTCATAGGGAACGAAGAGGCGTGGGTCACCGAGATCGAGTGCCAGAAGATGGAGCTGGGCGAGCCCGATTCATCCGGGCGGCGGCGCCCGGTGCCCGTCAAGGGATCGGAGTTCCGTCTCCCCGTGGACACTGTCGTCATGTCGATCGGAAACGGTGCCAACCCGCTCGTCCCGGCCACCACCCCGGGCCTGGACACGAACAAGTGGGGGAACATCCTGGCCGACCAGGAGACGGGGAAGACCAGCAAGAAGGGCGTATTCGCCGGCGGCGACATCGTCATCGGCGCCGCCACCGTCATTCTCGCCATGGGGGCGGGACGCAAGGCGGCGGCGGCCATGCACGAGTATCTTACTACGGGCGCCTGGTAACCGGCCTCCAGGGGTCCATTCACTCAGATCCCGGCATTCGAGGACCGCTGCATCCCCGCCGGCTTCGTTGCCCTCCCTCACCGTACCGCAGCGGGTACGCTTCGGTCGGGCGCCTCGCCGGACGGGGCGCATCGGCCCTCTCGTTGCACGGCCTCTTCGGGAACGGACCCCTGGAGGCCGGCGGCCTCTATGCAAGCATTTCGATGAACGCCTGGATGCGGATCCTCGTGCGTCCGTCGATGGGACCCGGCATGTCCCCCTCCAGTGTGAGAACGGGTAGGCCGATCTCCTTGCGCAGGAGGATGTCCTCGATCTGCCGGAAACAGAACGACTGGACGTAATGGACCACCCCGCGCACCCTGCGGCGGACGGTTTCCCTTCGGATGTCCTCCAGGCGCTCGAAGAATGAATAGGGGTAGGTGTACCGGAGGTACTGCTCGGTGAGGCTCTCCGCCTGCCCGGGCATCGTGAATTGCCGCTGAACCTCGTTGAAGACGACCCTGGCGCCCGATTCCTCGAAAAACCCGTGCAGCCCGCTCACGATGGGAGGCACGCCCACGAATGCGAGGGGGAGCATGCCTTCGCGCGCCGGGCGGGCCTTCGCTTTTTTGATGAACGCCGACGCGCGACTTTCGTACCGGGCCGGGTCTCCCCCGAAGTCGGAGCAGTTGACGAGCCACAGGTGGTTCTCCTCCCCTGTCACCTTTCCTTCTTCCCAGGTGAGGCGGTCGATTTCCGCAGCGAGGCCGCGAACGCCGTCCAGCCTCTTTTTCCACCGTTCTGCGGCGCCGACCGTCGTGCCGAACCGGGCCGCCATCTTGTTCAGTTCGAGGGAAAGGAAATCGGGGTCGCGGTCGAACGGGAAAGCGAAGGGAGTGACGCGCACGCCCCGCCACGAAAGCACTTCCATCAGGGCCTGTGTGAAGCTGCAGTCCCCCTGCGTGACCGCGATTACGTCCTTGAACCGGTGCTTGCGCACGATGCCGTAAATCCCCTTGACCCAGCTGCAGCTGTTCCTGGGGAATCCGTCGGATTCGGCCTCGCGGACGTATTCATCCGGCTCCCTGGCGTTGATGAATCGGTTGTTGAGATCGACCGGGACGTGGCCGCCGGCGAAAAGTATCTCCGACGGGATCGTGGTCGTGAAGCCTACGCGCAGGACTAATCTCCCTTGATGAACAGGAAATAGATCAGGACGACGGCGACAGCCAGGATGCCGCCGACGAATATAAGCATTTCCTTGTCGATGACGCCTCCGCCTGCGCTCGGGCTCGTGTACCGGACGACGGCGAGGACCCCCCCGATCGCAAACATCAGCAGGAGGATCAGCTTCCAGCGAAACAGCGCGGCGATGACGAAAACCACCGCGGCCACGAAAAGCACCCGGGGATCGGTCGCCAGTTCCATGATCTGCGCGCTCGTCAGGAAGTCGACGATTTCCTTCATCGAAGCTCCTTTTTGGCAGTGCCGTTGTTGACAAGAATACCATAGCGTCTTAAGTTAGGAAAATCAAAGCGTTAGGAGAATGCGTGGACAGGCCCATCGGCGTGTTCGATTCGGGGGTCGGCGGACTTACCGTTTTAAGGGAGTTGGTGCGGACCCTTCCGGGCGAAAGGTTCTTCTATCTCGGCGATACCGCCAGGGTTCCGTACGGGACCAAATCGAAGGAGACCGTCACCCGCTATTCCATAGAAATCGCCAATTATCTGATCTCGCGGCACGACATAAAACTGCTGGTGGTGGCCTGCAACACGGCGTCCTCCCTGGCTCTCCCGGTGCTTCGCAAGATATACAAGATCCCCGTGGTGGGGATGGTCGATCCGTGCGTGCGGCGCGTGGCCTCCCTCCCCAGGCGGAATGCGATCGGCGTGATCGGTACGTCGGGGACCATACGTTCAGGGGCATACGAGCATGCCCTTCGCGCGGCTCTCCCTGATGCGCGGGTCTTATGCCACCCTTGCCCGCTGCTGGTTTCGCTGGCGGAGGAAGGCTGGGGAGAGAAGCCGGTCACCCGTGACGTGATTGCGGAGTACATGGCGCCTTTCATGGATTCTCCTCCCGATGCCCTTATACTGGGCTGCACGCATTATCCTGTCCTCAAGAAGCCGATACGTGAAATTCTCGGGGACGGCACGGTGCTCGTCGACTCCGGGGAGGAGGCGGCCCGTGTCGTCGACACGCTGGTCTCGGAGAGCGGGATGAGGAGGGAAGCGGGCGCCGCGGAAACGCGATTCCTGGTCACGGACGACCCCGAGCGGTTCGCCCGCGTCGGCGAGGCGTTTTTCGGGCGCCCACTCGCGAGCGTGGAAATTGCGGCCCTGTGAGACAATAGACGTTGAGGCGTTCAAGGGGAACGATACATGAAAACGACGCGGGTCCGCATGTTGTCCGGGTTCAACCACAACATCAAGCACAAGGGAAAAACCTTCCACATCCAGACCGAGGACGGAGGAAAGGACAACCCGCAGATCGTGACGCACGCATTTCTCGGCGGGATCATCCTCGACACCGTCCGGCAGCCGTACGACGACCTTCTGACGAAACCGGACTGGCAGGACGCCTTAAGGGACAGGATGAAGGCGCAGCACCTCGAGGAAATACGCAAGCTTTTTTCAGGAGCGTTCGACACCCGGACGGAGACGCCGTCGGGCGATGATTGAGGCGTTTCGCGTAGGAGCGGTCTCGCGCAACGGGACTCTCTGGGACGGGTTGGACCTTGCGTTCGACGACGGAGAGGTCTGCGTCGTCACGGGTCCGCCTGCAACCGGAAAAACGCTGCTGCTCAGGATACTGAGGGGGGATCGCAGGCCGGACGCCGGGGATGTGGTCGTGGGCGGGGAATCGCTTTACCGCGGAGACGCCGCGGCCGCCAGGGCTTTCCTTGCATCATCCGGCGTGGTTCCGGAATCGTTTAACGCAGGCGGAGGGCACGCCGTGCGGGACCTGTTCCGGCTTTCCTCCGTGGCCGGGGCCGGGATATCCTCGAAGGAACGAAGGGAGCGTGAGGAAGAGCTGCTTGCGCTCATGGGCATCGGCGGCGCGCGGGACGCGGCGTTTTCCTCGTTGTCGCTCTCCGAAAGGGCAAGGGTTTCGCTGGCCGTGGAGCTGTTTCGCGGCCCGAAGGTGCTTTTCGCGGACATGCTGCTCCACAACGCCGGAAGGGAGTGGACGGACATGCTGGGGGGGCTGTTCCGGGCGCTGGCGCGGGAGGGGAAGACCATACTGCTCGCGGAGAGGACGATCCCTGATAAATGGAGGTACGCGGGCGGCGGCGATGGCATAGCCAAGGGGCCGTTCCGGCTGTTCCGGTTCGGGGCGAAAGGCTAGGCGCCGCGATGACCTTCTCGTCGCTCCTTTTTATCGAATGGAAGATAGCCCCCCGTGCGATGTTGCGGGAGACGGCAGGCAGGTTCATTCTCCTGCTCGCGCTCGGTTCGTACCTGTTGTGCCTTCTGCTGTCCGGAGGCATGAACAGGCTTCTCTCCGGGCAATGGACCGTCACCGCCATCCTGCGGGCCTCCGTCCCGGCGGCGGAGGGTGAGGGAATCGCGGGGAAGGCCGCGGGGCTTCCGGGCGTGCGCTCCGCCGCGTACAAGGACCCCGAGGCTGCCTGGAAGGAGTTCCTCGCCGCCTACCCGGGGCTCGAGACTCTTCGGGGAGCGGGAGGCAATCCGCTGCCGGGCCACGTCGAAATCCGTATGCGCCCCGACCGCTTCACGGAAGCCGACATCAGGGCGGTGGAGACGGCATTACGCCCTCTGCCGCACGTGGAAAAGATCCTGTACGGAGGGGAGGCGCTTGCCGGCTTGCTGAGGATCAGGGAGTGGGTGAACGCCTTCTTCTGGGCGGGGTTCGCCCTCCTTTGCGGCGTGACCTTTTTGATCTTCGGTTTGCAGGAAAGGTCCAGGCGCTTGTCGCTTGCGGCGGACTTCGATTTCCTGAGGGAGAGGGGCGTCCCGGCCCGAAGCCTCTCGATATCCAGGGCTTCGGCCGCCGCGCTGACGGGATTCATCCTCGCAATGGCCGCCACGGGCGCTTCGGCGCTGCTGCTGCTCCTCCTGGAGTCCCGCCTGCCGCTTCTTGGAAGGGTGATAGGCCCTGCGGCGGAAATCCTTGCCCCTTCGGTCCTCATTCCGCTCGCCATGTTTCTTTTCTCGGCGGCGATCGCTTCCGGCGCGGCCTCCTCGCTGCAGTGGAGCGCGGTGCAGTCTCCCCGTAAATGACGTTTCCCGGGCGGCTCGCGTTTATCGCTGCCTGCCTCGCGGCGGGCCTTGCATTGGTTCCGGCCGCGCGATCCGCCGATTCCGTGTCCAAGCTCCGGAAGGAGAAGGCGCGCCTGACCGAGATGAAGCAGAAGGCCGAGAAGGCGGCGGCGGAGCTTGCCGAAACCATTCGCAGGGAGAAATCGACCCGAAGCAAGGTGGACGACCTCCAGGCAAAGCTTGCCAGGCAGCGCAGGTCGATAGCCCGTATCGACAAGCGGCTGCTGGCGCTCGGCGGGCAGGTGGACAGGGCTGAGCGGGATGTCCGCGCTCTCGAGGAGGAGCGGGGCAAATCGCAGCGCGGGCTGGCCGCTGCGACCGCCGGCGTATTCGCCGGCGAACTGGAACGGCCGGGAGCCATGTCCTTGACCGCGTCCTCCGAACGGCGGCGGTACTTCGCCCGCCGCGTCCTGGCGAACGAGCTGGCGAGGTACGGCCGCCTGACCGCGGACAAGGAGGAGAAGGAGAGGATACTTTCCGGCATCGAACGCAAGCGCGAAGACTCGGAGCGCCGGATGGCGGAGCAGAAGAAAGTCGGCGAGAAGCTTGCGTCCCGGCAGGAGGCCGAGCGCCAGAGGCTGTCGGAGATAGAGAAGAAGAAAAAGGAGAAGGCCCGGGAGCTTCGGGCGCTTCGCGCGCGCATCGGCAGGATGGAAGCCCTGGTTTCCAGGATCGAGCGTCAGGTGCGGCAAAGGGAGCCGCGCAAGCAGGGGCCCAGCAGGTTTTCCGGCATCCCTGGAGGGCTTGTCGCCCCGCTGGAAGGGAAGGTCGTAGGCCGGTTCGGGAAGCAGCTGGACCCCGTATTCGACGTGGTCGTGGAGAACAGGGGTGTTGAAATAGAGGCGGAGTCCGGCGCCGCCATCCGTGCCGTCGGCGGCGGGGAGGTTGTATTCGCGGGGGGGGTGTCGGGCTTCGGGAAGGTGCTGATAATCCAGCACGGGAGCGGGCTTTTCTCGGTATACGGCAAGGCCGAGACGTTTTCGGTCAACCAGGGACGCAAAGTCACGGCCGGAGAGCCGGTAGGGAAACTGCCCGCAAACCCGGGCGGGAAATCGGTGCTATACTTGGAACTCAGGGCTGCGGGGACCGCCATTGACCCGGCGACGTTGATCCACTTTTCCCGTTGACTCGTCACGCATTGACCGGATTCGCCGGAGGAGGAGCGAAATGAAGGGAAGGAAATGGTTGGGCCCCGCGATCTTCGTCGTCATTTTTTTCGCGGGATTCATCTCGGGAGACATCACGGCATCGCGGCACGCGGCCCAGGCAAACGTGGCGTTCGGGAAGCTGAAGGCGTTCGGGGACGTCCTGTCCACCGTGCAGGGAAGCTACGTGGAGGAGCCCAACGTCGACGAGCTCGTCAACGGCGCGATCAAGGGGATGCTGCAGACCCTTGACCCGCACAGCTCGTATCTGACGCCGGAAATGCTGAAACAGGTGGAAGTCGAGACCAAGGGCAGCTTCGGGGGGCTTGGGATCGAGATAGGCGTCAAGGACGGCGTCCTGACGGTAATCTCTCCGATAGACGACACGCCCGCATTCCGCGCCGGGCTCCAGGCGGGAGACAAGATCATCCGGATCGAGAACGAGCCGACGCGGGACATGAACGTCATGGACGCCGTGAAACGGCTGCGGGGCGAGCCGGGAACAAAGGTCACGATCTGGATCGCGCGCTCGGGCCTGACAGAGCTGCGCGCCTTCACGATCACAAGGGCCATCATCAAGATAAAGAGCGTCAAGTCGAAGGCGATGGGCGACGGGATCGGGTACATCAAGCTCACCCAGTTCCAGCAGGACACCGACGGCGATCTTGAGAAGGCGCTCCAGGCATTGACGGGAGAGAAGGGGGGCCTGAAAGGGCTTGTGCTCGACCTCAGAAACAACCCGGGCGGGCTCCTGGACCAGGCGGTAAAGGTGTCCGACAGGTTCATCGAATCGGGCCTGATAGTCTACACGGACGGACGGATCGAAAACCAGAAGTTCAAGTACTTCGCGCATAAAAACGGAACGTATACGGGTTTCCCGATGGTCGTGCTCGTTAACGCCGGGTCCGCCTCCGCGTCGGAGATAGTGGCCGGGGCCCTTCAGGACCACGGGCGGGCGATCCTCCTGGGGACGCAGACGTTCGGCAAGGGCTCTGTGCAGACCATCATACCGATGGAGGACGGATCCGCGATCCGGCTCACGACGGCGCGCTATTTCACTCCGAACGGACGGTCCATCCAGGCGAAGGGGATCGAGCCCGACCTCGTCCTGGGCGACGGCAAGGAAAGCCCCGAGGGCCACCCGGTGCCTCTCCGCGAGAGGGACATCGAGCGGCATTTGAGGGGTGAGGAAGAAGGGAAGGAACCCCCGGCCCCGGGAAAGACGGTACCGCCGCCTTCGAGAGAGAGGAAGGAGGAGCCGTCGGGAAAGAAGAACGGGGACAAGGACGCGGCCTCGAAGGAAGACGCCAAGGATCCCCAGCTCGAGCGGGCCGTGGAGCTCCTGAAAGGGTGGGAGATCTTCAAACTCCGGTACATCGACAAGGGCAAGGCTTCCTGAAGGTTTTTCGCAGCAAGGGGAAAATGGGTAAAGGGCCGGCAGGGAGCGGGGAAGGCCGCGGACGTACGCGGAGGCTGGGGATTTTGATGTTCGGAGCGTTCCTCGCCGGCCTCCTGGTCGTTGGTGCGGCGTTCCTGTTGCCCGGCGGGGGAAACGCCCCGTCACCTCCTCTCGCTACGCAGCCCCCGGCGCAGACGCCGCAGGCCCAGCCCGCGCAGGCGATGCCTCAAACTCCGTCGAGGCCGCTCCCGCGTTTGGCCATAGTCGTGGACGACCTCGGCTATGAACCTTCGCGCGACGCGGAGTGGCTGAAACTTCCCGCCAGGTTGACCGTGGCGGTCATCCCCTTCGGTCCCTCTTCCCGCAAAGTGGCCGAGTCCGCCCGGGCGCGCGGGTGGGGGGTCATCCTGCACGTGCCGATGGAGCCTGAATCCGCCGCGTCCGACCGGACCGAGCGCTTCAGGATCCGGCGCGGCATGACCGCCGGGGAGATGGAATCGCTGCTGACCCGCATGACCGAGGAAATTCCCCAGGCGACGGGCGCAAGCAACCACATGGGCTCCGCGGTCACCTCGGATCCGGATGCGATGGCGATTTACGCGTCCGTCCTCGGCAAAAAGGGGCTGTACCTGCTGGACAGCGTGACGACGCCGAAGTCCGTGGCGCCGGAGGCGGCCCGGCGGGCAGGCATTCCTTCCGCCAGGAGGGATGTCTTTCTCGACGCCGACATGAGCCCGGCGGATATGATTCGCCAGTGGGAGCGGGCGTTGTCGATCGCCAGGGAAAAGGGAGCCGCCGTGCTGATCTGCCACGGCAGATCGGAAACCCTGAGCATGATGGCGGAGCTTATTCCGCGTCTCAAGAACGAGAATGTGCAGGCGGTAACCCTGGACGAGCTCCTGAGCGCAACAGGGACGCAAGGGTGAGCTGAGGCGGACATGGCGGATGGAGATCTTTTCGGCCAGGCGCGCGGCGCTCGGAGCGGGGTCCTGAGCGTAACGGAGCTGACGGCGCGAATCAAGGCATGCCTTGAGGGCGGATTCAGATCCGTAAGCGTCGAGGGGGAAGTCTCCAATTACAAGCATTACCCTTCCGGGCACCGGTACTTTTCGCTCAAGGACGAGGGGGCGCAGGTCCGGGTAGTGCTCTTCCGCGGAAGGGACCGGTTCATCTTCGGGGAGATACGGGACGGACAGACGGTCATAGTTTCGGGATCTCTCGGCGTCTACGAGAAAAAGGGGGAGTACCAGATCTACGCCCAGTCGGCGGAGGTCCGCGGACTGGGAAGCCTCCTTCTGGAACTGGAAAAGCGAAAAGCGCGGCTCGCCGCCGAGGGGCTTTTCGATCCTGAACGGAAGCGGGAGCTTCCACCCTTCCCGGCGCGCATCGGAATCGTCACCTCGCGTCAGGGCGCGGCGCTTCGGGACATTATCCGCGTCGCCAGGAGCCGATGGCCGGCGATCGGAATAACTCTGGCCCCGGCGCTGGTGCAGGGGGAGGGCGCGGCCCAGGACATAGCCGCTGCGCTGTCGGCGATTGCCGCGCACGGCGGGGTCGACCTGGTTATCGTAGGCCGCGGCGGAGGGTCCATCGAGGATTTGTGGGCGTTCAACGAGGAGGCGGTGGTGCGGGCGATCGCTTCCTCCCCGGTCCCGACGATCAGCGCGGTTGGGCACGAGACCGATTTCACGCTCTCCGACCTCGCGGCCGACTTGCGTGCGCCCACTCCGACCGCGGCCGCGCAGATGGCCGTTCCGGACTGCGCCGAGGCCGCGGAGCGCATGGCGGGACTTGTCCTGAGGGCGCGGAGTGCGGAGCGCCATCACCGTCAGACGCTTCGCAGGGAATACCGGATAACAGCCGGGGCGCTCGCCGATCCGAGGCCCCTCGTACAGTCCCGCCGGTACGCCCTTGCGAAGTCCACGGACGCGCTTGCGGAAAGGATGCAGGAATTCGCCCGCAGGTCGCGCGTGCGGGTATCGGAACTGGATACCGCCCTGCGCCTTCGCTCGCCGTCCGCATGGGTTTCCGGGAAGCGCGGGAATGTCGCGCTTCTGCTGGAACGCGCGACGCGGAGGATGGATGCCGGGCGGCAGGGATGCCGGGCCAGGCTCGACGTCCGCCGCGGCAAGCTTGCCGCCCTTGACCCTACGGCCGTCCTGTCCAGGGGTTACGCCATCGCGACGATCAGGGCAACGGGGCTCGCGGTGCGGACGGTCTCCGAGGCGGCGCCGGGCGAGGCCCTGGACGTCAGGGTCTCCGACGGCTCGTTCGGCGCGTTGGTGGAAGGAGGCGAATCTTGAGAAAAGCCGGTCCCGCGGCTTTGGCCATCCTGCCGGCGCTTCTGTTTTTCGCGCACGGCGAATGCCTTGCGCAGGTAATTTCCCCTTCCGCGGAAGGGAATGCCGCCTCGCCCGGAGCAATGATCTCCGTTTCGGTTTCCAGCCGCTCTCCTTTCCAGGGGGACCCGGTTCTCGTGGAGGTTGCGGTCCATCCTTCGCCCGACAACATCGCGATGGTCTGGAAGGGACGAACGTTCCCCTTGAAGAAGGCGGAGGCAGGGCGGTTCCACGCGCTGATAGGCGTCGACCTGATGGAGCCGCCCGGGACCGCCGCGCTTTCCATAGTCGCGGACTTCAGCGGAGCCGCGGCGCGCCTTGACCTGGAGCTGGCGGTCCGGGAAAAGGCGTTCCCGGTCCAGGCGCTCACGCTGCCTAAAGGCATGGCGGAGTTCGACAACGCTACCCTCGAAAGGATCCGCATCGAGGCGGAAGACCTGGAGGCCCGATTCGCCGCCGTTTCTGCGGACGCATGGGATCTCCCGTTCCTGCCGCCGGTCGAGGACTACCTGCCCGTGGGTTTCGGCTCCCGCAGGGTCATAAACGGGGAGCCGCGCAGTCCCCACGCGGGCGTGGACATACGGCTTCCGGAGGGCACGCCTGTCAGGGCGATTGCGGCGGGCGGCGTCGCGTTCTCCGGCGAGCGGTTCTTCGGCGGGAGGTCCGTCGTGCTTGACCACGGAGGAGGATTGTTCAGCGTCTACTATCATCTCCGGGAAGCCGCCGTGGAGGAGGGGCGGCGAGTGGAAAAGGGGGAATTGATCGGCGCGGTGGGTTCGAGCGGGCGCGCCACGGGTCCCCACCTGCACTTCGGCGTCCGGGCGGCGGGCGGCCGGATCGATCCATCCCTGCTTTTTGGACCGCCATTCCGTTGACCCCTGCATGGAAGGGGGTTATATAATTAAAGGCCCGGATTGCAGCGGACGGCCCGCCAACGCTTATCGAACGGTCCACCGCTGAATCCGGTCGTTTTCGAAGCGTACGTCCCGCTGACGTTTATCGGAAAACACGCCGCGGGTGGAAGTTCGGAGGAGATGTTGGTAAAAGCCAAGGAGCCTTCCTTCGAGGAGGCGCTGAAAGCGCTGGAAGCGATCGTCTCCAAACTGGAATCCGGCGAGACGAAGCTTGAGGAATCCATACGGCTGTTCGAGGAGGGTATGCGTCTTTCGGCCGTCTGCCAGAAGCGGCTTGACGAGGCGGACAGGAAGATCGAGGTTCTCCTTCGCAAGCCGGGGGGCGTGACGCAGGATACCGAGGATGAAAACTCCATTCTCGGCAAAGAGGAGTGAAGTGTCCTCTCCCTCATCGGAAGCGATCCGCCGCCGCCGGAAAGCGGTGGAGGACAATCTCCTGCGGTACCTGGACGACGACGCCTGCGGGATGCCCGCGGCGCTGCGGGAAGCGATGGAATACTCGCTGACCGCAGGCGGCAAGCGCATACGGCCGGTTGTGCTGCTCTCGGCGGGAGGCGCCGTCGGGGGGGACGAGGAGGAGCTTCTTCCGTTCGCCTGCGCCGTTGAATATATCCACACGTATTCGTTGGTCCACGACGACCTGCCCGCGATGGACGACGACGATTATCGCAGGGGAAAGCCCTCCAGCCACAAGGCGTTCGGCGAAGCGACGGCGATCCTTGCCGGCGACGCGCTCCTCACTGAGGCGTTCAGGGTGATGGGCGAGGCGCCGCTGGCGGAGAAGGATCCCCGCAGGGCGCTCGCGGCGGTCGCCGTCCTGGCGCGCGCCGCAGGGGCGGAGGGAATGGTGGGGGGGCAGCAGCTCGACCTGTCGGCAGAAGGATCGCGGGGAGGAGCGGCCGATAAGGAGGAGATCGATCTCCGGAAGACATCCGCCCTGCTGTCCGCGTCCGCGCGCATTGGAGGCATACTGGGCTCGGGAACCGGGGCGCAGGTAGAGGACCTTGCGCGGTACGGCCGCGCTCTGGGCCTGCTGTTTCAGGTGACCGACGACATCCTGGACGAGACCGGCAGCTTCGATGAGATGGGCAAGGGCGTTGCCAAAGACAAGGCGCGCGGAAAGCTGACCTATCCCGGCTCGTTCGGCATGGAGGCGGCGATTGCCCGCGCCGAATCCCTGGCCCGCGAGGCGCTGTCGGCCGTTTCCGCGTTCGGTAGCGAAGGCGAAGCGCTTCGGGACATAGTCCGCATGGTTGCGGCGAGGAGATCATAGTGCAGAACGCCCCACTGCTTCCCGGCATCCATTCCCCCGAGGACCTGAAAAAGGTCCCGCGGGAGAAACTGCCGCAGGTCGCGGCGGAGCTGCGCGAGCGGATCGTGCAGGGCGTTTCCAGGACCGGCGGGCACCTGGCTTCCAGCCTTGGCGTCGTGGAACTTACGATCGCGCTGCATTACGTGTTCTCATGCCCGGGCGACCGGATCGTGTGGGACGTCGGCCACCAGTCCTATGCGCACAAGATCCTCACCGGCAGGCAGGACCTCTTTCCGACCTTGCGCACCTTCGGGGGGATCTCGGGATTTCCCCGCATCTCGGAGAGCCCGTTCGACTCGTTCGGCACAGGGCACTCGGGTACCTCTATCTCGGCCGCCCTCGGGATGGCCGTCGCCCGCGACATGAGGAAGGAGAAACACAAGGTCATCGCGGTTATCGGGGACGGCTCGCTCTCATCGGGCCTCGCGCTCGAGGGATTGAACCAGGCCGGGCACCAGAAGCGCGACCTGATCGTTATCCTGAACGACAACGAGTGGTCTATATCGCAGAACGTCGGCGCGCTGTCCGGGTATTTGAACCGGATCATGACGGGAAAGTTCTACACCTCGTTCCGGAAGCGCGTCGAGAACCTGCTGAAGTCGATGCCGAGGGGCGATATCATGGCCCGCATCGGCAAGAAGGCCGAGGAGCTGACGAAGGGATTCATAGTGCCCGGGCTGCTCTTCGAAGAGCTCGGGTTCACGTACGTCGGCCCCATATCGGGCCACCACATCGAGGATCTCCTCGCCACTTTCCAGAACCTGTCCAACCTGGAGGGGCCGCTGCTGATACACGTGGTGACCGCGAAGGGGAAGGGGTATCCGCCGGCCGAGGCCAATCCGGAATATTTCCACGGAGTAGGCGCCTTCGACCCGTCGACCGGGAAGGGGAACGGAGGATTGGCGGCGCCGACCTTTACCGACGTTTTCGCCGATGCGATCGTGGAGATCGGCAGGGAGAATCACAAGGTGGTGGCCATTACGGCCGCGATGTGCAGCGGGACCGGCCTATCGAAGTTCCGTGACGCGTTCCCCGACCGGTTCTTCGACGTCGGGATCGCCGAGGGGCACGCCGTCACGTTCGCGGCGGGACTGGCGCGCGAGGGGAAGATCCCGGTGGTCACAATCTATTCCACGTTCCTCCAGCGCGCCTACGACCAGATCATCCATGACGTCTGCCTCCAGGGCCTGCCCGTCGTCTTCGCGGTGGACCGCGGCGGCATCGTGGGCGCTGACGGGGCGACCCATCAGGGTCTGTTCGACCTTTCGTTCCTGCGGCACATCCCCAACCTGTCGGTCATGGCCCCGGCGTGCGAAGCCGAGCTCCCCGCGATGCTGCGCGCCGCCGTCGCGGCGGGACGGCCGGCCGCGATAAGGTATCCGAGGGGGCGCGGGACGGGAACGGTGGGGCAGGACACGGCGGAGCCGATCGAATGGGGGAAGGGGGAACTCCTTCTCGAGGGGAAGGACATGCTGATCCTGGCGGTGGGGGCGACCGTGGCGCCTTCGCTGCTCGCGGCGGAGGAGCTCCGCAAGCGGGGGATATCCGCCGCGGTCGTGAACGCGAGATTCGTCAAGCCTCTCGACGCGGGGCTCATCCTGCCGCTGGCGCACCGGGCAGGGCGCGTCCTTACGGTGGAGGAGAACGTGCTGGCGGGCGGATTCGGAAGCGCCGTTCTGGAGATGTTCGAAGAGCACGGAGAGCACCCGCAGCATTTCCGCCGGATGGGCGTCCGCGACACTTTCGTCGAGCACGGCGCCCAGGACGAGCTGCGCGAGCGGCACGGGTTGAGTTCCGAGGCGATCGTCGCCGAGACGCTGCGCATGTTCGGGCATGCAAAGACGTTCCTGCCGTCGCTGTTCAACGGCATCCGGTCCAGGCTTGAAAGGATTGTCTGACCTTTCCCCGAAGAAGGCTCCCCGAAACCGCCTGGACGCCGCGCTGGTCGCGCGCGGCCTGGCCGAAACGCGCGCGAAGGCCCAGGGCCTGATCCTTTCCGGGCGGGTGCTTCTCGACGGCGCCGTAGTCACGCGCTGCGGCGCGCCGGTCAGGACGGACCAGGCGGTCTCCCTGTCGCCCGCCCCCCGTCCGTTTGCTTCCCGCGGCGGAATGAAGCTCGACGGGGCGCTGGACGATTTCGGAATTTCCTGCGTCGGGAAAACGGCGCTGGACGTCGGCGCGTCGACGGGGGGGTTCACCGACTGTCTTCTCCGGCGTGGAGCGGCGAGGGTATACGCCGTCGACGTGGGGGAGAAGCTGATCGACGACCGGCTGCGGAAGGACCCGCGGGTCGTCGTCCTGGAGAAGGTGAATTTCCGATACGCGACCGCGGAACTGCTGCCCGAAAAGGTGGAGCTGGCAACGGTCGACGTCTCTTTCATCTCGCTGCGCCACATCCTGCCGCCTGTACGCGTATTCCTCAAGCCTTCGGCGGTCGTGCTCGCGCTGGTCAAGCCCCAGTTCGAGGCTGGGAGGGCGTCGGTAGGCAAGGGGGGGGTAGTAAGGGACGAGGCCAGGCGTCAGGAGGCGGTGCGGGCCGTGGCGGATATCGCCGCGGGACTCGGGTTTTCGGTAATGGGGAAATCCGAGAGCCGCGTGAAGGGCCCGAGCGGGAACAGGGAGGTTTTCCTGCATCTCGAGTGGAAAGGAGCGGCGGACGGCGCAGAATGACCTTGACTTCGCTTAAAATGAACTGTAGTTTTCTTCATAATGAGCGATATTTAGCATAAATTAGATATAATTAAACCCCCCATCGCCGGGGCGGATGCGAGGTGTTCAAGATGAAAGGACGGGCAGCGGTTCTCTCGGTCTTGGCGATTCTTGTCGCGTTCCTTGCCAATCCCGTCGGGGCATTCGCCCAGGCAGGCTCCCCCGAAGGGCCGGCATCCTACCCGGAAGGCCTCGTTCACACCGTCGCTGAAGGGGATACCCTTTGGGACCTCTCCGCAAAATACCTGGGCACTCCCTGGAAATGGCCGGACCTCTGGGAAAAGAACAGGTTCCTCACCAATCCGCACTATATATATCCTGGAATCAGCATCGTCATCTTCGCGCCGCCGCCGAAGGAGTACGAGTTCCCAGCCGAGGAAGCCATGGAGGAAGAGGCGGAGGTGACGGCGGAGGCGGAGGCCCCGCCTGCGCCTTCGGCAGCGAAGCAGCCGGAAGCCGCTCCCGTGGTGCGGATTCTGGACATCACGCCGTCGGAATTCGTACGGGCGGGCGAGTTTCTCAAAGATGCGCCCAAGGGTATCGGTCGCATCCGCGCTGCCGAGGAGCCCAAGGTGGCGTTCTCCGAGGGAGACAGGGTTTTCCTCGAAGTGGCCAAGGAGATCCCCGCCGGGCAGCTCCTGGGGGTATATCGCGTCCGGGGGCCGATCGATGCCAGGACCGGCAGGTCCGTTTCCGGGTACGCCAGGTACCTGGTCGGGCTGGTGCAGGTGAAGGGGAAGGAAGGCGGCGAGGCGGTCGGAGTGGTCAGGAAATCGTTCGAGGACTTGAGCAGGGAAGACCAGCTTAGCGAGGAGATCCCTTCATACGTTCCGGTTCCCATTTCTCCCGGAGCCGCGGGGCTCAAGGCCTACGTCATTTCCGGCCAGTGGGAGAACGAGGAGCTCGCCGCCGGTACATTCGTCTTTCTGGACGCTGGTTCCGGCGCGGGGATCGAGGTGGGCAATGTTTTCCGGCTGATAGAGGGCGGCGGGACGCCCTCGGCCCTTTCCGCCAGGGAACCGGGAATAAGCGTCGAAGTCGGCCAGGCGGTCGTAGTCCGCGTTTCGCAGGAATTCTCGACGGCCTATGTCGAAAAAAGCACGCAGTCGTTTCCCCCCGGAGTGACCGCGGTCAGGGGGACAGCAGGGGTCATGCAGTAAAAGGGGGGCGGGGACGATATCCCCGGCACGGGTTTTGATCGGACCCAAGCCTTGAAGGAGACTTTCACGGCTGCGGTCCGAATGACGAAAGAAACGTTACCTGTCGACATACTTTTGCGCTTGAGCCAGGTGGAGGGATTTACGTCCCGCCATCTTCGGCGACTGTGCATTGCGCATCGCACCCCGCCTCTTCCGGGCGTGCCTCGAGGCGACGGGCAGGGAATAATCCGGAAAGCCGTCGAAGCGCTGACGTCGGGCGATGCCGCCGACCGGGCAATGGGCATCAGGGATGCCTGCGCGAAGGCGGGCATTCGCGTTGTCCCGCTCGGTTCCGAAGACTACCCTGATGCGCTGCGCCACCTCCCGGACGCTCCGCTGTTGCTTTATCTTGCGGGGGAAAACGTCCCGCTGGAGGATTCCGTCGCGCTTGTCGGAAGCAGGGCTCCAACGCAGCACGGAAGGCAGTTCGCCGGCGAGCTTGCGCGCGACCTGGCGGCCGAAGGCTGGACCGTGGTAAGCGGAATGGCGCGCGGGATCGACTCGGCCGCCCACGAAGGCGCCCTGCGGGGGGGCGGAAAAACCGTCGCGGTGCTCGGCTGCGGTGCGGATGTCGTCTATCCCCCGGAGGCGGGCCGTTTGCGGGAGCGGATCCTGGAACAGGGGGCGCTTTTATCCGAGTATCCCCCGGGGACCCCTCCCCGTCAGCGGCATTTCCCGGCGAGGAACCGCATTATAAGCGGGATCTCCCGGGGGGTAGTGGTGGTCGAGGCTCCGACACGCAGCGGAGCCCTGATAACCGCCGGGCTTGCACTGGACCAGGGCAGGGAGGTCATGGCCGTGCCCGGAAATCCCCTGTTCCCCCACACGGCCGGCAGCAACCGGCTGATCCGGGAAGGGGCGGAACCGGTGACCTGCTCAGGTGACGTCGCCGCTGCGCTGGGGTGGGCACGCCGCCGTCCGCAGGAGGACGAAAGGGAGATGCGGATCCTGGCTTTCCTTTCGAGGCCGCGCCACGCATGCGAGATCGCCGAGGCACTCGGCATCCCGGCTTCCGAGCTTCTGCCCTGCCTCCTTGAAATGGAGTTCAGGAAATTGCTTGAAAGAAGCGCGGGGGACTATTATAAAAAAATGTCCGCTAACTAGGGCATTGCCCGCAATTCCGGTTTTGGAGGAAGGATGGCCAAGTCGCTTGTCGTCGTCGAGTCGCCCGCCAAGGCCAAGACGATACAGAAGATACTGGGTAAGGGGTTCCAGGTTCTGTCATCCATGGGCCACGTGAAGGACCTGCCTAAAAGCCGCCTGGGCGTGGATGTCGAAAGCGGGTTCGCTCCCACCTATGTCGTAATAAAGGAGAGGAAAAAGGTGCTGGGCGAGATCGTCGAAGCCGCCCGCGCATCCAAGGCCGTTTACCTCGCTCCGGACCCTGACCGCGAAGGGGAGGCTATCGCGTGGCATATCGCCGACGCGATTCAATCCGGCAACGGAAAAAAGAAAAAGGCGAAGGAGAAGGCGAAAGGGAAGACCAAAGCGAAGGCAACGCCCGAGCCGCATCCGGAGATCCACCGCGTCCTCTTCCACGAAATCACGCGGAAGGGCATCACGCAGGGCATGGAGAATCCCCGTCCCCTGGACAGGAGCAAGTTCGATTCCCAGCAGGCCCGGCGAATCCTGGACCGCCTCGTGGGCTATACGCTTAGCCCGCTTCTGTGGACCAAGGTCCGCCGAGGGCTTTCGGCGGGACGGGTCCAGTCGGTTGCAGTGAAGATCGTGTGCGAAAGGGAACGGGGAATCGAGTCGTTCATCCCGGAGGAATACTGGTCGCTCTCCGCCCGCCTGGCGGGGGCCGCTCCGCCGCCCTTCGTCGCGAAGCTGATGGAAGTCGGCGGCGAGAAGGTGCGTCTCAAGACCGAGCAGGAGACGCTCTCCCTGCGCAAGGCCGTGGAAAACGGGCCGTTCACCGTGCGGGAGATAAGGAAAAAACTCCGGCGGCGGTCAGCCCCGTCGCCGTTCACCACCTCCAAGCTTCAGCAGGAGGCGGCAAGGGCACTGCGGATGCCGCCTTACAAGACGATGATGGTTGCCCAGTCACTTTACGAGGGCGTCGACATACCGGGGGCAGGCCTGGTCGGGCTCATCACCTACATGCGTACGGACTCCGTCCGCGTTGCGGACGAGGCGCTCGAAGCCGTGAGAGGCTACATACTCGCGGTCCACGGGGAGGCCTACCTTCCGGAGGCGCCCAACACGTACAAGAACCGGAAAACCTCGCAGGACGCCCACGAGGCGGTCCGCCCGACGTCCATGGAGCTCACGCCGGATACGCTCAAGCCGATCCTGTCCCGTGACCAGCACCGGCTCTACACCCTGATCTGGAACCGTTTCACGGCCTCCCAGATGACTCCTGCGGAATTCGAGCAGACCGCGATCGATATACTGTGCGACCCTCCAGGCGGTCCCCGGCAAGGCTACCTCTTCCGCGCCACCGGCTCGGTTCCCAAATTCCCGGGATACCTCGAGGTGTACCAGGACGGGTCGAACGGGGAATGGCGACAGGGCGGGGCCGGCGCCGCCGGCGATGAAGCGCCGGGCCGGAAGGAAGGCGAGAACGGAGACGGGGAGGAGAAGGGGGACGGGAATCTGCTTCCCGCGCTTTCGGAAGGGGAGCGCCTGGAGCTTAACGAGATGATCGGTGCGCAGCATTTCACACAGCCTCCTCCCCGCTTCTCGGAGAGTTCGCTGATCAAGGAGCTGGAGGAGCAGGGTATCGGACGGCCATCCACGTACGCCTCCATAGTGAAGACCATCAAGGACCGCGGTTACGTGAGGCTCGGTGAGGGAAAATTCCAGCCGACGGAGCTTGGGCTCATCGTAACCGGGCTCCTGGAGGAGAGCTTTCCCAGGGTAATGGACGTGGCGTTCACCGCCAGGATGGAGGAAGAGCTGGACCAGATAGAGGAAGGCGAGCGCGACCTTTCAATGGCATTAAACGATTTCTACCAGCCGTTTTCGGAGGAGCTGGAGAGGGCAAGGCTCTCGATGCCGACGGTTAAGGACGAGCTTATCGCCACCGGCATTCCATGCTCGGCATGCGGCGGCGAGATGGTGATACGGTTCGGCCGGGCCGGGAGGTTCCTCGCCTGCCGGAACTACCCTGAATGCCGGAACACGGCGAATTTCCGTGAAACAGCCGAGGGGAAGATCGAGATGCTCCCCGACGAAGAGGCCGGAGTCGCGTGCGACAAGTGCGGCAAGCCCATGGTGGTCCGGAGATGGAAGGGGGCGCGGTATATCGCCTGTTCGGGGTATCCCGAGTGCAGGCATAGCCGGCCGTACGCGATCGGCGTAACGTGCCCGGAGTGCCGGGAGGGTGAGATCGCGGAAAGGGCGTCGCGCATGGGGAAGCTCTTTTACAGCTGTTCCCGTTTTCCCGAGTGCAGGTTCGCCTCGTGGAACCGTCTGCTGGCATTGACGTGCCCCGAATGCGGCTACACCGCGATGGCGGAGAAAGTGAGAAAGGGAGGAAAGAGCGAAATAGTGTGCGCGCGCAAGGGGTGCAAGGGGAAGCTGCCCGACGACGCGCTGAACGCGGCGGGGTGACGGGTTGAAAGCATACGTCCTCGTAGTCGACGACGAGCAGAGCCTGCGGAAGTTCCTCAAGCTCTTCCTGCAGAAGGAAGGATACGAGGTCGATCTCGCCGCGTCGCTGGCCGAGGCCGAGAAGGCGATAGACGAAAACGTCTACGACCTGGTCCTGACCGACATGCGGATGACCGCGGAGGACGACGGGCTCAAGGTAATTCGATCGGCGATCCAGAGGACCCCTTCCACCCAGGTGATAGTGATGACCGCCTACGCCACGATCGGGGGGGCGGTCGAGGCCATCAAGCAGGGAGCCTACAACTACATAGTCAAGCCGTTCAGCAACCAGGACCTGCGCAGCCTGATCCAGGGGGCGCTTGCCACCAGGGATGTCGCCGTGGAGAGGCGCAGGGCCATCCGCGAGGAGGTCCAGGGGAAATCGTCTTTCGAGGGGATCGTCGGGCGCAGCGACGCGATGCTGAGGATCTACGAGCTGGTCGACAGGGTCGCTCCCACGAACGCGAACGTGATGATCCTGGGGGAAAGCGGGACCGGCAAGGAGCTGATCGCGTCGGCGCTTCACTGCCGCAGCGAGCGGAAGGAATCCCCGTTCGTGGCCATCAACTGCGCAGCCATACCCGAGACGCTCATGGAGAGCGAGCTGTTCGGGCACATGCGGGGGGCGTTCACCGGCGCCGTGCAGACCAAGCGTGGTCTTTTCGAAGCCGCCCACCATGGAACGCTGTTCCTGGACGAGGTCGGCGAAATCCCGTCGAGCATGCAGAGCAAGCTGCTGCGGGCAATCCAGGAGCGTTCGTTCCGGAGGATCGGCGGAAACGAGGACGTCAACATCGACGTGAGGATCGTATCCGCATCCAAGCGGGACCTCGAGGAGGAAATGAAGGCGGGGCGTTTCCGGGACGACCTTTACTTCCGGCTCCACGTCATACAGATCACCGTGCCCCCCCTGCGCGAGAGGAGGGAGGACGTGCCGGTCCTGGCCATGCACTTCCTGGGAAAATTCGCGAAACAGATGGGGAAGCCGGTCGCAAGGATTGACGGCGAAGCCATGCGTGCGCTGATGGCATATGACTACCCGGGGAACGTGCGGGAACTGGAAAACGTGATGGAGCGGGCGACGATCATAGAGACAAAAGATGTCATATCCATGGCTTCCCTCCCCCCGAATGTGACGAAAATTGACAGTTCCCGCGAGTCGATTGCTCCGGCCTACCCGGAGATATTCGACGTGGAGGGTGCCTCACTGGATGCCGTAGTGGACAGACTGGAAAAAGATCTCCTTCTAAAGGCCCTTGAGCGCGCCGGAGGGAACAAGACCGAGGCTGCGAAACTCCTGAATATCTCTTTCCGTTCGATGCGATATCGCCTGGACAAACATGGAATCGAGTGAAGGCACGGATCCTGCTTGACTGTTGTTCCGTGAATCGCCGGATTCCTGAAAGGACAGGCGAATAATGAGGAAAAACCAAGGATTCACGCTTATCGAGCTCATGATCGTGGTGGCGATCATCGCCATACTGGCCGCGATCGCCATCCCGAACTTCCTGAAATTCGTTGGAAAAACCCGCCGTTCCGAGGTGAAGTACAACCTCGAGGCGATTTACAAAGCCGAAATTTCATGGTTCGGAGAATACAATACTTTCAGTAATGATTTCACGACGATACGGTGGAAGCCGGAAGGCACGATCTATTTCTATACATTTTCCGTGGGAGCGGGGACTGAAGGCAAGGCCATCGCCTCGAACCCGATGCCGGGCGCGGCGACGCCTTCCGCAACAACTACGGGGTTTTCCGCATACGGCTGGGGGAATATCGACTCGGACGGCATCATCGATGTCTGGCATATAAACGACAGGAAAATTCTATCCGTCGACGTGGATGACCTGAGCTAGCGAATGTGGCATGCAGATTGCTTTTAGTGCAGTCAGGAAAATTTTTTTAACCCGCAGGGAAAGGAGAAATTCATGTTGAAAGGGAAAAAGGGATTCACCCTGATCGAGCTGATGATCGTCGTCGCGATCATCGGAATCCTCGCGGCTATCGCCATCCCGAACTTCCTCAAGTTCCAGGCGAAGTCGAAGCAGTCCGAGGCGAAGACCAACCTGAAGGGGATCTACACCGCCGAGACCGGCTACTTCGGCGAGAACAACGCGTACAGCGGATTCAATGCCGCGAACTGGGAACCGGTAGGCACGTCCCGCTACCACTATACCCTGACCGGGGCGGTCACCGGCGCCACCTCGCTGGAGAAGGGAGCGGACCTGACGGGCTTCACGGCGGTATGGACAGGCAACGGCGGGGAGACCCCCGGCTTGGCCGCGTCAACCTTCACCGCCGGGGCGGTTGGCAACATCGACAGCGATACCAACACCGACTGCTGGATCATCAATGACGCGAACAACCTGATCAACACCCAGAATGACGTGTAATAATCCCGGAGAAAAAAACGGGAGACCATCGGGGGGCGCCTTCGCGCCCCCCCTTCTTTTTATTCTTTGCCTGGGGATCTTCGGCGACGGGGGCGATTGGCCGCTCGCCACCTTCGCGATCCGGGCGGGCCTGTTCCTGCTTTTCTGCGCATTCCTCCTCCGATGCACAAGTCCTGTGATCCGGATCAACGTCATCGACGCAATCGTCATGTTCCTGTGGTTGCTGGGGGCGTTGTCGCTGGCGCGGGGGGGGTACCGGTGGATCGCCTATCAATGGTTCCTCCACCATACCGCCGCCCTCGTTCTATATGTCCTGTTGCGCGCGCTGCCCGCGACGGGGGACCGGTTTCCGGCGGCGGCCGGTTTCCTGCTTCTGGCATCCGCCGTCATCCAGGTCCTCGTTGCCATCTTTCAGAAAGCGGTACAGGGGGAAGGGCGGCCGTACGGGACGCTCGCCAATCCGAATTTCCTTGCCGAGTTCCTGGTGTACGCTGTCGCGGCGGCGTGGTACTGGGGGCGGTGGGAGAATGGCGGGGTGCCGCGAAAAGCCGGATCCCTCGCGCTTGTCTTCCTGTTCCTCGCCGGCATCGGGCTGACGCGGTCCCGGGGAGGCTTTCTTCTGGCGGCGACGATCGGGGCGTTCCTGTTGGCGGACCGGGTCGGTTGGCGGAAAGCCGCGGTGTCGGTCGCCGTCGTCGTCGCGGCGGTCCTGCTTGTCCCCAGCCCGCTGCAGGATCGTTTTCTCGGAAGGGGCGACCCGTTCGCCTTCGAGCGGATCAACATGTGGAAGGCATCGGTTCGCATCTTCCTGGAGAATCCCTTCGGCGTGGGGGTGGGGCACTTCAAGTATTACTGGCACATCGTCCGCGATCCCGTCGAGGGATCTATCATCCGGTACGCCAAGGCCGCGCGAACTCCCCATAGCGAATTCTTCTCCGTGCTGTCGGAGCTGGGTTTGCCCGGAATGATCGGCTTCCTGGGGCTAGGGGCTGCGGGTCTCGTTTCCCTGCGCCGCGCCCTTTCACGGCGGGACCCCGTCGTCCTTTCGGCGATCGCTGTGCTGTTTGCCTCTTTCCTTCACTCCTTCCTCGAGTACAATTATCACGTGTTCGGCCTGCTCCTGATCAACGCTGCCGCGCTGGCGATCGTCGCGGGGCGCCTATGGCAGCCCTTGATGGAAAGGGAAGTTCCCATGCGGGCCGTGACGAAAGGCCTGTGCATCGTTCTGCTCGGGCTTTTTGTCGCGTATTCGGGAATGACGTATGCCGGCACGGTGCTGGACGATCTCGGGTCGACCGCCTTCCGGGCGGGAAGGATGGAGGAGGCGAACGGGTCGTTTGCCCGAGCGGCCGCGACGGATCCCTGGCGGGCGACGTACCCGGACTCCGCCTCCGCGGCGCGATACCGGCTTTACGAGGACGGCAAGGGCAAGGATCATCTGATCGGGGCGATCGAAATGGAGCAGGAAGCCTATCTGCGCAATCCCAAGGATTATCGATACCCGGCGCGGCTGGGGTATCTTTATTCGAAGGCTGCGGACCACTTCGCGGAGCCGGGCAGGTCCAGTATCCTGGCATCCGCCTCGGAATCATACGATCGGGGCATTGCGCTCAATCCGCACGGCGCGGACCTGCGGTACCTGAAGGCGTCGTTCCTGGCGAGGTCGGGGCGGCCGTCGGAGGCGCGGACCCTTATCGAATCTGCGCTCGAGGACGAGCCGAGATTCGTCAAGGGATGGCTCCTGCTCGCGGAGCTGCTGGAGAACGAGGATGCCGGCGCCGCGCTTGCCGCTTACGACAACGCCTTGCGCGTGCACTCCGCCTACCGGGACCGGGCCGTCGAATCTTATGAAAAGGAATTCGTGGAACTGGATGGTAAGATGGTGGAGAAACGAGTCCAGGCCTTGAGGTCCAAGCTCGGTAAATGACAGCCCAAGCAAGAGCGGCGCTCTGGTTTCTCCCCCTGCTTTTCCTGGTCCTGTCCGCTCTCCTCTCCGCACAAATCGTCCGCCAGCGATCTCCCGCCGCGCGGAAGATCGAACGGGGCGCGCATAGCGCGGGACTGCTCCTGGAGATAAGCCGCAGGCCTGCGCTCGCATTCGGATTCCGGAACCTGCTGGCCGACCTGGAATGGCTGGAAGCGGTCCAGGTGGCGGGTTCCCTTCGCATGGCCCGCGCAGACTACGATCGGCTCGACGTCCTGATCCAGACCGTAAATCGCTTCGATCCGAGATTCACTGTTCCTTATCTGCTTGGCGGCCTGGTCCTGGGGGATTCCCCGGACCATGCCCATTCGGCGCTTGCGACTCTCGAGCGGGGAATGAAGGCCCATCCGCGCGACTGGCGGTTCCCTTTTTATGTCGGATATATCCGATACTTTTCCATGGGCGATCCTTCCGAAGGGGGAAGGGCCCTGGAGGCGGCTTCACGCCTCCCGGGAAGCCCTCCGTATCTTCCGATGCTGGCGACGCGGATGTTCTCGGAGGGGAGGGAACCGGAGACGGCGCTGGCCTTCCTGGCGGAAATGGAGAAGCAGGAGACGGACCCGGCCCGCCGGGACGTTCTTAGGAAGCGGCTGCTCGAGGTGATCGCGGAGCGGGACATACAGCACCTTGAACGCGCGGCGGCGGCCTATCGGGAGCGGTTCGGCGAATACCCGGAGCAGGCATACGACCTCGTCCGTTCCGGCATTTTGCGGAGATTGCCGGCGGAGCCGCACGGGGGGGAGTACATTCTTTCAGGCGACGGCGGCGTGAGGAGCAGCCGGATGACCGGGCGTCTGAAGGTATTTCGGGCGAAATGAACGGGAACGTCTCCATGATCGAAGTGTCGGGAGTTTCGAAATCGTACCCGACGGGATTCTGGCGGAAGCGCGTGCAGGTCCTCACGGACCTGACGCTCGCGGTCCGCAGGAACGAGATCGTCGGTTTTCTCGGGCCCAACGGCGCCGGAAAGACCACGACGATCAAGATCATCAACCGGCTCGCCTTCCCGGATGCCGGGCAGGTGACGATTTTCGGGCAGGAAGCCGGTCTGCGGCCGGAGTCACGCCGCCGGATCGGGTTCATGCCCGAACAGCCGTACTTCTACGAGTACCTGACCGGGGAGGAGTTCCTGGGCCTTTGCGGACATCTTAACGGGCTCGACCGCGGCGAAATAGCCGACCGGTCCCGCGCCATGCTCGGCCGCGTGGGCATCGGGGATTCGGGCCGGACCGCTATACGTAAATACTCCAAGGGGATGATGCAGCGCCTCGGGCTTGCGCAGGCGCTGCTGCACGATCCGGAGCTGGTTATTCTCGACGAGCCGATGTCCGGGCTGGATCCCATGGGGCGGATGGAGGTCAGGGACATAATCCGCGAACTGAAGGCGGCAGGGAAGACGGTATTTTTCAGTTCCCACATAATTTCGGACGTCGAGGCGCTATGCGACCGGGTAATCATCATCCACCGGGGCAGGAAGGTCGCCGAAGGTTCGGTGGAGGAACTGATGGGTCGGGAAGTCCAGTACGTCGAGATCGTCTTTTCTCCTCTCCCGCCGCCGGAGTGGATTTCCGGGGCGGGTCTTCCTCAGGGGACCGGGTCCCTCCAGGGGAATGCGTTCGTCCTGAGGTCCGCGGACCCGGCGGAGGCCAACCGGTGG
The DNA here is from genome assembly GCA_050263095.1 of Deltaproteobacteria bacterium. GTDB lineage: Bacteria > Desulfobacterota > Deferrimicrobia > Deferrimicrobiales > Deferrimicrobiaceae > FEB-35. The sequence goes on along the minus strand of JBLNEW010000054.1, from coordinate 125 downwards.
ATCGACGAGTTCCGCCGGGCGGGATCGCTGGTCGTCTCGTGCGTTCCGGTCAAGAAGCGCCTTGAGGAAATATATGTGGAGCAGGTGGGAGGGGGGCGCCCCGGGGGGGATTGTCATGGGGGTTA